>JAFLJS010000051.1 GCA_022712895.1 Desulfocapsa sp.
AATATTTTTTAGGAACGGAACACTCAACAAACCATCATACCCCGGATGCAGCCACACAAAAAGACCAACCACCGAAGCACCAAAAACCTGCAATAACAGTTTCCATTTAGCACTCAGTCCATCACTTGATTTCTTTTTTATTTTACGGATATCATCAATGCCCCCAATTAAACCAAAAAACAGTGTTACAAAGAGTAAGAGCCAGACAAGGGGATTGTCGAGTCTTGTCCAGAGCAGCGAAGAGATGGTAATGGCCGCCAGAATCAATACGCCACCCATGGTGGGCACACCTTGTTTGGCAAGGTGAGATTCAGGTCCGTCTTCACGCACCACCTGACCAATCTGGTGTTGTTTTAATCGTCGGATAAACCAGGGCCCGAGAAGAAGCATAATCAGAAAAGCGGTGACAGCTCCTCCAATTGAACGCACAGTGATATAACGAAAAACATTAAAGACACCAATACTTTCATGGAGTGGATATAATAAATAATACAGCATTGTTTTAGGCGAGCTCCCCTTGCAACTGTTTTACCAGATTTTCTAAATGCATTCCCCGAGATCCTTTAACAAGAATATAAGATCCCGCCTGTATCGTGCCATCACCGACCAGAGTCTGTAACCAGTCATAACAGCTAGTCTGATCGTTAAATAATCTGAGCGTTGTTCGTTTACCTTCGCTTTTCTCTACCCCGGCCTGTACCTGGCTTTTGTAGTCACCCAGGATCGCCAGGAATTCGATACCGAGCTCTCCCGCACAGCGACCGACTTCTGTGTGAAGTCTATCAGCATCATTACCAAGTTCCAGCATATCTCCTAAAACAGCGACACGGGCTGCGCCCTCAAAACCTGCCAGAGTCTCAAGACCAGCCCGCATTGATTCGGGGTTTGCGTTATAGCAGTCGTTTATAATCCTGCTTCCCGCCGGGCCATCAACAATCTGCATCCTGCCATCAGCCGGCTTGAAAGCAGCAAGTCCCTCTGCAATCTGCACCATACCAACACCTGCGGCATGGGCAATTCCAGCAGCAGCCAGTGCATTGCTGACATTATGATTTCCAGGGACAGCAAGTGTAATTTGTGCCTGTTCCGTTCCGATGTGCAGACGAAAACGAATCTCTTCTCTTTGACTCAGATCAACGTCCGAAGAATACACATCCAATAATGAAGCATCGTTGCCACCACATCCAAAAATGACCTTGTTCTGTACACAGTTTGCTGCCAATGCAGCAACTCTTGCATCATCATTATTGACTACCAGGACTGTCTCTGGCCCACAATTTCTGAACAGTTCACCCTTGGCTTTAGCTACTCCTTCTATGGTTCCCAGTCCTTGCAAATGGGCGCCATGTACATTCAAGATACAGGCGATATCAGGATCAGCTATTTCAGTCAGCCTCTTAATTTCACCGGGACTGTTCATTCCCATTTCCAGCAGTACGGCCTCATGTGCGGGCGTAATGGGTAACAGGGAAAGTGGTAAGCCGATGGAGTTATTGAAATTCCCTTCTGTTTTCAAGACCCTATTCCTGGCAGTCTTGTCACTGTCCGGCCACTGTTGTTTGAAAATTGAAAAACACATCTCTTTGAGGGTAGTCTTTCCACTGCTGCCGGTGATACCAACAAGCACTGGGCTACTCAGTGCTTGCATACATTTTCGTCTGTAGGCCGCAATATCTCCCAGTGCCTTTTCAGTGTCTTCAACGAGGAGAACCGGAACAGAAAGGGGTTGTTCCGGCTGGTGATGCATAACAAGACAAGCAGCACCTGCTTTTACCACATCAACCACATAATCATGGGCATCAAAGCGCTCCCCCTGCAGGGCAACAAATATATCGTTCCTGTGTACCGTTCTTGAATCGGTGGAGACATTGCCTAAAAAACTATCGGTGTTTTCACGACTCAGCAACTTTCCACCTGTTGCCAACAGTAGTGACTCCAACTGCCATCCACTCAGTGCTTTTTTGGCTTCAAGTCTGTCATCGAAAAATCGTTTTCCACTCTCAGTGATCTGATAATCTTCATGACCCTTGCCTGCAATAAGCACAATATCACCGACACCAGCTCCTCCAATTGCAGTAGCTATGGCTGCACTTCGTTCTGGGACAAGTACGAAGCCAGTTTCGTGTTCTTTTATGAAGCGTATCCAGGGCATATCCCGTTCTGGAAGATCTGTTTTTTTTATGCCAGCCGCAACCATCAAGCGAATAGTTGCTGGATCTTCACTGCGAGGGTTGTCATCTGTGATAATTGCCACATCAGCAAAATTGCCACAGATTTCACCCATGAGGGCACGTTTTCCTGTATCTCTATCGCCCCCACAACCAAAAACACAAAACAATTTGTTATGGGGTAACGCTTTGAGTGTTTTCAACACCTGTAAAAGTGCGTCGGGAGTATGGGCATAATCGATAAAAACAGAGGGGCGAAAACCTTCTTCTCCAGGAACCATCTCCACTCGCTGCATTCTTCCTGGCGCACCAGCTGCTGTTGCTAGGGATTTACCGATTTCTACTGGTGAGACACCTGCACAACGAGCCATGGCAAAAGCAGTTTGCAGATTTTGTACATTAAAGTCTCCAACCAGAGGTGACGTGAACGCAGACGTTCCGATATCCGTTTGCAAAACTATTTCAGTGTGCTGCAGACTTCCCCGGATCGACTTTGGAAAAATATCATTATCCACTGTGCCGCAAGTTACGATCCGCAAACCACAATCGGTACAGATTGCCTGTAAAGCCTTGCTCCACTGACTATCCATATCTGAAAAAGTAATAACAGCTTGACCATTTTCTTTGAGATGTTTGCTAAAGAGTAAACATTTTGCATCAAAATAGGATTCCATATCCATATGATAATCAAGATGATCACGTGATAAATTGGTAAAAGCTGCCACATCAAACAACAAGTTACCTATTCTGTTTTGTGCAAGACCGTGGGACGAGACCTCCATGATCACGCAACCAACACCAGCATCGGCCATCTCACGTAGAACCCCTTGCAGAAGGAGTGGTTCCGGGGTGGTAAAAGGAGATGGGAACACTTGTAACTCACCATTTCTATCCATATATCGATAATTTATGGTACCAATCACTCCAATCTGCTTTCCAGCATCCTGGAGCACCCATTCCAGCAGGTAACTGATACTCGTTTTACCGTTGGTTCCGGTGATGCCCATCATGGTCATAGCATGAGCAGGACTAGCAAACAGCGTCTCTGCCAGCAAACTATAGGCAATCCGACTGTCCTCAACTTCTATGATGCAGGCTGTGCAGTCTCGAATTATCTCCTGCGACAACCGCCCCTTCTCAACAAGAATGGCAGCGCAGCCATTTTTCAAAACATGATTCACATAATCGTGACCATCACGATCTTCCCCGCGTAGGGCGATAAAAAACGCATTTTCATTACAATTTCTGGAATCGACACTGACAATCTCTGGAAAACAAGTGGTAGGATCTCCGCACAAACAGGAAAATTCTATGGAGTGAAGTAAGGAAATCAAGGGGGGAGCCGAAGAAGACACAACAGTTCCGGGGCTGGTACAGGACCAATTGCCCTGTGGCATTCCGGAAGGTTGTTGAGACATATTACTGTCCTGTTGTGTTTGCTTGACTGCTGCTGACTGTTGTATCATTTCTGCTGTGACTCTTGCTGTATTCCATTCTCAGGATATACATCAGGCACCAGCTCCAGTTGAACGATGGTACCTTTTTTCAGCTCTTCTCCGGGAGCTGGTATTTGACTGCTGATTCGCCCTGTGCCATTTGCCTGCACTGTTATTTCTGTACGTTGCAGAAGTCTCAGCCCTTTACGAAGACTGAAACCTGTCACATCCGGCATCAGCAGAGTATGTTTATCAAGGATATTGGCCAGGGTTTGGGAACTGTTCTGCCCCTTGCTCTGCTTTTTATTAAAATTCTTTTCCTGAAATTCCGGAAACTCCATCATATCCGCAATATTCTGGTGCACCTGCTGCAATGCGACCATGGAAGGCAAGATGGAATCAATTTCTTTTGTTAAAAAATCCGCACCCTGCACTTGCTGTACATCCGGGCCCGGTTTATTCTGCCGGGACACAATCAGCAGCATAAGCTCAGGTTTTACTCCAGAAATGACCACCATGGACATCCGGTCTCGCACATATTGGCCACCGGAATAATCAGGAATCAAGGAGACGGTTTCACCATTTAGAATTCCTGTTCCAAGCACTGCTTTTCTTCCATCTTTCTGTAGAAACGTCCGAAGTTCTTCTGAAACTAGAGAAGGCAGTACCTTTCGCCCTCCACTCTCTCCTAAAAAGCCATTGTAGAAATATTCTTTCTGGCTGTTTCGTTCCAGAATCCTGTCCAGAATATGAGGTTGCACTTTCCTGCCACCATTCAACAGATGCGTCATTCCCAGTAAAGTCTTCAAAGGGGTTGCTGTTTTTGGAACTGTCCCACAATCTTCTTCAGCCGAGCAATTCACAAATTGTGGAATGGACATCTGCTTCCTCTTGCCACCTGAAAAATCCACCTGCTGCTCAGTGGACAACTGCAACCTGTCCCACAACCTGATCTGTCTGGAAAAATCCATTTTCCCGGCAACAATACTCCAGGGATAAATCTGGGTTCCCTGTTCCCAACCGCCCTGCAGTTGAGAGGCAACGCGAAAAAACTTCCTGATTTTTTCCGGGATAACCACTGGCGTAAAAAGCAATGATCCAAGAACATCATGGTCATGCTGCCAGACACTGTTCAGGTTATAGCTGGGATAGTTGGCTCCCGCGATAATCCTGCCATCAACTGCATTGAGTAGCAGAGAAGCAATTTGCCCCTCCCCCATCTGCTGACCAAGACTCGCCACATAATTTTCAAGTATGGTCTGGATTTTCATATCAAGGGTCAGAACCAGATCATGGCCGTATGGCAATGTCTGTTCAAGCCCCTCAAGATCGATGTCTGGCAGATCCACCTGCCTGATGGAACCGTGATTGAGTAAACGGTTATAATAGTGCTCAACCCCGGCAAGCCCACGATCATTCTCAGAATATCCAATCAGATGTGATGCTTTTTCCTGCTCAGGGTAACTTCTGGCAAACTCTCTGTGGAAATAAATTCCTGGAAGATTAAGGTTTGCCACCAATTCTTCATCTACTTGTGCAATATCACGGCGTAACCAGACAAGATGAGAATCGCGTTGCAGAGACTCCAAAATCTCAGAATCCGGCATGCCGAGTATTTCTGAGAGTTGCTCAGCAGTTTTGAGAAGGTTTGTAACTTCCCTTGGCCGCACATAGAGTGAAACCCGCTCCAGAGTTTGAGCAAGCTCTTTAAAATTCCTGTCAAAAATAGTGCCACGCAATTCATCCGTAGCCACCTTTTCCTGAACATCAAATGTTTCCTGCCATACTTCAACAAGATTCGTCAACTGTTGCTGATAGTTAGCCCATACTCCCGCACCGACACCTGCCAATAGCAGAAAGAAAAAAACAAACAACGGCCATCGTCTTTGTGAAGCGCTTGTTTTAAGACGTGATTTTCTGGCCATACGAACAAGCTCTACAGGTTACACACACCTCATACTGTCAGATACTCCACTTGTACTGATACTGAAATTAAGTGACAAAATTTATGGGTGCCCTTATTTGAGAAATTTATACTGTCCTAACCCTGGAAGGTGGATGGCAAACTGATCACCCGCCATGGCTCCAACAGTCTCTGGAGAAAACATGTCTGCCTTTTTGCCACGCATCAAGATATTCGAATTTTCCAGCTGATCCCGCTGCATTTCAACTTTACTGATCTGTGTATCAATCTGTAGAATACTGCTGCCCAACCAAAGTGACCCCAGCAGCAGAAATGCAGTCACTCCACAGAGCACCTTGCCCACCGCAAAATACAGTTGTTTGCCGCCGGGTAAATTTATAGCCTGTTGCCTTCTGTATCTACTGCGAGACTTGAAAGCTTTTCTACGTGGAATTACAGTGTGAGCTGATGGATTGATAATCATGTTACACCTCTTTGCCTTACACTTTTTCAGCAACCCGCAGACGGGCACTTCTTGATCGTGGATTTGTTTCTACTTCTTCCCTTGAGGCCATTACTGGTTTTTTGGTAAGCACCTTGAATTTATCATTTTCACGAAACTTTCTTTTTACCATTCTATCTTCGAGAGAGTGAAATGAGATAACACAAAATCTGCTCCCTGATGTTAAATGGTTAGCAGCTTCGTCTAAAATTTTCGAAAGGTTCTCAAGTTCCGTATTGACTGCGATCCTGAGAGCCTGAAAGACCAGGGTCGCAACATGTTTCCTTTTGGGATGAAAACGCCTGGGAACAGCCTTTGAGATCAAATCGACCAACTGCTTTGATGTCTCAATAGGTTGTTGCTTTCGTTCCTTAACCACAAAAGAGGCAATTCTTCTGGCCTGTTTCTCTTCACCGTAATAGTAAAAAATATCCGCCAGTTCCTGCTCTTTACAAGTTGCCAAAATCGATGCTGCGGTGATTTGCTGCCGTATATCCATTCGCATATCCAGCGGCTCATCCTGCTGAAAACTGAATCCTCTACCGCCAATATCAAGTTGCAGGGATGAAAGGCCTATGTCTATAAGAATTCCATCAACTCTATCAATCCCACACTCTGCCAGACCTTCTTTTATTTCAGAAAAGTTTCGCCTGACTATTGTCAGACGATCACCAAAGACTGCCAGCCGCTCTCTGCTCTTTTCAATGGCCGCGCCATCCCAGTCAAAAGCAATCACTCGGCCATCAGGCACACTCGCCTGTAAAATTCCCTCACTGTGTCCGCCAAGGCCCATGGTTCCATCCATGTAAACCTTGTCAGTCAGGGGATTTAAGAATTCAATGCACTCATCAAGCAAAACCGAACGATGAATCTTTGCAGCCTCAGATATTTCCTTCATCAAAGAATACCCAGTTTAGCCAACCCTTCATCAAGCGAATCAAAGGTCTCACGGGTGCTCTGCATTTCACGATTCCAGGCGTCAACATCCCAGATTTCAATCCAGTCACGCATTCCGGTAAGTATGACGTCTTTCCCCATTTTGATCTCAGTACGAAGGGAAACGGGAAGCAGGAGGCGTCCCTGTTTATCGGTTTTGCAATCTGTGGCTCCGGAAAGCACCATGCGAATAAAACCTCTCAAATCCGGCTGTTCTTTCACCTGATCCATGAGCCTGTCTTCCATGATTTCCCATTCCGAGAGGGGATAGATACGGAGATGTCCTTTCCAAGGAGCAAGGATCAGCTTGTTTGAACCATAATGACTCAACACCTCACGGAAGCGACTTGGCAAATTCAAGCGCCCCTTGGTATCCAGACTATGCTCAGACTTACTTCGAAATCTGCTTTTTATGGTATTTGGTTCACCCATCAAGCGCCACTCCTCTTCCACTTTGTATCCACTTTACTCCACTTAGTCTATTTTCTACATCAAAACCAAATCCATTGTCAAGGATTTTCCTTGAAACAATAGGAAGTTAGAGTAAAAAAAGCAAAACAGAAAAACCACACTATACGCCACACAGACCCTGCGAGGACTACCACCAGTAGTGCAAGAACGCCTTATTTGACGCCCTAACGGACTAGAGCAAAACTGATTCAATAATGCCCAAACAGCTTGAAATTAAACAGCCTTACTTGAACATGAATTATATCCAAATTTTTCTACAAAAAATTGGTGGTGCAAAGTGGTGAAGATGACCCATGTCGCAAACTGACAAAATTTTGTCGCATAGTGCCAAGCAGTTTCCGCATGATCCATTGTATTATCTTTTGACAATCCAAATATGAGGAGAAAACAATATGGAGTTAGTAACTGTGAAGAGCAGAGCGATTTTTCCGCATGCAGGACACCACGCAACCCTGCCACCCATCCTTGTTGAAGGATTGCTGGCGATGATACTGCCCGACGATAAAGAAGAGATCCTGGTGGAAGGAAGTTCCAAGAATTTTTTATATGACACTAAAACTAGCGTTAATATGGGAAAATCACGCAAAGAAAACGTGCTCGAAGTAGAAGTCAACCAACGGGAAGGTACCATCGAAACAAATCTTAGCGGAAACATTGAGACAGCAGAGGGTCTTCAGCTAACTTACAACTTGTACTTTTTTATGTGGTTGGACCATACACAAACATCACCGCTAAAAAATCACGACTTACAAAGTCTCAGATCAGTATCATTGCCAATCCATCAGGCAAGCTTATCTGATTCGGTTTTTGAACTGGATCTATATCGCCGAAAAAAAATTCAACAGCGAGAGCACTTTGGGCAAGGAAGAGGTTATCTCGTCTTTCTTGAGACAAGCTGATAGTTTGTCTACAAAAAGCCCACTCCAAGCACTCACACAGCCGACACCAACACCATACCTGTGTAATTCCAAAAGGTTGGCATGAACAGCCCCATATGAATCTTTCAATGACACGCACGCTTAACGGTTGAAGGCTTCTATACGTTCGGCAATGTTTGCTTTAAGGTTCTCGAAGAAGAGGGAATAATCAAAAGCATGGTATATCCCTTCCGGGAAATGACCGCCTTCAACGGTTACAAGGTCAACATTTCCAGGCTGGACGATCAGGCCGCTGTCCACGATTTGAGCCGACGTGAAATGTGGATAGGATATCGGTGTATTCTTGTCGTCGAAGAAAACCGACCCCAAGTTTTTATCAGCAGCCACAAAGACTCCTTCCATCGTCCAGGAAAGGGGGTTTACCACCAATGCACCTGCTTTTAGGGTCGGAGCTACGGACTGCCTACCTTCTGCCATAGTGTTGTAGGAGATTACGCATCCGGTTCGGTCTGAACTGTCACACATCTGCATTGCAGGGTGAGCTGCCAGATCATCAGGGGTTAATGACCACCCGAGAAGCAGGGCTGCTATTAATCGATCCTCAGCGCCTGTAGAGCCCCAATACTCTAACATAATATCCGTAAGGATCATGGAACCCTGACTGTGACCTGCCAGGAAAAATGGACGGCCCTTATTTTCGTATTTAAGATAATAACTTAGAGCACGCCAGACATCGTCGTGGGCCATCTTCTGCATGGGGGCAGCATCAGCTTCACTGAGCCCAAGCCCAGCGATGTTCATTTGACGGTACATAGGGGCATAGATATTGGCCTTTCCCTCAAACACAATGGCCTGAGTGTCTATAGTGGTCTTGGCGGCGGCACGCATGTCAGGGTCTTTTGGGTCCATGATCCAGTCTATATCATTGAATAGAACAGTGGGGTAGACGAAAAAAACGTCCACTGAGGCAGTAGGCACAGTTGGCTTTGCGAGCCAACCTTCAGGGAGTCCATAATCTGGAGCGACAGGTGCGGAATTCAGGTTTAGCTTAGGCATAGCAAAACAATTGGACCATGTGGCTATACTGAAAAAGATCAACAATAAAAGTGCAAGGTATCCTTTGGCAATTCGCTTCATATATTTCCCCCGTTACTCTCCTTCTTAAATAACTATTCAAAAGTCCCATGTCACCTCCACGAACAGGTGCTTTCTGGCCTTAAGACGTCCTTTTCCGCACCCAAAACAGTACTGTAACGAATTTGAGGCTCTTCCCAAACTGTAACACCATTAACTGAAACTATGGATCGCTTCTGTGCTCTACTTGCAAGTTGCTGTTGAATACTTGCTATGAACGATTTCCTGCCGACAGCAATTGACTCACTCAAATCTTGATTTCTGATCAGTGTATCATTCTGCAGCTCAGCTGTTGTCCAGTTATCATGCTCTTCACGAAAATTATTTTCATTTTGAATTGAAAAATATTCCAGCAAAATCTTCTTATTGATAATGGAATAACACTTTGGTGGATTTTGAATCTCATTATAACCACTACCTCTGTATTCAGATGGATGAGATACCACTCCTGCCCTAACCATATTGAGATCAATATAGACCATGCATTTTGCCAGATGGCTGTCTGTATCTATGGCAGTGGCATGGTATCTGTCTTCCCAAAATGAACCTTTCCTGTTTTTTCGAGCATTGAACTCCTGAGCTGTTCTTCCTGCAATCAGCTGGAGACTTTGGGGAATCGTTTGCTCTCCAATTTCAACGATAAGTAAGTGGATGTGATTTGATGTAACTATGTAATTTAGGACGAAAAGTCCATATCATTTTTTTGCTTCGAATCCCCAGTAAAGCCAGCACTTTATATCTCTCTCAAATTTTAGTAAAAACTCCTGTTTGTGACATCGGTGAGCGATATGCCAAATACAACCGGGGATATGATGTCTGTTTGCTCGTGGCATGGTTGGAGAATTGTTTTCTTAAAAGGTTATTTTTGACTATAAAAAGGTCACTTTAAGCATTCATATAGCCTATACCATATTGACATTCCATACCATTACAATGGGTTGGCTTGGTCTGGCCCCGAATCGCGTCCCGAATCGCCGTATCATGATCCTTTAACGGTTTAAATCGGCGCTTTCGGTTCGCCCCCCACGACAGCTTTTAAAAGACCTATCATGTGGTCTCTTAATCTTGCAATTAATATTTTATCAGGTTAACATAAGACCAGTTAAAAGGTTTCTTAAAATTAAAAAAGGTTAGAGCATGACCATAACACATTCAATCTTGGCAGACGTAAGCGCAGGAATTTCTGAACTTAAAAAGAACCCAATGGCAGTTGTTGAACAGGGGGATGGCGCTCCTGTTGCAATACTTAATCGTAATCAGCCAGTTTTTTATGCTGTTCCAGCAGAAGCCTACGAATTGCTAATGGATAAACTCGAAGATATCGAACTGGCCGAAATAGTCAGAAACCGTTTGGACGCGCCGGAGATCGAGGTTTCACTCGATGAGCTATAGACTTCTATTTAAAACAGTTGCGAAGAAAGAATGGGATAAACTGGATTCTTCCGTTCGATTGATTTTCAAAAAACGGCTGGCCGAGCGATTAAAAAAACCACACAACGAATCGACTCGACTTAGCGGGATGAAAAATTGTTATAAAATAAAACTGCGACAAATTGGTTTCAGGTTAGTTTATCAGGTGAGAGATAAAGAGCTGATTGTCGTAGTTGTTGCGATCGGAAAAAGAGAAAAGAATTTCGTCTACAAAAGAGCGATCAAGAGAATATAGGAAGTTGATTTCGGCAATTACAAGCAGAACTTAAGCTTGTTAAACGTCACGGAATACGATCAAGCATGAGCAAAAAAGGTGATTGCGGGGATACTCAGTTATAATACCTATGAACGCCAGCCCAATCTGCCCCGTACTGGGTTTGGTATTCTGGATAAAGTATGCAACCCGTGACCAAGCCAAGAGAAGTGTCGTGGATTACATGGCTCCAATGCAATTTAAAAAAATGTCCACTTTTACTTGTCCACTTCAGGATTCTTGGATACTTTCCCCAAAAAAGCTGTAAACTCTAAAGACCGAGCAATTCTCTCAGGTTTGATTCCCCTCTGAAACTATGCTCTTTATCGGGATAGCTGCCATTCCGCACCTCACTGTTATATTCCAGCACCGCGTCTTTAATACTTGGCGCCAGCGTACAGTAGGTTTTGACAAAACTTGGAATAAACTTATCAAACATACCCAACAGGTCATGGGTAACAAGAACCTGTCCGTCACAATGCACTCCTGCGCCAATACCAATGGTTGGAATTGCAATCTCTTCAGATACGATTTTACCAAGCTCATCCGGAATGCACTCAAGAACCAGAGCAAACACTCCGGCCTTTTCAAGGGCGCGTGCCTCTTCTATTATTTTCCGAGCAGATTCGACATCCCGCCCCTGCACCTTATAGCCACCAAGCTGGGTTGCCGTCTGGGGAGTGAGACCAATATGGCCAATCACTGAGATACCGGCACGAATAAGTGCTTCCACCGTTTCACACACCTCAAGTCCACCTTCCAGTTTTACAGCGTCACAGCCCGCTTCCTTCAGAAATCGTGTTCCATTGACAATGGCATCCCGCACTCCCGACTGATAGGAACCAAAGGGCATATCTCCAACGACAAAGGCAGATGCAGAGCCACGACGAACAGCAGATGCATGGTGGATCATTTCGTCCATGGTTACCGGCACGGTGGAGTCATACCCAAGCACCACCATCCCTAACGAATCGCCGACCAACAACACATCAACATCGGCGTCATACAGCATTGCCGCCATTGCAGCATCATAAGCGGTGAGCATAGTGATTTTTTCACCAGCCTGTTTCATCTTTATAATATCGGCCACTGTTTTTCGTTTTGCCATGGTCTTAGTCTCCTGTATTCAAATCATCAAACAGACCCGGGTATTGTTTTCTGCTTCCCGGAAGTGGCCGTTTAAAATGTTCATACGCATTCACGGTAGCCATCCTGCCTCGTGGAGTTCTTGTTAAGAAGCCAGATTGTATGAGAAAAGGTTCATACACATCTTCCAAAGTGTTCTTTTCCTCACACACCACAGTGGCCAGCGTTTCAAGGCCGATGGGGCCACCCTGAAATTTATCGATTATGGAAAGCATAATTCTTCGATCCATATCGTCAAGACCGAAGCGATCCACATTAAGCAGGTTCAATGCTTCATCCGCTACTTTTGCATTCACGCATGGATGTTGACCAACTTCTGCAAAATCTCGCACTCGTCGTAAAAGCCTGTTGGCAATTCGTGGAGTACCACGGGATCTACGTCCCAACTCAAGGGCCCCTTCCGCATCCACCTGCATTCCTAGAATTGCAGCAGAACGTTGCACAATTTGTACAAGCTCTTCCGGTTTATAGAATTCCAGACGTAAAATAACCCCAAAACGATCACGAAGAGGAGGTGTCAGCAAACCGGTTCTTGTGGTTGCACCAACCAGCGTAAAACGAGGAAGATCCATCTTCACCGACCGGGCACCCGGTCCTTGCCCAATTATCAGATCCAGCTGAAAATCTTCCATGGCTGGATATAAAATTTCTTCCACCGCATGATTCAGACGGTGGATCTCATCAATAAAAAGGACATCACCTTCCTGCAAACTGGTGAGTATTGCAGCTAAATCCCCCTGGCGTTCAATGACAGGCCCGGAAGTCACCTTGATACCGGCGTTCATTTCATTAGCAATAATATAGGAAAGAGTTGTCTTGCCAAGACCAGGATAGCCGTGGAAAAGAACATGATCCAGTGCCTCACCACGATTTCTAGCAGCCTGAATAAAAATCCTCAGACTTTTCCGCAAATGTTCCTGTCCCACGTAGTCATCCAGGCGTTTGGGGCGTAAAGCATGGTCAGGAGCCGTTTCGCTAATAATAGGTTCCGGAGCAACCAGCCTGTCATTTGCCTGAATTTCTTCTTCAAAATTCACGATACGGCACCAAGTCCTTCTTTAATAAGCTGCTCGATTGGCATGGCAGCAAATACTTCATCCCCCGCCCGCTCTTTCACCTTAGCAAGAGCTTCACGGGCAACCGAATCAGAATAGCCAAGATTTAGCAGGGCCGACAAGGCATCTGCCACAACAGATGCTTCCAGAGTGCTTGTGCCTACGCTTGCAGCTTTTGCAGTAATGGGCAGAATACTTCCGACTTTATCTTTTAATTCAACACAAATCCGCTCCGCAGTTTTTTTACCGACACCTGAAATTGTGGTGAGCATCTTTATATCTTCACTGCCTATGGCCTGACAGAGCAGATCCATCTGCATTCCGGAAAGCACAGCCAGGGCCAGTTTAGGCCCAATACCAGAGACGGTTTTCAGAGTGAGGAACATATCCTTTTCAACCAGCTCGGCAAAACCAAACAGGACAATGGCATCTTCTCTAACGCTGGTATGGATATGCAGAAATAGCTTTGCTCCAGTCTCTGGGAGCTTAGAAAGTCCAACTGCGGAAAGAAATACTTCATACCCCACACCATTCACATCGACAACGCATCTGTCAGTGCTGATATATTGTATGGTTCCTGTTAGTGAGGCGATCATATTTTATGATGAGAGAATATTGAACTGAAGAAGTTTAAATCATTCTTCGGTTTACCTTTAAAAGAATTGCTGATTTGCGTGACAAATAGCCACCGCCAACGCATCAGCTGCATCTTCACTAGGTTCTTTTGAAAGACCGAGCAACACTCGAATCATGTGCTGCACCTGCCCTTTTTCCGCCTGCCCATAACCAACCACAGCCCGTTTTACTTTTTTGGCGCTGTAATCATATACGCCAAGACCATTCTGCATGGCAGCGACCACAGCCGCTCCCCTTGCCTGGCCAAGCTTCAAGGCAGAATTCGCATTATTGGACATAAATATTTCTTCAACAGCAGCCACTTCCGGATCGTGCAACTGAATCACTTCGTTGATGCCGTCAAAGATCTCATTCAGACGATTGGCCAATGGGTATTTCACCGTAGTTTTGATAACACCACAGGCAACAAAAGCGACCTTTCCGGGAATGGAATCGATAACGCCATATCCCGTGAGCCGGGAGCCGGGATCAATACCTATAATGCGCTGCACTCTGGTATTAGCCAAGTTCTTCCATCAAGGAATCGGGAATATCACAGTTGGCATGTACGTTTTGCACATCTTCATTTTCTTCAAGGGTTTGCAAAAGTCTGACCAGGGCCCTGGCTTGTTTTTCTTCAGTTACCTCAACGACTGTCTGCGGAACCATGGTAAGCGACGCTTCCGCAATTACGACCCCTGCTGTATCGAGACTCTCACGTACAGCATCAAAATCTTCAGGTGCTGTAACCACGGCAAACTGATCACCGTCTTCTTCCACGTCTTCGCCACCAGCTTCAATGGCCAGATCCATCAACTCTTCTTCTGTGGTTGTGGATTTATCTACATAAATCATGCCTTTCTTATCAAACATATAGGCAACACATCCAGATTCACCAAGGTTACCGTTGCTTTTAGTAAAGGCATGCCGAACTTCGGCGACTGTCCGGTTACGGTTATCGGTCATACATTCGACAAGTACGGCAATTCCACCCGGGCCATAGCCTTCGTAAAGGATTTCATCATATACTTCGCCCTCAAGCTCACCGGTACCTTTTTTGATGGCACGGGTAATGTTATCCTTGGGCATATTTTCTGACTTGGCACCGGCTATGGCACTACGTAGACGAGGATTCCCATCGGGATCGCCCCCACCCATTCGTGCTGCAACGGTGATTTCTTTAATCAAACGGGTAAAAATCTTGCCCCGTCTGGCATCGGTCGCCCCTTTTTTATGCTTTATATTTGCCCATTTAGAATGTCCTGACATAGTAATATCCTCTAAATTCTATTGTTTTATAAAAACGTAAAAACATAACCTTAAATGGCTAAGTAAAAAACTTCATATTCAAGGGGGTGCAGATTTGATGGAGCGAGGCGTACTTTAGTACGTCGTAACGACAGCAAATTTGTAGTGACGAAGAAGATGTATGTTTTTTACGACGCCATATCTATCCTTTAAACCCCATTCCCAGTACAAAGACCTCACGGCTTTCTACTCTGGAACTCTTGGGTTTAACTATTTTTACCTTTGTAAATTTCTCTTTTACTTCCTTCACAAATTCAGGGAAATCTTCTCCCTGAAAAGCCTTACAGTAAAAATGGCCATTGCGATTCAACAATTTATCAGCAAGGCCAAGGGTCTCACGAACCAGTCGCATGGATTGCTGATGATCAGACCAGCGATTTCCTGTGGTACTCGGTGCAAGATCTGAGATAAGTACTTTAAAGGAAGGTCGTATTTTCCGTATCTCCTCAAGAAATTCAGGCTTCATAATATTCTGTCGAAGCCAGATTATTTCTGAGCCGCCAGTTCGTGGCGTCGCTGTCACTTCCTTCAAATCTACGCCGACAACAATACCCGTCTCGCCCACAACTTCAGACGCATACAACGACCAGCTTCCCGGACAGCAACCGAGATCAAGCACTGAATCACCGCGACGAATAAATTTGTGTTTATTCAACGCCTCTTCAAGCTTATATACTGACCGCGCCGGATACTTATCCTTCTTGGCCTTTTTATAATAAAAATCTTTTACAGTACGCATGGCGATTCAAAATAATTGAGGGGAAAAAACATTAGCAATTTGCCCTCCTGTTTTAGCGTATTTGGAGCTCTTTGACAAGACTGAAAGGTATTGGATCAAGGCAATTCATCAAGAGTTTCTTCTTCCAGCCTCACTTCAACCCACTGCAAAGCTTCTTCACGACTACTAACATCCCCCTCAACCTGAGCAACTTGCAGTTCTTCCAGTAGTTCTGAAAAAAATGGTCCAGGTTGCAGAGCAAAAATATCGATCAGATCTTTACCCGTTATCAGGCGAGGCCCGGACAGCGCAGGCTGTATATCTTTTGTATATGTTTCAAGAACCTCGCAAAGCAGCTCACTCAGCTCTTCTTCCATAGCATCAGGTTTTGTATCCCCTTTTCCGGCAAGGCTGTCAGCCATGGAAAGCAAAAACAGCCCTATCAGATCTCCCCCTGCCCGCTTGGCCAGTTTAAGACAGGCTTTTTTACTGAGCCCCTGCTTGCGACGCACGTTACAAAGATGGAAGGGATGCATGTGCATTCCTGTGAGAGCTGCAACTCGATCCCGCTTTTCATTTGACCAGCGTAGCCTACGACCCAAATTTTGTACAAGTTTTCTGCCAACTTCGTCATGGTTATAGAATGTAATACGGCCATCTTTATCTTCCCGTACTTTTCGAGTTACTGGTTTTCCAAGATCATGGAGGAGCGCTCCCCACTTAAGGATTTCCGTGATGGAAGGCTGCTCCAGATATTCCACCAGATACTCTGCACACTCCGGATAGTAGTCAGCTGGATTCTCTAAAATTTTTTCCATGTTTCCTAAGGCTGACAGGCTGTGACCGAACACATCAAGATGATGGGATTCCGGCTGACTTAACCCCACGCCTTCGGAAAGCTCAGTAATTACCTGAAAGAGCAGGGTCGATTCAGCCATTGCTGCAATCACCTCATGGCTTCTACTGGAAGCCATGATCAAATCCATTTCATAACTTACACGTTCCGTTGATACCTGTGACAACAGAGCAATATGTTCTTCTATTGCTGCAAGGGTCTCCGGCTCACAGTGAAAGCCAAAACGCGCCCACAGACGATAGCCACGAAGCATCCGTAAAGGATCACTTGTAAAGGCGTTGGGACATGCACGAAGAATCCCGTTCTGAAGATCATCCAACCCTTTCAGTGGATCAATAAGTTCAAGGGGTTCTGCCCCATTCATAAAAGACGCAAAACTGATTCCCATGCTGTTTAAGGTGAAATCCCGTAGACGCAAATCTTCTTCAATGGTGCTTGTCCCTTCACGAAATCTTGAAAAATCAATGGTCAAACCCTTCCACACCACACGTCCCGCATCCTCTTCTGCGGCCCCAAGTGGCACAAATGTACCACCATTAAGCTCATGAATCAGGGCACGGCAACAACGTACAGCATCACAACCCACTGTAAAATCAAGATCATTCGGAAGAATCTGTAGCAGCCAGTCACGCACTGTCCCTCCCACCAGGTACATGTCGCTCTCCAGTCTATTTGCAACACGTTCAAGTGCCGCAAACAGCAGGTCCGGGTAGTCGTCTTTATGCTCTCGTAAAGATCCAAAATTTTTGTGAATCATTTTCATTCTCTCACTCTTTCTTTTTCAGGATTCCTCTATTATAGTAGCAACCCGTTGCCACACTTTACCACCTAACCCAAAAACCACAAAACGCTATTTCATGGATACTCCAACCCAACGCATGCTCAAAATCGGAAAGGCCAGTATCGGCCTGATCGGTCTGGATATTGCCCTCAACAAGGCACTGGCAGACAAAATCAACCTTGATGATGCCCCTCAGTATCTGTTTGATGCCGTTAAGGGAAAGAATTACATTCCTACAGGAATGGCAGACAAATACAAGGGCGCACTACTACGGGAGTACAAGAAGCTATTGGGAATGGAGACGGAAGAAGACAGAGATCTCATCATACGCATATTTGGTACAGGCTGCATTACCTGCACCGGACTGCGAGATGCTGTTATCGATGCCATGATGAAAGCGAACGTGGCAGCAGATATCGACATGATCCACGATCCCGATGAAATAGGGAGACACGGAATCTTAGCGACACCTGCATTAATGATCAACGGACAGGTTAAAATTGCCGGTATTCACCCCACTCCGGTACAGTTAACAGAGTGGCTACTGGCTGCCGCCTCTAAATAAAATGACTTCCCACCCCATACTCATTCTGGCCCCCATCCGTGGCATCACCGACTGCCACTTTCGCAGCCTGTTTAATCACTATTTCCCTGGATTCGATGAAGCACTTGCACCCTTTATAAACCCACAACGCAGCTCACAATACCAGCCTAAACAACTCAAGGATCTCCTGCCGGAAGCCAATACCAGCCTCCCCATAACGCCCCAACTCCTGCATACCAACGCAGATGATTTCCTTTTTCTGGCAACGCGTTTACATGACATTGGTTATAAAGAGATTAACTGGAATCTTGGTTGTCCGGCGCCCATGGTAACAAAGAAAAAACGTGGCTCGGGATTATTACCCTACCCCGAGGAAATCATACAGTTTCTCGACAAGGTGATGCCAAAACTGCCCATGCGGCTTTCCATCAAAACCCGGCTGGGACTGGAAAACCCTGAAGAACTTCTCTCTCTTCTGCCAGCCCTTGATAACTATCCACTTACTGAAATTATTATCCATGGACGTTTGGGCAAACAGTTGTACAAAGGAACTTCTGATAGGAAAAACTTTGCTCGCTGCTTAGAGGTAAGCAACCACTCCATCGTCTATAACGGTGATATCGACACGGTAGACACCTTCAAAGAACTTCAACTGCAGTTCCCTGAAGTTAACAAATGGATGATAGGTAGGGGAGTACTCGCTGACCCATTTCTGGCAGGAGCCATAGTCGGAAGACAGACAACAGACAAACTCCACATGCTGGAATGTTTTCACAAAGATCTCTATTCCTGCTACCGCGAACTGCTCTCCGGGCAGGCTCATCTTCTTGGTCGAATGAAACAACTCTGGTATTACCTGAGTGTTTTTTTTCCACCGCAGAAAAAAACGTGGAAGAAAATAAAAAAATGTAATACTGAACAGCACTATCAAGACGTTATTGATACCTTGTTCAGAGAAAAATCATGACAACACACAAAACTATTCAACGAATTATAACCCTTTTTCTTGTTCTCAACTTCATTGTACCCTGCGCTTCCCTTGCGGCGCAAGACAAAGGAGGGGGAAACCAGCAATTAAATCCTTTATATGTTGCCGGAAAAGACTGGCACTCGGAAGATCCGTTGTTCATTTTTGACGAAACCACTATACCAAATGACAACATCTCTCCTGGTCTTATAGAAGAACGGGAACCCAATCTGGCAGATTATTACAACCAGCTCGATCCTCCAGAACAAGGTGGATTATTTGGTCGCTATTCCATCTTAGCTGAAGACTCTCTTTATTTCCTGATCCCCGCCTTTGCGATCATGGGTGTTCTTTACTTACTGCCCGAAGACGTTTCCAACTGGGAAAAAGATGATATCAACTTTCAGCACGGGCTGGATCAGTGGCCAGACAATGTAAGCGGGTGGGAATGGGACAGCGATGACGACTGGATCAACTATATTGGTCATCCCTATTTTGGTTCAACCTATTATGTGTATGCCAGACATTACGGTTATTCCAGATTGGAATCATTCTGGTTTTCTTTTGCCATTTCAGCATTTTATGAAATCGGTATCGAAGCCTGGGCAGAACCGGTCTCCATTCAGGATATGATTTTCACCCCGCTTTTAGGAAGTTTACTTGGAGAACTTCTGCTGCCTCTTGAGCGGCAGATCAAGATAAATGACAATAAAGTTTTGGGCAGCCAGTTACTTGGCACGGTGTCACTTGCTGTCATCGATCCCTTTGGTCATATTGTACCACCTCTAAAACGTTGGACCAAAAAACTTTTTTCGAAAGATGCAGAGTTACAGTTGACTCCTATTTTCTCGTTGGCTGAGCGTGGAAAGCTCGACGGGGAAAGCGGCGGCAAAGAATACAGATATGGACTTCAACTTAACGTACAGTGGTAGATACAGCACTCTTCAGACCAGTAAGCGATCGGCATAATCCTCACCATTTCCCAATAGAGCCGTATCCCATACCACACAACGTGTGAGGTGTAACTCTTTTGGCAGGAGCACATTCCCCACACAAACCCAATCATCAAATTTTTGTTCTGCGGTTTGCTGCTGACAGAGATTCGTTCCGTCAAAAGATGCTGCAAACTCGCTCCATAAATGAATTTCTCCCTTTAACAGTTGGCCATGCAGGGCAAGATAGTCTTCCACCGTTCCCATATCTGTCCAGGAACAACCACTCACGTCTTTTGCCTGAATTTCCTCACCGCTCAGAAGAAGTCGTCGGTAACGATCAATAATGCAGGATTCTCCCCTTTCCGAAATATCCCTTAATACTTCCGGATCAATGACGTGAAGACCGGTAAAGGCCAGACAGTCCCCACTCCCTTCCTCACCGAATCCGGTCACCATGCCCTGCTCGACACGTACTTTATTAAATCGCGGATAGTTATGCATGGCCATGGTCACAGCTGCATCGCCAGCCACATGGCTGCGGTACAACTCCAGGAAATCGATGGAGTGGTAGATATCACCGTTGGTGATGAGCAGAGGTTCATCACGCATGGTCGCCAATGCCATCCGTAACCCTCCACCGGTACCGAGAATAGCTTCCTCTTCCTGAACAACAACACCTCGCAGCCCTCTAAGGGCCTCGACTATCTGCTCTTTCAGGTGATGGCAATTCACAATAATATGATCAAAACCAGCACGTTGTAAACGTTTGATGGTGAGCAAGAGAAGCGGTTCGTTTAACAGGGGAAAGAGAGGTTTGGGACGGAGTTTTGTATAGGGAAGGAGTCGGGTACCGAACCCTGCCGCCAGTATCATCGCTTGCATTTCTTCACCTTTCCCAAAGCTCGTTCAGCCCTTACTACATTACCTTTCAGCGTTAACATTAGTTCCATCTCATTTCGTGAGTATTTGTATTCTTTCGTCATTTTTAGCTATCTCATAGAACCGCCATAGAACCAGCAGCAAAAAGATCATTCATATATGACACTAAAACAGATGGTTTAAGACTACAGATCACGCCTAAAGGTACTACAACATTCCAGTTTTACAAGTGGGTTCCAAGCCATGACCGAATGGGAAGAGATTGCGGAGAAACTTGGTTTGGATGTTGCTGTTGTGAAAGCAACTGCTGGAAGGCATACACTTATTACCGAGAAAGATGCTCAAGATTTTGAACGAAGGCAATGATGCAGAATATAGCCGCTTGAGACAATCGAATGAAAATAAAATCACAACGTTTAATACAAAGCGACACCACAACAAATCTGGAGATGGATGCTCTGTCTATATGTACTTGTTTATATGGACTTGCCGATCTGACACTTCGCAAAATTAGGTTTTATAGAATATGACAGGTCAGGAACCATTTCAACCACCCCTAATCCAGAGGTGGTAAATATTGCTCTTGCACACCTCTATTTGGCTCTTTTTCTCTCTTCAGTAAGGTGTGTACCAAAAAGATATCGGAGACACCTCAAATTGGAGTGTTATTGAGATATTAATATCTTCGATCTGGCAATGTTAACGTTCCGTATCACTGGAAACAAGCGGAATTACCAACCAACGTGGCACGACGATAAGAGATGGAATTTAGCTGGAAACTTGGCCTGAAAACCGCTGTGCTTGTTTTCCAGTGTACACAATTATTATGCGACTATTTCTTCCACTGGTAATATTTGTTTACCGTGTCTTATAGTGAGTATAGAAATGTTTATTTTTTCAATGCGATAGATTATTCGATAATTTGCTATGATTAATTCTCGAATTTGTTTGCTACCAATTTCTGGGACAACACGGCCCATTTTGGGTGATGATACAAGTAACTCCACTTCTTGAAAGATTAAGCCGATCCAATTTTTGGCTGCTGCCGGGTTGTCCAAAGCTATATATTCTGCAATTTCTGTTGTCCTGTCGATGGCAAGAGGTGACCAAATTATTTTCACTTGATCACTCTTTTCATTATCATTTCTTTTGCCTCTGTATGGGCAATACCTTTACCATTTTCTATTTGGCTGACAGAAGTTTGGATGTCTTTTAATAACTCAAGTTTTTCTTGCATAGCCTCATACTCACCAACATCCAGAAGTACTGCGGCTCCTTTCCCATGCTGTGTTATTATTAATGGTCTTTTAGTATCATGGACTTGTTTCATAAAGGAAGCAATGCCTGTTCTAAATTCAGACATTGAACGAATATCCTGGTCGATTCTTAACCTATGCATACATGCACCTCCAAAAGTATTTTTGTACATTATACAGTACTATTGTTTGTGCGTCGAAATGTTTTTTAAAAAGGCATAACGCCTGCATCACTGGTTCAAAAAAGCTAGGCTGAGGCTCTTTTCAGCCTAGCTTTTTTGAACCAGCGGATGTTTTTGTTAGCAACATTTGGAATTAAAGCTTATTCTTATTGCAATAATTGGTATTTTCAAATTCTATAACGTTAGCCCCTATATTAGGCACTGTAGGCAACAATGATGTTAATCCTTGGACTATTTTTCTAGATAAACCTGCTTTTTGTTCATTACTTCTACCTTCCATTATATGGGCAAACACATGGATAAAATCTTCAATTTTATTTCCCGTTGAGTATTTCTTAAACGAATTAACTCTTACTTTTATATCATTTTCATTAAACAGTTTAGTTGATTTTGCAGCCAAGTGAACTTGCTCAATAATTTTTTCTTCAGAATGTAATTCAAAAATACTTTCAGAGCAATCTACTAAAAAATGGGGCATTATTTCTCCTATGGATATATACGGTACTGCTAACATGATGATCACCGATTTATCCGGTGCATTATTTTGTTATTAAAATATTGTTACAAGAGTCAAGGGCCGACTTGACCCCTAATATCTTTGACCCCTAATATCTTATGTTTTTTGTCATTAAAGCTATAATTATTTTTTACTGAATTTTCTGAATGCAACTACTGTTTGATAGATTAATATCCCTTCAAGAATCCTGTATATAAAATCTATTGAAAATGAACAAGCTGTCCATCTTCCTTTTGCAATAAATTCAATGCTATGTGTTGGATTAATGAATTCAAATATATTTTTCCAATATCCGTGAGTATCATCTACATCTAGACTGAACAGAAAAAAAGAATAGAAGATAATAGATGAAAGCATTATCAGCTTAATTGGTTGCCACCAATTCAAACCAAAATTGTTTGTCTTTTCATTAAAAATTAATGTGATTATATCCTGCATTCTTCCATCTTTTAGCCACCCATTATTGTGTTTACAAAAAATATCTTTTACAAAGAAACGCTTGAAATCTTTGTTATTACATCTACTTTCTAATATAAGTCTTTTATGGTATTGCATTTCTTTTGCGTAAAACAATAAAGCTTGTGGTTGATCATTATTATCATGAGCAACGTTTTTTAGAACCCTATATGTGTCTCTTTTTTTAGCAATTTCAGTTATGCCATCCTCATAATATTGCCCAACCTCAACTACTTCTTTCCATTGCATGTTTGTGTAACGTATATTGGCAAAAATATTGTCAAAGAGCGTTACAGTTGTGAATGAAGTTAAGCATATGGCTTGGAAGTCGGCATCGCCTATGGATGTGTTATCAATTTGAAATAAGATTCCTTTTTCATCACCAAACACATTGATTTTGTATAGTTTAAATCTCCCTATGTTTCTAAAATTACTAAGAACATAGTTATTAAAATGACAATCTCCTATATTAAGTTCCGAATTCTGAGGATTGCGTAAATTTGAGATAATAAAATCATCTACCTCAAGGTAACCAATGCGTATGTAAGCGTTATCATCAACATGACAATCGATTATCTTTAATGACTTTAATTTTGCCTTGTTACTTTGTTGCTCCTCATAACCTCCACATTCTTCACTTCTTATTTTTAATCTCGATTTAATTGTGGATTTTTTGAATTCAATCACTCCATTTTCTTGATTTTTAAGATAAATTTCAAAAATGCTGAATTCACATTTCTCGATTAACAATTTAAAAAACGTATTGTCTTTATAATTATCCTGATTCCCGTTAAAGGGGGATAATACGAACATTGCACGATAAAATGTAACTGCGCCTTTGAATGTGCACGTATAGTCAAACTGAGAATAATCATACTGATACAGCCACGTATCATCAGGAGTATAGGTATAAACCTCCTTTAAAAAGGTACAGTTTTGATAAATAACATCATCAACATTTTTAAGTAACTTATAATTACGTATCGTCCAATCATCATGAAAGTGACAGTCCTGAAAAAAGAATTCAGGCTTACTTAAATCAAGATAACTTGTAAAAAAGTGGCAATTATCAAAATGTATTTGTTTTAATGGTTTTAATATTTTTATGTAATTAATTGTCGATTGTATATCTGGTTTTGGAAATACAATACCAAAAAAATGGCAGAATTCATTGTTTCCAATATTCTTTTCCGTTACATAGTTTTTTAGTGAATCGTAAAAATCTGAGCGTATGGTAAAAAAGTCTAATTCTTCTTTTGAACAGTGCAAGATGCATTCATCAAACTCGTCATAGGTATTTAGATTGCATTTAGAATTACTACATATGCTCATTATTAAACCTCTTTAGAGTTCAGTGTCCTGCTAGTAAACATAACGTTCAGTATCACTTGAAACAAGCAAGTTTACCGACCAATGTGATACGCAGATAGCAGTTCAAATTTAGCTGGAAACTTGGCCTGAAAAACGCTGTGCTTGTTTTCCAGTGAATACCTTTGTGTACGCCCAGCATGGGCGTGAACTAATGGGGTTAAAGTCCCCTGTAGGTGTTCCATGTAACGTTGTGAAACGTAACATAAATTACTAGCCGATGGCAAGGGCGTTACCGTGAGGTAGGGTTTGAAGGAAGCCTAAGTGCAAAGATATGAGGCAACGTACAGAAATATCATATAAGGCCGAGTCTCTGGAGAAGTCAGCACAACATGATTAAGTCAAGGAACAGGAGATACGGTAAATGATACGCTCGGAGTCTCGTCCCTCGCTTACCTGCATATCGGAAGTTCATGTTCTTATCCGGGGAGATCTGTATTCCATGCAGTATGAAATCATTTCTAGTGAAACCACCGGTGGGGTTCTGGTATACAAACATCCTGGCACAGACAAGAAATGTCCCGCCCTGTCTGTGAGGTACGAAATAGGTAAGCGAGGAATGAGACTCCGAACGGCAAGGGTAATGCCTTGGACACGGTGAAGGGCTGAACTTTAAGGAGAGTAAAAGGCCGCCAATGGCTCTGGATATACGTTGAATCCGAATGGAGGAGTAATGTTCAGGCGTTAATTGGCGAAACCAGTTCAGGGTTTTACGTCCGGTTACGGCCTGACAACCTTAAGGAAACGCCCCGTGCGGAGCCGCATGCGGGGTGTTGTGGGGGCTTGGGGGAGAAAAACCCCCGGGCTACCCGATTATACCGTGATTATTGTAGTGGGTAGCTCTTAAGCAGTGATTTTTTGTAGTTATCTACCGAGTCGTTAAATTTCTCGAGGATTTCTGTTATTATAGCAGCATGCTTAGTGCTATTAGCACCTGACTTTTTGTATAATATCTTGTAGCTATGTTGTAAGTCAGAAGCATCATCTCTATATTTTTTTATTTTATTCAGGTCATCATGGCATTTTGGAAAATATAATTCAGCAAGCATAAACAAACGATGCGAATCAAAATCTGGTTTATCTGCTTCAATTTGTAAATCTAGCGCTTGGTCATAGGTTAACTCGCCAACCATTACTTTTCTTAGAGTAGTATGGTGGATCACCATTGCTCCCGCCCATTTTTCTAATGAAACAAATAATTCTTCTATTCTTTGACGATGAATGTCATCTTTAAGCTGGTCATTTTCATTTTTCAGGGTGGTCAGTAATTGCTTATGATTTGAACGGTTCGCAAGTAGTACTCCAAGCAAGGTAAACACACCTGTAACAATAGAAACAATTGGTGCTATGTAGGTGTTTTGTTCAGACATTGTTCCGATGTATTGTTGATTGATTGGTATAACAAGTTAGTATCTTGTTTCTCGATATCTACGTTTGCCTATAAATGTTGACAACGTAGAATCAGTAACGTAGCCTGTTTTTTGTCGAATATCATTCCTCACTTACTGGATAACAAGAAACAGGATATCGTTCATGATTAAAATTCCAGCATATCTTTCTCGTCAGTACTCGAGCTTCATAATCCATCAAGGAGTAGCCCCACAGAAACAGCAGGCAGGTCACGCCATCACACTATATTTCAAATTAATTATTCAAGACATAGCCAAATGCACAAACAGCCCCCTACAGGAGCAAGTTTTTCTGAAGAATAAAATAAGCCCTACTAGGAATATAGAAATATGTCAAGAAAACAAACTGTTGGAAGAACCCATCGCTCAACAGCATGGGCATGAGACTGCAAAGAAAGACGTGCTCAGATCAAATGGAACTGGCTGGACTCGTAAACTTCAAACCTACACCAAAAGCAAAGATTCTCGTTTGCTATCAGTTGAAGATGTGAAATCATTTTTGACTTGGCTTGCCGTAGAGCAGAATGATGTTTCCAGATATGTGCAATAAGCACTTTAGCCAGAAAGAAGATAACTCGAAGCTGAAACGACCACAAACCACCCTTGCAGTAGGGTGCGAACCCCTAACCCTGCTACAAGTATCATAGCCTGCTTACGTTACTCTATTTCCTTCACAATCCGAAAACCAAAGTCGGAATCGGTATAATCAGCGGAAAAATAGCCACGGAATGCAGAACGACAGGAGTACGCTTGATGAATCCAGGAGCCACCTCTCACAACTCGTTTTCTCCCGGTTGCCGGGCCCATGGGATCTTCTTTCGGGCTTATTGCATAATAGTTTTTGCCATACAAATCCTGCACCCATTCGGAAATATTACCATGCATATCGTATAAACCCCATGCATTGGGTTGCAATGTGCCCACCGGATGACTCTGTTTTTCTGCGTTCAGCTCATACCATGCATATTCCGTAAGTGGCTTACTCTTTGAATTATCGCCAAAGGAATAGGCAGTTTCGCTACCGGCCCTGGCCGCATATTCCCACTCTGCCTCTGTTGGCAACCTGTAGGAGCCCTCCCTTTCCAATTCGTTTAGTTTTTGAATGAACAGTTGAACATCATTCCAGGACACCTCATCCACCGGACGATCAGGAGAGGAGAAGTTGCTGGGATGTTCTGTACCCATCACAGCCAGCCACTGTCTTTGGGTCACTTCATACTTCCCCAGATAAAATGGTTTTGTAATATGAACTTCGTGACGTGGTTTCTCCTTGGAACTGCCCTCTTCATAATCCTGAGAACCCATAAAGAAAACACCGGCAGGCACCCGCACAAATTCCATTTTTATACTATTCAGGTAAGTTTGGGGAGGTGCATCTGCTGCCTGGCAGCTGGAAGCCAACAACACAGCCACTGGTAAAAAAGCCAGCGACAATCGAACTCTTTTTGTTGAGTATGACTGTATATCAAATTTGGAAAAATTCATGGAATGAAGTTACTGTGGTAGATCTCCCTGTCCTAGGTGTATCAATTTAATATTCAAGAGTCCCATCGTCCAGCTCCGTCACTCCCACTACCACAATACCAGCCTCATCGGCGGCATGAATCATGGCGTCGGGATCAAAAAGCAAGGACTGTCTGGCTTCAACTGCCAGAACAGCACCATTTACACTAGCAAGGGTCTCAATGGTTTTTATTCCCGTTGCCGGCAAATCAAAACGAAAGTCCTGCCCCGGTTTTCGTACCTTCACCACCACTACATTTTCTTTGGCTAGCACCCCGCCCCGTTTAATGCAGGCGTCGGTTCCTTCGATTGCCTCCACTGCAACAACTGAACAGTTTCGCACCACCACGCACTGCCCAATATCCATACCGCCTATGCCCCGGGCATTTTTCCAGCCAAACGCTATATCCTTTCGCTGATTTTTGTCCGGTTTCTTTTTGGTCAGCACCCCTTGCGGGAAAAAGAGATGTTGTAAATAACAGGTGGATTCCAGAACTTTTATCCCTTCTTTTTCAATAACACCTGCCACAGCCCGCAGGATTGCATCATCCTGCTTGGAGTCGATCTTATTCCAGAGGGTCAGTCCTTTCATATCCGGCAGGATATCTTTAAAGATACGAGTCTTGGTGATGGCTCCCACAAAGACTGTCTCGCCGACACCCTGTTTATGGAAAAACTTTAATATTTTTCCAAGTTGCCCCAGTTTTACCCACTGTACTTCATCAGCAGCATCTGCCACTTCTTCTGAGGTTTCATTTTGGTGAGCAATAAGTACTGTTTTTCGCCCGGCTTTTTGCGCCGCCTGAATAAAGAGTAGGGGAAACTGTCCGGAACCGGCAATAATTCCAATTTTGGTAGGATCAATTTTCATTTTTACGTCAGTTACCCTTGACGCGTTTCACCACGCCACGTTTTGAAGCACGGATAAAACGCAGCAGTTCATCCACAGCAGCATTGCCACCCAGCTCTTCCTCAACTTTATCCAGTGCGTCATTATGGAGCAGATCAGAATGAAACAGAATACGATAGGCAGCATCGATTTTTTTTATGGTTTCACGATCAAAACCATTCCTGCGAAGTCCAATTTTATTCAATCCGGAAATTTTCATCTGCCCACGTTCACCGGTAACCATGGCGTAGGGAGGAACATCCTTACTGACCGCAGAACCACCACCGATAAAACAAAATGTTCCTATCCTGGAAAACTGGTGGGTTCCGGTTAAACCACCAACTGTTGCGTGTGAAGCAACTTCTGTATGACCTCCGAGCATGGCAGCATTTACAATAATTACGTTATCACTAATAAGACAATCATGTCCCAGATGCGCGTACGCCATGATCAGTGTATTATTGCCAATGACTGTTTTCCCTCCACCTTTTGGTGTTCCCCTGTGGATGGATACGTATTCTCGGATCTGATTATTATTGCCGATAATAAGCTCTGTGGGTTCCCCCTTGTAACCAAGGTCCTGGGGGGCACCACCAAGAGCGACAAAGGAATCTATCTGGTTATTTTCACCGATAGTACAAGGGCCGGAAATCCTGACATGGCTGGCGACGCTTGTTCCTTGAGCAATCTTCACATTTGCTTCAATAACAGTAAATGGCCCGACGATAACATCGGGAGCCAGTTCTGCTTCAGGGTCAATAATTGCGCTTGCATGGATAGTCATAGTCTCTTAACCAAATGCTGCCATCAATTCTGCTTCAGCAACTTTCTGTCCATCAACATTGGCCGTTGCGCCAAGTTTCCAAATCCCACGTTTTATTTTCAGCACTTCCACACGATAAATAATCTGATCCCCCGGCCCCACTGGTTTGCGAAAACGTGCCTTATCAATACCAGCGAAATAGAGTAGTTTGGTTCCGATATTTTCAGGTTGGGAATAGAAGGCAAGGATGCCTCCAGCCTGTGCCATGCCTTCCAGCATCAGGACTCCCGGCATAATCGGTTTTTCCGGAAAGTGTCCTTGAAAGAAAGGTTCGTTGATACTCACATTCTTTAACGCTTCCACGTGCTTCCCAACATCAACACTAAGCACCCGGTCTATCATCACAAAAGGATAGCGATGGGGTAACAAACGTAAGATCTCATTAATGTCTATATTTTCAGGTATTATTGCGTCACTCATTTTTCTGCTTCTCCAGTATTTCCTGTAACTTTGCAACTTCTTTTTTTAACCTACGTAATTCACGTCCCATTTCCGGTAATTTTCCGTACTGAATTGCTGCCCGTACATAGGTTTTCATGGGCAGCGTAGGAGACCCACCCACTGTTGTTCCTGCTTTTTGTCTGTTATGCACGCCACTCTGAGCGGCGACCATCACGCCATCTTCCAAGGTGATATGACCGGTGACGCCCACCTGCCCGCCAAGAACCACATTACGTCCAAGCGTTGTCGATCCGGAGATACCTGCCTGGGATACAATCAGACAGTTCTCGCCAAGTACCACGTTGTGAGCAATCTGCACCAGGTTATCAATTTTTGTCCCTGATTTTACATGGGTTACACCATACGCTGCCCTATCGATACAGGCATTGGCTCCAATTTCCACATCATCATCAATCTGCACAATACCCACCTGAGGACGTTTAGTATGGAACCCTCTACTATCGGTGGCATACCCATAACCATCAGCACCGATCACCACACCTGCGTGAATAATCACTCTGCTTCCCACGTTGCATCTCTCTCCGATACAGGCGTTGGCTTTTACAACAGTGTCATCACCGATATGTGCGTCATCTCCGATGACGACTCCAGATTCGATGGTCACCCGTTGACCAATTTTCACCCGCTCACCAATTACAGCCATTGGAGCCACGGTTATTTCACTGGGAATGTCAGCACTCTTCGCAACCCAGGCACGTTCGTGTACCCCTGCTGCAACAAAAACTTTTTCAAGAAGTAGCGTGTGAATCTTGGCAGAAGCAAGATAAGGGTTCTGCACTCTGATTACAGGTACCGAAGCATTCTCAATCTCCATTGGCACAATCACGGCGCTGCCCTGAAATGTTTCCATTTTATCTACCTGCCCGGCCTTTACCAGAAAACTGATATCACCAGGACCAGCTGTTTCAAGGGGGGCAAAAGCTGTGATCTGTACGCTCCCATCACCTGCAACTTCACCCTCTGCAAGTTTGGCCAACGCTTTTAAACTAAAACTTTTCTTTTCCACTCATTCCTCTCTTCAATAGAGCAAATATTTTTTTCGGGTCTGTATAAATAGTTCCAGCTCTGGCTGCCACTTTTTCTCAAGCTCACTAACAGGCACACCCTCTTCCAGGCTTTTACGAAGAGCTGAGTCGCCCAGAATTAAATCCATGGGTAACCGTTCAAGTTCATACTCATATGGCGGTTCTTTATGGGCGTACTGCTCGGGGAATTCAAGTATCACTGCCTGCAAAAGAGCAATAGTTGTACGATAAGGCCTAAATGTTTCAGCATCCGTCACATGGATCTGAAAACCTGTGCAGGTGGATTCCGCCCACTTTCCAGACGTGGGCTGAAAGACCAGAGGCCTGAGATAACAGCCCGGTAATTCGGTTTTGGCAAGACGTTTCATAATTACATCATGGTCCCAAAATGGTGCTCCCACAAATTCAAAAGGCAGCGTTGTGCCTCGCCCTTCAGAACAGTTTGTTCCTTCCCAGATAACCTGCCCCGGATATACAAGGGCCGTTTCTGGAGTCGGCATATTGGGAGAGGGGGCAACCCAGGGGAAACCCGTATCCCTGAATAGCATTTCAGGCGACCAGCCACCCATGGGTATAACTTGTAAGTCCGCTCCAATACCGTATTCGGAGTTAATCAGAAGAGCAAGCTCACCAAATGTCATACCGTGACGCATGGGAATAGGATAAAGCCCCACAAAAGAGGTGCAATCGTTTTGAAGGATATTGCCTTCAACCATGCCGCCAATAGGATTTGGCCTGTCCAGCACAACTACCTGTTTTCCGTATTCGGCGGCAGCTTCCATACAGTAAGCCATGGTGTACAGAAATGTATAAACCCTGGTTCCCACATCCACTATATCAATAAGCAAGACATCAATATGGGAGAACATTGCCGCATCCGGTTTTCTCCTCTCGCCATACAGACTGAAAACGGGAAGCCCGGTCACCGGATCAATGCCATGATCCGACTCGATCATATTATCCTGCTTTTCAGCAAAAAACCCATGTTGCGGTGAGAAAATACAGGTGAGCTGTTCTCCGTAGAGATCAAAGATAACATCTCGTGAATGGCGGAGGCTGGCATCGGTTGAAGCCTGATTACAAAGAAGTCCCAACCGTTTTCCCTTCAGGGAAATGTCTGCATCCTTCAGATTTTCAAGCCCAATGGAAATCATCACTCGACGGTCACACTTTTAGCAAGGTTTCGTGGTTGATCCACATCGCATCCACGACGACTGGCTATCTCATAAGCCAGTAACTGAGCAGGGATTGTATATAGAATCGGATTCAATTCTTCATGCACTTCAGGCAGATACAGAACATCATCGGTGATTGTTTTCAACTGTTCATCCCCTCTGGTACCGATAAGGATCAAACGCCCCTGACGCGCCTTTATCTCTTCCACATTGGAGATGGATTTCTGATACACACTATCTTTGGGAGTAAGCCCGAGAATGGGCATATCTTTATCAATGAGTGCGATGGGGCCATGCTTCAATTCACCGGATGCATACCCTTCAGCATGAATATAAGATATTTCCTTGAGTTTTAAAGCACCTTCCAGAGCAATGGGGAAGTTCAGCCCTCTGCCCACAAAGAGAAAATCCCGACTGTCGTAAAAGCTCTCTATTAACTTTTTTATTTCATCCTGCATGGCTGGTAGTTCTTCTTCAATAATATTCGCCACCCGAATCAGTTCTTTGCCGAGCAACAGACGCTGTTCCTGCTCCATGGTTTCTCTCTTTTCTGCAAGATACAGAGTAAAGAGAAAGAGGGCTGCGAGTTGCGAGGTAAAGGATTTAGTACTGGCCACCCCGATTTCTGGCCCAGCATGGGTATAAACCGTTCCGTGGGCTTCACGGGTCATGGTGGAACCAACAACGTTACAAATCGTTACTATTTTAGAGCCAAGGTCTTTGGCTAGCCGAACTCCTGCTAAAGTATCAGCAGTTTCACCGGATTGAGAAATGGCAACGGTGAGCACACGCTCATCAATCAGCAGTTTCCGATATCTAAATTCCGAGGCAATATCCACTTCAACGGGAATCTTGGCCCAGCGCTCAATCCAGTACTTGGCGACCAGCGCTGCATGCCAGGAGGTTCCGCAGGCAATCAGAAAAATACGGTCAATATTGGCCAGATCGTCTTCGGTTAGATTCATTTCAGGAAGATCCACGCTGCCAGTCTCAGGGTTAATGCGACCACTCACAGTATCTATAATAGCCTGTGGCTGCTCATAGATTTCTTTGAGCATAAAATGTTTATAGCCACCTTTCTCGGCCATGGCGGCATTCCAGGAGATGGTCTGTATCTCCTTGGTGACTTCCTTACCACTTTTAAGCGAGTATATTTTATGCGTGTTACTGGTGAGCACAGCAAGTTCCTCGTCATCAAGGAAAATGATCTGATCGGTGTAGGGCAGCAGAGGAGGAATATCGGAGGCCATAAAACCACCCTCTTCCTCATGGACACCGAGCACCAGAGGACTGTGATTTCTGGCAGCAATTAATGTATCCGGCATTCCTGTCCAGAGTACCCCCAGGGCATACGATCCTTCCACACGCGATAAAGCCTTTGTTACGGCAGCTCGCAAATCGCCGTCAAGGTATTCTTCTATCAAATGTGCCAGCACTTCGGTATCTGTTTCAGAGGCGAATGTATGTCCTTTTTCAATCAATTCATTACGCAGAGAATGATAATTCTCTATAATTCCGTTATGAACGACAACCAGTTCACCAGTACAATCACTGTGTGGGTGAGCATTTTCTGTGGTTGGAGCGCCATGCGTTGCCCAGCGGGTATGTCCCAAGCCTATATGAGAAGGGGCACCAAGTGCCTCTTTCATACTGTTTTCCAGATTCTGTAATTTGCCTTTACTTCTGTATTTTTTCAGTTCACCGTCCTGAATAAAAACGATACCGGCAGAATCATATCCCCTGTATTCCAAACGTTTCAGGCCGCCAAGAACTACAGGCACCACTCGTCTGTATCCCACATACCCCACTATTCCACACATATATTTCCCCTCACCGCTCTCTTATTTATTGACAAATAATCGGCACAACATGATAATCAATTGATGGATTCGTAAAAACTCTTCACAAAGACCTCAATTAAGCAGAATAACATTTCATTTTTCATTATTGCGAGTTTTTTCTTGTAGACATGGAAAAAACAGGTATTTTTACCGAATGCTAGACATTCAATGACCAGCACCCGGATTTAACTCCAACCATAGACGATAACTTTTATAACTATAAATCTTAATAAACAGGCCACCATGAGCGACAGACAACGACTCAAAGAAATCATCCTTGAAAAATCATACAGAAAAGGTGAATTCACCTTAACATCCGGCAAAACATCCGACTTCTATGTGGACGTGAAACAGACCAGCCTCTCAGCGGAAGGTGGTTATCTTTGCGGAAAGCTTATCTTTGAACTGATGCAGAAGGCGGATGAACCAATCCTTGCCGTAGGTGGAATGACCCTTGGCGCCGACCCTCTGGTTACTGCTGTATCCATTGCCAGTTTCCTGGCAGACACTCCTATTCCAGCCTTTATCGTACGCAAAGAAGCCAAAGGTCATGGCACCGAAAACTATATCGAAGGGCTCAGCAATATGGAACCTGGCTGCCGGGTGACACTACTTGAAGATGTCGTAACCACTGGTGGAACCCTCATCAAAGTAATCGAACGTGTAGAGTCACAAGGCTTTAAAGTAGCACAGATCATCACCGTTGTGGAACGTCAGGAAGGTGGTGTGGAAGTGCTGGCTAAGGCAGGATTCAAACTCGAGGCTCTCTTCACCCGTGAGCAACTACTCGGCTAATGCTATGAAATGTAGAAAATGTTCAGAGAAACTTGAAGTTCACCGCAGCTGCTGGCGTATTCGTTTACGCTGTACCGGCTGCGGCCATGAGTATCAAATCCACGAAGTCGCCAGCGATCTTGATGCTGAAACGGAAGCTATCCTCGAAAAATATCCCGTTCTCATTTATGACTGAGCTGCCTCATAAAAAACAGATCTGCCAGTCATTCACCGACTTTTTTTATTTTATTGAAAAACCCCCCTTTGACGACAGGACATAAACTACACACTTTCATCCACTTAACCGCATCGAAACAATCTCTTGCGGGATAATAGGTATTTATACCTATAGTATTATCTGCTTTAGGTGCTACAATAAAAGGACGAAAAAGATTTAAAAACAACCTAGGTAAATAAAAAAAAATGACGCCAACTCCCGTCACGCTTTAAGGGGGACAGATTGTTGCTGTCAGGTACCCGACAATACGGTATGAAAGTTCAAAAATCATTTGTTAAAACAAACGATACTGCTTCGATTCAATGCCCCAAGTGTGCCTTGGTCAAAAATATTTCCGTTGGTAAATTCAGAAGCAGTCACCACACCCTGAAAACCCGCTGTAGTTGTGATAATACGTTTTTGGTTGCCCTCGATTTTCGCAGACACTATCGAAAACCCACCAAAATAGTTGGTGTCTATACCATAATTGGATCGCCAGGAGGTGGTGGCCAAATGCAGGTTGATAATATTTCACGAAGTGGCGTTGGCTTTTCTATTTCCGGACGACATCGTATGGCCATTGGCCAAAAGGCACTGTTAAATTTCAGAATTACCGACAAGAAGCAGACCGAACTAACCAAAAAAGTTATTATCAAACGAGTCAACACTAACAAAATTGGTTGCGAATTTATCAACCAGAGTCAGATCGGAAAAGATCTGGGGTTCTTCCTTCAACCCTAAGTCACTCCTTCTACTTCCCTAATATTTTCCCCATCATCTTTTGCGCCTCGACTAACAGTGGGCCTAAGGTCTCTCTCTGTAAGGCACTGACCACAACTCCTTCACGTTGTACGTCTCCAAGTAACACACCATCACCACCAACCCTGTCCGCTTTGTTAAAGACCTTCAGGCAAGGTATCTGGCCAAGACCCAGTTCACGCAGCAAATCATCCACCACTTTCATCTGATCACGGTAACAGGGATTTGAAAGATCAATAACATGCACCAGCAAATCTGCCTCTTCCAGCTCTTCAAGGGTAGCTTTAAATGCCTGTAGCAGATCAACTGGCAAGTTGCGAATAAAGCCAACTGTGTCAGTGATAATAATTTCCATATCCATCGGAAAACGTAGGCGGCGACTGGTGGGATCAAGGGTGGCGAACAGTTTATCTTCCGCCACGATATCACTTTGGGTAAGCGTATTTAAAAGAGTGGATTTACCCGCGTTGGTATAGCCCACAAGAGAAAGTACAGGGAGATCTTTTTTCCTGCGCCGTGAGCGACGACGATAACGCTCTTTACTCACTTTTTTCAACTCTTTTTTGAGCTTTGCCAGACGATCATTGATACGACGTTTATCAATCTCAAGCTTTGTCTCACCTGGGCCTCTGGCACCAATGCCACCAGTTAAGCGAGACAATGCATCATCACGGCTGGACAGGCGAGGTAGCATGTATTTCAGCTGCGCCATCTCAATCTGCAGTTTCCCTTCACGACTAAGTGCCCGGTGAGCAAAGATATCCAGAATAAGCTGCGTTCTGTCAATGACTCTTAATTCTGTATGGTTGGTGATGGAACGGATCTGGGAGGGATTTAACTCATGATCAAAAATCAACAGGTTGGCACCGAGTTGCAAGGCCCGGATCATAATATCTGCGAGCTTGCCCTTACCAAGGATAAGCCGGGGGTTAACCTTCCGTCTTCGTTGCAGCACGGTATCGAGTACTGCCACATCATCTGATTTTGCCAGCTCTACAAGCTCATTCATGGATTCAAGGGCACGAATCTGCGACTGGCTGGAAACGCTCACAAGGATCGCTCTATCCTCTGACGAATCTATCTTTTCACTGCCGGCTTTTCGGACAAACTCCCCTTCAAGGGCGCGAATAAAATCTTCAAACGAATCTTCCTGATTTGCAGGGTGTACAGGAGGAAGAAATTCCCAGTTTTTCCCGTCACGGGAATCGGGCAAAAGGTGAACAGAGTAGAGTTTTTCCGGCAGACCCGAATCATCAACCTTCAGGACAGAAAGCATATCAAGGCGAAGAAAGAGCAGATCCATAAGATCTTCATCACTGATATCTTCCCCCGCAAGGTGGGTATGCACCAGCCGCAGCCCTTTCAGACGTCCCTGGCTACGGATATGGGAAAGGCTGGGAATCAGAATGCCTTTGAAATCACCGACAATCACTGCTTCAACTTTCCCGGAGCGCTGCAGTAAAATCCCAATCTGGCGATTAAGCTCTGCAGAAAGTCCACAAAGAGCACGGGCCATTTCAGACCCAATCACCTGATCCCTTCGACCACGTTTCCCGGCAAGACGTTCCAGTAACTTCAGCTGATTCTTTTTAAGACCACTGGTGTTCCCGGTTACAAGTGCTATTTCGAACTCTCTAAATACTGTTTAATTGAGTCTGCAATGGTCTGAAAAACTTGCCTGAATACCGTTTCATCCCGCTCAAGCAGTGTCACCCGAAAACCCTGTAATTCAGTGGCAAAAGATGTCAATGGCACGACACAGACTCCGGTTGAGCCAAGAAGATAATAAACAAACCGTTTGTCCACCGAAGTACCTTCAGGTGCTACCAGCCCTTCTATCATCTCCCGCACTTCCTTACTCTCAATGGGCAGCGTCTGCTGATGATTCAAGGTACCATCCTCAAAACAGACACTCATATAAAATGCACCATTTGGACGATTGACCAGCACCCCTTTCACATTCTCAAGGGACTCCAGGGCAATATTGGAAAACTTTTCATAACGACGAATTCGTTCTTCCAGATAGCCTTGATACTTGGGATGCTGCACAACCTTTGGATAGACTGTCTGAGGCAGAGTCGTAGAACAGACCTCGACCATCTTGGCATTGAGAATGGACTGCACATACTTGGCAAACATTGGATCTTTATCGCCATTATATACTTCAATCCAGCCACAACGCGAGCCGGGCCACGGCATCTCTTTAGATATACCACGCATGGCAATGGCCGGTACATCTCCAATCACAGCAGAAAGGGGAGAAGTTGAGGTGCCATTGTAAACAATATGATGGTACACCTCGTCACAGACGATAAAGAGATCGTAACGCTTGGCAAGCTCTACGATGGACTCCAAAATATGGGTCGGATAGACAGCACCCGTTGGGTTGTCCGGATTAATGATCAATATCCCGGCAACCGCCGGGTTGTATTTAATTGATTTCTCAAGATCATCCAGATCTGGGTACCAGTGATTGTTGGGATCGAGGATGTAAGTCAACGGCTTATCGCCGGCATGGGCTGCTTCTGCTGAGGAATGGGTGGTATAACTCGGTGTTGGTACCAGCACTCGAGCCGTTCTTTTAAGAAATCCAAAAATCTTGGATATGGCATCACCAAGACCATTAAAGAAGAGAATATCCTCAGGATCAATCTGTGCGCCACCGAGTTTATTGGTTTCTGCTGCAATAAACTCACGGGTACTGAGCACTCCTCTTGTTGGGCAATATCCGTAGGTGGCATCCTGCATAACTGCATCGGACACAATCTCTTTCATCCACAGGGGAATTTTCTCACCCTTCATGATGGGATCACCAATATTTTCCCAATTGGTAGTTAAACCCAGCTTCTGTAATTTTGTGCCCACAGTTACAATATTGCGAATCTCGTACGTTAATTCGCCGGCACCTATATGGACGATATCTGTCCGCATTTCTCTCTACTCCTGTATCGTGTTTTTCTGCCTGACTTCAGTTGATTTAAGGTGATTACCACAAGCATAAAACAGAGTCAACCGATGCGGGCTGTTGTCACTCTATTGTCATCTTCTGATAACCATACCTTTCATGGCCGTGAGAGGCTGTACAAAACACGCCACGACTTCAGATCAGAACGCCTTCAACCCCACATTTCACACCTATTAACAGGGACAAGCCAGTAAAACCATCAGGAGTCTGGTCATATTTTAAAAAATAACAGGTACAAACCATTGATAGCGGAATAGATATTTTCAAATTTGTCATTTTTGTGCTAGAACGGCAGAAGAAAACAATTCTCTGCTTCTGGAAAGAATTTGTGAAGAGAAAAAGAGAGAAACAACCTACCAGGAATCCTGTATGAGAGGCAAGCATGCTGAATTTACGTATTGATGAAGAAAAGTGTATTCAATGTGGTGAATGTGCCGATGACTGCCCACGCAATGTACTCTCCCTTGATGCAGGCTATCCTGCAGTACATCCAGAGGAGGAAAAAAAATGTATTGCCTGTCAGCATTGCTTTGCTATCTGTCCCACGGGCGCACTCTCCATTTTCGGTCTGGACCCGGAAGACTCAAGCCCCCTGAATGATGCCCTGCCTTCTCCCCAACAACTGGCAACTTTGATGAAGGGGCGACGCTCTGTACGCCGATACCTTGAGGAACCAGTTGAAACCAGTATTATAGCTGAACTCATTGAAGTTGTAGCCAACGGACCCACCGCAGTAAATAATCGGCAATTGTTATTTACCGTTATTGAGAGTCAGAGTACCATGACTACTCTCCGAAAAGATACCATCGAAGGAATTCGCAAGGTGGCGGAGCAGGATAGCTTGCCTGAAGGACTTGAGTTCTTCGCCGGCATAGTAGATGCGGCAGATGATGGAAATGATGTTTTGTTTCGAAATGCTCCCCACCTACTGATTGTCTCCAGCCCTGCCGATGGCTCTTCTCCCGAACAGGACTGCCTGATAGCCTTAAGCTATTTTGAACTTCTGGCTACAGCCAGTGGTTTGGGAACCGTTTGGAACGGTTTATGTAGGTGGGCTCTTACCAGGATCGTACCGGAACTCCTTGAACAACTGAACATACCGGAAAACCATACAATTGGTTACATGATGTCTTTTGGTAAACCAGCAGTTAAATATCACCGTACCGTTCAAAGAGGCGGGGCCAGAATAAACAGCATTTAAGAGAATAAGAGCAATACTTTACAAGATATAGACTTCAAGTGAACTGTGGCTGGTTCTCAACAACCCGAATGAAATTATCCACCAGCATAGGATTGTAAACAGTTCCTTTTCCACCTTTTAATACACCGAAAATGAGTTCAACTGACTTTGCTTCCTGATAGACACGATTGCTGCGCATGGCATCAAAGGTGTCAGAAACAGCAATCATTTGACTGACAATATGTGTCTTCCATTCCCCCCCGGTATCGGGGTATCCATTCCCGTCATAGTGCATGTGGTGTTCAAGAGCACCAAGGAACGCAAGTCGGGACACCCCTTTGAGACCGAAAATATAACTGGCTCCTTTCGCCGGATGCAGCTCTATCTCTTCTCTTTCAGAAGGGCTCAACCTACCAGTTTTACTTAAGATATCAGCAGACAAAAAAATCTTACCAACATCATGTAAGCTTGCAGCTATTCCAATCTGTAACAATTTATCTCCGGTAAAACCAAGCCCTGCGGCCTGAGCAAGGGTCAGAATACACACATTGACAACATGGGTGAAAGTGTATTCATCGGCTTCTTTCTGAACCGATAGCATGGCAAGCGGATTCAGGTTTTTGGCAAAACAGTCCACAAAAACAGAAAGGACATTTTCAACCTCCCGGGTATCACAATGCCCGAACCGCTGTATTTTATCATAATATTCTTTTATAACATCCAGCCGGTCAGTTGCCAGAGCATTCAAAGTCGAAAGAGCCTGCTCGATCTCTTCTTTTCGATATTCACCTCCATTCCGTTCTGCTCCAGAAGGTGGAGTTAGAGATGCAGCATTCTTTTCTTCGGCCCCTTCCCCATCTCGTGCAGTCCCTCCTCTTTCCTGCCTCAGGCCAATCTTTCCCACCTGTATAAACTTACTGTTGAGCAGTTGCACAGCTTCCTTTCCAGGCTTGGCAAGAAGTTCAAGAAATAAACGGAGTTCACTTCTCTTCAGACCTGTTCGAAACGTCACAAAACCCACTTCTTTTTCCTGTAGGATCTTGATAAATAAAGAGAAGTTTTTCAGTTCATTGGCCGAAACAGCCTTATTATTAATGATTAAATCATTTTCAATAAGCAGCAGAGTAATTTCAGGTTGAACAGCAAAAGCACTCATAAACTCTTTAAAAAGTTGTCTCAACTGCGCCTCTACCTGAGAATGATTAAGGCTATACAATCTGATGTTATTGACTATGACCCTGATATGAGAGAGTATAAGAAAAATTTTCTTTGAATATTCTGCCTGTTTCATGATTGTGTCTCTTTCTTTGTTCGGGACAGGATTGAGCGGCATGTCTTTCTGATATCCAGCTCTTTACTTTGCAATCCTTTTTCACATAAGAAGACTACAGAATCGAGTGGATAAGCCGAAAGGGAACGAAAAAGAGCAACCTTCATCTCAGCGATTTCTTTGGAGTGGAGAATGAATTTACTGTCTACAAGTTTCTCAAGAGCAGGAAGGGCTGTGGGATCAGCAATGCCACTCAGAGCAAGAATGATTCTGCTATTACATTGGACAGTCTTCTTACGCAAACATCGATAACTAAGAAGAGAGAGAAGATCAGGCAACAATGCTGCGGCTTTGCACCTCCAGATAAGTGTTATGGCTGAAGCCACAACCGGCTCATCAGAAGAATGAAGCATGTCCCGAAGGGATTGAATCGCCTGACTGTCTTGCAAAGGGAGTAGTAAATCAAAGATTTCCAGACGGACAGAGTCCTCATGATGGTTCAACAGAGGACGAAGTAGAGAAGCAGCGCTTCCCGCACCCAGTTTTTTCACTAAACTAAGAAGAAACAAAACTTTATCAGATTTCGACCTGGGAATCAGGCGTATAATCTCTGCCAGAGTTTCTGTTCGGTACCTGTGAAAAAAGGTCTCAACATCTCCCGTCAACTGATCCCCCTTCTCCTCACAATAAAAATCAAGCAGTTCAGATACCGCAGGTTTTCCACGTGCAATAAGTGCGTGAACTGCAGTTACTTTACCCTCAGCGGAAGCGTCAGCAAGAAGAGCAGCAATGGATTCAACATATTCCCTTCCCTTTATCCTCTCCAGGCAATCCCCGGCAAAATCTCGTACAGCTGGAGATGGATGATTTTCCGTATGACGGGATAAAAAGCCTGCAATTGTATCCACTAAAGAGAATATTCCCAATGCCGGTAATTCAAGCGCGATTTCAACGAGTTTCTGCCCATACAGTGAATAATCCTCTTCAGTCCTGGTCTCCTCCATTAATACCAATATCAACCCCACTGTATGCTCAATCAGATAAACTGTCTCAAGGCTTTTTTCCTGTTCATCAAGGTGAAAACCATCAGGGGGAACAATTCGGCTATGATTCTGGCCAAGGACTTGCAACAACTTGCCATACTCCGGCTCCACATATTTATCATATCTCTCCCTGGACATAAGTGTCTCTACATCGCCTGGAGAAAGGGCATCACTCTCATCCAGAGTGCCTCCGGACTGACTGGCAGACAACCCCTGCATCAGGGAAAGAAGTGCAGGCGAAATTTCTCTACCCTCCTCATTGACCATATCCAGCATATCAGTAACTACAGTGGACGAAAGTTGCGACAACAGCTGCTGCGGGCTGCTATTCCCAACATTTTTCTGGAACTTATCAAGGGTTGTTGCTAAAAACTGTTTCCGTAGCACAGGATTCAGTTCATCAAGCATGAGCCCAACCATTGATGCCTCTTCCGCACTCATGGACTTTGCGGTTGCAAGCTCTTTATCACCAACGGTAATGGCGTTACTCTGTGCCCTCTTTTTTATTGTCGAGCTGAGTATCCTGTCCAGCATTACCCCGAAGTTATGCAAACTGATGTTGGCATCCAACTTGTTCTCGTTAATAAATTTCGCAAGTTGAACAGGATCTCTAGCAACCACTTCCTGGCTCTCATCATCTCCGGCAGCACCACTTTTTTCACTGCCCCTGGAGCAGTCTTGTAACAAACGCTTGGTAAAAGCAATCCAGATATTATACGGCCGACCTTTTTTTGCTGCCATCAAGTCAACATTTCGTGCATTCTTGTCGGAGAGTTGAAACAAATTGTAGTCAACAATTAGAAGATCAATATCATTGCATCCGTGCTCATTGAACTCCTGCTGAATACCATTCTCCCCAGCAGCTTTTTCAGTTGAATAGGAGAGGAGCTGAAAAAAATAACCCAGCGATTTTTTATCGAGCCCCCTGTGAAAAGTGACAGAAACAATACCATGCGCACTCAATGTCCTGGCAAATGCAGTCAGGGACATGAGCTTGCTGGTGAGAGTAAGCTCATTAAACATAAGAACATCTTTGGCGACACCAAAAGTGAGTGGGCTCCTCGTACTCAGCTCCGTACTGATAAGTTTATGAGCTTGCTCAAGACAACTGGCAAGCTGCTGATGACCAGGAGGATATAACGTGACATTCTTAAGAGCGACATGAAAGCTGCCAAAAAGATCATCATATCGGTTACTTGATCGCGAATCCTGCGGTGCCCCAGTAGAGTGAAGAGCAGAAATTGAAGTTTCCTGTTTCATTACAAATCCTGTAAATACAAGTCAGAAAGCAGAGCAACGTGACAACTTTGCGTAATAAAACACGCCTGTCACTCCTTCCTTTATCATCTAAAATGCGATATTACCGGGAATGCTTACAACTAACTATTATTGTGAGGATATCATAGCATATGGGGAAAAACAAGGGGATACAGAACTGGCACCATCTACCTTAGGGAGTGCTCAGCAGCGTGGTCGTATGAATAAAAACTCAAAGAGTATCATTCTTCATACTTTTGAAGCTTATTCTGTAACGTCTTGCGGGTAATACCAAGACGCCTGGCAGCTTCACTTTTATTGCCACCAGTTTCTTCCAACGTTTTTAGAATTTGCAGCTTTTCAACTTCTTGCAAGGATGTTGCCTGTAGCAGGGTTCCACAACTCTCCGTTTTCTGTTTCTGAATCGGCAGTGGCAGACTCTTCTCGGTTAAGTGCTCACCACGCATAAGAATCACACCACGCTCAATGGCATTTTCAAGCTCCCTCACATTTCCGGGCCACTGGTAGGATGAAAGCAACTGCATACATTCAGGGGTAATACCTTCCACTTTCCTCCTGTTTTTTGCTGCAAACTTTTCCACAAAAAACTCTACCAGAAGAGAGATATCATCACCGCGTTCGCGCAAGGGCGGTACATGTACCGTCACTACATTGAGACGATAGTATAAGTCTTCACGGAAATTCCCTTTCCGTACCTCTTCTTCAAGATCACGATTAGTAGCGGCAATAATTCTCGCATCAGTCTGGATGGTCTTTTCACCACCAACACGTTGCAGCTCCTGCTCCTGCAGAACACGCAGCATTTTCACCTGCATGGCATGCGAAGTCTCGCCTATCTCATCGAGAAAAAGCGTCCCCCCTTCTGCCTGCACAAACTTACCGTCGCGCTCCCGGTCAGCTCCAGTGAAAGCCCCCTTCTCATGTCCAAAGAGTTCGGACTCCAAAAGGCTCTCTGCCAAAGCCGCACAGTTCACCCGGATAAATGGCCCATCGTGACGTTCAGAATTGGTATGTAACTCTGCTGCCACCAGTTCTTTTCCGGTACCAGATTCACCGGTTATCAAGACAGTGGCCTCGGTGGGTGCCACATAGGAAATCATTTCCAGCAATTCAAGCATGGGTGCCGAAGAGCCAATAATAGAGGAGGATGCTGCCTTTTCCACGACGGGAGCCCTCTTCTTTTCCTGCTTCTTCTCTTCAACTTCCTTTCTGTCCACCGCCCGTTCAAGGGTTAGCCGCAGACGGTCAAAATCAAGGGGTTTAGTCAGATAATCGTAGGCTCCATGCTTGATGGCTTCAACCGCTGCATCCACAGAAGAATATGCTGTCATAATAATAACAGGAAGGGCAGGATTCATGGCATGAATCTGTGAGAAAGCCTCCATGCCATCCATTCTTGCCATGCGCACATCCATAAGCACTGCGTCATATTGGTGTTTTGCCACCGCATCGACAGCGACTTTACCATCATCTGCCTCAACGCACTTCCACCCCCAGTCTTTAAACATGGAACAGAGCATGTACCTGTGCACCTGTTCATCATCAACTACCAGAATGGTTACCTGTTTTCCACGACTCACGGAGGTCTCCTACGTATGCGTTTTTTTTAATGTTCAGGCGATATTCCTTTATGATATCGACACACCCTTCACCTCCATCTACTATAATCCATCCTGTCATTTTTATCATTTTGTAAAATATGTAACGCAGAATCCATATAACCAGGCCGCCTCCTCCACAAATGAGGTAAGGAAAATACGAAAGCCACCCTACTCCCCCCCTAACACCAGATACTTCAACGGAAAATACAGAGACAACCCTATAAAGAACAGAAGAGACCAACTCAGCACCATACGCAGTTCTTTTTGCTGCATATAAATCACCCCTTCAAGGTCAGAATGCTTCCTGAAAGCAGCCAAAAGTGCCACGCCCATTCCAGAAAAAGAAGCCAGGTAAAGAGAGAGAAAAAGCGGATAACCGACAAAATTATACTCCGCATGCAACAGGCAAAAGGGACAACGATGATGGGGCATAGCGTACACATAGGGGGACACAAATGTTGTCACAATCCATAACCCTGTGGGAAAGAGAAGAGCGGAACCAATGGCCAGCAATGACTGAGAAAAGAGAAACCGTTTCCAGGCTGGCAAAAAAAGAAGCAAACAGCCACAGTAAAAAACCACGACAGTGCTAACTGATGCCATACTCTGTGACAAGCCGAGTATACTAACATCCGGCTTGGTAAATACAACTCCGCAGCAGGAAGTTATAATGTCGGGATGGAGCCCCTGCAAATAGAGCGTTTGTAAGGTTATATCCGTAATCAATAATGGGCAGAGCAACAGCAGATACACATTCTTCAATCGTACCAACGGATAACGTGGGGATCTTATATCAAGGCGGTGAATCAAAATCCAAAATCCATAGAGAAAAACAGAAACAAGTTTCAAGGCCAAGGATTTCATTCCATAATCATTGGCCAGAAATGATCCGGTTGCACACATGGCACCGGGCAACAGAGATGCAAAAGAATCAGCGGCAATAACCAGCAGCAAAAGTGAAAAAATCTGAAAAAACAGGCCGTATTCCATCAAGGTGGAAGAGAGCCAGATTTCACTTTCCAGACGAATCTGCAGCGGAGTATCTGCCGATTGATCCCAGAACCTGACCACTCGAATACCGGTATAAGCAGAACGAAGTATCAAAAAAAGAGCAAGCAGGCTGGTAACAGAAAGGCCAATGGACCATGATGTTACGAGCATATTGACCCACCGCAGCTAATGCGTCCGTCTTGTATATCTATAACCCTGGTGACCTCTGGGTGTTCAGTAACCAAAGGATCGTGGGAGGTGAGCACGATGGTTTTCCCGTCACGGCGAAGTGTAACAAGATGATCCATCAGTTCATTGCTACGACTGGAATCCAGATGAGCCGTTGGTTCATCGGCCAGGATAATTGGTGGATTATTGATAAGTGCCCTGGCAATCGCCACCCGTTGCAGTTCACCACCGGAAATCTGTGACGCCTTGAATAACTTTCGATGTTCAATACCGAAACGTTCCATTAAAGGTTCAGCTCTCTGTTGCCTCTCTTTAGGGCTGATGCCTAATGGAAGTAACGGTAATACAATATTCTGCTCCACGCTGAGCTCTGGCAGGATATTAAAATGTTGAAAGATAAAGCCGATGGTCTCCCGTCGATACCTGGTCAGATATTCATCGGGCATGCGCTGCAACTGCTGTCCACCAACGGCCGCCCGCCCACTGCTTGGTCCAAAGACACAACCCATAAGACAGAGCAGTGTGGTTTTTCCGCTGCCGGAAGGTCCACGCAAACAGACAATTTCTCCCTCAGCAACCTGCAAATTGATCTCTTTTAGAGCATGTACTTCATTGTCCTGTCCCTGATTATAAAATTTATGTACTTCACTGAGCTCTATTTGCGGAATTTTAATTGTCATGGAAATCACACCACGGAATCTGCACGAACAATGCTTGCCCGCCAGGCTGGAATAATAGTAGCCGCAAGGTAGGGCAGTGCAGAAAACGCAAAGAGCAGTAGAATATCACGCCCCTGTATATATGGTACAATATCAAAAGTTGGTCGCAAAACAGACCATCCCAGAAAAACAGAACGAAAAAGGCCACCATCAAAAAAGAGAATATGCGCCCACGCAAGACTAATCCCTAAGCCAAATGCGCACGCAGCAGTGGCCAGAGATTCATAAAACCGTAATCGCATAATATCCCCGGTCTGCCAGCCAAGCATTTTCAAAATTCCTACTTCCTGCTGATCTTCCCTTGAAAAACCAAGCCCTTTATCAAAAGCCAGAATTACAAAAGCCGCCAACGATGCCAGCAGACAAGCTGCACCAAATCCGGAACGAAAGCTAAAAACGGCCTCATAGGTTTTTCGAATCTGTTCAGCAGTCACAACTCTACTTCCTGGGATTGCGTCCGCAATTTTACTGGCAATGGTCGGTATTTCTGTAGGATTTGCCACCTGAACAAGTAAATCCGTAAACTCATCATGCCCCATGGCGAAGAGATCTCTTGCATCCTCAAGAGACATCAGCATAAGGTCCGCTGTCAGAAGGTTGATGGATTGCTGAAAGACACCAACCCTATGCAAAGCGACCTGGGTTAAATCTGGACGAAAAAGAGAAAAGCTTTTCCTGTCTCCAAGGCCAAGGTTGTCAAGGACAGCGCTACCAAGAACCACCGCCCCCTGTTCTCCTGCCTGAGGATAGCTCCCTGCAATAAGCAGAGAGTCGAGCAAATCATCTGTTGCCGGAGCACTGCTGCCTATAACTGTATAGTTGGCCCCATTGCTTTCATCAAAATAATAACCCCAGATCCTTGGCCTGATGGAACTGATGCCAAAAACAGTATCCAGTTTACCAAGACTCTTGGCAGAAAGAGGTACCTGCCTGCCCGCAGAAAGCTGTTGGACTGTGATATCTGGAACCGTTACAAGCAGCAGCTCGGCAGTTCGTGTGAGGGACGCACTCATAAACTGAAACGATGCCAGCAAGAAGATCACTCCCGAAAAAATCAGAAATACACAAAAATTTCGTCCTTTTTTTTGCCAGAGCGAATGCAGTCCGTAATCGAGGATATTAAGTTGTTGTTGAATACTTTTATTCATGATCTTTTCTGCTCCCGCCTATGGTTGGCAAGACAAATGAGCCACTTGGAAAATGTTCTATGGAACCGGGATGATCCATATAAGGTGCCATGGGATCACTGAGCGATGGGTGACGGGTATAGCGTGCTTCAGTACTGAGTGCCAGGTCAGAGAGGCCATAAGTGTTTGTCAGTAGCTGCTGTGCTGGCAGATTTTGCTTCAGAGTGCCTAATTGCTTGTAATTTACAAGACAAAGCAGAGCATTGAGGAGGATAATGAAGGATAAAAAACTCAATAAGATAGTAGATGGCCTCATGGAATAGTAATTTCCTTTCCCTTCCTTTTTATTTCTTTTTCATCATCTTCATCCGGTGCCCCTGCCGCATGGATGTAATACGTTCTGAAGTAATAGTGGCAAACAAGACGATTTCAGTGCCATGATGATCTTTCAGAAAATTCTGGGCTGCTGCCTCACTGCCAAACGGTATCAACTCATGTCCCATGGGACCCAGCACGTCACTTCCTACAACATACCACGCTGTCTTTCCATCAATCCATTTCTGGCTGTAATAATCCTTTACTTCTACCTTGCTGATAGTCTGGCCGGTAGTTGCTCCAAATTCCCCAGGACTAAAAAAGTAGGCCATCATGTCTTTCACGCCATCAAAATAGAATACTTTATTATTCTCAGTAGTAAGGGTTGCCAGCCACTGTGGGTATTTGGCGACAAACATGCCGCAAACCGGACATCGCTCCCTGTCACCTGGTGTGTTTGCACTACTTTGAACAGGGATAGCCACAAAAAAGAACACAAGCAGAGCAAGACCACATAAAATTGTCTGTCGTTTCATACGCCCTCTAAGCAATAATGAATAAACTAAAACAAAACACAATACGTTACTAACGCCGTTAGAGGAAATTTCCTAGGATCTCCTTGAACTCTGCCTCACCGACACCGCCTAGGATTGCCGTAAGGATGATTCCTTCAGGGGAAATAAAGATAGTCTGGGGAACAATCTTCACATTATATTGAGTCGCAATTGCCTGCCCACCTTCTTTTATCACCGGAAAAGTGATCTCAAGATCCGCCACAAATTCCTTCACAAGCGCCATTGATTCCTCACCGGTATTCACGTACACAACACGTAATCCTTTTTCCTTATAGTTCTCAAAATAATAATTAAAAATTGGTGTATCCGCACGACAATATTTACAATCCGTTGACCAGAAACGCAAAATCACCGGGCTGCCTTTCCACTCGCTCAGTTGAATTTTTTCACCCTGCAACCCCACAGCACGAAACTCGGGAGCCATGTCACCCACGGCAAGTACTTTTTCTCCCCCTCCCCCGCAAGCTGAAAGGAAAAAGACAGTAATCAACACCAAACCTGAAAGTAATCTCACCAGCATCTATTGCTCCTGCAAACGACCATTTTTCATATTTAACACCCTCAAAGCCTTATGCCCTTGGGCCAGCTGAGAGTTGTGGGTCACAATAACAAAGGTTGTGCCCTGCTCATGACGACGATAAAAGAATTCAATAATTTCATTCTCTGTTGTCTCGTCCAGATCTCCTGTTGGCTCATCTGCCAGTACAATTTCGGGGTCATTAATAAAAGCCCGGGCAATGGCAACCCTGCGTTGCTGTCCACCTGAAAGCTCAGAGGGAAAACTATTCCGTTTTTCTGCAATACCAACTTCTTCAAGAAGTGTATCGGCTCTTTCACTACTTCCTGCTCGCAAGCCACCAAAACTCAACGGCAATAAAAGATTCTCATGGATGGTTAACGTTGGAATTAGACTGGCAAACTGAAAAACAAAACCTATTGTTTCGTTTCTGACTCTGGAGATATCACTATCGGAACCGGACCAGACATCCTTGCCATGGATCAAAACCTTTCCGCTATCAGCAGTTGTCAGCCCTCCTATAAGACTTAACAACGTTGTTTTACCAGAACCGGAATGGCCAAGGATAGTAAGAAAATCATTTTTGGCAATATCGAGATTAATTTTATCAGCAGCAAGTACCGGCTGCTTATCTGCCACGTACTGTTTTTGCAAATCCTGACAAGAAATAAGCATTTCTCTCCCCATATAATGGTTTTAATTGTAGTTATTTATTCTGCTATGATAGACTATTAGTTGTCCAGTAATTTTCCATGGCCTCTGCCTTTTTTTCAAGGAATCATTTTTTATTTGGCAAAACACTATCACCTTGTGGTACGATGAGTCAAATACTATCTGCATCCGCTGTGGGGCAGAAACCTTTCTGTTATCTTTTTTGGAGGAAAGCCAATGATTAAATCGAAGAGAACTCTTCTGAGCTCAGCAGTTGCAGGAACCATGTTTTTATCTTTAGCAATCGGTGGAGTCGCCCTTGCTGAAAAATATGAAGCCACCATGTATATCGCTGGCATGGGAGGACATTTTGCAGACGCCAAACTTGTAATTGAACCTGGGAAAGATACTCCTATAACAATCACAGAGCTCGGCAAACTTGATATTGGTGACGGGGATACCCATCCCACCCATGATGCACGGATCGACAATAAAGATCGAAACATCATGTACTGGTCAACCTACAAACTTGATAAGGATGCAGGTGCTGTAACCCATGTTGGAAAATCTGACCTCACCACAGGTGAAGTCATTTCTGATGTTGAGGTGAAAACTCCAGCAGGTGTCCTCAATACTGCTAAAATGTACTGTGCCTCCGGGCAGACAGATTCCGCCTATATGCCCATTACCATGAGCAAGCCCGGATATATCTCTATCATTGACAAGAAAACCATGGAGGTGAAACATCAGGTCTTCATTGAAGGAACAGATGCGGATCCCGGAGTTGCCTACAAGTACATGCACGGTGTAACTTCACCTGATGGCAGCGAATATTTTATTACTCTGAACGAATCTGATGCCCCCGCTGATTCCAAAGACTACGGAAACACTGTCGGTAAAATGCACATGGTAGTACTTGATACCAAAGCCCTTGAAGAGGGAAAAGTCAAAGTGCTTAGAAAAGGCATAGCTAACGGCAATAAAAAATCCACAGTATCCTTCCGCCAGTACTACTCACCAGATGGAAAATACATTGCCAATGCCACAGGGGATATCCTCTTTATTATTGATGCCAAGACCCTCAAAGTTCTTGATGCAGAGACAGCTCTACCTCTGGATCAGTTTCATGATGCCATTTTCACACCAGATTCTAAATACGTTATCACCACTTCCCGTAACAAGCGGGTTAAAGCAGGTGTAACGCCTAAAGATCCAAAGAAACCTGCCAATGATGAATTCCTTATGGACGGAACATTAATGCTCTACGACATGGCCGCAGGAAAATTCGTGGGCAAACCAGCTTCCACTTGTCTGTCCTGTCACGACGAAGAGCTGGGTACTGGCGAAGATGCAGTTCATGCTGTTCTTTGCGGACTGGATGCCAACTGGAAATAATCTCAGATAAATGCAGTTATCGCCCGGGATTCCTGACGGAACCCGGGTTTTTTTATACCTTTCACTTCTTTAACAATAAGAGCCTATGTCATCTTCAGATTCTATATCACTGTGCCATTTAGCCTGGAAAAACATAAGCCGCAAACTTTTTCGCAACTTAGTTCTGGCGGCCGCAGTAATGCTCCTGGTGAGCCTTCTTGTCTTTGCCCTGCTTTTCAACAAATCTGTTAAAGATGAGATTGACACGGCTGCTCTGAGACTGGGTGCAGAAATTGTCCTAGTACCCCCTGAGGCACAATCCAGCGCCGAAGAATTTATCCTGGAAAGCAAGGAAAAAACATTCTACATGGACAATTTCATTCTGGATGCCCTGGTAGATCTTGATGAAATTGAAGCCATAAATTTTCACACCTACCTTGAGACCCTTGACGCTGGGTGTTGTTCCATCGACCAAGGGCAAGTTATTGTCTACAACCCGGAAACCGATTTTGTCGTAGGCCCATGGCTCAGCGAAGACGCCAAAACAAACCTTGACGAAAATGAGGTCTATGTGGGAAACTACGTGAACGAATACCTGGGTCTGATTGATACAGCTTCACTGTTTGGTACCGGAGTCAAAATCGTTGGCAATCTTGAATACACTGGTACAGGAATAGATAAGGGTATATTTATCAGAGAAAGAGATATAGCCAAACTCTCAGAAGACGCGTTAGGAGATTATGATAAAGATAAAATCTCCATCATCTTTATAAAAACAAAAGACGGAGTGGATATTGACCAGCTGGTAGCCAAAATTAGAAATATAAATCCCATAATCGGCATAATGACTCGAGGCTCCATAGGTTCAGATGTCCGTAACACCCTGGCTGACATAATGCGTATATTCAGTGTCACCATATTTATTTCCTCACTTTTGGCCATACTTCTTGCATGGTCTTCATTCTCTGCTATTACTGGAGAAAGACAGAGGGAGGTGGGAATTCTGCGTGCCATTGGTGCGAGAAAAACGCATATTATCAAACTATTTCTGTCAGAAGCCCTGATGATTGCATTACTAGGCGGCATATTGGGAATACTTCTTGGCCATCTTCTTATTTTTTACCTTGCTGCCGACTTTAACCTTATTTCCAAGATCGGTGCGACGGCACAACCTGGTCTGTTGAGCTTTGCAGTATCGCTCATCGGCCTTGCTATCGGGTGTTTAGTCTGTCTGGGAGGAGCGTTTTTCCCCATCATGCGACTGGCTGCAACGGAACCTCTGCTGGCTATCAAGAATGATTAGTGTAAGTATTATAGTTCCCCTTACTTTTATCTGGAGTCAATAAATGCAATTTGAGACAGCAGCATTACACGGTGGGCAAAAAGTCGAACAGGAGACGCTATCTCGCGCTGTACCCATTCATCGCACCACTGCATATCTGTTTAAAAGTACCGAACATGCCGCGAATCTTTTCAGCCTCAAAGAGCTTGGCAATATCTATACCCGTCTCGGGAACCCGACCCAGAGTATCCTGGAAGAACGTATGGCCCTGCTTGAAGGTGGTGCCGCATCCCTTGCTTTGTCTTCAGGAACATCTGCCATTTTTTACTCCATAATCAACATCTGTCAGGCTGGTGATGAAGTAGTGGCTGCCAATAATCTTTATGGTGGTACCTACTCGCAATTTAATTCCATTCTCCCTCAGTTTGGAATCAAAGTAATTTTTGTTGACCCAACAAATCCGGAAAACTTCAGTAACGCAATCACTGAGAAAACAAGAGCTCTCTATTGTGAGACCATTGGCAACCCCGGTCTCACAATGACAGATATTGAGGCTGTCGGAAAAATTGCGAAAGATAACAACCTGCCTCTGATTGTGGATGCTACCTTTACACCGCCATGCCTGTTTCGTCCCCTTGAGCATGGGGCAGACATTGTCATCCATTCGCTCACCAAATGGATTGGCGGACATGGCACAAGTATAGGTGGAATTGTGACCGACGGTGGATCATTCGATTGGACTGACCCCAAATTCACATTATTCAACGAGCCTGATCTCTCCTATCATGGCCTTCGGTATGCGCATGATTTAGGTGAAATGAACCCCATTGCCTTTGCCCTTCGCATGCGTCTGGTTCCTCTGCGTAACCTTGGTGCATGCATTGCGCCAGACAATTGCTGGGCCTTTCTACAGGGTATGGAAACGCTTAGTCTCAGAATGGAACGTCACTCCCTGAATGGCCTTGCTGTTGCCGAATACTTAGCTAACCATGACGCGGTAGAGTGGGTTAACTACCCGGGTCTTCCCGGAAGTGCAAATTTTGAAACCGCCAGTCGCTATCTAAAGAATGGTTTTGGTGGTATGGTAACTTTTGGCATAAAAGGCGGGCTCGAATCTGGAAAGAATTTTATTGAATCGTTGAAGCTTTTCTCACATGTTGCTAATGTTGGTGATGCGAAATCACTTGCTATCCATCCGGCATCCACAACGCATTCACAATTGTCTGCTGATCAGTTGCAAGAGTCTGGCATCACTGATTCCATGATCAGATTGTCTGTTGGCATTGAGCATATTGATGATATTGTAGAGGACCTGTTACAGGCTCTTGCTGGGTAAAAATAAATAAATTGAACGTCGAACATCGAATCCAAAGACTAAAAACAGATACTGTTTGTTTCTTTCATTCGATGTTCAATGCTCAATGTTCTGGTAGGCGGGTTTTTACGAGACTCCGTGTTCGATATTCGTCTTTTCAATTTTAAATAATGTCACACGTCACAAAAAACAAATTCACATACGGTTCTCCTCCCAACGAGCAACTCCTCGAAAGTGGCCTCAAACTGGGCCCCATCACTATAGCCTACGAGACACTGGGTGAACTGAACGAAAGTAAAGACAACGTAATCCTCATCTGCCACGCCTTCACCGGTGACTCTCACGTTGCTGGCCACTACGAAAAGGAACCAGAAGACACCCCGCCAGGCTGGTGGGACTTTATGGTGGGTCCTGAAAAGGGAATTGACACTAATCGCTACTTTGTTATCTGCTGCAATATCTTAGGAAGCTGTATGGGCAGTACCGGCCCTGCCTCCATCAATCCTGCCACCAACAAACCCTACGGTCTTGATTTCCCTATGGTCACCATCGGCGACATGGTGAATAGCCAGAAACACCTGCTCGATCATTTGGGAATAAAAAAATTACGCTCCGTCATTGGAGGTTCAATTGGCGGAATGCAAGTGCTTGAGTGGTGTATTCGCTATCCTGAGATGGTAACTTCCGCAATCCCCATAGCTACCACCATGCGTCACTCAGCTCTGGCAATCGCTTTTAATGAAGTAGCGAGACAGGCGATCATGGCAGACCCAGACTGGAACAATGGTGACTATTACAACGATGCCGGCCCCCATCATGGACTTGCTGTGGCCCGAATGATAGGCCATGTTACGTACTTGTCTGATGAGGCCATGCGCCGCAAGTTTGGACGTCAGCTCCAGGACAAAGAAGATTTCTCCTTCAACTTTGGAGTAGATTTCCAGGTGGAGAGTTATCTACACCATCAGGGAACAAAATTCGTCAAGCGCTTTGATGCCAATTCAGTGCTATATCTCACAAAAGCTGGGGATTATTTTGATCTTAAAAGTTCTGAACATACAGACGAAAGTCTTCATGACCTTAGAGACAACAGATCAAAATTTCTGATCATTTCCTACACCTCTGACTGGCTCTATCCGACGTATCAAGCAAGGGAATTGGTTCAGGGTTTAAAACGAAGTAGACAGGACGTCAGTTTCTGTGAAATAGAAGCAGACTGTGGTCATGATGCATTCCTTATACAGGACAAACGCTTAACAAAATTGATCAAAGGATTTCTGGATGGCCTCACAATCTCCTAAACATTTACGCTTTGATCTTATGATCATCGCTTCCTGGATCAAACCGGGAGCACGGATCTTGGATCTTGGTTGCGGTCATGGTGATCTGCTGGCATACCTGAAAGAGCATAAGCAGATACAAGGCACCGGAATTGAGCAAAACAAGGAGAAGGCTGCTGCCTGTATTGAACGCGGTTTGAGTGTTCTGCAAGGAGACATCAAAGAGGAAGTTGACGATTATCCGGATGCTGCATTTGATGTGGTCATCCTCAGCCAGACCCTGCAACAGGTTTATCAGCCCGATGTACTCCTAAAATCTCTTTCTCGAATCGGTAAACAGGTGATTGTCAGTTTCCCGAACTTCAGTCACTATCGGATCAGGTTGCAACTGTTCCTTAAGGGACAAGCCCCCAAGAGCCGTCAGCTCCCCTTTTCCTGGTACGATACACCAAATATTCGAGTAATCACCCTTGCTGATTTTAGAAAATTTTCAAAAGACGTTGGCTACACCATTGTAAAGGAGTGTGCAATCAACACCCATGACCAGGAAAAAAGTGGTCGAATTGTCACGCTCTTTTCAAATCTGCGGGCCACTTACGGTATATTTCTGATCGAAAATGAAACACCCTAGTTCCTTCCTTTTTCTCTTTTCACCTTGACTTTGATTCTGCCGCGCATATAGTAACGGAAACAGTTATCATTACCACAAACCTCAGGAGGCTTTCATGTCAAACAGAAGAGATTTTCTTAAAGGTAGTTTAGTTGCAGGGTCTGCTTTACTTCTTACTGGTGTAACAAGTGCCAATGCCACACCAGCAACATTTACCAATGTCATCTACACTTCGGAAAATCCTGGAAAATGGGGAAAGAAAGTTGGCAGTCATTTGCCTTCAATCACTGTCGAGGGAAGCAAGGTAACTGTTTTTACCAAACATGGTATGGCTGAAAAACATTATATCGTACGACATACACTAGTACTTGAGGATGGAACTGTTGTGGGAGCCAAAGTCTTTAAGCCAAATGATAAGGAAGCAAAATCCAGTTATGAACTGCCTGCCGGATATAAGGGTAAATTCTTTGCCACCAGTTTCTGTAACCTCCATGACTTCTGGGTCAATGAAGCTACAGTTTAGGGTCAATATTTAATGCCTTCATAAAAGTGCTTCACCATGGAGGACACAGGGCGAAGAGACACTCTTCCCCTTGTGTCCTTTATGGTTTTTGAAAAAGAAATACACTCTTTTCCACGCGTAACATTTCAGCCTGCCACTTTCTGGCAATCCATTCCATTGTCTCCACCGAAAAAAAAGCAATATGGCTACGGTCATCCTTGTAACGCCATCCTGTAAAAGCCTCCCTGTCCTGAGCCATTCCTGTCATAATCCCCAGCCATCCTCCTGGCTTGACAAGTGACCAGATCAGTTCCAAATCAATTTTAGGGTTCTTAAAATGTTCAACCACCTCACTGGCACAGACAAAATCATATTCGACTTTGAGCACCTTACGTTCCGGGGCATAGAAGGGATCATAAAGCGCAACATTATGCCCTTGCTCTTCAAACATGACAGACAAGGTGGGGCCAGGTCCTGAACCAAAATCAAGGCCCACACTGTGTGGCCGAATCCTCTCCTGCATTGGCATAAATAACTTGCCAAGAAATGTACGGTACCCCGCATCATCAGGTGAATTTTGATGGCGATCATACTCCGCTTTTTCAGCTTCAGAGGGGAGGAAGTATTCGGGAGGGACAAAAATCAGGAAGCAATACTTACAACGATAATAGTCTCGAACGGTATCACTGTGGAAGAGTGAAAAACCTGATGAATGCTCACACAGAGGACATTTCCTGGCTATTGCTGTCATAAAATATGTCGACTATTCCGGTAACAGTTCCTGTTTCAGCAAACAACAGGAGATCCGATGTACAGGTTTTCCCAGTTTATCGTAGGCAATGGTATCCGGTTGCAGGAGCTTATTCATCACGCACCCCTCTGCAATGTCGAGCTGGAAAAAGTTGTCCTCGGTTAAACCATCATTGGCAATGAGTTTATTGTCATTAATGGTAAAGGCATGTACAGGATGATCTTCACATAAGGGACATCGATATACACGACCGTTGGGAAAAACAAAAAAGTTCTCAGCAACTATGCCAGCACATTCAAAGGTCTCGTTTTCTTCCAGGAAAACCTTAGGAAATGTTACATGGATGCCCGCTTCAGCAGCGTCAGCTGCAACTTTGGGAACAGTAGCGAGCCACTCCTCAGGACTTACCTGCCACTCGGTACCATCTGCACTTTCCGCAGCGGAGTTTCCACGAAGACCGATCACCTGAATAAAGAAACGTTTCACACCGATGTCAGTGAGCAATGGAATCATACGGTGCAGATGTTTTATATTCAGATTTGACACGGTGTAAATAACCGACACATTATAGCCCGCTGCCACTGCTTTTCGCATGTTGGTGGTACAGATATCGTAAACACCTTCTCCCCGGATTGGGTCGTTTACCAGGCTATCCGGGCCATCAAGGCTGAAACTCAAGAAATCAATCTGCTCTGGACTTGAGGTTTCCAGTAAGTTGTGGAAGAGATACCCATTTGAATCAACAGTTACATCAAAACCCAACTCCTTAGCTTTGCTGATTCCATGAACCAGATCGGGGTGCATGGTTGGCTCACCACCCAGAAATATCACATTTGATTTTTTACCGGGTGCGACAAACAGTTCCAGCCATTTCTCCATGGTTTCACGGGAAAGCGTTTCTGTACCATGCTGCTCTTTGTTGATATAACAGTGACGGCAGGAAAGATTACAGGCCGTCAGGATATGGAAAAATATATTTCGTTCTCCGCTTTGAAAACCGACTGTTTTTGCTTTTGAAATCATTTTTTTGAGTATTCTATTGGCTCAGGGTATAGGAGGAAAGAAGTGAATCCTTCCAGTAGTTGTTTTCAGGATTTGAAAAAAAACGTTTAAATAAAGAAAGGCTCTGCTCACGCAAAACATCCCTTACAAGCTCAATATGCATTTCTTTATACAGAGGATTGAGTTGTTGCAGGGGAAGATTGGTACCGCCTCCCATGACATCTTCATAGCCATACACGATCTTCCTAATTCCATTGAGAATCATAGTGGAATAACACATGAGGCACGGTTCCATGGTGGAATAGACGGTAATTTCTGCAAGGGGAATCGTCGTGTTTTGATTGAGCAAATTTCGTAACGCCACAATCTCTGCATGATCGATTTCATTTACCGTATCATTTTGCTCCTGACTGTGTTCCCGCCTGCCACTGGCCAGGATTTGATCCCCATGGACAAAGATCGCTCCCACGGGGAACTCTCCCTGTGCAAGAGCTTCTTCTGCTTGGCCCAATGCGATCTGCATGTATTTTTCGTGTCGTGTCATATCAGAAGAAACTTACGTTACCAAACGAACTGTAGCTCATAGCTTACGTCCAAAATTCAAAACCGACTGGGCAATGGAAATCCCGGTCTGCTCCTGCACAAAATCATACCCTTTATCAAAAAAAGGCAAATAACACAACTCAGTCTCCAACACCTTAAAATGCACCTCGGGAAGCTGAGGCAACAGTTTTTGTTTATTCAGAGCTGCTCCGGCAAAAACAGATTTCAAGGCCTGCACAGCCTCTTTGCGCGGCAAAGTCACGGGATGCATATGTTCTGGCATTTCCTGCCCCCCTTCTCCTATCTTTTCCTGGCGAAGTGTTAGGTTTTTGCCAAGACGAAGAAATGTGCTCGGTCGTACCTTAAACCCGGGAATCCAGAAAATCAATTGCCTTTCCCTGTGTCGCGGCTGAATCACCAGGGGCTGATTGGTTGCCCGCAGGAAATCAGCAAACGTTTCAAGGGCCACACCCACTGCACGAACTGTCATTTTCCAGAAGGGAAGATGATACATCCCTTTGTAATCTGTTGCAACAGCGCTCCACTGAATTTTCTGGAATCCACCCTTCTGCTCCTTCCATGATGAGTGGCAGTTATAACAGGAAAGAATCAAACTATCCCGTTTACCACTGAGCAAATCGCCACAGTGGGGGCAGACTGTCGCCAGAAAATGAGGTGCCCAGTTTTCTTTATAAGAAAAGGTGCCAGTTCGCATTGTATCCTCTGATCCGCCCCGGCCAAGAGCTTTATTGGTTACAGCGTCGTAAAGTGTGCCGTTATCAATATAAAGTGGCAGGTAGATGCAGCTCAGCGTCTCTCCGATATAAGCACGGTGATAAAATGGAGCTTTAATATTTTCAGAATCAATGACAGTTAACTGGGCAGCCCTTTCGAGAACTGTTTTGGCTTTGATTGTCTGGGGGAGAAAATGACCAACAACTTCCTCGGTTACCAGGGTCACAGGCATGGCCTGGGGCCTAAGCCCAAGGGATGGTGGCAGAGCAGATACAAGCATTCCCTGCTGGGTTGTATCCACCACCTTATATTTTATAAATTTCCCCTTACAGTAGTAGATGTTGCCCTTAAACCGTAAGTAAGGCGCATAAAACATATCCTCAGGCAGGATATGATCGGGAGCTTTGTGGGGAAGAACAAAACGTAAAAGCCCCCTGGTGACCATAAAATTTTGCACTTCACAGTAAGGACAACGGATAAGTCTGTCTGCCTCACTAAGTACAATATCCGCCCCACAAGACGGACAATTCTGGTGGATTGTCAGATCCATTGAAGTACTCTTACCTTATAGTCTCTCACCACACTGATTACAGAACATGGAACCCGGAATATTTTCACAGTTACATTTTGGGCACACACTAATTTGTGGCTTTTCACTGGTTGCGTGTCCACATTTGGAACAGAACTGTGCATTGGGAGTAAGGTTTTTACCGCAATTCAGGCATTGACTGAGCACCAGCTGCTGGTGTCCACAAAGTGGGCAAAAACGAGCATCAGATGCAATTTTATTCTGGCAATCCGGACAAATGATTTTAGGCTGAACAGATGTCGCAGGTGTTGCGGCCTGGCTTGCGGCAAATATACCAGGCATCATCAAACCCATTCCGAGGCCGATTCCTGCCCCTGCTTCGCCCTGCCCCTCAGCTGCCTTTTCCATGGCCATGGCCGCTTTCATCTTCACAAATCTATCCATATCATGGATTACACTCAAACGACTCTTATCGTCTATGGCTTTCTGCACTTCTTCAGGCGGTGTGATAGAAGTGATATATAAATGGCTTAGATGCAGACCAAAATGACCAAAGTCTCCCACCAGACGCTTCTGCAGTTCTATGGAAAGTTCATCAAACTTTCCGGCAAGATTTAAGATGGTATCCAGCGTTTCACCGAGATAATCATTAAAGCGGGAGACAATTACCCTCTTCAAGTAGTTCCCAATATCATCAGTGGTAAATTTGCCCATGGTGCCCACCATGGAATTTATAAAGAGAACCGGTTGCACAATCTGAATATTAAAAATACCATGGGCACGCAGTCGAATGAGCCCAAGTTCGCTGTCTTTAAAAGCAACAGGGTTTCGAGTGCCCCATTTAAGATTTGTAAAATATTTCAGGTTGGCCATGTACACTTCCGCCCGCAAAGGAGAGTTTCCACCCCAAGGGATCGAAAGAATTTTGGTAACAAGGGGAAGATTGCGGGTTTTTAAGGTGTGACGCCCGGGGCCAAAAGCATCACATGCTTTTCCTTTATAAAACAAAACGGCAGCCTGACTTTCCCGAACGGTGAGTTGAGCACCCCATTTAATTTCTCCAGAACCTGATTCCGGGAGACGATGAACCAGCTCTTTGCCTGTTTCATCAAACCATTCTATATTTTCGAGAAACATTGCACTGTCAAATTGATTCATAGTCTTCTCCTAGATAGCACTCTGGATTATTGCATCTTTATATAACTGTAATTATAGTACAACAAAGCCCCATTTCAATAAGAAAAATAAAGGAGACGTTTAACATATGGACCTACAAGATGAATGGGATATAGAATCCGCAATGAAAGTGCTCAGACATCCAACAGTCGATTCAAAGCTTTGGGCAGATGCCGTGGAGTGGCTTATGCTCTATGGCCCTGACGAGACGAGGCAACTGCTTCTACAAGCATCCGGAACTGCCACCCATGAGTGTTTTCCTGATTTGCAGGCCAAGGGGTATGCCGCTGACGGCCAGCCCTGTTACAATGTTGAAGATCTTGCAAAAAGTTTGAATATCAGCAAGAATGAAGCTGAAGCGATGATTAAAGAGAAGGAAAAACTACACAAGATCCATCACTTTATCGATGAAAAAGACACTATGAAAGTACAATAAAAAAAACACTGGTCTTCATTTTTTTCGTTGCTGCAAATGAAGATTCTTTTTATAAATTCATCTTTCTTACGGCCACTACTCTGGTCTCAACAGTAGACATCGGATGCCGCCATTCTTTATTTCCATATTCAAAATCAAAACTGGCTACTTGGGGGCCTTTTGTATCACTGGCCCATTGACAACATGTTGAAATTTTAATTTTCTGTAGGATATAGTACTCACTTGTTTCAGCAGCTTCCAGTCTGTACAAAGTCGCAAGTTCATCCTGGGTTGGCATTCGCCAGTCGGTAAATCCGTCACTATTTAACTGCTCACAATAGTCTTTGGCAGCTGACCAGCTAAGATCATCTCCGTTATCCTCAACTTGCCACATAAGACCCGTTTCAGTATCTTTATACACGGCATCATTTTCAGCAGAAACGGACTCTAAAGAAACAACAAGAAAGATCAACATCAAGATACAAATATTTGCTTTTTTACACATGCCCACTCAGTCTCCTGCTTACTCATTGTCCTTTCATTCGATGTTTGACATTCAGCTATTAAATATTTTTAAAACCAGGGATCATCAAACACTTCAGAACTATTATCAAAGATTGTAGATGTCTCAACATCAACCTCTTCAGTATGCCCATCATGAAAAATAATTACCATATGAGTTGTGATGGGCAATTCTGGTGTTGTGCCTTCAGAAACAATTATCTGAGGGCTGTTAATCCATTTTTTTACATTGGTGAGCATGGTCGTCATCCCCACATACTTCCCCTCTGTTTCAACTTTTTTGATTATCCCTTTAGGATCTTGCACTTCAAGGTTGAGCACATAGGTTTCGTTTGCGTAACGAGTAAGAACAGCAGTTGCTTCTGCATTCACTTTCGCCTGTGGCCAGTCAATTTTCTGAACGCCCAGATAGCCACCATAAGCAATCACGGTAAAGCATGCTAAAGCAGTTACGCTTTTAATAGCTTTCCATGGATCTGGCAGCCAGGAAGAAGGGATAAACGAATCAAACGCTAGCGCTTTTCCCATTTTTTTACAGGCCACAACACAATCACCACAGTTACTGCATTCGGTCTCTACGCTATCTAATAAAGTTTTGGGATGTAAACTGAGCGTACATGCCATATCACATCGTTCATAGCCCGGCTTACAGATACATTTTTCTTCAGCGAATTTCACCCTCAAGCGTTTTGGGTTCAGGAGTTTTGTCAGAATAATCAGGACCGACTGTGGACAAATATACCTGCACCAGAGTCGCTTTCCTGTCACAAATTCAATAAATAACAGACCGAATAAGAAGAGATAACAAAGTGAGATAAAATCCTGGCCAAAGTAGTATTGAAAAAATCGTGCATACCAGGCGGCGGTGGAAAGCTGGTTTAATACAGGAGTGGTAGAAAGCAGAAAAAAACCTGCAAAGCCAACAACAAATACCGCCATTTTAAATGTAAAACCGTGGATATACTGGGGAAATCCCTTAAACTTTCGAGGTAGCAATTTTTTCTTCAGCCTCTGTGTCCACTCTGAAAATAACCCGTAAGGACAAATCCAGGAGCAAAAAACGGTACCAAGACTTAGCGCCAAAAGAAGAGGCAGCAGCGCCCCTATAAAATTATCCAGAGTAAAATACACATTTTTAATGGTTAATTGAAGAACAGCAAGGGGATCTGCAATGGGGATTCCAAACATATGAAAAGACAAAAAATTTCCATATACCATTGAGTACCTGGAACGATTAAGTATGGGAATTACAATAAAAGCAACAGCAATAAAAATCTGAAAAGTACGGCGATAGGTTTTTAGGTCAGGTTTTTTCATCATGCACCCTCCCCTGAATCTTTTCTCCCCTTCTGAAATCTGGTGGGTGTTATCACAATGGCGTCAGCTGGACACACATGTTCACAAAGTCCGCACCCGGCACATTCATCAGTGATAACAGGATAATCTCCACGTTCAAGTATCATTGCCTTCCATTTTATCGGGCAACGCTCATAGCAGCTTCTGCAAAGCAGATATTCAGTCCAAGTATAGCATTTCTTTCGGTCAAGCTCTGCAAACCCCATGCGCACATCGTAGATATCAACATCATGTAAAGCATCGGAGGGACATATCTCCGAACAGCGCATGCAGAGATAACAAGGTGCAGCTTTAGGGTTGATCTCTGGGGTCCCGGCCATAAAAATATTAAAACCCCGCCGCATCTTTATACAATCAAAAATACAGACTTGCGCACATTGTCCGCATTGCAGGCAACGTGAAAGAAATTCCTTTTCGCTGCGCGCGCCAGGAGGTCTTAAGAAGTTACTAGTTTGCCACATATCACACCTACCACTTACCAATTAAACAAAGATCGGACACCGGATTCAAAGACATCCGGTGTAAGTGCCTTAACGCAATTACTTTTGCGACAGATGCCACAAAAAGTAATTGACAGGCACTAAAAAACCCAACTGCCAATTCCTCAGGAGAAGAAGAACCGACAGCCGGGTAGGTTTTACAGACTATCTATTGTCTTCTTTTGGCTCCATCTTCATATGCTCAGTAGCCGAGAGGTTTGTCGTAAGATTTCCATCTTCATCAATCTCATCTTCAATGGTGAGATAGGTGGTATAGATGGTGAGAACACCTTCTATTTTCTCTATTATTTTTATAACCCTTTCGATTCGATCAGATGGCGATTCCACAACGGCAACAACATAAGCATCGTCGTGAACACCATAGGTAGTGATCTCTTCCATGGTTTGCACCTTTCTTTCCACAGCAGTGAGATCGTCAGTCAGACAGTGTATCAATATTCCTGAGATAGCCATAAGTTATGCCTTCTTGATGCGTACAGCACAGATCTTGTATTCCGGCTGCTTGGACCCCGCATCAAAAGCGTTAAGAGTCAATTTATTGATCATAAGATTAGGATCATACCATGGAACAAACACAAGCCCAGGACGACACACATCACTTACTCTTGCCTGGAACGTCATGGTATCACGACGGGTTTCAAGAACCACATCATCACCATTCTTGATTCCAGCCTTGGCAGCATCATCAACATTCACTTCAACATACGCTTTAGGGAACGACCGACGAAGCTCAGGCACCTTCATAGTCATGGTACCGGTATGCCAGTGATCGATAACCCGACCAGTGGTAAGAACCATTGGATAATCAGCATCCGGCTCTTCAGCCGCACCTTTATATGGGCGTAAAATGATCCAGGCCTTGTTATCTTTCTTGCCGTAGAATTTGTATTTATTCTTATAATCAGTTGGGATATTAGGATCTTCACCACGAACATAACGAATCTTGGTTCCGGGATGATCTTCTGTGGGACATGGCCAGAGGATACCGGATTCTTTTTCCATACGGGCACGTGTAATCCCACTAAAGTTATATGGAGTTTCAGCACTTACCATTCTCCACTCATTCCATACATCATCAACATCTTTGTACGGGATAACTTTTGGATCAACACCCATGCGTTTGGCAAAATCCATCAGAATTTCAAAATCAGACCTGCATTCCCCCATTGGCTCAACAGACTTCTTGAGTAATGCGTAACGTCTTTCAGAACAACCGTATGTTCCACGCTTTTCACACCAGAATGCAGGTGGCAGTAGGACATCACAATACTTCACCGTCTCAGCATCCATAAAAGGTTCACTAAGTACCATAAAATTGTCAGTACGTTTCATGCCTTCGGTGTAAATGTTCACATTTGGCAGTGAGTGTGCAGGGTTTGTACAGAGAACAAACATTGCTTTAACTTTTCCTTCAGAAAAAGCATTCCAGAGTGCAATGGTATGCAAGCCGGGTTTTGGAGCAATTGTACCAGCAGGGATTCCCCACTGTCTCTCAAGAGCTGCACGATGCTCAGGCTTTTTGATAAGACGTCCGGCAGGAAGCAGGTGACACAAACCACCGGTATCACGTACGCCACCACAGGCATTAGGCTGACCTGTGAGAGAAAATGGTGAGGCACCAGGTTTCCCAATATGACCAGTGAGAAGATGGAGGTTACTGACAAGGTTGTTTGCCCAGACACCACGGATACGCTGATTCAATCCCATACACCAGAAAGATGTGGTTGCGGAACTTTCGGCAAACATCTTCGCGATACGTACAATTTGTTCAGCTGGAACACCGGAAAGTTCTGCAACTTTCTCCGGCGTATAATCTTCAAGGAACTTTACATAGTCATCAAAAGAACCTTTTTTCTTGGTCTTCCAGTCAACAATGAAGTTACAATATTTTCCATGGAAACGTGCATTATCAAGCTCTTCATTGATGATGACATGAGCCATTGCATTCAAAATCGCAAGGTCTGTTCCCGGCTTAAAAGAAACATGCTCATCTGCGATACGTGCAGTATTTGTTTTTCGTGGATCAACAACGATAACTTTTACATTTGGACTGTTCTGCTTTCTCTTGGCAACACGTTTAAAAAGAATTGGATGACATTCCGACATATTGGAGCCAATGATAAAGAAACAGGTTGCATTATCAATGTCATCGTATGATCCGCAAGGCTCATCTTTACCAAAGGTGGTTACATAGCCACCAACAGCTGACGCCATACAGAGACGTGGATTTCCTTCGACGTTATTTGACCCAAGACCAGCTTTCCAAATTTTAGAAGCAAGATAAGTTTCCTCAGTAAGCGCCTGTCCGGAGCCGTAATAAGCAACAGAAGTTGGTCCATGCTCCTTAATGGCAGTCTTAAATTTATCAACAACAAGAGTCATCGCCTCATCCCAGGATGCTGGCTCAAGCTTTCCGTTTTTACGAATATATGGTTTTGTTACACGTTCTTTAGAATATACGATGGGCGGCATCAGAGCGCCTTTCAAACAGAGGAAACCGGCATTATGGTTATTGGGATCACCTTTAACGGTTACAACTTTTCCACCTTTAACACCAACCATTACGCCACAACCAGTTCCGCAAAAACGGCAAACTGATTTCACCCACTCATCCGGCTCATTAGCAGCAGCGTTTGCTACCTGAGTCAGTGGAGCTCCAATGGCAGCCATGGCAGATGCTGCTGCCGCCGTTTTAAGTACATCTCTTCTGGTAACCTTCATTTTTTCGTTCTCCTATAAAACGAGTTTCTCGTTGTCCCTGTCTACTTATGGAGGAACTACGCAAGATCGCCCCTTACGACCTTATGGTACTTCTATATTGATTTTTAATTTTTAGAATCTGACTTCCCATACGCATCATGGTGTAATGAATTCTGGTGAAACGGGTGACAAGTGTAACAATCAGGCTTGATACCGAATTTTTTAACCATTCGTTTCATTGCTGGCTCATGGCACTTACGACATACTGTTTCGGCATCAGGAACGACACGAAAAGGAATTGACCCTTTTCCATCGGGCTGTCCATGACAAACAAAACATTTCATCAAGCCAACACCATGTTTTGACTCATACCAGTTCTGAGCAACACGAGGCGTTACCTTTTGGTGACACGTGTAACAGTCTGCGGCATCATCAGGAGCTTTGAGGTGTTTGATCGATTTTGCAGAAGCTTCAAGTGCGACAAAAGAAAAAAGAAGTGTGGTGGCGACAATACCGGCCATAAGAATTTTAGTTTTCATTATTTTTTCCCTTCTTCTGTCTCAGCAACTGGAACAGGATTCGCAGCAAGTTTTTCAGCAAATTCAGCATTAATAGTTAAGTCTTTGTCAAATACTGGAAGGTGAGCAATATTAATGTGACAACCTGCACACGTTTTTCTGGTTGTTCCATTTTTGCCCAAAAAAGCATCATGGGCAAGACCGCCAATCTGTGAAACGAAACCATCACCTTTCGCGTTCTTAGTCAGATCTTTATGGCATTCCTGACATTTTGCAGTGAGATCAGTCTGACGAGCATTACCCTGCATACGGCGACGATCAAAAGTGCCATCGGCAAATATTTTATTGTCGTAGTACTTGTCACGTGCGTAGTAACTGGTGAGCGGACTGAAATGGAAGATATGACACTGTTCGCAGCTTATCTCCTTTTTGTCTTTATCAAATGCATGCACAGAGTTTTTCAGCTCATGCTGATACTGTTTTACGTTGTGGCAACGCATACATTCCTCAACGGGTGGTCTGTCTGCAGCAGCAGCCGTTCCACCTAAAGCCAGTACCAAGCTGAAGACAGCAGCCATTCCAGAGAACTTAACCAAATAGCTTTTTTTCATTTACTTCCCCCCTGAGGTGTAGCTTGTTTTTTTTGCTCTCTCAATTGTTGTTCTTTTTTCTGTTTTTTTCGTTCACTCAAAATCCTTTTTGATTCTTCTAAAGACACAACTTCAGATCCAAAATAGCGTTCTTCTGCCAATTCCTCGGCCTCGGCATACACTGACATTCCATAAGGATTTCTTTTACTGAGATCTTTGTAGTCATTATTACGATAAGCATCGGGCATCCTGGGTAATTCAGCACTATCAGGCAAATCAGCAGAGATAGCCACAGAACTTAAAAAAAGTACAAGACCGCTTACTACTAGAATTTTTTTAATCATAATTTCCCTAAAAAGAAGAGTGACTACTTCTCCATATATTTCTGAGTTAGAAGATCAGATTGAACCATCAAATACTGGTCACTGGTCACGTCTTCTTTTTTCAATTCTTTTTCTTTATTTCGTTTATCCATGGCATCAATCATGTCAGTCATGGTTGCTACGTTTTCAGACGATGTAAATTTTACAGTAGCGAGCACAACAAGACTCTCAAGCTGTCCTTGTGATTTAACTGTTCTGTACAGCTCCTCTGTGATAAATCCATCCTCACCATAATTCCAGTAAATCGTCTTCCCATGGGCTTCAGTGGTTGGTTCACCATACTGCAGCATAAGACCACTGATCATGACCTTAAAATCGTTTTTATTTGCTTTTTTATTCCTCTTATAGACTGCAATAACTACGTTTGATTGCGCATCTATTATCACAAAAACATTTCCATCCTTGAATTTGACAGTACCGGAGTAAGCCTTGTAATCCCGATCTTTTTTAGAAGTGACAAGTTGGTCGGCATTTAATGCTTTGCCGACTACATACGAATCAAGCCCCAAATCAAAAGCAGCTATCCTCTTTTGTAGATCCGCCTTTGACATTTTTTTATAGTCAACAGTTTGGCAGATGGCAGTACCAGAAACAAAAAATACCAGAAACAAGGCCAGAAAAAGAGTTTTGTATTGCGTTGTTACAGAGAATTTCATTCAGTTTTCCTTTAACTAAGAGGTGAAATGTTTACGGTTCAAGCCTGACGATTCGTATTACTAATAAGCAGGCCTAAAACGAAATCATCTTGAGTGATTGAAACAAAAAAAGGGAAAAAGAGACGCACCGGAACAGGAAATGATTCCGGTGCGAATCTCTAGCAGAAGCGCAGATTACTGCTTGTAACGTGCTGCTTCCTGAGCTTTGATGTCTTTCATAACATCTTCACCAAAGCCTTTCTGATACCACTGATGCTCTGGTCTGGCCAGAATTTCACCAACGATTTTCTTATATTTCTCACCCATTCCTTTGGACTCTGCAAGATGCATAAGTTCAGGGATGAATTTGAAATAGAAGTTGTGAGCGACATCATACATTCCATGCCAATGGGTGTAATCTGGTCCCTGCATAGCAGCACCGTGACGTGCGCGACGTCCTTCATGATGCCAGAGTTCCCACCAGTGCCATCCAAGCTCAGTATGGAAGGTAGAACCATAAACAAGACCGTCTTTCTTGGCCAATCCGTACATTTTCTTGGCTGGTTTTGCAAACTTCTCATTGTAAGTCACAACAAGTGAATCAAACTGAACATAAAAGTTATCAACCTTCTGCTCACCATGACACTGTTTACATACACCTTTCATATTGTCACGACGCTCTTCCCACGCAACAACTTTAATTGCTTCTTTTTCAACAGGCACTTTCGTCCATTTACCATCAACAAGCTTAAATTCTTTGTACTTAATGATCTGTCCAACTTGTGGAGCGATGTCTCCGGGAATATCTTTCTGGGTACCGTCTTCAAATTCAACACGGTTCAGCTTAACAGATACTTTAGGACGAAGGGTCCAGGAGATACGATCACCGACATTATGGGTATTTGGCGAAACGGAACCATCAGACTTCATGTAGGAACCCATGTGACAGGTAGAACATGTTGGAGCGGTATAGTAATCTTTACCAAGAACCCATTTTCCGGATTTATAGATATTCATACCGTTCATGCCACGATCACGAGTCGCGGTAAAATATGCGATTCCGTGCTTTGACTCGAGATAAATTTCTGCTTGTGGATGATCAGGACCAAGGTGGCACTTTCCACAATTTTCAGGCTGACGAGCGGTGGATGCTTTAAAGGAATGCTTGCCGTGACACGCGTTACAGGCACCTTTAGTTCCATCGGAATGGAGACGTCCAATACCACTATTGGGGTAAGTCATAGGATCAAGCATAACAGCTTTATGCTGATTCAATAGAGGCTTGCCATTCTCATCTTTGAGAACCTTAATGATACTGCCATGACATTGCCAGCAACCGTTAACTGCATCGGCTTTATCTTCCATGGAACAGATAACTTCACCAACCACGTTATCAAGGGATGCCATGATCTGACCTGCAGAAGCATGATGGGAAGGAGCCTGCTGTTTTACTTCTTCAGCATGACAATACCCACAATCTTTTGGAGTCATAATGGTCTTAATTAATGCACCTTCATGCATGTAAGCTAACTCATCCCCTTCTTCCGCTGCATGACAGTTAAAACAGCCTATAGACCCGTCCTGAGCTGCTGCATGTGGAGAATTCTTCCACTGCATAACCAGTGAATAGTTCTCTTTTTGATGGCAGTTAATACACTTGACGTTGGCCTCTTTAACAGCCTCGTCTTGGGTATTCATGGATGCTTTGGTGGTTGCAAAAGACGGACTTGCAATCAACATACCAAGAGCTGCCATTGAAAGAGTTGTCTTCCAATATTGCATTTTTCTTTCCTCCCATAGGAAATTATTAATGTGCCGGGTTATCCGGCTCTTCACACTTTATGAAAATTTATTTTACTCGATTACCTCTGAAATACAGCTACAACTCGTGTCATTCCGTACTTGAGCCGGAACGACAAAACAACAAAACCAGACAAAACTGCATTTCATAGCGCTCTGTTTTTTATAACTGTAAGAGTCAGCCCCTGTGGGCGAGTGCTGAGCAATCGTCAGCATGAGCAGACTCCTACAAAAAACGTTTTTAACTAAGCGGTTTCTGTCCCTTCCTCTGTTTGCCAGAAAGGAAGTACCTTACCAATAAGCCAAAGGATAACGACGGGAGCAATCATAATGAAAATTGCTACTGCAATACCCTCTTTCTCAAACCACATTGGATGAAATGTGGTTGCGCCCCGTTCACTCTTAGACATAAGCTGTCCACCCACAACAACGTTCCAGCGCATGAGTATTACCTGGAGCAGGATCATGATGGAGACGATGGGAGCAAAAAAGAGCAAGATTCCATCTTTAAATTTAATCAGACTCATGGCCATAAGCAGGAAGAACGGAATCACTGAGAAAATACCAACTTGATAGACCCAGAAGGTGGTAAACAGTGGTCCTGAGTACAAGGCCTCAAGGGTATGCCAGTGATGAGTCGCCATGTAAAAATGGGAAAAGAGCTCAAGCATCTCAAATACAAAGTCGAGAATGAAAAATCCCCACAGGAATTTAATCAGTGTTTGCACACACTCAATATCAACTTTTTTACCGGATACTTTCATCAGGATAATATAGGTAAGAATAATACCGGCAATTCCTGAAACACAGGCGGAAAGTAAAAAGATAAGGGGCATTAGTGGTGTTGCCCACAGAGGATTGGCTTTAATTCCGCCAAAGATAAAACCAACATAGCCGTGCAGCACACAGGCCATGGGGATACCAATGGCAGCAAGAAAGCTGATTATTTTATGATCAAGCTTCAACGCTTTTGCTGAGACATTGTCAGAACCGATGGCAAGAATAGTATAAACAGTCTTCATGAAACCGGTGGCCTTTGCCCCAAGGGCAACAACCGTTGGTCTGAAAATAAAGATGATTTCCAGAAGCAGAACAATAAAATATGCCGAATAGATATAACCAAAACCTGCCATGGCAGAAGTTGGGTTTGGAGTCAGCATCATGGACATCGCCCTTTCCGGATGACCAAGGTGGTTCATCAGGGGCCATGTTGCACAGATCAAAAATGCCAGGGCAAAAAGCAAGGAAAACTGTGCCACTGGTTTTAAGGATTTAATGTGAAATACATGGTAAAGGGAAGACACAATAAATGCCCCCGCCACAAGACCTGTAATGTATGGATAAAGTACGATCATCAGGCTCCAATGAACATGAAGATCATTTGGAAAAACAAAGTTTGAAATCGCGGCGAGTGACTCACCGCTGGCTGCTACAGCACTCATTAGACCACCTCCCTTCTTAAGCCAAGATAGTGAAGCTGCGGCTCGTTCCCCATGCCCGGTTTCAACACGGAAATAATATGAGGCTCGCGCATAATCTTGTACACCTCAGATGTCTTGTCATTCAGATCACCAAATTTTCTGGCCTGTACCGGACAGACACTGACACACGCCGGCAATAAGCCGTCACGAACACGGTGGTAACACCAGGTGCACTTGGATGCTGTTTTAGTTACGGGATGAAGGAAGCGGACTGAATAGGGACAAGCCTGGATACAGTAGCCACAACCAACACAACGCTTCTCATCAATAAGAACAAATCCGTCTTCTGATTTGTATGTTGCACCAACCGGACAAACCTGCGTACAAGATGGTTTTTCACACATATTACAGAGCTTTGGAACAAAGAAAGTATCACGTACGGGGTATGGAATATCAGTACGAGGCTTGGTATAGCCGTCAAGGCCGCCATTAGGAGAATCAACAAACACTTCGTCATGATCATCAATGATATAACGCTCTACCCAGGTACGATAATTTCCATCCGGTACATTGTATTCATTCTTATCAGCTATGCAGCAGGAACCGCATCCGATGCAACGTGTAATATCCACGATAAAAATAAAGTTTTTCTTTGTGAAAACCGTATCTTCCTCACGCATTCCTGGAATCTGTTCGGCTATTTCCCTTCCACTGGCAGAATAGACCATAAGGAGTGAGCCGCCAATGGTTCCGGCCAGAACTTTTTTCAAGAATCCACGTCGATCTCTGTGAATCTCTTCCTGTAATTGTTTCATATCTTCCATTACTTCTTCTCCTCCTTCATGGGCACACCCGCCATCTCATAAGCTGCCCGTACCCATAGAAGTGGATCGTGAACCATATGACACTGGTTGCAATTATGGGTAATCTGCACTTTTTTCTCTTCAAGATGCTGTGGCATGGCTACAACCTTAATAACTGTCTCTGGACGAGCCTTGATGACTTTGTTATGACAGCGGAGACAAAGCTCTTTGATTTCCATTCCACGTTTTACTGGAAGCTTGCCTATGACCTTGCCATCCTTTACGTGATCGGCATAAGGGCCATGACACACTTCACAGGAAACAGTTTTATGAACTCCAGCTTTATGAATCAGTCGAATGGGACGATGGCATTCAAAACAGGCATCGTTGGTTTGATTCCGAATAGCGACATCGCGCTGATCCTGGATATCACTTCCACGGTAATGTCCATACTGGCCCATGGTTTCAGGGAGAAATATCCCCCTGGCAAATATCCCTAAGCCACCGGCAACAACCAATATCACCGCCAGTTTCAGCACATGTGCAAAGTAACTTGATTTATACTTCTTCTCCACCTGACTCCTCCACTTAACTAGTTAATGTTTTGCTTCCCTGACAAAAATGATAGCCTTAAAAAAATAATTATATTAAGCCTATCATTTAAAAAATCAGGAAGTCAAATCTATTTTCAACTCTCTCAGAGTAGCAACATCTGTACCACCTCTCCGAACAACGCTATATCCGGCAGATAGGAAACGCAAACTCATCACACGATACCGTTTGGTTACACAAACTAAAAAAAACGATACCTTGAGGTAACACAACTAGCAACCGTCATCATTTAGTTAAATAGCTAAATCAAGATATAATTAGACATACAATAAGAACAATGTTACCCTTTGGTAGCACCACTCTCCCCCCCCTGACCCTAACTACCGCCGGGAGGCAAACGCGCTCCATGATATTCTCATCCACACGCACTTGGATAGACTCTAAATTCTCCCTTCGCGGAAAATTCATTGTGGCCATTGGCGCCATTATTTCGGTCTCCTACCTAGTTTTTCTGTACAGAACTTCCATCGTTGACAATGAACTGATCATCATGCATGCCAAACAACAGGCCCGAATGCTATACAGTCAAATACTCATAACCAGACAGTGGGTTTCGGAACATAACGGTCTTTTTGTTATGCGCACAGACAGCGTTGATTCCAACCCCTTCCTTGACCTGCCAAGTATTTGGGATCAGTATGGTAATGAATACGTGATGCGAAACCCGGCCATGGTTACCAGAGAACTTTCTGAATATTCCATCGAGAAAGGTCTTGGCAGTTTTCGGGTCACCAGCCTTAAACCAATCAACCCTGCCAACAACCCTGACCAATACGAAAAGGAGTGTATGATTGACTTTGAACATGGCCTTGCAGAATCCATTGAGATCACCGATTCTCCAGAGGGCAGAGTGGTTCGTTATCTCGCCCCTCTTGACGTCAAAGATTCCTGTCTAGGATGCCACGCAAGGCACGGATACAGCCAAGGAGATATCAGAGGTGCTCTCTCAATCACCATCCCAATCGCCTGGGCAGATGAAAAAATGCGGGTCAACAACCGTTCCCTGTTATTTATCGGGATAGTCAGTTTTGTTTTGGTTTCTATCACTTTGCTCATCATGTTCAACACCTTGGTGGTAAGCAGACTTGAGCGGCTCTCAACTGCGATGACCGCTTTCCCCGAAACAGAACCGGACCAATCATTACTTCTCACAGGGAATGATGAAATTGCTGATTTGAGTGAGCAATTTGTTGAACTCTGTAAACGACTCACCCAGTCAAGAACAGAGCTGGACAGCACTCGCAGACAAGCATGGCTCAACGAAAAGATGGCCTCCATGGGAATCCTGTCAGCAGGCATTGCCCATGAAGTTAACAATCCTTTGGGCGGTATGCTCAATTTAGTAAAATCTCTTCGCGAAAATCCACAAGATCTTGAAATGCAGGAACGATATCTGCCTCTCATTGACAAGGGGCTGAAACGTATCGAGCACACCATGCGTCAACTCCTTAACTTTGGCAGACAGGAGACTCTGCAGTACAGAAAGATAGAGGTTGGCGAACTATTAAGCGAATGCCTGGAACTTCTTTCTTACAAATTGAAGGGAATTACCATTGAGCAGGATTACAAATTAGAGCAGGAGTATTATGTTGACGCAGAGGCTCTCAAACAGATCTTCATCAACCTGGGTCTCAATGGTATTCAGGCTATGCCTAACGGCGGTACCCTGAGTATTGACTCGAAACTTATTGACAGCAAGCTTCATTTCCGTTTTAAAGACACCGGTATTGGCATTGCTAAAGAAGATATGGCGCACATCTTTGATCCCTTTTTCACCACAAAAGATGTTGGGGTTGGTACCGGGCTTGGCCTTTCAGTCACCTACTCGCTTATTGACCAGATGAACGGATCGATTTCTGTGGAAAGTGTCGCCGGAATTGGTACCGAGTTCACTGTGATTATTCCTGCAAAAATTTTGGCTACTAACGAGATAGAGGAACAGAATGGCTAGAATACTTCTTGCTGAAGATGACGAGATAATGCGAATCTCCGTCTACGACAAATTGAAACATTTCGGATGGCAGGTTGACGAAGTAGAGAATGGCCTGGAAGGTGTTAAACTCCTCGAAAAACACGACTACCAACTGGTTATTTCAGATATCCGTATGCCAGGCATGGATGGCCTCAATCTTCTGCAAAAAGTTAAAGAACTGAGTCCGGAAACTGATGTGATCATCATGACAGCCTACGGGTCCATTGATGACGCGCTGGACTGTATGAAACGAGGAGCCTCCGAATATATCCTCAAGCCTTTTGATATGGATGATCTGATTATTCGTTGCAATCGGCTTTTTGATATGCAGACGGTTAAGGCAAGATGTAAAACCCTTGAAGAAAACTGTGAACTGCGCAAAAGCGACCTTGTGGGGAAAAGCCCAGCAATGGAACAGGTTTTTGCCATAATTGAGCAGGTTGCCCCCACCAATGCAACAATCCTGATTACCGGGGAATCTGGTACCGGCAAAGAGCTTGCTGCCCGCAGCATTCATAAAAGAAGTCTTCGTAAAGACAAGGCCTTTGTTTCGATTAACTGTGCTGCGATCCCGGAAGGCCTTATGGAATCTGAGCTTTTTGGCCATGAACGAGGTGCATTCACTGGAGCAGATCAAAAACGAAAGGGAAAATTTGAACTTGCTGACAATGGAACATTACTCCTTGACGAGCTTGGCGATCTACCGGGGCCCCTACAGGCTAAACTATTACGAGTACTCCAGGAAGGCTCGTTTGAACGAGTGGGAGGAAGTAAAACCATCAGTGCTGATGTACGGGTACTGGCTTGCACATCAAAGGATTTACAAGTTGAAGTAAATGAAGGACGGTTTCGACAAGACCTTCTCTTTCGCTTAAAGGTAATTCCTATCATAATGCCCCCTTTACGTGAACATAAAGAAGATATCCATGACCTTTGCCTTCATTTTCTAAAAGAATTCAGCTCGCCTTACAGCAAAGCCTTCTCCATATCCAATGACGCATTAGCCTGTCTTGAATCCTACAATTTTCCTGGAAATGCACGGGAACTTCATAATCTCATGGAAAGAGCTACAGTGCTGAGCAGTGGCCCTGTCATTGGCACTGAGGATTTGCCGACTGAGCTTTGCCAGGTGAAGCCGAAAATCGATATCGGTTTTAAACTTTCTGACAATATGGCAACAGCAGAAAGGGCCTGCCTGAAAAAGGCATTGAACCACTGCCAGGGGAACCGCACGAAAACGGCGGAGCTGCTGGGAATCAGCAGAAAGAATTTGTGGGAAAAGTTAAAAAATTACGAAATAAGCTAAAAAACCACGAGCGAGCGACAGAAAAACAATATATTTCAAGGTAGGAGCTCGCTCGCCCCTACAATCTATATAACTTTTCATCACGACCTGGAGTCTTTTTCTTTGACAGCACTTGTTGTTTCGTGCCATCAAAAGAAAAAAGATCATCACCCTCTAGACTATTACCCAATTCTTTTTCTATCAGATTAGGATCTTCGCCTTTTTCCATTCTCGAGATGGCTTCTTCCATGGTGTCGCCCAAATGCATTCCGGTTTTTTTGGTGAATTTCCGCATAAGCATAGCCATCTGTTTTGGATTCTCCTCATTCAGCCCATCCGCCTCTGCCATGAGTGAACCAAAAGCCTCTTCCATTTTTGCCTCATCCATTCCTTCCATGGGGGCGCTCCCGCCTTCTTCAGTCTTTCCTATGGTGGCGAAAGTGGATATTTGACGACGTATCTCTTTTTCCCCACAGCGAGGACAGTCGGGTCTGGTGCTGGTGTCAATACGACTTGAGAGGAAGTTAAAGAGTACGTTACAGTGGTCACAATAGAATTCGTATATGGGCATAGGGGATAGTATTCCGTTTTCAGTATAATTCGCTGCTATTGTTTTAAAACTTCATCAATCTGCTCTTCGGTTATTTCGTTTGAAATAATTACCTTACCGATGGTTGTTGGCAATACATAAAAAACAGAACCGGAAATGGATTTCTTATCTGTCTTAATATAGCTCTTGATACGTTCTCTGTCCATATCCACAGGAATTTCTGTTGGCAAACCAAAAGCATGAATCAGCGTTGCAACTCTGCCAGCTTCTTTTCGTTTGCATAATCCTGAAGATACTGCAAGGCGAAGGGCAGCTACCATACCTATGGCCACAGCGTGCCCATGAATCAATTTAAAATCTGAAGCAGCTTCCACGGCGTGGCCTATGGTATGGCCAAAGTTCAAAATTCGCCTGAGATCTAACTCCCGTTCATCTTCTGCCACCACAGCAGCCTTCGTTCGGCAACAGATGGTGATCATCTCCTGAACAATAGAGGGCTGCAAGGCAAGAATAGCGTCAAGATTTCGTTCGAGAAAACAGTAAAAATCGAGATCCCAGATAACTCCGTACTTAATCACCTCAGCTATGCCGCCTAAGTACTCATCGGGTGGCAAGGTACTAAGTACTGCTGTATCAATATACACTGCTTTGGGCTGATAAAAAGCACCTACCAGATTTTTTCCTTCGGGAAGATCCACACCTGTCTTTCCACCCACTGAACTGTCAACCTGTGAGAGCAAAGTGGTGGGCACCTGCACAAAAGGAATACCCCTCATATAGCTTGCAGCTAAAAATCCGGCAAGATCTCCAGTAACACCACCACCAAGGGCTATGATTCCAGAACTGCGATCAAGTCCTATTTGGGCAAGTTTTGAGGAGAGCTCCGCAAAGACTTTCAGGTTTTTTGACGCTTCGCCGCGAGGGAAAGTTATCAGCTCGGCTGTTACTCCAGCTTCCTCCAGAGACTTCATCAGTGTTGAGCCGTAAAGCGATGCCACATGGTCGTCTGCAATAACAGCGAAACGGGTTGCGATATTACGTTTTGCAAGATCAGCACCAACGTTTACCAATATCCCGTCTTCTATGAAAATTGGATAACTGCGATCACCAAGGCCTACCGTTAGAGTTTGATTAGACATAGTTTTTAAAAATAGTGAAATGGTTCCATGGTTTGGTTTGAAAAAACTTTACATTCGAGGCGCGTAAATTCAAAATCATTTCGGCGTACACTGGGCACGTCGCAATGATTTTGAATTTGCAGCAACGAAGAAGGTGAAGATTTCTTTTCAGACCCAACAACAAAAAAGGGGAAACGCACCCAAAATGGCAGCGTTCCCCCTTAAACAGACTTACAACAAAATCAAAGCAGGCAATTTACATGGTATCGCCAGAAGCAGCACCCTGCATCTTCACTTCAACTTTCTCAGTCAGACCTGCATAGTACTCTTTGAGGTGATCAAGAACTTCCTCACGACCAAAGTGATCAACAATCTCAGCACCTTCAGAAAGCGCCTTACGGAGCTTGGTACCGGAAAGGATTACGCGGGACTCTTTGTCATGACAACAGGTACGAAGAGAAGCCATTCCATCACACTCAGAGCAGTAGAAGGTCCAATCGATCTTCATTGGCTTGCAAAGGAGATCTTTTGACTCATCACCAGTCTCTGGGATACGATCAAAAATGTCCTGAGCTTCGAAGAGACCATAAAAGTCACCAACACCAGCGTGATCACGACCGATCAGCATGCTGTTAACTCCGTAGTTCTGACGGAAGGTAGCATGAAGGAGACCTTCACGAGGACCGGCATAACGCATATCAAGAGGATATCCGGCGTTGATTACGTTCTCTTTAACGAAATAGTTTTCAATCAGGATGTCGATGGCCTTAACACGGGTAGGTGCTGGGATGTCGCCTGGCTTGAGGTTACCGATAAGAGAGTGAATAAGAACACCGTCACATACTTCAACAGCAATCTTGGCAAGGAACTCATGGGAACGATGCATTGGGTTACGAAGCTGAAGTGCAGCAACGTTGGCCCATCCACGCTCGTCAAACATTGCACGGGTCTCAGCAGGGGTAAGATATACTCCCGGGTATTCTTTAGGATACTCGCCTTGAGAGAGGACTTTAACAGGACCAGCGATATTGACGTCTTTCTGAGCCTGAACCATGATAACACCAGGATGATCTTCAGGAGCGATTTTCCAGAAGTTTCCGTCTACGGATTCTTCGCCTTCGCCCATGAAAACTTTCTCACATTCCCATTTTTTGTCATCATCGCTCATTGCGAAAGTTTCGGTAACATTCATGGTGGCAAAAACTTCGCCATCTTTAACGAGAGCAATATCATCACCAACGCTGATGCCTTCAGAAGAATCAACATCGAGGGTTATGGGTACAGGCCAGAAGGTTCCGTCAGCCATTTGAAAAGTCTCACAAACACCTTTCCAATCAGCTTTGGTCATAAAACCGGTAAGAGGAGAAAAACCACCAATTCCCATCATAATGAGATCGCCTTTAGCACGATCAGAAATTTCGATTTGTTTCAGACCTTTTGCTTTCTCAAGCTCAGCAGCACATGCGTCACCTTCAAGAAGTGCGCAAACAAGACCTTTTCCACCATGTGGTGCAACTAATTTTGAAGCCATAATGATTCACCTTTAGTTAATTTTCTATATTCATTACCCGAAAAAGTACGAGCAACGATAAAATGAACAAGCATTCAGTTAAACCCGTACATATATAAATCTGTGGGGGGAAATGTCAAGGGAAATTGTACCGATATAATAAAAGCTGCGAATGCAATATCGATTCAAAATTGCACAAGGCTATGGAGCCATTCCTATCGCGTTTTCAGGAGTATCCCTACTTGAAAAAACGAAGACGTAGGGCGTTAGTTACCACTGATACAGAACTGAGAGCCATGGCTCCACCGGCAATCATAGGATTCAGAGCAGGCCCGCCAAAGAGCGTCAACAGTCCTGCGGCCACCGGAATTCCGACAACATTGTAGCCAAAAGCCCAGAACAAATTCTGCCGAATATTTTTCATCACCGCACGCGACAAGGAAAGCGCAGTGATTACTCCATCAAGATTCCCTTTCATTATGACAATATCACCAGACTCAATGGCAATATCGATGCCTGTTCCCATGGCAATCCCTACATCTGCAAGGGCAAGAGCCGGAGCATCATTTATACCGTCTCCCACCATGGCCACGCTGAGTCCTTCAGCCTGTAGTCTTTTAATAACCTCGGATTTTTTCTCCGGCAGTACTTCAGCGATAACTTCTTCAATTCCCGCCTGTGCAGCTATGGCATTGGCCGTTATTTGCTGATCGCCGGTCAGCATAATAAGACGCAGCCCCATTTTTTGCATCTTTTGAATCGCTTCAGGAACTTCTGTTTTCAAGGTATCTGCGACAGCGAAAATTGCAGCAAAAGCATTATCAACAGCCAGAAAAAGAACTGTTTTTCCCTGAGCGGAGAGCGTATTCACATGCTCATCAAACTGACTGACAGAGACACCCTGCTCCTCCAGCAACTGCTTATTGCCAAAGAGGATCTTCTTACCTTCGACCTGCCCTTCTAGTCCTTTTCCCTGTACAGCTTCAAAAGAATCCGGCTGTACCAGTTGCAAATTTTTCCTTGCCGCATCCGCGACCAGTGCCTCTGCCAACGGATGTTCGGAGTTCTGCTCACAGGACGCCACCAAAAAGAGTAATGAATCAGGGTCTGTTTGCGCATCAACTACCAGCAAATCAGTGAGTTCTGGTTTTCCATAGGTGAGTGTTCCTGTTTTATCAAAAACGAGTACTTCTATCTTTTCAGCAAGTTCCAATGCCTCACCGCTTTTCACAAGGACACCAAGCTGTGCGCCCCTACCTGTTCCCACCATAATGGAAGTTGGTGTTGCAAGTCCCATGGCACAGGGACAGGCTATAACCAGAACAGCGATAAAAAACCGGAGGGAACTTGAAAAATCTGCGTCCCCTATAAAATACCAGGCAAAGCCAGTCAGTACCGCAAAACACATCACAACCGGGACAAAATAGAGACTTATGCGATCAGCCATACCAGCAATTGGTGCTTTTGAGCCCTGGGCATCCTGCACCAGACGAACAATTCGTGAAAGCATGGTATCGGCACCAACCTGCTGCGCCTGCACATGCAATACTCCGTTTTTATTTAGTGTTCCACCAATCACAGTATCGTTTTTTTCCTTACTCACCGGAATACTTTCTCCTGTAAGCATGGACTCATCAATCACACTGTGCCCTTGAATAATTATGCCATCAACAGGGATTCTGTCACCTGGACGTACCAGAAGGATATCATCCGCTTTAATTTCTTCAGCCGAGATATCTTTTTGTTCCTGATTGTCACCAATCAGTATGGTTGCCGTTTCAGGAGTAAGCTGCATAAGCTTGACGATGGCATCGGAAGTATGCGATTTTGAACGGGTCTCCATATATTTCCCCAAAGAGACAAGGGCAATCAGCACACCTGCTGACTCAAAATAAAGATCCATGACTTTCATCTGCACGTTAATTCCCAGCAAGATCTCGACCAGGTTCCAGGTAGAATAGATAAAGGCCGCACCTGTACCCACAGCAATCAGGGAATCCATATTGGGAACACCCCTGATAAGTGCCGGAATACCGTTAAGATAAAAATTCCGCCCAAGAAACATGATGACTGCAACCAGTACAAACTGAATTAGGGCAAAATTGGCAGGATGCATATGGGGATTAATGATTTCAGGAAGGGGAAGACCCAACATCTCCCCCATGGAAACGCCAAAGAGAGGAATGGCCAGTAACATGGAGTAGATCAGCTTTTGCTTCATGAGAGCCAGACGACGAACAGTCTCCGCCCGATTTTTCTCAAACAGATCCTGCTGGGCACTGATGGATTCGAGCCCAAAGCCCATGCCACTGACACGTTCGGCGATATCGTCAAAGCTATGAGCGCCGTCATCCCACTGCAGTTCCATAGTTTCTGTAGCAAGATTGACAGATGCCTTTTCAACACCTTCCATGCCACCAACCACTTTTTCAATACGGCTGGAACAGGCAGCGCAATGCATGCCTTTAACTGACAATTTAAGTTCTTTCATCGTTTTCACGCCCTTAATATGCTAACATCCCATGAAATCCTATCAGGAATGAATAAATATATAAATGTATGCAGCAAACAATAATTCAACCACTGAGAAATACAATGGCAACAGTATCAATTAAGGGAATGAGCTGTCCGCACTGCGTCGCTTCTACTAAAAAAGCTCTGGAAAAAATCGATGGGGTTACGAATGTGGATGTGAATCTTGAGAAGAATGAAGCGAGTTATGATGGGGATGTGGATTCGAGTGTGGTGAAAGAGGCTATTGTGAAGATTGGGTTTGAGGTTGTCTCCTGATTAACACAAAGCAAAACTCTTATATCGGTCGTAATTTATATCTTTTAGGTTCTATTTCGTGACCTTTCAGTCCGGCCTGCCATTATAAAAAAAGTTTACAATGGCAGCCTGTATTGTCTAATTATTTAACACAACACACCAAAAAAACAGTCCTTCTTTTTTGGGCAAACAAGTAATACATTCTATACACGGGGTATTAGCTCGCCATCTTCCTTCCATGATGGGTATGGAACAAAATATGCATGTGGCACACATATACTTATATTATATACTCAAACGGACACCATTTTCTATCTGATTCATTTCTGGAGAAACAGAACATGTCAAAAGCTCTCTTAAAGCATTCGCAAGTTCGTAAGCAGCCTTTCTATTTTTTCCTTACAATCCTCGCTGTTTTTGCTGGAAGTCTCCTCCCATCATCTGGAGCTATGGCAGAAGGATGTGATGACTACCATGCCGTTCCTCCTTTTCTCAGCAGCAAACTCAGACCAAATGTCATGTTCATGCTCGACAACTCTGGAAGCATGAAAAACCCACTTGGTAGAACAACTGGATACAGGTGCGGGAGTACAGACACCACCTTTGACTCAAACACCACATACTACGGAATGTTTGATTCAACGAAGACATACAACTACGACGCTACAATTGTTGTCGACTCTACCCCATTTTCAGGCGTAGCAGGTATGCCATATAACGTTGCGGTTGATACCGCCGCAACAGGAGCCTTTATTGAAGACTCAGCATGCACACTCGGACTTGGCAATAATTGCTGGAGTGGTAACTTTCTAAATTGGATCGTAACGAGACGAATCGATGCTGCCAGACAGGTTATGATTGGTGGAAAAGTCGAAAGCCGTGCCGGCTATGATTACCTTACAAACGACCCGACAGATCTTGAGTGGAAAATTGTCGGCAATAACGAAAGAAGTGACGGTTCTATTTGTAAATCATATAGCTCATCACAAGACCAATCACCCTTTCCCGCGGATTCCCTATTCACAGTCTGGAGCCCTGCTGAAAGTGGTGCAACTCTGGCACTGTATGATCCATACGCCAAGATTTCCAATCAAAGCACAAATCTTATCGTTGACGAAAACGGTACAGTGATAGGAGAAACCGGATTCATCAGCAGCTTTTCTGCAGATGCGGGGGCCAATAGTTGGAAAACTGTATCCTTAATAAAAACCGATTACACAAATCCCGTTGTTGTCGCCACACCGCTTTCGTACAACGGAGGAGACCCATCAGTAGTCAGAGTAAACAATCTACAAACCGACTCTTTTGACATTCGCCTTGAAGAGTGGGAGTACAAAGATGCAAATCACACCAACGAAGATATTTCGTATATTGTTGTTGAGGCAGGAAGCTATACCCTTGAAAACAGCCAACAACTCGTTGCCGGCACAGAATCAGTTGACGACTCATGGACTGCTATCGTACCACTTGGATTTGCTTCCCAGCCAGTAATCCTGAGCACTGTGAATAGCAATAACGGCGACGACACGGTAACAACTCGCCATAAAAACACGGCTGCTGACGGGTCTTTTGACCTGAGGCTTCAGGAGGAAGAAGCAGGTGGAGCTCACGTAAATGAAACTGTGGCTTACCTGGCCCTGGAGCAGGGAACATACGATGTTGGACTCCTTAATTTCGAAGTGGGTACAGTTACAGATGTCACTGAAGCCTGGAAAACCATATCTTTTGGTACAACAAAACAATCACCAACGTTCCTGGCCAGTATGCAAACCAGCAACGACACAGACCCGGCCACCCTACGCTACAAGTCATTTAGCTCTACCTCGGTCGAAATATTTGTGGAAGAAGAAACCTCGGTTAACGCTGACACATCTCACGGCAACGAAAACGTAGGATACGTGACTATCAGTTCCACTGCTTACAACATAGCACTTATCGTTGAAGAAGAACCAGTCGGTCTCCTCCAGGAGCTAGAAGAAGATGTACGCCTAGGACTTAGCTTCTATCGCTACCAGAAAGATAGTGACATTTACAATGGTGAATGGGCACATGGTGGTACTTTAAGTATGGATATCCCGGAAAATCCATTTATCAAAGACCCCTCTACATTTCGCACAGTGGATACACCTATAAAAACTGCAACATCAGCTATTATAGATGCCATTGAACATTATCCTTTGGTATGGGGAACCACCCCCCTTGCAGAAAACTACTACGAAATAATAAGGTATTTTAAACAAGAAGATCCATATTATGATGATAAACCAACCATAGGCACAACATACACATACAAAACTTATGATCCCGACCAACCTTTTGACACCGTAACCAACAATCATCTTTGGGATCCATATTATTATGAAGAGTATGGCGAGACTGTTCGCTGTGCCAAATCCTTTGTTTTACTTTTTACTGATGGCGCACCATATAGGGACGACTACGTTCCTGATTTTTATGACTCCACAGGAGCTGGCGGAGTACCTGATACTGTAGACTATGACAATGATGGAGCTGGTGGAGATTGTAGCGATACTGGAGATACTGCAAATAGCTGTAAAGATATCCTCGACGATCTTGCCTACTGGGCCTACTGGGATAAAGATGGCACCCCTGACTTCAGAGATCTGCGAACAAAACTGGATGCATTTACAGGTGATCCACTCATGCCTGGCAACCAGAATATCGAAACCTACACTGTGGCCTTCGGCACCTCAACAATACCTGGAATCTTACAGGACACAGCTGACAACGGAAACGGTACAGCCTACGCCGCAGATGACGGTGCCCAACTAGAGGCATCACTGGCTGAAGCCTTTTCTTCCATATTGAAAAAAACAGCTGCTGGTTCCTCTTTATCAGTTCTTTCAGAAAGAGCTACAGACGGGTCTGTTATCCATCAGGCCCTTTTCTTCCCTGAAAAAACATTTCTAGATGGTGCAACCTCTCACACTTTGGCCTGGAGCGGTTCCTTAAATGCCTACTGGTTTTTCAATAATGGCTCAGTTACCAATATTCGTGAAGATAATGCAACTGCACCGGACGGTGCCCCCTACTATCTAGATGTCCACGACGACCATTCCCTCGTTTTTAGAATTGACGACGAAGGAGACTTAAAGATAGATTATTACAGTCTGCACGACGACCCATCCCAGCTGATCGATGGATCGTCTGATACCTTGCTCGGCACTTATGATGACGTTGATGACATCACTAAGATATGGGAAGGTGGAACGATCCTCAAAGATCGCTTTGCCATCCCACGCGTTATTTATGGAATCGATGAGTCGGGATCAATGCTTGAATTTTCCACTGCCAATTATTTAGATTTTGACAGTCTCTTAAAATTAGATCTCACTGACACTTCTGACTGCCTCGGCACATTTAGTGACCCTGCCGCTCCAACTGCAACTGAACTTCAACAGCGTGCAGAAAACCTCATCGACTATACCCATGGTGTTTCCGACACATTCGCTTTAAACAATGGTGACGCCTGTCGTAACCGTGTGGTTGACAATGCCGGAAGTATCTGGAAACTTGGGGATATCATATATTCAACCCCACAGATTATTGCATATCCGGAAGGCTCTCTACTTGTCACCGGATCAAATGATGGTATGCTCCACGCCTTTGATGTTGGCGCTGTCAGAAAAGATGGCCTGACTGACGAACAAATCGTTCGACTCTGCGACAAGGCGACTGGAGTCTGCACACAGAACACCATTGGCGACGAACTCTGGGCATTTATTCCACAAAATACCATGCCCTACCTAAAATACCTGGCGGACCCAGACTATAAGCACATCTACTCCATTGACTTGTCTCCTTATTTCATCGATACCGGAAGCAAAAAAATCATCGTTGGCGGTATGCGTTTTGGAGGGGCCACAGGCTCCACGACCTCTAAAGACGAATGGCTTGGAGATACAGATGGTGACGGTACGATCGATACCGATGGCGACAGCGCCGCACTACAAATCGTTCCCCCGGACTGTTCACCAGCAAACCCTGATAACTGCCTCGGATATTCTTCTTATTATGCCATAGACATCACAGATAAGGATAACCCTATATTCCTCTGGGAATATAGCCATCCACGTTTAGGATTCTCCTATTCCGGACCTGCCTTTATTAACAGAGGCGGCAAACAGTATGTGATGTTTACCAGTGGGCCGTTAAATTATAAAGCCGATGCCGTTGGTAAGGATCTTAAAATGTTCATCATTGAGGTTGATGACGATTTTAAGATGGTTGATACCAATGCCGATTTCACTGTCGACGATACAGATGTTTACAAAATTGACGGCAATAAAGACTCCGGATTTACAGCGACACCGGAATTCAGTTCCTTCAATAACTCTTTTGGTGGTAGACTATTCACAAACGGCATCGACTATAATCATGACGGAAATACTGAAGCCATCTTTTTTGGTGTCAGCACGGGTTCAAATGCCAGTGGTTGGGTTGGAGATGTTGTCGTGCTCGCCCCCAACGACGAGCCCCCCATCAGCGATAAAGGAAAAATCAATTGGGAAATCACCAAAGTATACAGTGATCCCCATGCTGCAATCACAACTAAAATTATCTATAGCAAATGTTTTAATGAAGCTTTTATCTATTTCGGTTCCGGGCGCTGGTTTTTTAAAGATGACTCTCCCGGCTCAGTCGCTAATCCGCTAACAGGACTCTACGGCGTACAGATGACCGATTGTTTAAACAGTTTAATTGCTGGCGGAACGTGTTCAGGCGGCTTTAACCAGGTCGCCGCAACCAAGGTTGGCGACCTGCTCTGTGCCACTTTGGACGCTGACCTTGCTAAAAGCAAAGTAAACTGGGTAATCAGTGAAAATGAGTTGGAACCAAAGGGAGATGACTACTTACGTGAACGAACCATCACTGACCCGAATACCATTGACCCGAATATCGTATTCTTCACCACCACACAACCGTCGTCTGACCCTTGCGACTTTGGTGGCCGAACCCGGATATGGGGCATCAACTGTCTTACTGGACATAGCATGTTTGATGGTTGCGGCGACCGTATCCCCGTTATTTCATCGGGATCCATACTTATGCAACTGAGCGGTGGTAACATTGAAGAAGCTGACTTGGATGAAGACACCTTTTCACCCGGCGGTGGTCCGGTTTCAAAAACCACTGACTGGGCAAAAGGAATTCCACCGGAATCAGCGCCACCTTTCGTGCCACATTCCGGTCTTAAAGGAGAAATAATTTTATGGATCGAAAGATAAACCTTCATTCGGAAGGATTTAGCTTAATTGAACTCATTGTTGTAGTTGCCATCATTGGAATCGTTTCGGCTGCGGTCACTGTAAACACTCGTCACGCCAGGGCTGTGAGCTCGGTGAATAACGATTTACAATCCACCTCTCTTTTCCTTAAAAGACTGCGACTGCAGGCATTTACCGAAAAACAGGCCATACAAGTGACAGTTGCGCCAAATCAGATTACGACTCTCATTGACCCTGCTGGAGCAGCAACTCCGGGACGTACCTTAAACCTAGACAATAGCGTCCTGGTAACCGGTTCACCTTTCACCATATCAACCAGGGGAACTTGTTCTACCGGCAACATACGACTCGATTATGGCGTTGCCTCTCCCCCTCCAACAGGTACAAAATATTCCTGTCTTACAATTAACAACCTGAGAATCAGACTGGGAATAATTAACACAACACCTAACCCGGATACTTGTGATGCTATGTAACGCTAAAGGATTCACCTTAATTGAAGCCATGATCGCTATCCTGCTCCTCACTGTCATGATGTTGGCAAGTGTCGTTGCCCTAGTAAGTATCAAAGACCGCAACGTCGAAAATGTAATCCGTCAAGAGGCTGTAAAGTTAGGACAAGAACTAGTAAACGATACTCGCAACCAACCGTATTCAATTATTCCAAATGGTACCACGAACTCTACTGTTACCAGACACGGCGGCGGTTTTGATATAACATTCGCAGTGAACCAGGTTGTTGCGGACCTCCTGCCCATTGGCAATGCCAAATCAGTCATCTTTACTATCACATGGACCAGTGCCAGTATGACCAATGCAAACAAAACATATGTCACAAGAACTTTGGTGGGAAACAGATGAACTCTAAAGGATTCACTCTTATTGAGATACTGATAACCATGGTTATCTTGACTTCAATTGTAGCACTTACTATTCCCATATACACAAATACTGTCCGTGGAATCAGTGCATTATCTGCAAGCGAAGATACAAAACTCGACAACCTTCTTGCCATGGAAATGATCCGCCTTGACATGCAACACGTTGGAACAGGTATCGGCATTAATGAAACAACGCCTCCCATAATCTATGATGATACCCTTGCTACAGCCAACCGTGTCCTTGAGTTGCATTCAACTCTGGTGAACACCAATCAAACCACATTTGGATGGGCTCTGGTGAACTGCACCGTTGGCAGTGCCATAACAACTGCCACAGATTTGACAGTTGATCAACGGGAAGATACAACCAACACAAACCTAGTCCTTCTAGACGTTGATAGAAATTACATAGCCAATACCAATGGAGCAAATTACAACTGTCCGACGGCTGTAGAATCAGGAGAAGCCGTTGGAACGAGTGTTCTGTACACTGCTTTCCCCACTGCATATACCGCTGCGTCTCCCGCTAGCTACTGTGCCACTGGATTCTGTTCCAGGGTTCAATACAGTCTTAGTGCAGCCCAGCCCCTGGAAACCTGTGCCCCAGGCACCCTGAACCTCACCAGAGCTGTTGGAGCGGCTGCTGGCACTACCCTTGTAAATTGTGTAGCTGATTTCCGTGTGCGTTTCGATCTCGACGCAAATACTGACAGCCGTATAGACCAGCTTGATGCTGCAGAAGTTGGCCAAACGGCCCTTCCGGCAACTGCCTCCAATATCATGGCTCAAGTAAAGAATATCGACATGTACCTATTGATGCAAGTTGGTATAGAAAACAGGTCCTTACGCTCAGCCCCTAATTTAACCGTCGATGGCATAGTTTTTTCCTTGGCAGGCATAACAAACCCAACCAATTACAGATGGAAGATACTAAAAATAAATGGGAAACCAAACACATGGCTCTAACACATGCTACCAACACAACAAATGAAAAAGGTTTCGCTCTGGTAACCGTTTTGTTACTTGGTTCACTCAGTATGGTGCTCATAGCCCTTGCCTCGTATATTGTTTCCACAGGATCAATGACTGGAGGTATACAGAAGAGATACCAGGGTGAAATAGAAAGAAGTGCGGGTACAGGAGAACTAATTCTGAGTCAACTTATTGGAACCAGCCTGACATGCACCCCGGCAGCGATCGCATGTGTTGACAATACAGCCGATACAACCATTGACCTAACGGCCTGTTCCGCAGGGGCACAGATCTACTTTTCACCCGCAGTCCTCACGGCATTAGACAAGGTAAACAATTCGCTGTCAGCATGTTACCTTTCTAATACCCCTGACCCTGTTGACCCCGACAAGTTTCTGGTAGCTGTAAAACTTATCTCCCAATCAGAAGGTAAAGAAACTGCCATTATTGATATTGTTTATAAACTTGAGTGGTTATAGCTTGACTCATTCAGTCATACGTTTAGTATCATCTATTCCCTCTGCCTGGGGTTTGCATTGCTGGAAGAAGAACCTTAACCAGTCCAGTTCTATTTATGGGTAATAGGCAGTTCTAGGGCGCTGGAAACGGCTTAGTATACTAATGTCCAGTTTTGAGTAGGTTTTCCACCACCATTTGTATTTGAGATGGCAAGGAAATAGTGGACACTTTTCTAAGATTGAAATTATATCCCTTGGAGGAGGTGTTTTGATGAAAAAGAAAAGAAGAAAATTTACTGATGAATTCAAAGACGAGGCCGTAAAACTCGTCCTTAAACAAGGGTACGGAATTTCTGAAGCAGCGAGGAACTTGGGTATTCATGCAAATTTACATGGACGTTGGAAACGAGAGTGTGAGGATGGTGGTAAGTGTGGAACTGATACGGGGAGTGCAGTAGCAATGAAGGCAGAGTTGAATCACCTTCGCAAAGAGAACAAACGCCTTAAAATGGAACGAGAAATTCTAAAAAAGGCGGCCACCTTCTTCGCGAAAGAATCGGGCTGAGGTATCAATTTATAGATGCCCAGAAGAAGGCTTATAAAGTTGCCCTATTGTGTAAAGTGCTACAAGTCTCCAGAAGCGGATATTATTCCTGGTGCAGCCGTGGTAGATCACCACGACAACAAGAAAGAGAGAGGTTGATCCCTAAAGTAAAAAGTATTCATCGGGAGGTAGGAGAGACATATGGTGCTCGCAGGATTTCTGAGGAATTAATGGCCCAAGGAGAATCATGTGGTCGCACCAAAGCTGCTACACTGATGGCATTGGCGGGTGTTTCTGTTAAACGACGCAAAAAATTCAAAGTGACAACAGATAGTAAACACAAATTGCCTGTAGCTCCCAATTTATTGAATCGTCAATTCAGGGTGAATGAACCTGATTGTGTTTATTGTGGTGACATAACCTATATATGGACTTCAAAGGGCTGGCTCTATTTGGCTGTTGTTCTGGATTTGTATTCACGTCAGGTTGTTGGCTGGTCTATAAGCAACAGGATCACCAAGAAACTTGTAATGAATGCTCTGAACATGGCTATTTGGCGACGACGTCCAGCACCAGGACTGATATTTCACTCGGATCGTGGCAGTCAATATTGCAGTAATGATTTCCAGAGAATGCTCGAGAAACATAATATGCTCAGTAGCATGAGTCGAAAAGGAAATTGTTGGGATAATAGCGTTGCAGAAAGTTTTTTCGGAAGTTTAAAAATGGAGCGTGTCTTTTCCTCAATGTATAAAACTAGAGAAGATGCAAGACGTGACATCGTTGATTATATCGAGATGTTTTACAACAGTAAACGGCGCCATTCTTATCTCGGCTATCTCAGTCCGAGAGAATTTGAAAAAATGATGGCTTTGAAGAAAGCAGCTTAGCAAAGTGTCCGTTTTATCTCGACCACGTCAGGGGCGGGATGACACTCTTTGGCACTTAATGCCTAATTATGGGCAACGGTGCCCATTGGTTTGTTGCTTGTCTGTTCTTTTGGAATGTTATTTAACTGCTCGGCAACCAGGTCTATCAAAAAAGATCGCTCCTTTCTGATTTATGCAAAAAGAAAGATTATAAGGATTTTGTGGTAAGGATAATAAGATGTTTTCAGACAGAAGATCTTCAGGCCGAACTGGCAATTTACCAAATTTTTCATGATATTTTTTCACTGCCTTTTCCAATATAAGCACAGCCTGCAATGACTGCAACCTTTGATTTACATCATCATATCCAGGTTCACCGGACGTCATATTGGCAAGAATAGATTTAAGCATTACAATACCGACTTCTGTCTGGCCACCCTTTTTAATGAGCCTGGAGCCGAGAATAGCCAGATAAGATGGCGGATTTTCCATAGAATCGGCAGCCTGGAGAAGTATTTTACCGGCTTTAGCATGATCATTAAGGAAGTAATAATAATCAAAAGACATAAATGAAACCGGAAAAAGATCCGCTGGGCGATGTTTTATAGCTGTTTGCAAGATCGAAATAGTTTCTTCAACCATATTGCAGTCCCAGGGTAACCAGCCTTGAGCAACCGTATAGGTCTGCTGGAAATGAGGGTCAAGAAATTGCCCGGCAGTCAAGATTTTATGAATTGTTTTACAATTAGATTTATTTGCAGTTTGGGCAACCAGATAGCCCCCATCTTCTTTTCGTTCCAGTTTCGTCCCGGTTCTAGCGCCTGCTTCAAGCAACAACATATTAGCAACTACGCCTTTAAATTCACCACTCAAAGCAGACAAAACAAGTGGAGGTAAATCCCATACACCCCTGTTTTTATTTATGTGCGAAAAAGAATTCCTTTCCCTTTCCAATTGAATGATGGCTGCACCATAGACAAGGAAAAAAACAATAAATAAGCTGAGATACACTTTATTGCAACTGCCCCAGGCTTTCATGCTGCCAGTTCCTTACGTTTAAACAGGAGAACACTGAAAAAAAGCAACAAGCCAATATAAGAACAACCGTAGACAACAATAAGGCTGAACTCAAACCACGAAAAGGCAAGCCCATAGGCTGCCACAGTTTTTTTATCAAACAAAGATAAATTTGGAAAAATCCAGGACACAAGTCTTACCAACCACTCCTGTCCGGTTAGAAAACCTGCCTGGGGATTTTTTTCAATCACATAACGCAATGTTTCCATATTCTGTCCAAGCAGATAGGAACATGCGGAAAAAATCAGGGCAACAAAGGAGTGGGAAGAAAAACTGAACCAGAAAAAACAGATAGCCAGAACAACCAATAAGCCCAACCATTGACAGGTTAAAGCCATAAGATAAATCTGCCAGGAAAAACCAGGGGGAACAAAACCCGGATATTCTGCCAAAACAAAAGACATGGAGATAGCTGCGCTGATTCCAAGAATAACAGTGGCAAACAGTAGAATCAAAGCCAGGCCCAAAAATTTACCCACCATATATTCAGAAATGCTTACAGGCCGGGACAGGATCATGTAAATGCGGCCTCTTTCCAGATCATCAGCCATTATTTTCAGGCCCAGAAAGAAGATCAGCAACAAACCGGAAAAAGAGATTGCCGAAAGACCAAACTCAATGGCAACTTTGCCAAGATCCCAGGAAAACATGGTGGTAAATACAATATTACCCAAAGTCAACAAAACAGAAAAGGCAACAATAGTCCATAAAGCCTTGTGCCGCCCTCCTTCAATGAATGTGGCAAAGCCAAGGATCTTAACATTACGCATCAACACAGCAGGCCTCATCTTTCTGACGAATAATATCTATAAAATTATCTTCCAGATTCTGGTTTTCAGCAACGAAATCGACAACAGAACCACTATAAAGAAGCTCTCCTGTATGAATTATGGCAATGCGATCACAAAGCTCTTCAATATCGCTTAAAATGTGGGAACTAAAGAATACAGTTTTCCCCTCGGCTTTAAGATCCCGGATAAGTTGTTTTACCTGATACCTGCCCAGCGGATCAAGTCCGCTCATAGGCTCGTCAAGGATAAGGATTGGCGGGTCATGGATAAGTGCATTGGCAAGCCCCAGTCTCTGTTTCATGCCTTTGGAGAAGCCACCAACCTTTTGTCCGGTGGCATGGCTAAGTGTTAAACGCTCAAGCAAGTGAGCGGCAGAGTCCTTGACTTCTTTTTGCTTCATCCCACTCAGTTTACCGGACATCATTAATGTTTCCAGAGCAGTAAGATGATTATAAAAAAATGGTAATTCCGGCAGGTAACCAATCAAATGACGATACTCACCCAGACCGGCTCCAATTCCGGAAACTTCAATAGAGCCACTATCCGGACGAAGAAAACCAAGAATAATTTTGATGGTGGTGGATTTACCGGCTCCGTTGGGGCCAAGAAATCCAAAGACTTCTTCTTTGGCAACAGAAAAAGAAAGGTCCTTAAGCACCTGCTTCTTTGTTCTCTTTTTGCCAAAACTTTTGCACAAATCGTTACAGAGCAGGCTGGATATCATCATTTTATAATACTAAGCAGATAACAAAAAAACTGAGCCCCACCCTGTAGAGAGTGAGGCTCAGCATTAAACAACTAGACAAACAATCAGTTAGCTTAACTGCTGTTTATGGAATTGCTATCCAGTTAGGTAAAGGTACACCACCACCATCGGTTGCTGTGAAATCATCAGCATTATCTACAGCAACAACTGCAGTTGCCTGCAAGCCAGCACCAGCCGTTTTCCAGTTTGGATCACTAACACTGAAAAGAACACTGTTAATATCAGAATCTACGGCATAAGCAGTGTCTCCACGAGAGGCTTTAGTATGAATAGTATAAGAACAACCACCATTAGGACAGGCACCAACAGTAACTCCACTAGCACGAACATCTGCAACCATATTAGCACCAAGGCCAAAAGGAACAGAAAAATCCTTAATAGCCACAATACCAATTCCATTCATTCTTGAGCCAGCTACAGCAGCAGTTGCAGGAATAGCAAGAGCGGGGGTGGCACCGGAATCAGCGGCACCTGGGCCTACTGTACCGGCTGCCAAAGTAGCCGGTAAAGCTTCAGTCCAACCGAATCGGCCAAGCTCGGAATTCAAGTCTGCCTGGGTGCCTTTAGCATTACTGGCAACGGCTTTAGCTGAAGCATTGATGGCACGGGTACGGTAAGCAGCAAACTGAGGAATGGCGATGGCCGCCAGAATACCGATGATTGCAACAACAATCATCAATTCAACCAGGGTGAAACCTTTTTGGTCATGGTTAATAACTAGTTTTTTGAGTGTCATTTTTCCCTCCATAAGGAATGTGTTTGTTGTAAGGAATCTACTTGTTTCCTTTCTCGTCATATGTCACGGACTATGCAGCATACATGCCATTTTATCTGGCAGCGAGCATCAAATTCATCATTGCCTTTAATAACATCACATTGAGACATGAGAAATGTTTCGCAAAACAAGAATTAGCTCCCGCCAATAACAAAGCGACACAAGAAAATCGAGATGAGAGTGACAATGTTTGGCAAAGGGGACAGAAATTGTCACCGTGGGAATTTAACAAGGTGACAATTCAGGAAATAAGGGAAACAAGGGGACAGGCGAATTATACTTGAAAAACGAAGGGTCAAAAAACGAAGGGTCAGGTCTTACTATGGCACTACTAAAATTGTACTAACTGGTATTTACCGACAAATGCCCTTGACATCAAAAACTACACCCCCTTACAGTCAAGTAAGATCCACACTTAAAGTAAGGAGGACAGCATGGCACTAGCAACGCTCACGACCAAAGGACAACTCACAATTCCAAAAAAAATTAGAGAATCGTTAAAATTACATACCGGCGATAAAATTGAAATTATTGTTACAGCAGAAAGAGAAGCCACAATCAAAATAATTGGGTCAAGTCCCACCATAACCTTTCGCCAACAGTTTAGTCCATATTTCCAGTCCAATATTCGGGGACATCTATTTCTTTACGCCTCTTGACGTGTACAACTTGAAGATGTACAATACAAGACATGCAATACGGAACATAAGTAACGACCATAGATTTATCCGGGAGGATTCCATGCAACGTGTCACAGTCCAGCAAGCCAGAAAAGATATGAGCAGATTACTTGATGCTGTTGTTGGCGGAGATCTGGTTATTATTACGCGTAGAAATAAACCTGTGGCGAATCTTTCTGCAATTACTAATAACAATCACGAAGAGACCGTTCAGTTCTCTGACAGAACGGCATTTCGAAAACATTTGCCCACGGCTAAAACATCTTCTGTGCAACTAATACGAAAGATGAGAGATGAAGAGTAAAATATGGAGCAGTTTTATTTTGATACCAGTGCTATTTTGCCCTACTATCGAGAAGAGCATCATAGTCAATCAATTCAAATTTTTCTGTTATCCATTACAATTCCGGTTGCTATCAGTCATCTGACTGATGTAGAATTTGCTTCCGCATTATCACGCCTTGTAAGGATGAAAGAGTTAGATGATGCTCAGGCAGGAATAATAGAACAGGCATTTGCAGACGATTGCAAAGCAGGGCTTTTTAAACGCATTTCATTCACTGCTACCCATTTCACCCAGGCTGTGAAATGGCTTTCACTTCGAAACACCCCTTTACGAACTTTAGACACATTACATCTAGCCTTAAGTAACCAAGGGAATCTGAAAATCGTAACCTGTGATGCCATTCTTGCAAAGTCTGCAAAAAAATTGGGCGTGTATTACAAACTCCTTCCTGAATAATTCGTAAATTCTGGGTAGAGTAGAGCACTGATTCAGCAGGTTTATTCCTGCTCTTTTATTAACGTCTCGCCGCACGCGGCTACTACGTGTGCCAAAGTCCTTTCATCCTCAATGCTCCCTCATCAAACCGTGCATACGGTTATGCCGTACACGGCTTTCCGATGTCCTTCACTATAAGGCTTGCACATGTTTCCATTTTGCATTTGTTGGAACTTTATACAAGCCAAGTTGACGGTAAAGAAAATCCGTTGAGAAACGGCTATACCCTCTTGTTCGGGTACGAACCTTATAGCGTATACGAAGATGTTTACGTACGCTTTTCCTCCGTAAACAACTTGACCCGGCTCAACACTTTCGTACTATGCAGATAATGAAAGTAAGCAGACCAACCACATGGCGCCATCTCAATTTTTTTCAACACGAGTGTTACCTGCACGCCCGTGTCCCTAGAATAAAACGAGATGATGGGTGTGTTCGTTTAATCTCTCCGCCGTGGAGTGGTGTGGTATCAGGTTTCACCTTGTTGTTTGAAGCCCTGTTAATCCAACTCTGCATGAACAATCCGAGGACACGTTACCATTTCTCTTATTTCTTATTTCCACGAGGTACCACGCTGCGAAATAACAGGAACGTGTTCCCGGATTTTTGTCCCCTGAATTTTGTTTACCAAACTGCAATAAAAAACGATTTACCTATTGGTTCAGGTCAAATTGAGAGTGCTCATCGATATGTAATCCAATCAAGATTAAAGTTTACAGAAGCTTGGTGGAGAAAAGATATCGCTGAAAATATGTCGGCTTTGAGAACACTGAGAGCAAATAATCTGTGGAAGGAATATTTGGCAGACGACTCTATAAACCAGGTGGCTTGATGCCCTTTCCTTCACATGTAAGGCCCTGGTGAGGCGTGCACCCAATGCGGACATTGACGCCTGTACAGGAATTACATGATTCGCTTGGTTGCGATTCGGTATATCTCTTTGTCCCGACGCGGACCGACAGCCAGCACGAAAACCACGACCTTTGCTTCAGCAACCTGGTAAACTACCCGGTTGTCGCCTATCCGGAGTTTACGAAACCCAACCAGATTTGCGGAAAGCGGAGTACCAAATTGTAAAGGTTCTGTGGTCAATTTTTTGTCTATTGCACGCATTATACGTCGAGCTGCCGATGGACCGATGCTTTCCAGGTCACCCTCAACGTCCTGGTGGTAAATAATGGCCCAACTCATGTGTTGAACTTTTTCATCATTTCTGTGTGAGTATGTGCCTTTCCAGGTTTGAAGCTTTCCAGACGGGCTAAAGCCAAGGTAGCGAGGCGTAAATCCTCCATCTCTTCTTCCATGGCTTCATAGGCATCAATAGACATAAGCACCGCCTTTGGTCTATTGTTTTTTAGAATGAAGAACTTGTCTGTCTCTCCCTTGTCAATTGCTTCAAGGGTTGCAGATGTTTTTTTTGAAAGCATTGTTGCTGATAAACAGTCTTTAGCATACATTATACCACCTCATACAATTAGAATAATTATCCAAATAATAATCAGATTTGGAGTGGCTGTCAATCACAATCAGAAATAGCGCCCCCCCCTGATCTCTCGGTAATTCCTAATTCCGGGGACATCTATTTCTTTAACAATAGGGGTCATCAAATGGGGTCAGGCCTTACCATGGCACTACTAAAATTGTACTAACTGGTTATTTACCGACAAATGCCCTTGACATCAAACACTGCACCCCTTACAGTCAAGTAAGGCGCACAAGTAAAGTAAGGAGAACAGCATGGCACTAGCAACGCTCACGACCAAAGGACAACTCACAATTCCAAAAGAAATTAGAGAATCGTTAAAATTACATACCGGCGATAAAATTGAAATTATTGTTACAGCAGAAAGAGAAGCCACAATCAGGCCAATCTCAAAGAAGGTAGATGACATATTCTGCAAATTACATAAAGCAAACAGAAAGCCTGTATCTCTTGAGGCCATAGACAAGGCCATTAGAAACAGAATGAAGGATAAATTTACATGAAAGGAATAGACACAAATATCCTGATTCGTTTTCTTGTTGGAGACGACAAGCAACAAACCAAAAGAGTTTATAATCTTTTCAAAAAAACTGAATTAGATAAAAAAGAGTTATTTGTCCCATTGCTCGTAATACTTGAACTAATCTGGATCCTGGAATCTGTCTACGAAATATCAAGAACTGACATCTTAGACTCTATTAGCGAACTACTACTAATGCCCATATTAAATTTTGAACACCAATCTGCATTACAACTATTCTCACATGTAGCGCAAGAAAACACCTATGATCTCTCAGATCTTTTAATTGCTCATTCTGCGAAAGAACAAGGTTGTGAATCCGTAATTACTTTTGACAAAAAAGCCTCCAAATTCAATCTGTTCGAGTTAGCATAGAACCAAGTAGGGGGCAACGAGGGGTCAAGTCTCATTATAGCTTCACTTTCTTACTTGGCACTGGTAACATCAGGAAATGAGTCGACCACTGCGAATAGAATATCCCGGAGCCTGGTACCATGTTATGAACCGGGGACGCCGAAGTGAGTCTATCTTTTCTAATCATAGAGATTATGAAATGTTTCTTGCTCTACTTCAAGAAGCCACAAAACTTTGGGCGGTTAGAGTTAGTTCATATTGCTTAATGGATAATCACTATCACATATTACTCCAAACGCCACTCGGCAATTTATCCAGATTCATGAGACATTTGAATGGCGTGTATACCCAACGTTACAATAGTACTCACGGATATGAAGGCCAGCTCTTCCGGGGACGTTTCAAATCTATCCTCGTTGAAGAAAACAATTATCTTCTGGAACTTGTACGATATATCCATAACAATCCATTAAGGGCTGGTATGGTCAGCCAGCTTGAAGATTATAGCTGGACCAGCCATCTGGATTATCATGCCTCACGTCAGGAAGGAGAATGGTTGTATAAGGAAATTATCTTAAACATGCTCTCGGAGAAAACAGATTCTCGTCAAGCGTATCTTAAATTCATGTATAACGATAATTCAGATAAAATTAATGGCATTTTCAATAAAAAAAAATGGCCTGCTATCTTGGGCTCTGAAAGTTTTATTTCTCGAATTAAAGAAGACTTTCATGAAGAAAAAAGGCATCGGGAAGTTCCTGATTCCGCCCAACTTGCACCCGCTCGTAAACAAATTCTACATGCAGTCTGTCTGCATTATGGTGTAAGGAAAAAAGAATTGCTAACAGGACGACGAGGCAAAGAAAACGAACCTCGAAATGTAGCAATTTACCTTTGTAGAACCTTAAGGAATGACACGTTAATTGAATTGGGGCAAGAATTTGGTATGTCTGGATACAGTCCTGCCGGTAGTGCGGTTCAACGAGTTGTTAAAAAAATGTTGAAGAACTCGGATTTATGCGAACATATAGCGAAGATCAAGAAAATCATTACTTCCCCTTAAATGAATATCCATGGAATAAATTGTTTCTTCTATTATTATGACAGAGGGTAGAATCGTATGAAAGACAACTATTGGAAGATGGCCCCAAACAGAGGCAAGGCTCTAATGTTAGGTCGAAGGCAGTTGTCTGAGTTTGTCTGCGATGCGGTTAACTTGGAAGGGATAAACTTTACCCTGCCTGAGATCCAAACGTTGCTCGACGGTATCACGATTGGTGGACGTAAAATTGAAGATCAGCAAATAGCTCTCAATCAGTCAAAAGCCTGGAAGACAATGTTTAACTGGCTGGGTGATGGTAAGTTTGAGTTATCTATTAAAAAAGTATGCGAACTTCATGCGATAGCAGCAAGAGATGAAGCTCTTGAATGGGGACAGTTTCGAACAGGTGGGGTAACCATCGCAGGAACACAATATATGCCGCCTGCTTCTCAGGAATTGCCGGCTTCATTTAAGGAAATGATACTGGAATCACAAAAATTAGTAGATATTTACGACTATGCTATTTCGGTGTTCCTCGGAATGGCACGAAACCAGTTTTTTTATGATGTCAATAAACGAATGGGACGTTTTATGATGAATGGTATTCTGCTAGATGCAGGATACCCTGCGATTAATCTTCCTGCAAAACGCCAATTGGAATTTAATCACCTTATGTTGGCTTTTTATGAAACGGGAGAGCAACAAGCTATGAATACTTTCCTACGTACCTGCCTTGACGAACGTGTAATTTCAATAATGCAGGAAGTGTCGATAGGTGGGGTAAAAGGTCAAGTATAAAAGTTCTGACACCCGCCTAACAGATCCTTTCCTTTTAGTTACCATAGCTGTGCAAAACTGAATATTCAAGCCAAGCAAGACATGTGTAGGTGGGGAGAGGTTGAGAAATCAACTTACCCAAGAAGAAATCTGCGGTTTTCATATAGTGGGTACTATTTGTACAAAACGGAGTTTTACATCTTCCCATGAAATACCTAAAAGTGTAACAGGATCTGGCTCCAGCTCTGCATCATCAAAATAGGCAAGACTCTTCGCAACTGTCAAGCAATTCATTTTACAGTATTTTTCTTTAAAGAAAGTCAACATCATGCTCATCGAGAAATGATCCAACAATGAGTAGATATCGTAAAAGTCTTTTTTGGCACCCCTGTTTGCAATGGCGTTGAGTTTCATTGCTACTATATCTTCAAGGGAATACAGATTGATTCCCTCTACTTTATTTATAGGATTTAGAAGGGGATAATTATGACGAAGAAAATCTGTTTTTATACTCGTTTTTTTGTAATTGATGAACAGTGCAGCAGAATTTTTTCCCGTTGCACCATTTTCTATGTCAAATTGTGCACCAAGTAGTTCAAGCAGTACATTGCTGTCAAATGTTTGCAAGGAAAAAAAATCCAAATCGATGGAAATCCTGTGTCCCAGTTGCAATGCCAGGGAAGTTCCCCCTGCTAGTGCAAAAGCTTTTAAGGATTCATCGGCTGACAGCTTTTGGAGCAAGCCAAAGGTATCGGGATGGATGGTTTTTAGCTGCAGCATCGAAAGGATGTTTTGTCTATACCGAAGTAGACGCTTAAGAAAGCAAGCGTTTTGGGATCCAAACTACGTGCGCGCACTACTTCTTGTTTAATTTTATTTTTACCGTAAATTGCTTTTAATGTTTCCCAATCTTGCAGATTTCCTCTGGAAACAACTCTTATAATTACAAACCGAGCGTGCTTTTGCCAATCTATTGAATCGAAAGTAACGTCCCAAAAAAGAGATTGTAACGATTTTGCTTGTTTCGGTAAGTTCATTTCTTCCACTCACATAACAGTATTATAGAAAACTCTGATTACGAATAAAGCGCAGCCATCAAACATGTGAACCTTGTAACATACTGAAACCGTATATAATTACAGGATCTCGCCCTTGTGGACGGTATTTTTGCTACAACGTCATCCTCTGATTCCTCCGAACGAAGGGGACAATCGCCCGCAGGGGCGGCCTCCTACAGACCCTTGGATACTGGATAATTTCATGCGTCATCAAATAGAAATCAAGCTTTAGCAATCATCTTGCCAAGCTCATTAGCCATGGCCCGAATAGTTTTCTTCTTCTCCCCTTCAATCATCACCCGGATCACCGGCTCTGTGCCTGACGCCCGAACAAGTATCCGCCCACTCTTACCCAGTTTCTTCTCCATTTTTATCACTGCTTTTTGAAAACTTGGAAAATTCTCAAGGTCAATTTTAGAGGATGTCCTGACATTGTTGAGCACCTGAGGATAGGAAGTCATCACCGTGGCCAGCTCAGACAGCTTCTTCTTCCGTTTCCTCATGATCGACAATAAACGAAGAGCAGCAAGATTGCCGTCTCCTGTTGTTATATGATCAAGGAAGACTAAATGACCGGATTGTTCCCCGCCAAAGGAATATCCGTTCTTGCGCATCTCTTCAACCACATAGCGGTCACCGACATTTGTCCGCACCATTTTTCCACCCATCTCCTTCATGGCAATTTCAAGGCCCATATTGGACATTACGGTGGTAACGAGGGTTTTCTTTCTCAGCTTTCCTCGTTTGATAAGATCTTTGGCACAAATCGCCATGATGTGATCACCATCAACAACTTTTCCATTTTCATCACAGACTATCAAGCGGTCACCATCACCGTCCAAAGCAAGGCCGATATCAGCACCGGTCTCTTTCACCTTTGCTGCCATCAATTCTGGGTGCAGAGCGCCGCATTGGTGATTGATATTTTTACCGTCTGGGCTCACACCAAGGCTTGTCACCTTTGCCCCTAATTCTTCAAGGACATATGGTGCGACCCCGTATGTTGCACCATGGGCACAATCAAGCACGATATGCATTCCCTCAAGGGTCTGTTTTTTAGGGAAAATATTTTTTAAGAAGACGATATATCGACCTTTGGCATCATCAATTCGTCTGGCCTTCCCCACTTCTTCAGCAACTGGTCGTAACGTTGCCATTTTTTGTGAGAAGATCAGCTCTTCAATATCCGCTTCCACTTCGTCAGGTAATTTGAACCCATCACTGGAAAATATTTTAATCCCATTATCCTGAAAAGGATTGTGAGAGGCGGAGATCACCACACCGGCATCGGCTCGCATGGAAGTTGTAATAAATGCGATACCAGGCGTTGGCAACGGCCCTACGAGCAGTACATCGACCCCCATGGAACAGATACCTGCTGCCAGTGCATTTTCGATCATATAACCGGATACGCGGGTATCTTTGCCTATAACAATGCGATGCCGACCTTTTTTATTCTTGACGATAAAAGCAATTGCCCGCCCTACCTGCATAGCAATTTCTGTGGTCATGGGGTAGATGTTGGCCACCCCTCTTATACCGTCAGTTCCGAATAGTTTACGCATATTATTTTATATTTTTGGGAGTGTTAGTAGCCGTCATTGTGTCATGACGACGAGAGTCTAGATCAGGTAAGCGAAAATCCCGAGTCTTGAATGATGAAGAAAACAGTAAGCCAGCGCACAGTATAATACCCCCCGAGGAGGATAAGTACCTTTATGCCAAATTCTTTTCAAAAAAACAAAAAATATTATACGTTACTAGTTCTCTTCTATCAAGGTGACCGTGGACGGCTCAATTTTTAATATTTTGACCGGGCCTGAGAAAGCACTTGTTTGCATCACTTTGACCTGCATCTGTCCATTTTCCTGTTCATCTTCAGCGCTCACCTTGAAAAGTTTGTGCAAATCTATCTGTCCACGAATCAATGTTTTAGGAAGTGCTGCGGTGATGGAAACAGTTGCCGGGGTAACCCGTTGCAGGATTCCATCTTTTTGAACGTTAACCATAAAACCTGAAATCGTTTTCTGTACTGTTTCCACCCTTATATCCAGGGATGCTGTGATAGTTGTCGCACCGATAAGATCAACAAAAACCGGATCAAGTTCCAGAGGAACCTGAAGTTCCGTAGACTTATTCAATCCTTGGATATCGATAACTCTTGTACGTAATACATCAAACTTTTCAAGTACTGTCTGCGGTCCGGTAATGGATATTGAGTCGGGCTCCATACGGATATTTTTCAGGATATAATCGACTGCCAGCTCCCCGCTGGTCACGGGATTAACCGGGAACTGCTTTTGGATCAGTTTATCCAGGGACAAAATTACACTTTTAGGCTGGATTCGAAGAACCTTCACTCCTCGAGGTACTGCAATTACATCATTACTGTTTTCAAGAACCATTGTTCCGGGAGTCGCTTTTTCCAGATCAATCTGACGAGTGATTGATCCTTTTCCCATATTGAGTACCAGACTGCGCGGCCCACTCACTGAAACTTCAATTTCTTTCTTAAACTGATTGGAAATAACCAGATCTCGGGGCAGGTTAATTATTTCAACCGGTACCATAACGTTTTTATTCACGATATCTTCACCACCCACAAAGTACCAGAGCATTATGGCAAGCCCCAGTGAGATCATACGTAAGATCCAGTCTTTGGGGGAAAGCTGTAACCAATATCGAATATTCAAATAGTTCATGACTTACCCATCCACTGCTTCCAGCCTGTGCTTGCATTGTCCTTGGGAATAAAAATATTACGCAGACTATTGGTAAGTGTCATTTCATCATGCATTGCGGTGAGGGCACCATGCTGCACCAGAGAAATCTCCTGAGTCTCTTCTGAGACCACAAGAATCACAGCATCAGTTTCTTCGGACAAACCAATTGCTGCCCGGTGTCTTGTACCGAATCGTTTACTGATATAAGGGTTTTGAGACAGAGGCATGATGCACCCCGCAGTCTGAATTTTACCTTTATAGATGATAACACCGCCATCATGGAGGGGCGAAACGGGCATAAAGATAGAGATCAGCAGTTCTTTACTGAGATTTGCATTCAGCCTGAAACCGGACTCAAGAAACTCACGTAAACCGGTGTCACGTTCAATGACAATAAGCGCACCAATGCGACGTTTGGACAGATAAAAAACTGCACGAATAATTTCATCCAGCTCCTTTTCCGCTAAATCTGTGCTTTTCTGAAAGGGCGATTTACCAACCTGAGTAAGGGCCTTGCGGATGTCCTGTTGAAAAACAATCACCACAATAAGGAACAGAGAGCCAAGGAAGGTCTTAAGCAACCACTGGAGGGCGGCAAGGTCAAACATGGAGGCCATAAAATAGACCATGCCGAGAACCAGCAGACCAAGTACCATCTGTACCGACCTGGTACCACGAATAATGGTGATAAGCTGGTAAATAATGAACGCGACTACAAGGATATCGACAACATCCTGCCAGCGAATTATATTGAAACTTTCAAACATTTAACCGTTCACAGAATCGTTTAGATAAGGGACAAAAAAACCGGGCCACAGCAGTGGCCAGGAACACTTCCTATTTACGGAGTAACTTTAACAGATTTACTCTAAAAAAACTCTATTATTTCAGCAACTGATCCTTTTTTCAGGATTAACACCTCTCCTTCATGTCCTGTTGCTGCGGTCATGATATTAAAACCGGGTTTTAGGCCCCTTCTATCATCGATTCAATATAAACATGTGCTGCAAAGGCAAGACTTCCCACGCCAAAGAGAAGCAAAAACATGGTAAAGATTTCTCCACCATCAGAAAGAGGCTGCACCTCTCCATAGCCAACGGTTGTAATACTGATCACAGCCATATATACTGTTTCCAGCAATGTATAGCCTTCAAGAAGGTATATAATCACCAGTTCCGCCAATCAGAAAAAAAGTACCCGCGCCAGTGATAAAATGATGTGCTTACGACTATCCATTCGTTTTCATTTTGAGGTTTTTTCTATTCAGTGTTAGATTCGACCAACTGATAAAAAGTGTAACGACTTCTTAATCCCTATTTTTTCTAATTCTATTGCACAAAACACAATAAATGCTAGTAAATACGTCTTCTTCCACCATAAAAATCCATGTCTGATCGTTACGGTTCTATTTCCATCACCGAGGAGCCAGACTCCAGGGACAAAAGAAAACCAGTGCGCCGTCGTCCCATTTTGCCAAAAAAGAAAAAAAAAGGTGGCAAATGGGGAATTTTATGGGCAACACTTGCAGCACTTACCATCAGCTTTTATTTTCTGGCAGCACTGTATATTGCCCCCATGGCCCTGCACAGATATCTGCCCGGGTACATAACAAAAGTCACCGGTCTCACCCTCACCATGGAGAGGGTGGAACTCAATCCGTTTAATTTTCAAATAACATTCTCCGAAATCAGAGCCGATGTACCCGGTTCCACCACCGGCAAACCACTCCTTGAGATCCCTTCTCTCTTTATCGACATGGATCTCACCTCTCTTTTGCGCAACAGCTTTGCCTGCGACAAGCTCATCATTAAAGAGCTCTCACTGAACATTACCCGTTTTAAGGACAACCACTATAACCTGCCAGTACTCACACAGATTTCAGAAAAACAGAGTCAGGAACAAATAATAGATTTCACCAACCTTCCGTTTCTCTTTTCTCTCAACAATATTAATATCAGTGACAGCCGTATCCTCCTCACTGACCAGGTAACAGACAAAGTACACACTGTAGAACAGTTAACGCTTGCGATCCCAACGCTTTCAAACTTCTCATTTCAGTTAAACGATTACATCCTTCCTCATTTTTCAGCTCGTATCAATGGCAGTTTCATCCAGCTCGACGGTAAGAAGATCGCATCAGAAGATGGGAAAAGCTTCAGGACCAAACTCTTTTGCTCCATCAAGGCACTGCAACTCAGCTCATACCTCTCCTACCTCCCTGACAACTTTCCACTCGTACTCAGTAAAGGTGTTGCGGACCTCAACCTTGAACTCGGATTCAGCCCTGAAAAAAAGCAGGGTGAGCGAGTTTCCATAGATATCGACATAACAGGTTCTGACATTTTACTGCACACCAGAAAAGGGAACAACAAGATCAGCTTGCCCAATGTCAGATTGGATGCCACGCTCACTCCTGTGAACAGGCTGTTGCACATCAAAACTATTGTTGCCAAAAAACCACAACTGATCACCAGCCAGAGGCAACTCCCTAGAGGGCTTGCAAATTTCCTTGCCATTGGCTCTCCCTCTTCCAGGCGTTTAGGCCTCACCATCGATTTACTTCTCATTGACGAAGGACGACTGGTTTTCACGGACAGGAAAGACTCTATCTGGGATACTTTACAGCTCTCTATTAATGATTTTGACCGAAGAAACTCCACCGGAAGTTTTCACATAAGTGGTGAACAGGCAGTAGGTCCGGGATCTTTCTCCTGGCAAGGAAAACTCTCAGGGCCCGGCAATCTCAAAGGAAAAGTACTGCTCAATGAATTCCCGGCCCGGACAATACTGACACAGCTTTATCCATATCCAGACGCAAGTATTACAGGGAGCTCTGAGTTTACCGGTGAACTGACCTTGTCGACTATAGATAAAACAACAACAACTTACAGCTTGGACAATGCAACATTACAATTTCACAATCTGCAACTGGCAGAGAAAGAAAGGGTATGGCTGAAAGCTGACTCTGTTCGTTTTACCCGACTTAGCCGACAGGAGACTCGTTTTTCCCTCGGCAATATTTTTCTGAAGAATGCCGAGTTGATACTGACAAACAATGAATATCCAGCATTTTTCAGCGATGTATTCGGAATAAAAGAACGGCCCCAAATAAGAGGAATTGATTTCTCGGGCAGCCTCGCCCTGCGCCCCCAAAAGAAGCAAGAGCAAACTCTCCAGTTTTCAGATGTCAAATTCCAGGCAAACAGGATTGATCAACAAGCAAATGCAGAAAATTTCATTTTTTCAGCAACACTTGGAGATGAGGGTTCCATCAAATCACGTGGTAAACTCAGCCTTTTCCCCTTAAACATTGAAACAGAAATCGTATTTTCAGACATAGACTCCGCACTGTTTTCCCCCTACGCTTCAGGATGGCCACTGTTGCAACACTCTGAGGCCATGCTCCATGGAAAAGGTGTTTTCAACTACCCTGCCCTGTCCTTTCAGGGAGACGTGCGTCTCAGTGATGGACGGTTACAACTGGAAACGAATGCAAAACTTTTCAGTTGGGACCTTGCGGAACTGAGTAAAGTTCAATACACATTCGCTCCTTTTTCCCTGCGAAGCACAAGCCTTCACTTACAAAACCCACAACTGCACTACAGAATCCGTACAGAGTCTCCTTTCCAGTTACTCTCAGAAACTTTGCAAACAGTCTTATCCAGAAACAATGAACAGAAGAAACTTTTCCCTGTTCACATACAAGATCTCAGCGTTGACGGTGGACTTGTCAACCTGACTGACAGCCGCCTGACACCACCCTGGCACGGGCGGGCAACGGAAATAAGTGGCCACATAAAAAACGTTAACAGCAAAGACAGAGGGATAACATCCTTTGACCTGAAGGGACGTGTTGAGGATGCACCATTTAAACTTTCAGGTTCCATGTTTCTTTTCCAGGAGAAAAAGAATAACAGGGCACGCCTCGACCTGACTGATTTCCCTCTTCACAGTTTTTCAAAGCAACTGAAGAACAGTCAATTGCAGATACAGAATACTAACGTCAGCCTTCAATCGAGATACTCGGAAAACGATACAGGCACAAACAGTACTACAGAACTGACGATTAGTGACCTACGGCCCCTTTCTGCAAGCAGAGATGCGGCACTTGCCCTGGCCTTGTTAAAAGACAGCAGTGGTACATTCGCCCTCACAGTACAACAAAACAACAGAAGGAGATCTCTCTTTCAGGAAACTGTGGATACCTTCCAAACAACAGTAATCAAAGCCTCTTACGCGCCCTTGCTCCTTGACCGTAACTTTAAAGACCTCCAGGACAATAACTTTGTCTCTTTTCAACCTGGTACAAATACGATAAATGCAGCCGGCAAAGAATTGTTAATCCGCTATTCTGAGCTGTTGGCAGCACACCCCGGCCTTGCCCTGTCAATTACAGGCCTTGCGGATGACAAAAAAGACCGCAACGTACTGGCCAAAACTGTTCCTCCGGCAAAACCTCTGATCATTCGTGACAAAGCATTGCTGACACTTGCCAAAGAAAGAAGCCTGATCACCTATGACTTTTGTATTCACAGCCTTGGCATCGCGCCATCGCGACTCTCGATTAGTGACTCCCCGCTTATCAGGAAAGAGTCTCCGGCACATGGCAGTAGTCTCGACATAAGAGTGCTGATAACAAAAACCTGAGCGGACCAAACCATGCTAAAACCTCCTTACACCTGCTACGATCAGTTATATGTTTATAATTTTGACCGGACAGATCTCGGAGAGATTAATGATCCTGATCTCATCGGCACCTGGATTGAAGATGAAACTGCCATTCTCTTCTTCCACAAAGAAAAAAAAATATTAATAGAGGAAATTCGCAAGCGCAGTGAGGCAATAATCATCTATGAAGCCAATCTCAACTATCAGGATTGGGAAGCAGGTCTTAATATAACCACTTTTTCAATACCACCCCTCGTTGTTGCGCCACTGTGGGAAGTCGCACAACTCCAGTTACAGGAAGGTGAAATTGGTATACATCTTGACCCCAGTGTTATTTTTGGTTCAGGTTTTCATCCCACCACCAGACTTTGTCTGCAAGTCATCAGTGATATGGTTACCTCAAATAGCACAGCTGTTCAAAGCATGGTGGATCTGGGAACGGGTACCGGGTTGCTCTCCATTGGGGCGGCAAAACTGGGCGTGCAGACAATCCGCTGCTACGACAACAATCCCTTTGCCTGTGCTGTTGCAGACAAAAACGTAAAGCTAAACAATTGTGAACAGCAGATCCTAGTCAGCGAAGCTGATCTGCGCGCAAACCTTCCCGATACCAATGTGGATCTAGTGGTTGCCAACCTGTATAAAGGGCTGCTCCTGGAATTTTTCGAGAATCCTGATTTCTGGAAAGCCAAGTACTACATCATCTCAGGATTTACCCCTTCCATGGAAGGAGAACTTCTGGCCGCCTTGCCCATGGATCAGTTAAAACTTCTGGAAAGAAGAAAAAGCGAGACCTGGCGGCTCTGGCTGTTGGCAAAAAAATGATCCTTGGCCTCAGCCTCCTGGGCTTTCCAGGGAAACCAAATGCAGTGGACAAGCTGTTGCAGATACAGTCCATTCAAAGAACCCTTAACTGGATCAGAACAAAAGGGGGAAAGAACAACTTCCACTCCCCTGAATCAAGTCATTAAGATGCTCTCTACCCTCCAACAATCCCTGCTCCAATGGTTTTCAAAAAACCAGCGCCCCCTGCCATGGCGACAACAATACCATCCTTATCAGGTCTGGATTTCCGAAATCATGGCCCAACAGACGCAGATGGATCGAGTAGTGGAATACCATAATCTCTGGATGAAAACATTTCCAGATATGCAGACGCTTGCCGAATCATCAGAAGATACAGTATTAAAGTGCTGGGAAGGCCTGGGATACTATTCACGGGCCAGGAACATTTTAAAGACAGCAAAAATCCTTATCAGTAACTATAATGGTACTCTTCCCAGAAACCAAAAAGAGCTTCTTGCTCTTCCGGGAATCGGCCCCTACACTGCCGGCGCCATTGCCTCCATCGCCTACAACCAGGATGTGCCAGTGGTGGATGCCAATATTGAAAGAATTTTTTCCAGGCTTTTCAATATCGATCTTATCCCGGGCAGTCCCGAGGCTAAACGGGAATACTGGCAAAAGGCAGAATTTGTTCTACCTGCAAATAATGCCAGGGATTTCAACCAGGGTCTTATGGAACTGGGCGCGCTGATCTGTCGCCCCAAACAACCGAACTGCCAAGCTTGCCCTTTGGCGACACACTGCCTGGCACTGCAATACGACCTGATCCCCGAACGCCCAATCCCTAAAAAAAGCACAAAGATCATCCCTATTGATATGGCCACAGGAGTCCTGCTGCATAAGGGACTGATCTTTATCCAACAGCGTTTAGCCAACGACGTCTGGGGGGCACTTTGGGAATTTCCGGGAGGACGTATGGAAGAAAAAGAAACTGCGGAAGAGACTGTTATTCGTGAGTTTATGGAAGAGACGGAACTTGCAGTTCGGGTGGACTCCAAAATCACAACCACTCTTCATCATTACACCCGATATAAGGTTACCCTGCACTGTTTTTTTGTAAGCCTTGAACAAAGCGAAAGCGACCCTGTGCTCCATGCTGCACAGGAATTTCACTGGCTCCCTTTTGACCAGATAGATCAGTATGCGTTTCCGGCAGGACACCGAAAACTAATACAATTTATGAAAACCCACAAACTACCGTAGGAGCCTGCCCCTGCGGTCGATCAGCAGGAGCCACCCGCCCTCTTTTCATTTCCATTCCAGGGAGCTACCCAAACAAGCAATATCATCCCCGGAATAGCCAACACCGCACAGACAAAAAAGAAATTGGTATATCCTATTCCACTCACATCACCTAAAATGGAATAAAACATTCCATCTTTTTCGTTAATTCCCTCAACCAATACTCCTGCGAATATTCCGGAAAAAGATTTGGGAATAGCAAATAAGGAACTGAGCAGAGCAAGCTGGGTGCCGGTAAATTTTTTATTTGTACTTTTGGCAATAAACGCCATTAACGCGGCAGAACCAAGTCCTACACCCAGATATTCAAAAGCAACCACTCCACCCAAGACCCAAACATTTGCACCCACTTCACTGAGTAATGCAAAACCAAAAATAGACATCACCTGAACAATTCCAAAAATCCACAGCGCCTTGTTGATTCCCATTCGGAACATCAACAATCCTCCGACAAACCCTCCAAGCAACATCGACCACAAGCCAACCACCTTCGCCACTGTACCGATGATTGTCGCTGAAAATCCTACATCGAGATAAAATGGTGTAATCAAAGCTGTTGCGACCGTATCTCCAAACTTATAGAAAAAAATGAATAATAAAATCAGCAAGCCGGACTTAAAACCATCCCGTAGAAAAAACTCTTTAAACGGTTCAACAACCGCCTCCTGCAAAGACTTTGGGGGAGAAATTCCGGTATCAATCTCAGCGATAACAAAAGTATGAATAATCCCCACCAGCATAAAGAGAGAGACAACAATGAAAACCATGGACCATGGCATATAATCAGACAAAATTAATCCCAGCCCTCCAGGAATAAAGCCGGCAACTCGATATGCATTTGCATAGAACGAGCTTCCAAGTCCCAGTTCATTGTCTGGCAGCAATTCACGACGATACGCATCAAGCACTATATCCTGAGTGGCTGAGAAAAAGCCAATGGCTAGGCCAACATATAAAATCATCTGAATATCATTCTGCGGATTGAACACCGCCAACGATATCATAAAAACTAACAGGCCAATTTGACTCACCATCATCCAGCCACGTCGTCTCCCTAAAAACGGAGGTACGTAACGATCAAGAAAAGGTGCCCAAAGATATTTAAACGAGAAAGGAAGTAAAACCAGCCCAAAAAATCCAATTGTTTTCAGGTCAACACTCTCGCTCCTTAACCATGCCGGGATAAGCTGTGCCAAGAAATATAACGGGAGACCAGCGGTAAATCCGTTGAAGACGCAAATCAACATTCTTTTGTTTATTAATGCCTTCCACAGACTCGGTTTTTCCTCCGCAATGTTCCGTTTACTTCCATCCATCCGCTCACTCATTCTTCTCTTTTCCCCGCAACCTATTTATGGTACTGTCCACCAAGCTCGTTAAAAAACAAAACAGCAAATGGCCACGTAAGAAACTTCCTATACGAGGCGCGTATTTTAAATTAAATTTCGACCTACTAACGTACGTCGCAATTTATTTTTAAATGCAGCAACGAAGCAGATGAAGAGTTTTACCTGGCCATTGTATTAACCTTAGTTCCTGATTAATAGCAAACAGCTTTCCAGATTCAATCATTATGTCAGTCAAAATATATAACACTCTTACCCGAAAGAAAGAACCGTTCCACCCCCTTGAAAAAGGGCATATCAAGCTCTACGTCTGTGGAATCACCTCCTACGATTATTGTCATATCGGACACGCCCGCTCGGCCCTGGCCTTTGATATGATTGTCCGCTATTTCCGCTACCTGGACTACAAAGTTACCTACATCCGTAACTTTACAGATATCGATGACAAAATCATAGCACGTGCTGCCGAACAGAACACCTCAACGGAAGAGCTGGCCAATCGTTTTATCGACGAATTTTACATAGATATGGACAAGCTTGGGGTGGACAGGCCCACCATGGAGCCCAAGGCCACCGAACATATCCAGGAGATGATTGACCTTATCAGTGAACTCATCGACAAAGATATGGCCTATGCCGCAAACGGTGATGTGTACTACCGGGTTGGTTCTTTTGCGGAATATGGCAAGCTCTCTGGTAGAAGACTTGAGGATATGCAAGCCGGCGCCCGTATCCAGATCAATGAAAACAAAGATGATCCCATGGATTTCGTGCTGTGGAAAGCCTCCAAACCCGGTGAACCAAATTGGAAAAGTCCCTGGGGCGATGGCCGGCCGGGCTGGCATATAGAATGTTCTGCAATGAGCCGTAAGTATCTTGGAGATACGTTTGATATTCATGGCGGTGGACAGGATCTGATTTTCCCGCACCACGAAAATGAACTTGCCCAGAGCGAAGCTGCTACCAGTAAACCCTACGTGAACATGTGGATTCATCACGGTTTTGTCACCATTCGTGATGAAAAGATGTCAAAATCCCTGGGTAACTTCCTGACCATCCGGGACATTCTTTCCCATTACCATCCTGAAGTGCTGCGATTTTTCATCTTTTCCACCCAATATCGTAACCCTCTTGACTTCTCTGAAGAGGCCATGCAGAATGCAATGACAGGGCTTGATCGTCTGTACGAATGTATTGCCACTGTGGAAGGAATGCGTGACGATTTTTCCACACAGAGTAAACAAATCGCATCAGCCAAAGACATTACAAAACTGACAAGCATAAAAGAACGCTTTCAAAAAGCGATGAATAACGATTTCAACACTGCCTTGGCCCAGGGAGTTTTATTTGAGTCCGCCAAAGTAATGAACAAAATCAGCCGCCAGATAGATAAGCAACCATGCCAGAGCGACTACGATCTGCTCACAACTGCTGCCGCCACCATTATAAAATTGGCATCAATTATGGGTATTCTCCAGGAAAAAGCGGATAAATATCTCGCAGCAAAAAAAGCAGCAATGCTTGAGCAGATTGAAATTTCTGAAGACGAAATCTTACAACTGATCAAAGAACGTAATCATGCCCGGGATGAAAAGAACTGGAGCCAAAGTGACGAAATTCGTGACCGACTGCTTGCCCACAATATCGAGCTCAATGATGGTGCCACAGGCACAGGCTGGAGCATAAAAAAGGACTGACATGGAGAGGTTAACCCGCTCACCCGCAGTTGCTGGCCGCTTTTACCCTGAAGACAGCAAATCGTTACGACTGTCAATCCAGGAGCTGTGCTCTGCGAAATCGGTCACCAAAAAGAAGGTTCTGGCAGTGGTCTCCCCCCATGCCGGATATGTGTATTCAGGAGGTGTCGCTGGCGAGACCATTGGTCAGATTGATGTTCCAGAAACAGTGGTTCTCCTTGGCCCTAACCACACCGGTAAAGGGCTGGCTGTGGGGTTGTCAACTGCAACCTGGGAAATGCCCATGGGACCGGTTCCGGTTAATCAAGATTTCGCTCAGGACTTACTGAACGAAACGAATTACATTAAAGAAGATGAGCTGGCCCACCGATATGAGCACTCACTCGAAGTGCAGCTTCCATTTTTGCAGATACAGCAGCCAAATCTCTCCATCATTCCCATTTCCATTGCCCATATCTCTTATCAGGCACTGGAGGAAATCGGACTGGCGCTGGCCGCAGTAATCAAAAGAAGTGGCAAAGAAGTACTTATCCTTGCTTCCTCAGATATGACTCACTACGAACCACGGGCTGCCGCTGAGAAAAAAGATCATTATGTTCTCAAAAAACTGGCAGACATGAATCCCAGCATTCTCTACCGCTCAGTCACAGGACATAGCATCTCCATGTGTGGGATCATGCCGGTAACGGTTGCACTCATTGCCGCCCTTGAATTAGGAGCGACCAAAACTGAACTTGTTCGTTATACTGACTCCGGAGAAATTACAGGTGATACGGATCAAGTTGTCGGATATGCCGGGGTGCTCATATTCTGAGCATGTTTTTCACTTGACAGACAGAAGAAAACTTTCTAAATAATCCACCTCGCAACGAGATGTTCTGGGGAATGGTCTAATGGCAAGACTGCAGACTCTGACTCTGTCTATCAAGGTTCGAATCCTTGTTCCCCAGCCAAATTGTAAAAAGCGGTTAAGCCAGATTTCAGGCCTAACCGCTTTTTTTTTATTTACCACATACCTTCTTTATATCAGGGGCAGGAGGCGACAGACAACCCAGCAACAACTTTCTCTCACTATCAGTTACTTCTGCACCACGTTTTTTAATCATCCGTTTCAAGGTTGACTTCCAGCCACGTTTTGATCGCTCTCCTACCTGTTTACAAACGCGTTCTAAATAGTGACATTCCGTACAACGTAATTCCAATAACTCTGCGCACTCTGGTGTCGTCGCTTCAGTTTGAGCCCCGGCAACTCCCGCGCTACAGATCATTATTACAAGAACAAAACACAACCTCATACTTCCCCTCTTTAATTACACGAGAGCATTATTTCCATTCCTGGCTTCCACCGATGCCAACCCTCGTTCTCTTAGCTGCTCCGGAAAGAGATTAGCCAACAAGTCACGTTCTTCCAACTGACTACGCCGCATTAAACGAAAGCGTGCCATTTGTTGCACTTCTACCTGTCGAATTTCTACCACACTGCGCAAAAAGGACTGTGCTTCCGTGGCTTCTCTTTCCACTACTGTCTCTGCATTCTCACTTGCATTTCCGTTTATAGCAAGCTTAATTTCCTGGAGAGGCCGAACCTCCCCTTCCTCAGTCAGAAAAAAGCCGGAGGCAGCAACTTCTCCCAAAAGTTTATTCTTGGAATCCCTCAGTTCAAAGGATGTCTGGTCATGGGTAAGACTTATTGCCCCGACACCAGCTTCAGCAAGGCTAATCAATTCTTCTCCTTCAGGACTTCCCGGTTTCCAGATCCGAAGTTTTGAAAATACGGGGTCATTCTCATCAATCCAGCCATTTGCATCAAAATCGTGTTTTGCGAGCTCTTGAAAGCCATGGCCGGTTGTCGGGCCAAAAAGCTCTGTACCATTATTGATTAACCCATCATTATTCAAATCAAGGGCTAAAAATCCACTCCCCGGTTGTAAAGAAAAAGATTCGTCGTCCTGCCCGTCACTATCCAGGTCAAATTGGAAACTCTTATTGATAAGCATACGCAAATCACAATCAAAGGAGAAGACCAACGGATCCATCAAAATACCGCCAGCTGCACGCCAGGCGACACTTTCCCTCACCATTGATTCCCGTTCCATACTGAGATCAAGAGAAAAACTGATATTCCTCCCATCGGCGAGCTGAACAGAGCCGGAAGAGTGGACAGATACTTTCTCATAGTGATAACTGGTGATGTGCGATGTCAGAGAAAATATTGCCTGTTGCCCCGGTGGGCTAACCGGTTCAGACAGCACAATACTTCCACCATTCCTCAATCCAGGAACTCTGTGCAAACGAAGTCGATGCCCCATCACTTCTTGTGTCATTTGCTCAACGACCTGATTTGCCGTTGTTTCATACTTTGTCTCACCGTCAGAACCCTCCACCGCACTTGTGGCGGTAAGCGTTTGAGATTGACGATTCTCCTCAATCCTCTCCCTGCTGACACCTGACCTTCCAGGTAACCGCAGCTGAAACTCAGGCTGCTCTCCCTGTGTAGCTGCCACTAACTGTGTACTTCTTCCAGTCACATCCTTGTGTTCTACTGACGCGTCCATGCTGATTTGTGAAGTGTTAATTCTCATGCCACTCCTCCTGCGTCAAAATCATATTATGGCTGGTAGCCGTTTTCTCTTTTTCAGATCTTCAGAAAAAGAGACTTATTGATTCATATCGACAAATGTAAAAAAAAATTAATGGTGTAACGGCCCGATTAATTTTAAAAGAGTTTCTTTACATGTCAGGTGCTAGAGGCGAGGCAACAAAACAGGCAGCATTTTCCATTCTGACATCAGGGTATTGTTACAAAATCACATGACAACGCACAGACCATAAGCAAATTATTGCCAGCAGCATCGTTCTATGGTACCTCTTTTTTGATGTACCTGGAAAACACTCGCTGGGCTTATTCACTTTTATGGAGCAATATATGCTTACAAAAACCTGTGCCGCCATTCTGTTGTGTCTTTTTACATTCATGCCTACTGCGATAGTTGCTGAAGAACAAGACCCCGTTATTCAGACCATAGAAAAGGCCATATCCGAATACAAAAAACAGAGCTACAGCAATGCCGCAACCAACCTTGATTACGCAAGCCAGCTGATTCGGCAGAAAAAGGGTGAAGCTTTAAGTGCATTCCTGCCCGATGCCCTGGAAGGCTGGACAGCCAGTAAAAGTAAATCTCAGGTAACAGCAGCCTCTCTGTTTGGTGGTGGTCTCACCGCAGAGCGTGACTACACAAAAGAGAACGCCAGGATACATATAACCATTATTACCGACTCCCCACTACTGCAACCCATGATCATGATGTTTTCCAATCCCATTTTTGCAGCATCTGCCGGACGCTTTGAACTGATCAATGGTTACAAAGGCATAATCAAGCACCAGAATAACGGCGGTGATGTAAATATTGTGCTGAATAATCGCTTTCTAGTGACTGTTAAGGGACGGAACGTGAGCGAAGAGGAATTAGTGGATTACGCCAAACATATTGACCTAAAAGGAGTTGCGAACCTCCCATAACAGTAAACGAATTCTACAGAGATGGCCTGATCGGTTATTTTTGCTGGAGCCCGCCACTGCCGGTCTGACGAAATTAAGGCCTTCTTCCACCGGCAGCGGCGTTTAAAACACTTACAGGAAACGTATCTTTGCCTATCCTCTCTTCCTGCATAGTATACTATAGCCTGAAGAGGGAGCAGACAAACCTACATTCCCTGTAAGCATTTTAAACATTGCTAAAATCACAAAAACAAAACCATTACTTATTGTTACTATTACGACTATGGCTGATAACAAAAACACCATCGCAGACGAAATCATCCTCAAAGTATCCAAGGAAATTGCAGTAAAATTTATTGAAGTGGGCCGCCTCACTCCAGCCACATTCGAGAGCACATTTCAAAAAATTTACGACACTGTAAAGCAGACTGTGGATAAAAAATAATGGAGCTGAACAAAGAGTTAAACCACGCCCCCGAGAATATTCACCATATCCACATTATGGGAGTATGTGGCACCGGAATGGCAGCCCTTGCAGGGATGCTGAAAAGTGCGGGTTTCGAAATCAGCGGCTCTGACAAGGCTGTATACCCACCCATGTCATTGTTTCTGGAGGAGATGCAGATCACCGTATTTGACGGTTATGGAGCACAAAACCTTGAGCCACAACCCGATCTTGTTATCGTCGGCAACGTTATCACCCGCAAAAACCCGGAAGCAATAGCGCTTGCCAAGACCGATATCCCATATCTTTCATTTCCCCAGGCACTAGCTCACTTTTTCATTCAGAACCGCACATCTTTGGTGGTAACCGGCACCCACGGCAAAACCACAACCTCGTCCCTGCTTGCCTCCTGTCTATATAGAGCAAACCTTGATCCGACCTTTATGATTGGTGGAATTGTACGTGAATTTGATGCAAACTTTCGTCTTGGTAACGGAGAACACTTTATATCTGAGGGAGATGAGTACGACACCGCATTTTTCGATAAAGAATCGAAATTCCTTCATTATCGTCCTGACATTGCAATCATCACCTCCGTTGAATTTGACCATGCCGATATCTTTGAAAATCTTGACGCCATCAAGCGCTCTTTTAAAAAGTTCGTGTCGCTGCTTCCCAAAGATGGGCTAATTATTGCCCACCTTGACGATCCCAACGTGGTGGAAGTGGTTGCGAATGCTCCTTGCGAAGTACAGGGCTACGGTGAAAACATAAATCTGGACTGGTCACTTACGGATGTAAAAGCTGATGGTGGCACAACCCACTTTAGGGTAAATCATAAGGGCCAAGAATGGGCGAACTTACGCGTCCAACTCCCTGGAAAGCACAACTGTCTAAATGCACTCGCTGTTGCAGCAGTGCTGCATCATGCTGGTGTTACACCAGAAACCATAAATAAAGGGTTATCCCTCTTCGGTGGCATAAAACGGCGGCAGGAGGTACGAGGTATCGTCAATAATATTACTGTCATTGACGATTTTGCCCACCATCCAACCGCTGTCAAAGAGACCATCCAAGCTCTTAAAAATGCTTACGAGGGCCAACGACTGGTCACCGTTTTCGAGCCACGCACCAACTCCTCCAGACGTGCTATCTTCCAACAGGATTACATCCCCTGTTTTGATGCCTCTGACCTCACATTTATCCGTGAACCAGTTCCTCTGGAAAGCGTAGCCAAAAAAGATCTCTTTTCTGCAAAACAGTTAACCAGTGACATCAATAAACGTGGAAAACACGCAATATCCTGCCCGGACACCGAAAGTATCCTAACACAGCTTCTCCCCATCCTTAAGGCAAACGACGTCGTTGCAATACTCTCCAATGGTGGCTTTGACAATATCCATAATAGATTGTTGAAGCAGCTGCATACAGGTAAAGCTGCTTGACCATTCGACTATTTTAGCGTAGTATTAATTGCTCATTCATTCCAAGGCTTAAATCTTCTTTCACAATACCTGTGAAAAATTAAAGATTCGACAAGCTTTATTATTTTATTATTTTCAAGGGGACCCCATTATGAAACTCGCTGTCCTTAAAGAGACCGAAGAGGGCGAAAACAGGGTTGCTATCATCCCAGATTCTATCAAACGGCTGAGTAAAAAAGGCTTTGATGTATTGATAGAAGCAGGTGCTGGATTGGCCTCTGGACATAGTGATCAGGATTACACGGATAAAGGTGCCACCATCTTTGCTACAGCTGCTGAGCTCATTGCTCAAAGTGACTGTATCATAAAGGTACGGCCACCATCCATGGAAGAAGCCGACGCCTTAAAGGACGGTTCTTTTTATATTTCCATCATTCAGTCCACGTTACGCCACGATCTTGTCAAAAAACTGCAGGAGAAAAAAATCACGGCCTTTGGTCTTGATATCATTCCTCGTACAACTCTTGCCCAGTCCATGGATGTCCTTTCCTCCATGAGTACCATTTCAGGATACAAATCGGTATTGCTGGCTGCTGACAATATCAACAGGTTCTTCCCCATGCTTATGACTGCTGCGGGCACTGTTGCCCCGGCAAAGGTTCTGGTACTAGGAGCCGGCGTTGCAGGCCTTATGGCCTGTGCCACTGCTAAACGGCTGGGTGGAATTGTTGAAGCCTTCGACGTTCGCCCTGAAGTGCGTGATCAAGTGGCATCGGTTGGTGCCAAATTTGTTGAAGTTCCCGTTGAAGAAGACGGGTCCGGCGGCGGAGGATATGCTAAAGAGATGTCCGATGAGTACAAGAAAAAGCAGGCCGAGCTTATCTCCAAACATATTGCAAAATCAGACGTTGTTATCCCAACAGCTCTGATCCCCGGAAGAAAAGCTCCAATCCTTATCAGTGAAGAGCAGGTTAAATCCATGAAACCAGGATCAATAATTGTTGACCTTGCTGCTGAAATGGGCGGCAACTGTGCTCTCACAACAGTTGGTGAAACCACTGTTGAACATGGTGTAACCATCGTTGGCCACGCCAATCTACCTTCCACCATGTCGTATCATGCATCGCAAATGTTTTCCAAAAACGTAGAGAAATTCCTCTTCCACCTTTCTGACGAGAATGGTTTCAAAATGGATATGGAAGATGAAATCACCAGCGGTTCACTGGTCACCAAAGATGGCGAGGTCATTCATGAACTGACCAAGTCACTCATGGCCGCTTAAGGAGAAAAAAATGGATACAGGAACAATCATCATTGGTTTGACCATTTTTGTACTGGCCTGCTTTGCAGGGGCCGAGCTTATTTCAAAAGTGCCACAAACCTTACACACCCCGCTTATGTCCGCATCGAATGCCATTTCAGGTGTTGCTATCCTTGGTGCATTACTAGCCACTGGACGCCCAGAAGGAATTGATGCCGAATCCATACTTGGATTTTTTGCGGTTATATTTGCCACTGTCAACGTGGTGGGTGGATACATGGTAACGGACAGAATGCTTCAGATGTTCAAGAAAAAGAAGCGGAAGAAAAAAGAATAGTACAACCAGAGAGTTAAGTTATGTCTACTGTTAATATTATCGATTTCATATATCTGATATCAGCTGTACTATTCATGCTCGGTATCAAAAATCTGAGTTCTCCTGCCACGGCAAAATTCGGAAACAAACTGTCCATGGCTGGAATGCTTGTGGCTATCGCTGCCACACTCGCCTCTCCGGATATGTTCGGCTACACCATGATCATCATCGCCATGGCAATTGGTGCTGCCATTGGCGGTACCGCAGCGGTTAAGGTTGAGATGACTTCAATGCCCGAGATGATCGCACTCTTTAACGGTTGTGGTGGTGCAGCTTCAGCACTCGTTGCCATGGCAGAATTTAATGGCCACACCGGTGCATTTGCAGGATTCACCATGATTACCCTGCTCCTCTCCGTGATTATTGGCGGGCTGACCTTTACCGGCTCAATCATTGCCTATACTAAACTACAGGGTATTATTTCAACCCGGCCTATCACCTATCCTTTCCAGCAGGTCGTGAACGCTGGCATTGTACTCTTAACATTTTTTCTTGCCTATCTGGTATTTCAAAACCCTGCCAACACCTTTGCATTTGTGCTCATTATTGCTCTGGCATTAGTTCTTGGTGTATTGGCTGTTATCCCGATTGGTGGCGCAGATATGCCGGTTATTGTTTCACTGCTGAACTCCTACTCAGGGCTTGCAGTTTCCATGACGGGTTTTGCTCTAAACAACAACGCACTTATTATCGTTGGCTCTCTTGTTGGTGCCTCCGGCCTCTTCCTTACCAGAATCATGTGCCAGGCGATGAACCGCTCACTGGCTAATGTCCTGTTTGGTGCATTTGGAGCCATTGACGACTCCGTTGCAGATGCGGGAGAAGGGCCCACAGGTTCCATGAAAGGTTTTGATGTTGAAGATGTTGCCATTGCCGTTGAAAATGCCGAATCTGTCATTATTGTTCCCGGTTATGGAATGGCTGCCGCACAGGCCCAGCACGTGACTCGTGAACTTGGCGATTACCTTATCGACGAAGGCATCAAGGTTCGTTACGCAATCCATTCTGTTGCCGGTCGTATGCCGGGACACATGAATGTTCTCCTTGCTGAAGCGGATGTTTCTTATGATCTGCTTTTTGCCATGGAAGATATCAACGATGATTTCTCCACAACCGATGTCGTGCTCGTTATTGGTGCCAATGATGTTGTAAACCCTGCTGCGAAAACCAATCCAAGCAGTCCCATCTATGGCATGCCGGTACTGGATGTTGAAGATGCACGGACCGTTGTTGTCCTGAAACGTTCCATGAATGTTGGTTTTGCCGGAATTGAGAATGAGTTGTTCTTTAAAGATAACACCATGATGCTCTTTGGTGATGCAAAAGATTCTATCCAGAAACTGCTTTCAGCAGTAAGAGAATAACAACACTTCGCTGGTAAATCTTTTATAAGGGCGAATTGAGATGATCTCAATTCGCCTTTCTTGATGGCGTCGTGAAAACTCTTCATCTTCTTCGTCACTGCTAATTTGTTGTTGTTGTTACAACGTACAACGTACGTCACACTCCATCAGATTAGCATTCCTCGAATATGAAGTTTTTCACTTAGCCATCTAAATTTTCCAGGCTTTTCTTTTTTGGTTTTGCTCATTTTGGCAAAAGGTTTAAAACTGTTGAAAAATCGTATCCTTCGCTTTCTACAGACAAATCATATTTTTGAAACAAATAGGCAAGCCATCGTAATTGCAGTTTCCGGTGGCTCTGACTCTGTTGCACTGCTCCACATTCTTTCCGTCCTCTATCCCGAAAATCAACGTATTGCTGTTTATATCGATCATGGCCTGCGTCCCCATGAAACACCAGCTGAAAAAGTACTGGTTGAAGCACTTGCCGTTTCATGTTCTGCCACTTTTATCTCTTTAGCGGTCGATGTGGCAAGTGAACAAAAAGAAAAAAAAGGTTCCCTTGAAGAAACGGCGCGTCATTTACGCTACAAGGCCCTTGAGAGGGTTCGCAAACAGTACAAGGGCCGATACATTGCTGTGGGACATACCAGCGACGATCAGGCAGAAGAGGTGCTGTTGCGTTTAATCCGAGGCAGCGGATCTGCAGGTCTCAGCGGCATGGCAATAGAGAATGGTTTTATCATTCGTCCCCTGTTACATGAATCTAAAAAAACGCTTCGCAACTACCTCAAAGAACAGAACATTACTTACTGCGAAGACAGCAGCAACAAGGATCTTCGTTTTCTGCGCAACAAAATCCGCCACAACCTGTTGCCAGACCTTGAGCAGGACTACAATAAATCGATACGGAAAACTCTCATTCAAACTGCTGCTATTTTAGACGAAGAAAACAAACTACTGGACACCTTGACGGCCAAGGTCTTTCTTAAATTGTGCATTGTTGACCAGGAACAATTAACACTGGACTATGCTGGGATTGTAAAAGAACACATTGCCATTCAAAGACGTATATTTGAAAAAATATGCTGGCAGATGTCAGCAAAACCATCCTTTAAACAAATTGCAAGCTTATGTGATCTCAGCCTTTCACAAAACGGGACTGAAATACATCTGGCACATGGATTACGAGCAATTAAACAACAGGAGAATATTCTCTTCTACTATCCTGTAAAAAAAGCTGGCTATCGTGGCTCTGCAATTCTCCATAAGAACTTTGCAACAATCACTATTCAAAGCCCCGGAACCACCTGTGTCCCTGAGCTGGGCTACAAATTAACGATCCGTCAAAATGACTTCTGCGAAGAACTGCTTTCTCAAGCAAATACCCTAATTGTGGATAACTCGCGGATATCCTTTCCACTCACCCTACGTCACCATTATGATGGTGAGACATTCCACCCTTTAGGCAGCCCTGGATCAAAAAAAATCTCCCGCTTTTTGACAGATCAGAAAATCCCTGCCACAAAAAAAACAAATTTCCCCATCCTACTGGCTGATAGATCTATCCTGGCTGTTGTGGGAATAAGAATCGACAACAGATACCGCACCCAATATAACACTTCAACATGCCTGCAACTTCAATGGACAAAAGCTGAGTAATCGAATTTACTGTAGAAAAGCATCTAAACTATTGATTTGTCCCTTTCAGCCAATGATGGTAGTAGCAACAATGAGGGACGAAAGACTACTACTCTTTTCAGTATCTCCTTGAAGGGTAAAAGTAGCGTAACCAAATTCTTCCCGAAAAAACAAAGGGAATTGTTAAGGCACTAACAAGCAGCCACAAACCATCAAAAAATAGAGCCATATGCAAAACGAACTCGCAGCCAGCAAAGACAACAGCCAAAACCTGCAAGAGGTATCCGTGACACCCCAATCAGATACCTGTCTTATTGCTTGCCCTATCTTCCAAAGAGAACTGGAAAGTGTTCTCCTGGAACTTGGCCTTGCACCCTCCATCAAGTACATGCATTACACCATCCACAACAATCCTTTGGTGATGGAAGAACAGTTAGTCGAAAAAGTTACCGATGCAAAAAAATCCACACAAAACGTGCGTTTTCTTGTGGGGAAGCACTGTAAAGGCAAGCGTGACATTAATGAGGTGGTTGAGAGCTGTAACGGTAAAATTCCTCAGGCCAGAAATTGCATTGATATGCTGATTGGCAGTGAACTCACCAAAGAGCTACAGAAAAACAGAACTTCTCTGATGACTCCGGCCTGGATTCGTATGATTAATCAGTCCATTGCTGATGGCCAGTGGTCGGTGACTGATGCCCGGGTCAACCTGGGATGGTACAATAAGATTTTGATTCTTGATACCGGAGTGGAACCATTAGATGATGAACAGATTATGGAGTTTTACGATCTGACTCAGGTAGAGATAGATATCCTGCCAGTGAACCTGAAACACTTCAAGGCATTACTACAGGAGTTGTTGCAGTAAGAAACAGGTGCTTAGGAGCTGGACTTTCGTAGAATACGAATATCGCCCACCCGAATTGTCAGCTTAATACGATCAAAGTACTCAAGCAGCGGAATTGAGAACTTACGGGTCAAGCCGGTAAGGTTCTTAAAACGTGGGGCATCAATCTCCCCTTCTTTCTCGATAAATGCCGTTACATCCTTGAGTAATACCTCAATGGCTGCAGCATCATAATAGAGTGTCTCACTCACCTTCAATAATTTGTCTTCACGTTGCAGCAGGGCAAATACTTCTTTCACCAGCGTTTCAGGGTAATCACTGAACTCGTCCATGGTTTCACGAATAGTGGCTGTTTTTAAACCTTTCCCACGGTACCATTTTTCGAGATCCTTTTGCAATTTCCTTTCATCTGCCTGCAGAGCAACCTGATGAGATGCTAGACGCACTACAGACTCTTCCTGCACAATCAAATCTTTTTTCTGCAATTCATTCAAACAGAAATGAAACACTTTTCCATCCACATTATGACCAAGACCTGAACGGAGTTCTTCTTTGGAAAGCCCGAGCTGCATGGGATTTTTTACATGATATATCTCAAGATTTTTTTGCAGCACCTGCTCGACACCATCGCTCACACTCTTGGCAAGATAACGCTGTGTTGTGGAATCAACAACCACAATTTTCCTTGAAGAGAGGGGTGCAGAAATCAGTTTTTTCAACTGCTTGGCAAAAACCCCAAGCCGTACAGCCAACTCATCAAAAGTAAGCCCACTGGTGCCTCGTTCATTCAGAAACAAGAGAATCTTATTCTCAACATTCTCATCATAGAGAATCTGGAAGACTGCTCTATTTTTATCCCGGTCCGGCTCGTTCAAACGTTTACGTTTCCGGGGTGGCATATTACCAAGAATTTCACCTCCACCGATGGTCGCAACAGGTGAGTAGGATCTTACCACATATCTGTCACCGGGCCAGCAACTCACCGGCTCTTCAAGAAGAAGTTGCACACCGGCAGTGTCCCCAGGTTGCAAGACATCACGATCAAGCAGAGAAATCCTGCCCATAACCTCAATGGTTCCGAGATGTACCCGAACACGTGTTCTGTGTTTCAGGGGTTTGCTAATGGATGCCAGGTAGAGAAAATCACAATCAAGCATATACCCAGGAGACAGACAGCCAGGAGTTGCCGCAACCATGCCTCTTGAAACGGCTGCAGTATCAACACCCTGCAAGTTGATAGCAGTACGGTGTCCGGCTTCTACAGTTTCCACATCTTTGGAATGGACCTGAATACCTCTCACTTTGGCCGTCATATCCGATGGGTAAAAACAGAGTTCATCTCCAATGTTCAGTCGTCCGGACATTGAGGTTCCGGTGACAACCGCACCAAAACCTTTTATGGCAAAAATCCGATCCACAGGAAGACGAAAAGGTCCGTGCACTTCCTTGAACTGCTGCCCAGCAACAAATTCATCAAGCAAAACTTTAATGTCATCGATTCCGTCACCAGTGGTGGAGGAAACGTGCACAAGAGGTGCCTCTTCTAAAAAACTGCCTTCACAATATTCCCGGACTTCCTCGGTGACCATCTCCAGCCACTCTTCTTCCACCATATCTTTTTTGGTGATAACAATGATTCCCTGTTTCACACCTAGCAGACGGCAGATCTCAAAATGCTCTTTAGTCTGGGGCATAATGCCTTCATCTGCTGCAATAATGAAAGCAACAAGATCCATACCAGTGACACCGGCTACCATATTTTTGACAAATTTTTCATGGCCGGGAACGTCTACAATACCAAGACGATGGCCGCAGGGAAGATCGAGATAGGCAAAACCCAGCTCAATGGTGATACCGCGTTTTTTTTCCTCAGCCAGACGATCGGTTTCAATACCGGTCAACGCCCGGACAAAACTTGTTTTACCATGATCAACATGGCCTGCTGTACCGAGGACTATTTCACGCATAGACTATGGCGTCATAAAAACTCTTCATCTTCTTCGTCACTTCGAATATGAAGTTTTTTACTTAGCCATCCTAGTTATAGGTTTTTACGAATTTATCGTATAAAATATTAAAGAAAGGTTAACTGAGATATGGATTAGAGCGAGCTTCTTCGGCAAGTGTAGAACGACTGCCGCCATAACCATGTCCTGGCCATACCGTAGTTTCCCCTGGAAGAATCAAAAGCTGATCCTTGATAGAGGAAATCAATTCATCATATGATCCACCTGGAAAATCTGTCCTGCCAATACCACCAACAAAAAGGGTATCCCCGGTAATAAGATCAGTGCCGCAATACAAACACATGCCACCGGGAGTATGCCCCGGGGTATGAATTACTTTAATTTCTTCTTCGCCAATCTTGATAATATCTCCGTGTTTCACTGTACGGTCAGCAGGTGGGGATGCTTCCAACCCCAGCATGGAAAAGTAATTCTGCACTTCAGGTTTGGCAAAAAACTCTTCGTCAAGCTCATGGATGATTATATCAGCACCACTGGCTTCTTTAATAATTCTATTGCCACAGACATGATCAGGATGTCCGTGGGTTGCGATAATAGCATCAATAGTAAGGCCGGAGTCTTTCACCTCTTTCAGGATTTTATCTTCATCACCACCAGGATCAACAATCGCACAACGATTAGTCTTGGAACAGCCGATAATGTAGCAGCAGACACCCATGGAGCCAACTGTAAGTTGTTTCAGAAACATGATAAGAAATCCCTAAGCAAAAGAGCAGAAAAAATAATCAAATAACCAAGAACTGTAAAAGTTTACCAGATAAGCGTAGACTTCGTGCCCCATATCTGGGCAGGCGTATCATCCCTGCTATACAGTACCGTATGCAGGGCGATGCGACCGTTCAGAGATGGGGTGCTGGTGATTTTTCACCTCGCTCCTAGCAATCGCATTTATCAGGGTCACATCCGCCACCACCACAGCCGCAATCACTCGACTCTGAATCAGCAGAAGCCATTTGAATCGGAGCAGGAGCCATAACTGGAGGCAAACGAAGCTCAACAGAATCAATCACCTTGGCAAATGCTTCGATTGCAGGACTCTTGGCACCCGATGAAAGATATGGAACACCGTCATCACCGGCAATCACAATCTTAGGATCCATGGGAATAGCACCAAGGAACGGAAGATCAAATTCACGGGAAAGCTCCTCGCCACCACCAGTTTTGAAGATATCAACTGTGGTATTACATTCAGGACAGACAAAACCTGACATGTTTTCTACGATTCCGATGACTTCCATCTCAACAGTACGACAGAAATTCAAAGATTTACGAACATCAGCAAGAGCAACCTTCTGCGGTGTGGTCACCACAAGCGCTCTCACATTAGGAATGGTCTGGGCAATAGACAAAGGTTCGTCACCGGTACCTGGAGGAGCATCTATAACCAGATAATCAAGTTCGCCCCAATCCATGTCCGCAACAAACTGACGAATAGCCTGAATTTTCAAAGGCCCGCGCCAGATAATAGCTTCATCGCGATCCTTCATCATATACTCGAGAGATACAACCTTCAGGTTATCATTGTATTGAAGAGGTGCAACCAGATCGTTTGGATTTTTGGGTGGCTCCAAAGTTCCGGTAAGATTAAGCATACGGATAACGTCAGGACCATGAAGATCCACATCCATCAGGCCGACCATATGCCCTTTAGCAGCCAATCCCAGTGCGAGGTTTACAGACACAGTTGATTTTCCAACTCCGCCTTTACCACTCATTACCAGAATTTTATTTTTGATTTTCCCAAGGGAGCGGGTGATAGCATTATCCTGCTGTGCCATTTGTGCTTGCTGATCTTCCTGGCTTCCACAGGAACCACTTGAACATGAACTCATAACATCCTCCTAAAAACAGTATCTATAATTAAAAAGCTAATAAACATTTTCAAATGAGCTGCGTCAGCTAATCAATCTGCTCCTTAAGCAGCTCGCAACCTTGCCATACATTAATGCTGTTCTACAGAAAAGCAAATATTTTCCTGGCCTCCGGGACAACTTCATTTTTGCTCTCTGCAAATGATAAAAAAGGCATTCGTTTTTATTGCTTTCTTATTGATCTAGGCGTAATATACATGGTTTTTGTGACGCGAGTATTTCAATGCATATAAACTTATCAGATCAAGGATTTCTGTATGTTAGGATGGTTTAAGAAAAAATTCTCCAAAACTGAGGAGAATGCTACAGCTGCAGAGGCAGTTGAAGTACCTGTTGCTCCAATTCAGGAGACTGAAGAAAACAAACCGCAGGAACAGAAAGTAGAGACGCCTGCTGCCCCGGTGGCAGAAGAAAAAAGCACCGGCGCCTCCATGTTTCAGCGCCTCTCATCACGACTCGGAAAAACTAAAGAATCATTAATCTATCGGATGGATTCGTTGTTTCTTGGCAAAAAAGAGATTGATGCAGATCTTTTTGATGAGCTGGAAGAGATCCTGATCACTGCTGATCTTGGCGTGGCGACCACCATGGACCTCCTTGACGATGCCAGAAAAAAAGTTAAACGTGATGCCCTTTCAGACCCAGCAGTTCTCAAAGGAATCCTGAAAGAGAAACTCTGTTCCTATATCACAGAATCTGAAAAACCAGCAGAACTGGTTATGCCTGGCGATGGCCCTTTTGTAATTATGGTGGTGGGCGTCAATGGTGTTGGAAAAACCACGACAATTGGCAAGATTGCAAAAAAATTCAAAGATTCTGGACAATCTGTTTTACTGGTTGCAGCCGATACTTTTCGTGCTGCAGCTGTTGCACAGCTTAAAATCTGGGGTGAACGCAATGCTGTTGAAGTTGTTTCCAAAGCAGAAGGGGCAGACCCGTCGTCGGTCGCTTTTGATGCTATGGATAAGGCCGTTGCAGATAACTATGATGTGGTGATTGTCGATACTGCCGGAAGACTGCATACTCAAACCAACCTTATGGAAGAGTTGAAAAAAATCAAACGGGTTATGGGAAAACGCCTGGATGGTGCTCCCCATGAGATTATGCTGATCCTTGATGCAACAACTGGCCAGAACGCCGTCTCCCAAGCCAAACTCTTTAATGAGGCCGTGACCATTACCGGCCTTGCCGTCACCAAACTTGACGGCACTGCCAAAGGTGGCATCGTTGCCAATATCTGTCGGGAACTAAAAATCCCCATTCGTTTTATAGGCATTGGCGAGCAGATTGACGACCTACGTGATTTTGATGCCGACGAGTTTATTGGCGCTCTCTTTGGCGAAGAAAATATACAGTAAGTAAAACCATGCGATATCAACGACGTGAACAACCTGGATGTGGCGGCTGCCTCCTCATCATTCTTTTATTCAGCCTCCTTACCGGAGGTTTTTCCGGACTTCTTAGTTTCCTTGGAGTACTGATCTATTCCGGTATAGCTGGGATTCTGATCTTTATTGGAATCTTCTGGGGATTCAGTTTCTGGATGAAAAAGAAGATCTCTACCTACGAACAGTCTCAGACAGAAAGCCACAATCGCTTTGTCTGGCTGCTGGTACAGATCCTCATCAATATTGCAAAAATCGATGGTATAGTCAGTAAAGAAGAAATTTCCACCATCCACCGATTCTTTCAGCAGAACCTGCGCTATGACCAGACTAAAATGTTCTGGGTTAAAGAGCTTATCAAGGAGGCGGTGAATTCCACTGAATCCATGGAATCGCTTCTTCTGGAATTCCGTAACACCTTTGCCTACGAGCCACGCCTCATCCTGCTTGAACTGATTTACCAGATTCTATATACCAAGAGCCACGTTCCGGAAGCGGAACTGAGAATCGCACGGGATATAGCCAATTATCTGCAAATCAAAGATTATGACAAACGAACCATCGAGGCCAAGTACAAATATGGTAATCGGCAACAGGCAGGGACTTCACAGGGTACTGCCGATCATTACTATGCAATACTTGGTCTTAAATCCGGAGCTGACCAAGATACTATCAAGAAGGCTTACAGAAAACTCAGTATGAAGTATCATCCAGATAAAGTCCGGCATCTGGGTGAAGAATTCAGAGCTGTTGCCGAAGAAAAAATGAAAGAAATTAACGGAGCATACGACTTCTTCAAAAAGAAATAACCATAGATATGTAAAAAATCTCCATCTTCTTCGTTGCTGTCAAATTAAACTAATTGCGACGTACTCTAGTACGCCGAAATTAGTTTAATTTCCCGCGCCTCGAACATGAAGCTTTTTACAAATCTATGGCCGCCAACCCTATAAAATATACAAGGAGTTACACATAATGACTATCTCAACAAAAATGCGTGCCTTTGCCGAGAAATCCTCCTGGATTCGTAAGATGTTTGAAGAGGGGGCCAAAATGAAGGCCGAATTTGGTGCTGAAAATGTTTTTGATTTCAGCCTTGGCAATCCCGACGTACCACCGCCACCGGAATTCGACAAAGCCATCAAAGAAATCGTAAACGACCAGTCTCCCATGGTTCATGCTTATATGCCAAACGGCGGATATCCATGGGTACGTGAAGCTCTGGCTGGCAAGATGTCTAAAGAGCAGGGTGTGGAAGTGTTCCACGGTGATATGCTTATGACCTGTGGTGCTGCAGGTGCCTTGAATATAGTGATGAAGGCACTTCTCAATCCAGGTGACGAAGTTATCATTCTGGCGCCTTTCTTTGTGGAATATAACTTCTACGTGGACAACCATGGTGGAACCACCAAGGTCGTGCAGACCGACTCAGAATTTAACATCGACCTGGCAGCGATTGACGCCGCCATCAGTGATAAAACCAAGGCGATCATCATTAACTCGCCAAACAATCCAACAGGCCAGATATACTCCCAGGAATCTCTCAATGCACTGGGTGCACTGCTTGACCAAAAAGGAGAGGAACTCAAAACCACCATTTATATGCTGGCCGATGAACCTTACCGAAAAATCATATTTGATAATAATGAGGTTGGCAGCATTTTTCAGGCCACCACAAATTCCATTGTTCTTTCATCTTATTCCAAGGATCTTTCTCTTCCCGGCGAACGCATAGGCTATCTTGCTGTGCATCCCGATATTACCGAAAAAGGGGCTCTCCTGGATGCCCTTACTCTGGCCAACAGAATTCTTGGTTTCGTTAATGCACCAGCATTGATGCAAAGGGTGGTCGCAGAGTTACAGGATGTAAGTGTCGACAATTCAATCTATATGGAAAGACGTAAGACATTCTGCAAGATTTTAGAAGAAGCAGGATTTGACTTCATTCCCCCCAAAGGTGCTTTTTATGTATTTCCTAAGTCACCCATTGAAGATGACGTAAAGTTCTGCGCCATGCTTCAGGAAGAAAAAATTCTCGCCGTCCCCGGACAGGGATTTGGAGCTCCCGGATATTTCCGTCTGGCTTTTTGTGTTCCGGATTCAGTTATTGCCGGATCTGGTCAGGCGTTTAAGAACGCAATGGCAAAAGCAAAAGCATAAATATGACAATGCTTAACCTGCTGGCCTTTGCTGCTGCCATGTTTCTTCTGGCAGCATCGCCTGGCCCCGGAGTATTTGCAACCCTTGCCCGGGCACTGGCCAGTGGATTTTCCCATGCTGCAGTTTTAGTTCTTGGGATCGTATTGGGCGATATTATTTTCCTTTTGCTCGCCATCTATGGACTTTCATCCATGGCTGAGTTCCTTGGCAGTTTTTTCACTTTTGTCAAATATGCGGGAGGGATTTATCTGATTTGGCTTGGAATTGGTATTTGGCGATCGAAGGCAAATACTAAAAAAGTACTGGGAGTGCGGGAAGATTCCTGGAAGAAAAATTTTCTCAGCGGACTCAGTATTACCCTTGCCAACCCCAAAGTAATCTTCTTTTATCTTGGGTTTCTTCCTACTTTTGTGGATCTGACCAGACTTACAAATATTGATATTCTAGCCATTAGTATTGTAGTAGTAGTGGTACTTGGCAGTGTATTGCTTAGTTATGCTTTTCTTGCTACTCGCGCGAGTAGACTTATTACCAGTGAACGGAACCAGAGACGTCTCAACCGCTGCGCAGGAGGAGTTATGATCACTGCTGGTGGTGCCATTCTCATGAAACCGTAAAGCACTCCATCAAACGTCGTTGCTGTCTTCTACGATTTCATGCAACAGATAAATCTTGTAAATCTATCCCTTTTGATAAACCCGTAAAAGCCCAGAATTTAGATGGTTAAGTATTTATGCCATCAATATTGAAAAGTCTACCTCACCTTCAAACCAGCAGCTTCCTAACGACGTCGCCCACCACCACGATTCCCGCCCCCCCTGCTCGGACGGCTTGTTCGTGTTGTGGCACGTTGCCTGGAATAGTGCTGGCGATCTATAGATGAGGAACGATTGTAGCCAGAAAAATCTCGTGTGCTGCTTCGCTGTACACCCTCAGCTCTCTTCACTGGGGCACGATCCTGCCACTGCCCACCGCTACGTTGTTGCCACTTGCCGTTATTGTTGCGCAACACGTTTCCATCCCGATCGGCCATTACATTATTCTTCACATTTGAATGGTTTAATGCCACAGCGGCCCCACCAGCCACACCAGCGGTTGCCAGTGCTGCAGTATTAACATTCTGGCGACCCTTAGCTCTGTTTTTAATTTCCTGCCTATCCTGACTGGAGATAGAACGGGCATTAACACTATTTGTAATATTGGCTCGCTGGTCTACGTTTCGATACAGATTATTTCTATTGGAGACGCGATTATAATTGTTTCTGTTATTAATGGTAACATTGTTGATATGCACATTATTATAAGACCGCCTATACCCCCTCGGCCCGTAGTAGCCACGTCCCCAATGCGAGCCATGATACCCACCGCCGGAATAAAAACCGAAAGTAAAGGGACCGGAGCTCCAGCTCATACCAAATCCCCAACCAGTCCAGGGATTATAAGCAACAGAAAGTCCCCAGGTTGCAGGGCGCGGATAGTAATAATAGGGAGAAACCCATGGACTGTAGTACCAGCCAGTTCCATAGACAATGGTCGGCCCATACACATAACTTCCCACATACCCGGGCGTATACCCCACATATACGACTTCGGGTGTAGAGTCATACACATATACATATTTCGTATTATAGATTGGGCTTGATGGCGGAATCCTATCTATTCCAGGAGGTGCCTTATCCGAAACTACCCAGGGACCAGTTGCAGAACCAGCGACATACCAGACTGCATCCTTAACAAGATAAAAATCCTGCCCGTCTTTTATAACGGTCTCTGAACAGTTGACAGCAAATGAGAGTTTGGTTCCTGCTATTTCTTTAAATTTGGGCGTTCCGTCATAGGTGACATCCAGCTCAACAGTACCTCGCTTCACCGCCGCAGTTTGCGGGATCTGAGCATCCATTATCGCCTCTTTCGCTTCATCAGTACCGGCGACATAGGCTCTCACATCACCATATTTCGAATCTGCAGGGATATCTTGAAAAGTTGCTGGAAGTGCATCGGAGGCGACATAACTCCACTTTCCCTTCATTGAATCTGCTGAATACCAGCGACCTGAAATAACAAGAAAATATTGCTGACTTTTCACATCCATAAAAACATCTGACTCGGTATTACTCATCGCCAGCAAGACATCAGTAAGAGGTTGAAAACTTGCCTTACCAATGGACACCACAAGTTCTGCCGCTGTATGTGAAACCACAATCAACGGTGCATTGTCACTTGTTATGGTGCTCTTTGGCACAGGAGAAGCCCCATCAAATTTCGAAGCTTTTGCAGCCACCATTTTCACAAGATCGGCTGGCGGTTCTGTATCAAATGCCCAGGGGCCATCCACATCTTTTGCTTTGTACCAGACTTTTTCAGCGACATTAAGATACCAATTCTTGCCATCACTAAACAAAGGATAGGGAGTATTAACCACTGCCTTAAATTTGCTGTTCTCCACCTTCTGCAAACTGGTTTTGCCATCAATGCTGATCAAAAGAGCTGGCTCTTCAAGATAGAGAATCTTTGGAGGAATATTTTTCAGATCTGCGGCCTGTTTCTGTTCTTGGCCAACAGCCGCCAGGGCGGTGGTTAATGCATCCAGTGACATGGTCAGGTTAGAACCTTTCATGGCAGCATCCACACCATTCTTGAATTCTTCCTCGATCTTTTTATTATCCTCAGGAAGGCGAGTATCTGTAATGGTGAAAGTCTCAAAACGAACTGTGTTTGCAACACGATCGATATCGACTCTTGCGGTAAACCAGGCAACACCAAAAACTGGAGGCTGATCTCCGGCACCATGGTAAGCCATTGCAGCACGCCCTGTCAGGATATTCTTTTCCAATGAGTCGACCTGCGGCTGGTAAACCGTTATACTACCGGAGGAAACTGCGACCTCACGCGGCCACGTTTTGAGCTCTTTAGCAATCAGCCCTGGAGCAAAAAGAAATGTCGCCAATACCAAAAGACTCCACACTCGACCATGTATCATTTTGTTTACCTCTACTGACCCCAGTATTTCCTGAGCCCACTGAAAAAGTTATAACGTATTCACGACTACCAAGTACCATGTCGTAATCAAAATACCTTTATGCAACATGCCTTTCACATGCAAGGTAGCACAGCACTTCTCTTATATACCACTGCTACCTGAAATCACAAACAAAAGTCAAAACCTCTGCCAACACTACGAGTTGGCATCATTCTCGCATGTATCAAGTCAAAGATCCACAGACAATGGAGCACAACCATGATACCAGCTGCTAATTCGACACTTTCAGGACTTCAGGCATACGGAACAAAAATCAACTCCAATGCCAACAATATCGCCAACCTTTCGACAGAAGGCTATAAAAAGACCCGGGTAACATTGTCAGAACAGGCGCCACAAGGGGTACAGGCCAACGTGGAGACGGTGGATTCACCGGGGAATACTCGCCTGGAAGAGACTACCCAGGGACAGGAGCAGGTAGAACTCTCAAATGTTGATCTGGCCGAAGAATTACCAGAGTCTCAACTCAATGCACGCTTCTACCAGGCAAATTTAAAGACGCTGGATGTTGTAGATGAAATGACTAAAAACCTGTTGGACATTAAGGCTTAAAGCAAACTACTCTCTTCTTCAGACCCCGTGTAAAGGACACTCTTTGCAGCGGGGTTTTCCTTTTTTACAGAACTCTTTAGCAACAGCAACAATCAGTGCATGAAACTCATTAAAAAGCGCGATATCTTCGGGCAAACTATCTAAGAACTCCTGCTGCAAACCATAATAATCGTTGTCTTCAAGAACTATTTCATGACGTGAAAAAACTCGATGGGTATAAGTATCAATGACAAATGTTGGTTTTCCCGCCACATAGAGCAGTATGGAGTCTGCAGTTTCAGGCCCCACGCCCTTCACCCGTAACAGGTTCTCCCGGGCTCCATCAAGACTATCGTCACATAAAAACTGTAATTCACCTTCATACTCCTCTTCTATCATCTGCAAGAGGTTTTTCAAACGAACTGCTTTGATATTATAATATCCGGAAGGTCTGATATATTCAGCCAGAGACTCCAGCGACAGGGATTGCATGGCTGTAAAATGTAAACAACCTGCATCTTTAAGATTGGCAATGGCCAGTGTGACATTTGCCCAATTTGTATTCTGGGTGAGTACTGCTCCAACAAGTATCTCAAAAGGTGAATCTGCAGGCCACCAGTGTTGTGGCCCATAATAAGCAAACAGACGATCGTACACATCAAGAAACGGATTGTTTTGCATAATATCAGTCTCCGAGGCAGACACCGATGTCTCTGGCGGTGTACACTTTGTCACTGTTCACATTTACTTTTTTACGCGATTTCACAGCATCAGCCAGCGGAACAGATCCCATATGTGGCGATTTCAGCGCCACCATATGGCCAAATGTCCCTTTTTCGACAAGACGAACTGCAGCTGCACCAAAACGCATGGCAAGTAAACGGTCAAAGGTTGTTGGAGAACCACCACGCTGTAGATGCCCAAGCACCAGAGAGCGGGTATCTTTACCCGTTCGCTCTCGTACTTCTTTTGCCACCCATTCCCCCACACCACCAAGGAGCAGTTCAGAGCGCCCCACTTCTCCTCCCCCTTTACTGATCACCTCCCCACCTGCTGCCACGGCACCTTCTGCCACTACAATGATGGCATAATTTTTTCCATGCAACTCATTATCCATTATCTTGGCACACACTTTTTCCATGTCAAAAGGAATTTCGGGAATCAGTAGCACATCAGCGCCACCGGAAATTCCAGAATACAACGCAATCCAGCCGGAATCACGCCCCATGACCTCAACCACCATTACCCTATCATGAGATTTTGCAGTGGAATGCAGTTTATCCAACGCTTCTGTAGCAGTGGATACAGCAGTATCAAAGCCAAAGGTTCGATCTGTTGCTTCCAGATCATTGTCAATGGTTTTGGGAATTCCAATCACTGGCATGCCCATCCGTGAAAAACGCTCAGCAATCTCAAGACTGCCGTCACCACCAATAGCAATATGGCAGTCAAAACCCATTCTGTTAAAATTATCGAGTATCTTTTCCGAGATATCGACTACCTTTACTTCTCCAGCATAGTTCTCAACAGGCATTTCAAAGGGATTCCCCTTATTTGTAGACCCAAGTATAGTACCACCGGTTGCATAAATATCTTCAACATCCTCAGTTCTCAGACGGCACATCTCGTCTCGATCAAGAAAGCCTTTATACCCACTGCGGCTGCCATAAACCTCCCATCCTTTTCTATAGCAGGCGTGTACCACAGCGTATATCACTGCGTTGAGTCCCGGTGCATCGCCACCACCTGTAGAGATCATAATTTTTTTCATAAAACCATACCTTTTGCTTCACATCATCGTCAATATGTGCATACTATTCTATAGAGAACAAATGACTTTCCCGTTCATTCTCTGTTTTTTTTGAATGTTACTTGAAATCTTTTCTCAGCATAGAGATTGACTTCTCTTTATGAGTTATTATGATTGTAGCATATTACTTTCACAGAAGGTGAGTAGTTTTTCACTCTGTGAGTGATACTCAAGTGACATACGAAACAAAGTTTTAACACTTTGCTATTTTTTTGATTATAAAAAGGAGGATTTCATGTCTGATTTTACAGTTACAGACCAGGCCGTAGAAAAACTCAAGGAATATTTGGAGCAGAATAATATCAGTTCTGCACTTCGTATTGCCTTGATGCAGGGCGGCTGAAGCGGCCCATCACTGGGACTGGCTCTGGATGAGCCAAAAGACAACGATAAAGTTTACGACCAGGATGATCTTACATTCTTGGTTGAAGAAGGATTAATGAGCACCTGCGGTACAATCACAGTTGAGTTTATCGACGCTGGTCCACGCTCAGGTTTTGGAATTACTTCCACCAACTCCATTGGCGGTGGAAGTGGTGGTTGTTCCTCTGGATCTTGCGGATCCGGTGGTTGCGGCTGATTGATTTCGCTTCAACCGTTCGTTTAAAATATGGCGCAAAGAAAGCTTTCCTGCTTTCTTTGCGCCATTGAATTATCTGCCTTATACTACTTTCCTCCTTTTTTCTTCCCTGCAACAGACAAGAAAAACCAGTCATATACCAGCCCCGCTTTTTCACTCCACGTGCGAAATCCTTTCTTCCTCTTTATTGCTACAACAAAAAGGTTAAAAATGTGGTGACTTACACCTGTTTTCACCTTACTATGGCCTTTAGGAACAATTGCCAAAAAGGACAATCAATCTTTATCAACCCATAGCCTTATAGCCACAACATACTATGCCGCCACACTATTTTTCCCGATCCACACACAAACGGTTGTCAGCAAAATCTTTATCTTCTCTGTCCCTGACAGGTTTTGTCGCCTTACTGCTCCTCTCACCTCCCTTTGCCTTTGCAGGTACTCCCCTGACTGTCGAAGTTTCAGGACTTGAAGCACCCCTGCAGACAAATGTTCTTAATTTCCTCGATATTGAGAAAAACAAAAGCAACGAAGAACTAACTCCCCGCTGGATACAGCATCTGCACAAACAAGCACCGCAGGAAATTCGCGAAGCACTCTACCCCTTCGGATATTACCACGCAACCATCCAGGCAGATCTTACAGAAAACCATGGCAAATGGCTGGCCCGCTATACCATTGATGCCGGCAAACCAACCTTTATAACCAAACACAATATTCGATGGACAGGTGAAGGCGCTACTCACCCCGTATTCCAGGAATCCATACAAAAACTCATAAACAGTTCTAACGGGCAAGTAATTCATGCGAAATATGACGCAGCCAAAAGCAACTTCCTGAACGTTGCCCTCTCCGAAGGATATCCACAGGCCAAAATAACCAAAAGTGAAATCCTGATTGATCTCGATGCCCACAGCGCTGAATTAACGCTTCTCATGGACACTGGTCCCCTATACTATTTTGGTGATATCCATTTTCTACAGGATTTTCTAGATCCAGAGCTCCTGCAAAAGTATGTTTCCCTAAAAAAGGGACAGCCATACTCTCACGATGCCCTTCTCGAGTTTCAACAGAACCTTATAGCTTCAAATTATGCACGTGAAGTCACCCTCACTCCCCTATTCGCCAAAACACAGGACAAACTGTTACCAATAGAAGTGCTGATGCAGCCGATTCTTCCCCATAAACTCTCTTTTGGGCTCGGGTACGAAACAGATATCGGTATTCGTGGATCAGCACGCTGGGAAGATCGTCTGCTCAACAGCTATGGTCATCACTCGGATTTATTTTTCAAACTCTCAGAGAAAGAAGGACTGTTTCGCGGCCAGTATTATATCCCGGTAAACAAGGCTCTTACTGATAGTTGGGTATCGTCAGCTGGTATAGAATACGAAACGACGCCGGACACAAGCAGCAGAACTGTAGCTCTGGAAACCGCTTTTGTACGAAAGAATCTCGAAGACACTCATTTCTACAAGGGATTTCTGCTGGCTTCATACGAATATTTCACCATTGGTGATGATCCACAAGTAGGTACCAAACTGTTTTCCATTGGCACCACCATCCGATTCTCAGATCTGGAGGATAACATCTATCCACAGTCCGGATATTCGTTCTTCTCTGATCTGCGAGGCGCTTCTGAGATACTGCTGTCAGATACCACCTATACCAGACTGCATCTTAAAGGCCGTTACATGTTCGGTCTTGGTGAAAATGGACGGTTAGACAGTCATTTTGAATTTGGATCAGCCTGGGTTGATGACTACAATGTCTACCCGACATCATTACGTTTTTTTGCAGGTGGAGACAGTTCTGTCCGTGGCTACAAATATGAATCCCTGGGGCCCATGGACGATGACGGCAATATTATTGGTGGTAAGCATGTTTTCAGCGCAAGCCTTGAGTATGACCACAGAGTGGCAAAATCCTGGGTTATAGATATTTTTGCCGATGCTGGAAATGCTTACGATGACACCTTAGACAAGGTATTCATTGGTTCCGGTTTTGGTTTTCGCTGGCTGGCGCCTTTTGGTTCTCTTCGCTTCGATTTTGCATGGCCTGTGAGCGAGGGCCTTACCATTAGTGCCGCACGAATTCACATTGGATTTGGAGCAACATTATGAAAAAATGGATCGTACGAATATCCGTCACCGGCCTCGCTTTTCTTTTCCTGATTATCGGGACTGTCTCTTTTCTTATCGGAACCCAGAGTGGAACGAATTTTATTGTAACTCAAGCAGAAAGACTAATGAATGGGCAGCTGCAAATAGGTTCTGCGACAGGGACACTTCTTGATCGTCTGGAACTGAGTGATCTGCTCTTCGAAAGTCCGGCTGCAGGCAAGGCAGAAGTTGGTAAACTGGTTCTGGACTGGAAAAGCAGCGATCTCTTCAATCTTCACATTCATATTGTTGAATTAAGTGCAACTAATATACATTACACCGCCTCTCAACTAGAAACAGAAGCAATAGCCGAGCCCAAATCGACAGCTTCCACCACACTCCCGGAACTTGCATTACCCATTACAATCACAGTTGAAAAACTCCTTATTGACAATGTTAAATTCTACACAGCTAAAGACGTAGAACCCATTACCATTACCCACACTGAGATTTCAGCTCTGTGGAATACTAACGGTATCCAGCTAAAAAAACTCTCCTTTGCCATGCCCGAAATAACACTGGAAGCTAAAGGAGAAGTTCTTCCCACAGGAAATTATCCTTTAGCCTTCACAACTGTGATCACAACCCTCAGCCCTGAGTATCCTTCCGTTACGCTCCGCGGCGATTACGGAGGAGACCTGCAAACACTGACAATCAATGAACAACTGCGTGGAGAGCTAGAAGCAGACCTCCAGGGAACGTTACAGGATGTTGTCAATGCATTGGCCTGGGACATAAAGCTAAACATTATCCATTTTACTCCTGAAATATTCAATCCCGATATTCCCGGAATAATAACCGGGAACATTGCATCGACTGGTACACTGCAGAGTCTCAATGCCACAGCACAGATTGCCATGCGTGACACAGAAAATTCATATGGTAACTGGGATGCAGTTCTCGATGCGGATATAAATCTTGAATCACTCCTAATTTCTATTAAACAATGCACCCTTAAACAGCAGGATTCCCCTGCTCTAATAGATCTTGCCGGAACCGTAGACATGGACCAGCAGCTTGCTATTGCACTCAGCTGGAAAAGCCTGCAATGGCCGATAACAGGAGAGGCCGAGTACAGTTCCTCTGCCGGCGACATTAAACTCACAGGAACTATTGATGACTTTCACCTGGACCTGCAAACCACACTCTCCGGTTCTGCAATACCTGACAGCGCTATACAACTGAGCAGTGATGGAAACACAGAAAGTGTGCATGACTTGCACCTGATCCTTAACACCCTTGAAGGAACTATTGCTGTAAATGGTGCTGTTGAATGGACACCAGCTGTAAAATGGCAGGTGGAAACGACAGGCAGTCAACTCAACCCCGGAGTACATTATCCCGGATGGCAGGGCAGTCTTGACTGGCTCATCAACTCAAGTGGCCACCTTGAAAAAACCGACGTTTTTGCAAATGTTTCAATAACCAGTGTGCAAGGTGCTCTTCGTGATATTCCCGTTGCTGCATCAGGTAACATCACCATTGCTCCGGAAAATATTCAGATAGAAAAGCTGTTGTTTTCCTCAGGCAAGGCTAGGATTAGCGCTCACGGCCAGCTTGGCAAGAGATCAGACCTTAGCTGGAATATTCAGGTTGCAAATTTTGCTGATTTACTTCCTGAAAGCAGCGGACAGCTCACAGCCTCCGGCACTGTTCTTGGGAAAATGACAGCGCCAAAAGTTACTGCAACTATACAGGGATCTTCAATCGCAATCCCACGGCTAGAGCTACAGGATCTGTTACTCAATACAACTCTTGATTTAAGCTGGCAGGAACCATTTACCCTCGATCTTGTGGTGAACAATCTCCAATCCGGCGAAACCCTGCTGTCAAAAATCACCCTCCAATCAAGCGGAAAACTAACAGATCACACCCTGGACCTATTTGCCAGCCACAAACTTGCTGATCTGTCCCTTGCTCTTGGGGGAAACTACCAAGAAAAACTGTGGCAAGGCACACTGAGCAGACTTGTTCTTGATTCAAGGGATATGGGAAAATGGCAGATCGCAAAACCTACAAAAATAGTGGCCGCTGCCAAAGAGGCCACTATCGAGCGACTCTGCCTGGCACACGAACAAAGTGAACTGTGTATAAATGGTACCTGGGACAGTGAAAACCTTCACACTGGTGGTAAAGCATCACTTACAGACTTCCCACTCAGCTGGCTTTCTCCATGGTTCCCGGATACCCTTGAAGAGCTTGGTGGCGTTTTCTCTTTTGATGCTGAGGCAAGTATGCAGGAGAAACTGAAAGCTACTGCCCACGCCAGAATCACTCCAGGAGAAATCAAATATATTACCTTTAAAAACAGTGGTATCCTGCCTCACGAAGGACTGAAACTTGATCTGCAAATTGCTGACGATGGGCTCGACTCGAACCTGTGGCTCAGTGTAGACTCAAATATCATCAGTGGAAAGCTGCAATCTCCTGACCTTCTGCGAGGTGATGCTGACCACTCCCCCACAATTGCTGGCAAACTCAAAATCGATGCAAGCAATTTTACACTGGTCGAAAAACTTGTTGCTGATGTGGAGAACCTGAGTGCGAAAATCGATACCGATTTTACTGTCACAGGAACCCTGGCTCAGCCTGAAGTCTACGGCAAAGGAAAACTGCATATCAAAAACATGCTCATTCCTGTTGCCGGCCTTCAGCTTTCCAACACCTCTCTAGATATCCTGGCAGATAACAGCAAAATAACCATTAACGGCATATTCAACTCAGGAAAGGGTTCCATGGCTCTTGATGGCAAGGCATTTCTTAATGCTGAAGAAAAATATCCTGCCTCCATCACCTTAAAAGGAAAAAACTTCAGGCTTATAAATCTCCCTGACATAAAGGTCTATCTCTCTTCCAACCTCAGCATTGAAAGAAAAAAAGAGCTGACCCTTCTTTCCGGTACTATAACAATCCCCGAGGCGGAAATCTTGCTCAGGGATTTACCAAAAGGAACAAAAACAGCGTCCCCTGATATTGTCATTGTCCAGGAGATGAAAGAAGAAGAGTCAAGCAAGTCACCCATGCAAATGGATCTTAAAGTGAGCCTTGGCAAAAAAGTCTATTTCGCCGGACTTGGCGTAAATGCCTTTATTGACGGACAGTTAAGCATCACAGCACAACCTGAAGAGCAGATGCTTGGCAGTGGACAATTTCAAATCAGACAGGGGAGTTACAGGGCATACGGGCAGGATCTCGAAATTGAGAATGGCGTTATCTCCTTTCCTGGCGGCCCACTCACACAACCGGGTATCAACCTGCGTGCCACCAGATCCATTGGAGACGTGGTGGCCGGTATCTCAGTCATTGGCCCCGCCTCAAAACCCCGTATTACCACTTTCTCAAGACCTTCAATGTCTGAAAGCCAGATACTTTCTTATATTATTACAGGCTCGTCACCCAGCACTGGTGGAGCAAAACTCTCGGTTGGGCGTCAGATAAACAACAAACTTTCGGTTTCCGTTGGGACTGATACAAAAACTGGCGAAAGCCAATTTATTGCAAGGTATCGTCTAAGCAAAAAAATACATGTGGAGTCCACCACAGGAACCAGCAGTAATGCCGCCGATATCTTTTATAGTACTGAGCTTGGTGAGAAGAGTGAAGAACGTGCCGATGAAAATGAAAACGACTCGGAGTAACGCCACCTTTGAATGAGGTGGATTGCTTTTTTATTCATTGTATATTCAGCCCCAAAAGGAACAACTGAAAAAGAACATCCTTGCATCGCTTATAGAATGCGCAACTGGGCAATATTTTATTGCATTTATCAGTTACTCATAACCAAAACTAAGGATCTGCAATGGCTCTTCAGACGAAATCAGACGAACAACGACATCACGTTCGGTATCAACTCAGAGGAAATATTTTCGACGGCCTCTTCACTGTAACGGATTTAAGCAGGGGTGGCATTGGCTTCGAATCTATATGCCAGGTAAAGAAGTTGGAAGGAAAAAGACTCCTCTTTTATCACAAGTTGTCTTCAGCCATGATACAAGCCAGCGCAAAAAAATACGTCCTACACGACTACAAAAAACAGACATCAAAGAAAACACCCGCAAGTTCAGAGCCAAACTAGTCCGCCAAGACAGCAGGCCCTAAGTACTTGCTTATCGCTTCTTTTTATCTCTGTTTTTATCACGAATAAAGAGTTGTAAGGGCACTTTATCAAGCCCCAACCCCTCACGAAATTTGTTTACCAGGTAGCGTTCGTAGGAGAAATGAACCCCCTTGGAACTGTTACTCATCACAACAAACTTTGGTGGACGGTGTCCAACCTGGGAAGTGTAATAAAATTTCAGCCGTTTGTTTTTATAGATTGGCGGCGAATGATCTTCAACCGCATCTTTTAACAATCTATTCAGTGCAGAAGTAGAAAATGAGGATGTGAACTGTTTATACACCGAACCGATGGTGGGAAAAAGTCGTTTGATACCATAACCGGTAAGGGCAGAAGCCGTGAGTAACGGGGCAAAACTGACAAAGGGAACAGCAAGGGCAATCTCACCCATAATCTGTTGCTGACGTATTTTATCATCTTTGACCAGATCCCATTTATTCACAAGCAGGATAAGCCCTCTCCCCTGCTCCTGGGTATAGCCAATAACCTTGGTATCCTGTTCGGTAATGCCTTCTTCGGCATCAATCAGGACAACGGCTATATCACATTTTTCAAGGGCTGCAAGAGCCTTTAAAATCGAAAACTTTTCAAGCTTCTCTGTGGTCTTCCCCTTTCGTCTGATACCTGCGGTATCAATCAGCAGATAGCTGTATTTTCCGTGAGTAAGTAACGTATCCACCGAATCACGGGTAGTACCTGACACCTCGGAAACAACCATGCGATTCTGCCCGAGTATCTGATTAATCATGGAAGATTTGCCAACATTGGGACGCCCAAAAAAAGCAACCTTCACAGTATCTGCCGGTAAATTCAAATCATCATCATTTACAATTAACTTTTCAGCTAAGGCGTCCATAAGGGTTCCATACCCGTACTTATGCTCTGCCGATACCGGCCAGAATTCATCTATGCCAAGCTCATAAAACTGGGGTAAATCATTCACTTCCTGTGCCGGGCTATCAATCTTATTGATCACGAAGAAAACGGTCTTATCCGTACGGCGCAAGAGCTTGGTGACTTCATGATCCTGCGGTGTTACTCCTTCGCGTCCATCCAGCACAAAGAGAATAATATCCGCCTCATCGATGGCAGCCATAGCCTGGTTACGAATATGCCCGCCCATGACATCACCGCTTGCGTCTTCTATGCCTCCGGTATCCACCAGCATAAAAGCCTTATCATCCCATGTCACCTTATCATAATGACGATCCCGGGTAACACCGGGAGTTGGATCAACCAGTGCCTTTCGAGACCTGGTTATGCGATTGAACAGGGTAGATTTCCCTACATTTGGGCGCCCGACAAGAGCCACGATTGAATGTGTTTGAATGGCCATTTTATTATTCTTAATAAACTCGTAAAAGTTACATGTTAGATGACTAAATAAAAAGCTTCATATTCGAGGAACTTGCCCCGCAGGAAATGCCCTTGGGGTACAAACTTGATGGAGTCAGGCGTACTTTAGTACGTACGGAACGACTACAAATTTGTAGTGTCGAAGAAGATGAAGAGTTTTTTATGACGCCATCATTCTTTGATTTCTGCGATAAACTTATTGGAGGAAGCGATGGCAACATTCATGGACTGAACCAGTTCATCAATATGTCCTTCGAGATTAGCGAACTCTGCCTGTAGGGAGCCAATGGCTTGAGCATTCAGGTTATGTTTTAAAAAGAGTACGTTGTCATGGAAGATTCGCAACACAGGAGCCATGGATTCTTCTGCCGTTTTCATGGTATCCAGCATATCTGCATAACGGGACTTCGTCGCTGTAAGCTGTTTTTCGCTGGAGCGACGCATATTTTTGCTTTCATATTCTTTAAGCTCGCCTTTCCACTCTTTAAACAGTGCGTCAGCAACGGATTCAATTTTATCAATTTGCGACGAAACATCGTCGGCTGCGCTTTTGCACTTTTTATATTCTTTATCAAATTTATCATAGGCCTTTTTCAAATCAGTCTCTTCAAGCTTTACTATGGAATCAAACTGTTCAAGAGCAGACTGAAACTGCTTCTGTGCATCCGCCTGAGAATCACGGCCGTCTTCAACTCGGTCAACAAGGATATCACGTTTATGAACACCCACCTTTTCCATAGCGCCATAATAGGTACTGGCACAAGATGTGAGAGTTGCCAGCAGCAGCACACTAAAAGCCAGCAACAGCACAGACTGAACTGAACATTTCATACAATAAACCTCATTATTCTTTTGATTGAAAATTCCTGCAAGAATTTATTTCCATACTCCATGAATAGCTTGTCCACATGAAGGGCAACAGCCATTTTGCAGCCTGTTTTCATTGATGGAAAAACCGTGCCTTAGAATAACCTCAATACCACAGGATGGGCAAGATGTATTTTCACTACCATTGCCAGGTCTATTCCCCGTATACACGTAATGCAAACCAGCTGAAATTCCAATTTTCCTGGCTTTTTCCAAAGTCGCAACAGGTGTTGGTGGGCGATCCGTCATTTTATAAGTGGGATAAAATCCACTTACATGCCATGGGATAGCAGCATCAACAGAGTAGATGAATTCTGCGATATCTCGTAACTCTTCCTCACTATCATTATGACCGGGAATCACAAGAGTTGTCACCTCAACCAAAACACCAGCCTTATGCATACGCTGGATGGAATCGAGTACCGGTTGCAACCTGGCACCACAAACAGAACGATAGAAGGAATCACTAAATGCCTTGAGATCAATATTAATGGCATCGAGCCAGGGAGTCATGACTTCCGTGGCCTCCCGGCTCATAAAACCATTGGAAACAAAAACATTCTTCAAACCCTGAGCCCTGGCAAGTTGCATACAGTCATACGCAAATTCAAAAAAAATAGTGGGCTCCACATAGGTATAGCTAATGGATTTTGAACCAGAGGTGAGGGCTGCTTGTATTACATCTTCTGCGCTCTGCAAGGTTCCTGGCACTGTCTCCAATTCGGACACCTCAACTTGAGAAATAGACGCATTCTGACAATGATGACAGGAAAAGTTACAACCTGCAGTAGCTATTGAGTAGGAAAGGCTTCCGGGAAGGAGATGAAACAGAGGCTTTTTTTCTATGGGATCGACATGTGTTGCAACAAGCTGTCCGTACACCAGGCTGTAGAGAATACCATCTCTATTCTCCCTCACCCCACACTGGCCATGGCCGCCACTAGGAATGGTACAGTAATGATTGCAAAGGAGACAGTGAACACATCTGTCTTTCCCTTTCTTGTAAAGCATGGCTTCATGCATATTCTACCAGACAATCTAAGCTCAGAAGAGCGGAAACAGTATTATAAAAAGCGGATAAAAAAAGCAACAACGGAACGACAGACAGAGACCACTCTGGATTCTTTCCGGACATAAGAGTAGGGAACATAACTACTACACTCTGTACGACCGGGATCAGGATCAGGAAGAATAAGCTTCGGGGAAGCAATGCGACACAGAACGCCTTCTAATTGCCATTTTTTCATGTGAATCCTCCATTGAAAACAGAGACGTCAAGAAAGAGAAGACTCTTCCCCATGATTAATTCACAATACCACTAACAACAGCCAAGGTCAACGCTAAAAGCACCACATATCGATGCACATTGCCACAAACCTACCACATGAAGTACCTTTGGTAAATATCCTGCTGATTTTTTAGGACTTATTCTTTTTAGATTCGTCCTCTTGCCACATCTCATTCACAAAAAGATAGTGAGGATTAAATCGATCTTTATAACTCATGGCTGGTACTTCTTTTAAGTAGTAGCCAAGGTAGAGATACGCTATATCAAGTTTGAGGCAAGTATCTATGAGTGTCAGAATATTGAAAATACCGGGACTGCGTTTTCCATCAGCCGGGTCAAAATAAAAATAGACAGCATTCATCCAGTTTTCACCAATATCCACAATTCCATTCCCGATTAAGCGGCCATCCAGACGATACCGTACCTCCATTCCTTGAACAATCTTATTCAGAAAAAATCCTTCATAGTAGGATCTTCCATCATTATTTTTATGGGGATAGCGATCTTTTAGAAATGTTTCACAAAGGCTTATATTTTCGGCTGTTGCTTCAATGGGTGCAAATTCAACATCAACATCCCGGTTTTTCTTGAGCACACGCCGCTGGTTTCTGTTCAGCACCATCTCCCGTACATGGAGACGAATGGGAATACAGGAAATACAGTCAGAGCAGTGCATGGTGTAAATGCAGTTACCATTACGCCTGTAACCGGATGCCAGAAAAAGCTCCATCACCCGGTCAGCAACTGGTGAGAAGAGTGCCTGATAAAAAATTGCATCATGGGGCAGATTATAGGGACAGTCCACCGCCATTTCCGCAAAAAACTGATCAAGCCGAGGCTTGATCAGTTCAAATTCATGGGCACATTGAATGTCATACAAGGAAGAACTCATAAAAAAAGATAACCATCACTCGTAAATATGATTACCACTGAAACTCAGTTCCATTATGTACTAGCTCTCGGAACCGCAGTGTTACAGCGGGATACCGACAAACGTCCACGCTCGGGCCTCGCTGCGGCATTGTTTGTCAGCATCCCGCTGCAACACTTGCTATCAGATAATCCTGAAGAAGGGGCACCGACTGGAAGCTGAGTTTGGGTGGTAATCACACTCGTAAATGTTTAGCAGTGCACCAGATTCGCTCGATCAGGTTATGTCGTCATAGCAGCGCTATACGACATAATCTGATCGTGAGCGAAGGTGGTGTGCTGCTGGGCATTTACAATATCAAACTAAACCTTGGTCCAGCATAGCATTCACCACCTTAACGAATCCGGCAATATTAGCACCTGCCACATAATTCCCTTGTACACCATAACTGTCACCCGCATCAACACAAGTGCGGTGGATGGATTTCATAATCTGCTTCAGGCGGTTATCCACCTCTTCACGTGGCCAGGATAAACGCATGGAGTTCTGGGCCATTTCAAGGCCTGAAACCGCAACCCCACCGGCATTAGCAGCTTTACCCGGTGCATAGAGGAGTTTATGCTCCACAAACAGATCAACTGCTTCCGGAACCGATGGCATATTAGCACCTTCCGCAATAACATACACACCATTATCCACAAGATTCTTACCATCCAGTGCATTAATCTCATTCTGGGTGGCACTGGGAAATGCACAATCGGCCTTATGGTTCCATAGAGGATTGTAATCCAACGCTGGATCAACCGGAAAATACTCAGCGTTAGGATATGTCTCAGTATACTCCGACATACGCCCGCGACGTATATTTTTTAACTGCTGAACAAAAGCAAGTTTTTCACGATCAATTCCCTCTTCGTCGTAAATATAACCGCCAGAATCAGACAAAGTAACAATCTTTCCACCCAGATCCAGTAGTTTTTCCGTGGTATATTGCGCAACATTACCAGATCCGGAAACCAGGCAGGTCTTCCCTTCAAAGGTCTGACTTTTAGTAGCGAGCATTTCAGCTGCAAAATACACTGTTCCATATCCAGTGGCCTCAGGACGAATAAGACTACCACCCCAGTCAAGACTCTTACCGGTAAGCACTCCGGTAAACTCATTACGCAATTTTTTATACATTCCAAACAGAAAACCGATCTCCCGGGCTCCCACACCGATGTCACCCGCAGGAACATCTGTATTTGGTCCAATATGCCTTGCAAGCTCTGCCATAAAAGATTGGCAGAAACGCATCACTTCACCGTCAGATTTCCCTTTTGGATTAAAGTCAGAACCACCTTTCCCTCCGCCCATGGCAAGAGTGGTTAAGCCATTTTTAAACACCTGCTCAAAGGCCAGAAATTTAATAATGCCAAGGTTGACTGAAGGATGAAAACGCAAACCTCCTTTATAAGGGCCAATGGCAGAACTCATCTCCACACGAAAACCACGGTTCACATGCACCTGAGTATCGTCATCCATCCAGGGAACCCGGAACATAATCACCCTTTCCGGCTCAGTTATCCGTTCAAGAACTGCCTGCTGCCTGTATTCCGGGTTTCGTTCAAGTACCGGCCGCACACTTTCCACAACTTCTTTTACCGCCTGGTGAAATTCACGTTGCTCCGGGTCTCTGTTTTGAATCAAACTGATGATCTCGTCCATGCTAACCTCCGTTAGTCTATTGTTTTAGCCTTCAAATTCAGCAGTGCATCCGCTTGTATTTTCTTTGTCACAATCCTCCATATACAATACTGCCATCTCTTTCTTGCCGTCACATTTCATCACAAAGGGTTTTTCAAGGCGAATATGACGTACATACTTCCCGTCATCAAAATCGTTCTGGGCCATAAGCCATTCCCAATCCATGCAATCTTCACCTTTTTTACTGCTGCAACCAGCCAATCCATTGGTTTTCCGCTCGGTTACCGTCAGATAGGGGATACCAAGGGAGGTAATGTTCTGAAAAAAATGGGAGCCCTGTGAGGGATCAGCATGCAATAATTCGTTTTGCAGCTCAATTATTGCCCCGACCCCAGAGATATCACGCCACTGCACAGGCACCCCAAGCCATGGATCTGCCGATCCCCAGCGTCCTGGGCCTATAAGGAGGTAGGGCCGTTTCTCTGCCTGAATTCTTCCATTCAACACATTTATTTCACTGGCAATATCAACGGTTCTTGCAGCATCAAAACTTTCTGGCCGTACCAGAAGAATATCTTTCATGGTAGAAAAACGGCCATGCCCCAGACAAGAACGAGAAAGACAAAAGCTACTCTCAATGTCACAGGCGCAGATAGTAACATCACTGCGTTCACCACCCGTCACCATGGGACGCATCTGCAGGAAGTAAAAGGTGGATTTACTAATCTCTTTTTCCAGCACGACTGCGAACTCAATCTCAACCTCACACCCTAAACCACGTTTTCCCAGTTTGAGCAATTCGCGCAGAATCTCAGCTAGGGGATAAAGATTATGTTTCAGGACCCGGGCAAAAGTCATCACCTTGGGCCCTGGCATATCCGTATCACGGATACGATGTTCATCTGGCACATAAGTGGATGCCAGCATTCGCACGGGCTCTTCATTTTCCGCTGCCTGCACGGTCCGCCGTACAAGATTTGAGCTTTCTCGTTTTAAGGTAGCGGTGAAATCCATATCCAATGCGTAAAACTGACGCTGACTGTTGTCAAGTATATCTTCCACCGTCGAAAACTGAACAAGACGTTTAGGATGTGCCGGAGAAAAACGGAGGGAACGTTCACCTTCAACCACTGTTTTCCCAATACCCAGAGCAATATGGCAGATACCTTCTTCCGCCTTCATTTTCATAATTGGATAGTAGTTATGTGACTGGGCGACACCTGAAATATGGGGATAGAAATAGTTACTATGCTGGGTCCCCACTACCTGCTGCACAATCACTGCCATGGAATCCTCCCTGCCCTGTTCCTGAACTCTGGAATAGGCTCTGGGGCTCTCGAACCACGTTGACGCATAGACAAGCTTCACCGCTTTTTCCAGCTGCATACAACGCATGGCAAAAGAGGGGTGATTATTAGCCAAAAAGTAGGTGGAATACAAACCGGCATAAGGCCTGAAATGCGCATCTTCCAGCAAACTTGAGGAACGCACAGACATGGGATAGTTAGCTTTCAGCAGGAAATCCTGCAAATCTTCCTGAAGCCAGTCAGGAAGGTCTGCCGCTAGAAAGCGTTCGGCTATTTCATCATCAGTTGCATCCTTATCGAGCTTCAGATTATTGATCCGAATGAAATCATCGAAACCGTCGGCAGTGATAACACAGGTTTTGGGCAGGGTAACCTTATTTGCCTTTAAAGCCGGAAGCGAGCTGCGCCATTGCTGTAACTGCATCCACATAAATGCCAGTCCACGGGCCTTGCCCCCCATTGAACCATTGCCGATTTTTACAAACTCAATGATTTCCGGATCAAAGCGCTCCTTTGAATATTTGACCACTACTCCCTGCTGCCGTAGTTTGCGAAGCGAATGAACCTTGAAAACAAGATCACCCCTGAGTTCCGGACACTTATCAGTGACATGCTCTCTGTGCAAACGAGTTGCAAGTGCTACTTCTGCACGAGCCATTACCCAGTTGGAGAAATGATTACACTCAGCGTGATAGCAAATAGACTCAATGGGTACTTCTCGCAACTTCTGTTCAAACTCGTACAGATTCGATGCATGAGCAATGGCTTTCCCATCCGGAGTACGAAAAACAAAGTCACCAAAACCCAGGTAGTTTAAGAAAAAAGCATGGAGCTGATCTTTAATAAGAGGTGAATCCTTATCTAAGAATACAGCAGGAATCCTCTCCGCAGCCTCTCTGTTTTCAGGCTCTGAAGAAAGCACAAGCATGGGCAGGTCCGGTACTTCCTTTCGAATCCCCTCCAGCAGACGTAAGCCAGCTTTAGCATCCATCTTTCCCCTGCGAGGGAAACGCACATCCGAAATAATACCAAAGACATAGGGTTTATAGGCCTCATACAGCACCATGGCCTCTTCATAATTAATGGCAGAAAGAATTTTCGGACGTGCCCGCATGCGCAGTAAACGATGGGATTCGTTAAGGCTTTCATCAAGAACTGCCTGGGTCTGACGCACCACTTCACGATAGATAAGCGGCAGGAAAAAGGAACGATAAACAGGCGAATCTTCCACCAGAATAATCACACGGACCATGGCCCGGTGAGTATCTATATCCACGTTCACATGGTCTTCAAAATTCTTAATTACGGCCAGGAGCAGATCCGACTCACAGCACCAGAGATAAATATCATCAATGGAATGGCATTCCACGTCATCGGGTACCGGATAAATCCCCCGTAAAGAATGGGCAACCAGAACAATATGCTGCTGAGGGTGAATTTTTTTCACTTCAGCACCAAAAGAAAAAGCATCCATACCACCAACGTTGGGCATGGTTATCACAAGCTCGAAAGATTGTCTCCTGAGACGCTCAATAGCTTCTTTTCCAGACGAGACAAGGGTGATACGGGGGGCGCCACTCAGATTAAGACCGAGGTACTCATTGATCAAACGAGTGGCAAGGGAGCCATCTTCCTCCATGATAAAAGCATCATAAGGTGAGGAAACCAGCAAGATTTCCTGCACTTTGAAAGGCATTAACTCATGAAAGATTTTGAAGTGAGGATCAAAATCCGGGATCACCTGACCTGATTCAAAACGCATAGCCACCCTGATAGTTGAAAAATACCTTCTCTACTTATTTCCCTCAGTCAATTTTATCATAAAAATGATTTATAATAAAAGGATTTACACCATGAAAACGGAACTTGCCATTATATAGTTACAAGTGCGATATTGTTTTTTTTTACAACATCACATGTCCCTCTTCAAAAGAGAACCAGCCACTCGGCTGATCACTCTCCCCTCACCTAGTCGGCTAATATGTCAGGATTTATCCATGTGTTATTTTATATTCCAAAAAAGAGAGGGACTAGTGTTACGCGGTGACATAAAACAGACACAAAATACCCGATCAAACGATTTCGTAACAATCAAAAATCAGAGTTTTTCAACTGCTCAGGAGTATTGATGTTCCGCCAACTCTCTGCCAGATGATCAGGAACCACAGGAGTGAAAATCGTAGAACGTTTGGCAACCCTTGAAATGCGAAAGATCCCGGAACTGGCGAGCTCTTCAAAGTAATCTCTTGCCTGTGGTTCATACAGAGCAAGAAGTGGCTCTACAAAACCACCAGCAGAGAGCCGCGGCACTGTGCCGTAGGAATCAGGGTGTCTTGATGCAAGTAACCACTCCAATGCCTCTTTGGTGATATTAGGCATATCACAGGCCAGAAGTAACCAGCAGCAATCCGACTGCCAGCGCATGGCAGCAAGTATCCCGGTTAGAGGCCCTGCAACTTCCGGCAGATCAGCAATGCGCCTTATATGCGACAGACTTTCCGGAACATCACCCTTACCTGACAATACAATCTCATCAACATAAGGTTCGAGTAGTTCGACTGTGTGCTCCACCCAGGTCTGGCCAGTCGCTCCTCTTATCAGATGTTTTGGCTGTCCCATTCGTGAACTGCGGCCACCAATAAGCAAACAGGCACGGATAAGAGGAGTATTCTGTTTCATGGTATCCATTATTTAGAACTGCGTTGTCCGGGTAGATGACGGTAAAATCCCCGCATCACGGCCACGTTCAAGAAATGTATCTATGGCAGCAAGCCCGCCACGACCAAGACTTCTGGAGTACTCATTCACATAGAGCCCAATATGACTCTGCATAACCTTCGTATCCATCTCCTGGGCATGTTGCTGCATATATGGAACACATCGCTTTGGATCGGCATCAGCATAGGCAATACTCTCTGCAATAGCAGCATCGATGGCTACAACTGTTTCCTCGCCAAGGGAACGTCTGGCAACAATACACCCTAAAGGGATAGGATGTCCTGAGGTTTCTTCCCACCACTTACCAAGATCCTGCAAACAGATGAGCCCTTGCTCTGCATATGTAAACCGGCTCTCATGGATAATTACACCTGTGTCCACTTTTCCTGCAATCACTGCTTCCATAATGGTGTCAAAACGCATTTCCACCAAGCTGGTTGAGGCCGGTGAATACATGCGAAAGAGCATATTGGCTGTGGTAAACTTGCCGGGAATAGCAATGGTTGCCGTCTCAAGACTCTTCGCATCAAACCCAGGACGTGCAACAAGGAGAGGCCCACAGCCCCTGCCAAGGGCAGACCCCGCGGAAAGCACACAATATTCGTCAAGAACATGCCCCAGAGCATGAAAAGAGAGCTTGCTTACATCCAGTTTTTTTGCCATGGCCCAGCGGTTGAGTGTCTCCACATCTTCAAGCAGAGGTGACGCAAAAGCTACTTCGGGCATAGCTATCTTCTGGTGGGCCAATCCGTAAAAAATGTAGGTATCATTAGGACATGGGGAGTATCCAACGCTCAACTTTTCACTCATTTTTGCAACAACTCCTGTAAAAAAGTGGCTGTACACTTGGCAGCATGCAGACACGCATCCTCTAATTTCCAGCGACTGAGATCACGGTCTTCCACATAGTTCGAGATACAGCGCAACTCAAGAAGTGGCAGAGAAAATGCTTCACAGACTCTGGCAACTGCTGCGCCTTCCATGTTTTCACACAGCGCACCATACTGCTCGTGCAGCATGCGTCCTCTTGCTGATGTTGCACTCACTCCGGCAACAGTTACAAATGTCCCCTGCTGAAATGCAATATTTTCTTTTGCTAACACCATGGCGCACTGTTTGAGCAAAATCGCATCAAGGGGATAGCGTGATTTATGCACAAGATGTTCGGGAAGCGGTTCAATATGACTCCCATGGCAGATACCAAAGTCACCAAACAGCTCTTCCCGCGCCAGACAGATATCAAGGAGTTTTGCAGTCTGACCGGAATCAGAGACGTACGCTCCCGCCACACCGCAGTGAATAACTGCTGTGAACGCCCCTTGTTTTTGTTCCAGCATCCGGCTGAGAGAAAGTGTGGTTTCAACAACTCCCACACCACACACCAGAGAGGTCCACTGATTTTCATCAGCCGGAACAAGCTCAAGCAAGGGGTGAAGCTCTAATTCAGTTGCACAAACGACAAGGATCATGGTAGGGAAACAGGCTTATAGTCATCTAATACGTTTGTTCTTTTACAAACCACGCACATCATAAAATACTTTTTATACAGCACAACATAAACATCATGCAACAGGATTTCTCCCTTAAGGCGTATAACTACACACTACCAGCAGAAAACATTGCCCAGCATCCGGCTGATGCCCGGGAAAATTCTCGACTGCTCATATTAAATCGACAAACTGATCAGCAAAAGCATGGTACTTTCCATGACATCCTTGAGCTCTTTCAACCCGGGGATTTACTGGTGGTTAATAACACAAAAGTCTTTCCGGCAAGACTCCATGGCAACAAGGAAAGCGGAGGCAAGGTTGAGGTATTTCTGCTCGCCTACCCTGTTGAGCAAACAAACCAGGATGGCACAGAAAAAACGGCAGAAGCCACCTGCCTTATCAAAAGCTCCAAACGTCCAAAGGTCGGTTCGACACTCCAACTCGGGCCTGAACTAAAAGCACGCATTCTTGAATTGCTGGCAGATGGAAAAGTGCAAGTTGAACTACACTACAAAGCATCACACGATCTCGCAACAATCCTTACCACTCATGGCCAGGTGCCTCTACCTCCTTACATCACCCGTAAAGAAGGAAGTACGGAAGAGGATCGTAAACGTTACCAGACAGTATATGCAAAAGAGCCGGGAGCAGTAGCTGCCCCCACGGCGGGGCTCCATTTTTCAGAAGAGCTGCTGGCCGCGATTCAGACAAAAGGAGTGCAAAGCACCCAGATAACACTCCATGTCGGACATGGCACCTTCGCCCCCGTCCGCTGTGAAGATATTCGTGAACACCAGATTCATGAGGAATATATTTCCGTTTCCCAGGAAAGTGCAGACAAAATCAACACTGTCCGTAAAAATGGCGGCAAGATCTGGGCGGTCGGCACCACAACCGTTCGCACCATTGAGTTTATGGCCGATGCAAAGGGAGAAATTCAAGCTGGTAATGGCTGGTGCAATCTGTATATTCTGCCCGGTTACTCTTTTAAAACCGTCGACAATCTTATCACCAACTTTCATCTTCCCGAATCTTCCCTGCTCTTTCTGGTTTCAGCGCTCTATGGACGAGAGGCGTTAATGAGCACCTACCAACAGGCAATAACAGAGGGATACCGCTTTTATTCCTACGGAGATGCCATGGTTATCTACTCGTAATTTCTTATTTATTTCAAATATATTATTGTTAATAGGAACATTTACAGGAGACTGCCCCATAAGTTCATGTCTATACCAGGCATACACGAACCGCGTTCATTAGGTCTCAAAAGGGAGCAGATGGATCAGGCAAAACTCTTTACACTTTCCGAAGGGATACTACGGCCTGAGGTAAGTTACTTGATCTCCACAATACGGAGGAAGGATATCACCATCGGGACCAAACAAATTGATCCCTACAACTTGATACAAATAAGCAATAAAGGTTTTTCCCCCAAATTTTCGGTAATAATTCCAATGCTGGGATAGGTTACCGGTTTCCCGTGCCATACCTTCCCTATTGTCAGAATGTGTAAGAAAATTGTAAACTACCACAAGCTAAAGTCGTACTGCCTGGGGACTGCTGAACACCTCTACTGGTACTTTCTCATGACGGACAACTTCCTAAAAGAACTAACCCTTGGGGAAGTTGGCAATATTAGGTTTAATGGATCGGCCAAGCCAATCAATGCATTTTCCAACATGACGCATGTTCGCTAAGCCCTCCTTATCTTCACTCACCTCTCCCTTGTTCAGGCCATAGCCCATATTCCAGTAGGTTGAACCGGGAAGGATCATCCTCGACATTTGAAACATGTGGTTAATCGTATCATAGACATGAGTGGCACCACCGCGTCTAACTGCCACAACTGCAGCCCCTATTTTACCGGAAAAAGCATGATTATTAGCATAAGCAACATAGCCAGCCCTTTCAATCAATGCCTTTAAATCTGCAGATACAGCTGCAAAATAGGTTGGTGAGCCCAGAATCATAGCATCAGCCCGTAACATTTTTGCAAAGATGTCGTTAAATTTATCCTTCTTCACTGCGCATTCGTTGTCCTTATTTTCAAAACACTTCTCGCAAGCAATACAACCGCGAATCGCTGTTCCACCAACCTTGACAAGCTCTGTTTCCCAGCCGGATTCATGTAGTTCTCCGAGTACTTCTTTAAGGAGCAATTCTGTATTTCCGCCTTTCCTTGGACTTCCGTTGATGGCTATTGCGTACATAGTGACCTCCTGATTTGGGATTTGTTAGCCGAACCTTGAAAACAATTACAACTAGAAACTAAGGGAATTCATGTGAATAATAGCTACTATCCTCACAATTCTGTCAGCAAATGAGGAATAATTCCAGCCTTTTGATCTACCTGTCGCCCTTACGTTTGTTGCCAATCCTGCTAGATGCAATACGCTTAAATATTCAGTCGTAAATTACTACCGATCAATTCGAGCAATGAGTGCGGGACACTGTGTTCAGCGGCTAAGTCATTCCAACTTGAGACATGCTCTGTAGTCTCCTCAATTATCCGATCAATTTTTTGTTTGTTGAATATGGGGCTTAATTTCTCAAAGCTATAAAAATCTTCTCGTGTAAAATTATCTCGCTTATTATTGAGCTTCATCCAATGACTATTTACCCAGGGGCTTCCTGGCTTATAGCTGTAGGCTAAATCGTAAGCAGGAGTTAATTGCCATTGATGTCGATCATCAAGCATAAATCCAAAGTTCTTAGAATGATCGTCATGATTACGCGCAACGACATTAAAAACCATGCGTTTAAATATCTGTATTGCATCATCAGGGCCTAATTTAAGCTCTCTTGCAATTGCGAACAGTTCGGCATAAGAGTACGAACCTACCTTTTTGTAGCTGATGTGCGCCAGACCATTTAATGTTTGCACATGCCGCTTTTCATTGCCATCTCGATCAAAACGCTGGGTAATGAAATGGCGCCTATCGCCTTCATTTAGTAAGCGACAAGGCATCATATCTATCCCACATGCTTTCGCCATAAGATGATAAACATACTCCATTGCTCCATACCCCATCGGATCGCCAAAGGTTTCTTTATCTTTGTTATGTTCGCTGACGCCATCAAATTTCATTAAAAAATGAGTAAACCCTTCAGGTGCATCTGTTTGCCCGGATCGTACTTGGGTGAAATCATCATTAAACGCGAGTACCGCTTTTGGTCTGGCACCACCAGCACTCACACCTACAGACAACAATGCCATCATTGCCTCTTTGTCTTCCTGCCCCTGTGCGCCAAGGGCTATCCTGAATTGTTCTCGTTTATCTAAGATTTCCTGGGCAATAAAAACTAAAGATTGAATTTCAATATGTTGAGAAGCGTTTAAGTTTTTTCTTTGGATAGCAGGATGATATGTTAATGCACCCATGCCGCGCTTTCCTGTATATTGAAGGCGCTGTATTGGTGTGATATCAGCTGTCGACTTACCTTGACCGGCTATCCAGGCATTCAATACAGCATTACCAAAATCATCAGGCAACGAGTCCGCTATCATCCCAGGCAATCCTTTGAAGGCAACATTATCAACTTCTGGAAATGAGTATATCTTTCGGGATAAAGGCATCTTTATAGGTGCTAATTCAATGCCTGTTTTGATAAAGCGAGGGTCAAATTCAAATGCGCCTATACCTGTTGTGCTATTGAAACTGACAGCGCCAACATCATGCTCTTTATATTTTACAGTAACAACGTCCTTTACCATGAGGGCTTACCCTCTTTGAGCCGAGTTTTTCTGCTCTTAGATTTTGATGCTCGTTGCCGTTTTTGGCCTTTGAGTTTCGCCAACTGTATGGGGGATATTTCTTGTACAGGGAGAAACATATTCAGTTGGTCTGCCATATCCATGGCGGATAAAATAGCGACGAAATTCTCCATCTGAACTTTTCCCTTTTCAGCATTAAGAATAGTCCTTCTGTTTAGACCTGCTCGTGATGCCACTTCAGCCTGAGTTAAATCAGCATTTAACCTGGCCTGCTTCAATCTATTTCCTAATTCTTCTGCTATCGCGGCTGGAGACATGTTTCCAAGCATCATAATGTTACCTATTCCGTACATTACACATGTTTTATTGAGACAAGGTGTATTTCTAGTTACATTGTAGCTAAAATAATAAAAAAAACAATTACTTTCGATTAAAATACCCAAACAGTGACATTAAACGCAACACACCCGGTTAATGTGTACAATGATACGCCTTACGGAGGACATCTGTAAGATAGTATAGAAAAAGTGGACACAAAACTAATAGCGGAGGTGTTCCATTCACCAGTACCGTAGTCTGCCAGTCCCTTAATAGCAGAAAGATAGGTTTCTTTTGTGGCTGGAGTAAATCACTGCCAATGCACGTAGTTTGTAAATTTTGTGCGGGATTTGGAACCTATAATAAATAGAAGTGGATAACCTGCTACCTTTAACAGCCCCCAAGGGACTAATTTCTGGCGTAGCAAATGGCAAAAAACGAGTCGAACACATTCATCGTTGTTCAAATCTAAAGTGGCCTTGGCAGCGATGGCTGGCGATAAGACGCTTGCAGAGTTAGCGCAACAGTTTGAAGTACATCCAAACCAGATTACAAGCTGGAAGCAACAACTCAGTAAAGAAGCAGCAGAAGTGTTTGGTAAGGATACCGCAACAGAACTGCTTGTTGACTTGAAAAGATTACATGCCAAAATTGGTGAACTGCATCTGGAATATCCGTTTTTGGGAGCCCGAATGCTGCGTGACCAGCTTAATCAAAAAGGATTTGTTGTCGATCGCAAGCATTTCAGTACATTGAGGAAACGTCTGGGGTATTGAGGCACTTTACAAAAAGTCAAACACCAATAAGAAACATCCTGGTCACAAGATTTATCCCTACTTGTTAAAGAATCTGGTGATTGAATTACCGACCAACGCAATACGAAGATAGAAACTTAAGACCAACTGGAAACTTGGCCTAAAAATAGGCGTGCTTGTTTTCCAGTGTATACAATTATTATATGATTTTCGGATATCATTTTAGTATGATAACGTATTTTTTCTAAATTTCTTTATACAACTAATACCAATCTTCAATTTTCAAACTTTTTATTCTTTTAAATTCTTTTGTGTTATGAGTAACTAGTGTTGCGTTGTTACTTAATGCTGTACCTGCAATCAGTATATCATAAGAGCCGATCGGGGTACCTTTACTTTCGAGGTTAGCTCTTATTGTCGCAGCTACTTTAGCTTCTTGTGCACCAAATGAAGAAATATTGACTCTTGATATAAGTGCCTCTAACTGAATTGTTCTTTTCTTAGGTTTTGTTGATTTTGCAATACCAACTTCAAGTTCATATAGTACGATTGATGGAATGAGTATATCTTGGGGAGCCTTTGATAATAGGATGTTGGCAACATCACCTATACCTTTGAAGAAGCAAATCAGCGTATTGGTGTCAAGGAGATACAATTTTAAAGTACCTCACGATTGCTATCAACTGCTTGGGTGGAACGAATTTCTTTCAAAGTGGGAAAATCCTCTTTCCAGCTACCTGCCAAATCAACAACATCTTGTGGCCATTCTGTTGATATATTATCCTTAATTATTTTTGCAATCCATTTACTAACAGATAGGTGGCTTGTTTTTGCCGCTGTTTTCATTTTATTTTCAATCTCATTATCGAGATATATCGTTACTTGCCCCATAATTTCACCTCACTGTAGAATACAAGCTAGCATAAATATATGTGCAAGTATAATTATACCGTAAGTGGTTGTCAAGGAGGTTAGTCCTAAGATGAATTACTGGTTGGAACACTTACATTTATTAATGGATTTCCACACATATAACGGTTTGCATCACCTGCCGGCCATGGAATGACCGTGAACTTTAAGCGTAGCACAATGCTTGATGAACAACCAAAAATCGCTCGTGTGAGCCGGTCAGAGTGTATGCGTTTGTCCAGCGTCTTTTGCCGTTTCCTTTTTTGAGGTTATGAAACATTTGTGTAACAAAGCTGATTGTAATTATTTAAACAGGTTACGAGATTAGAGAAATACTACATTAACCCTGGCAAACCTTTCTGGTCAGCAAGATTCAGCAACTTCTGGCAGGCACCACTAGGGTTTTTCGCTCCAATTTCCCATTGTCTGATTGTGGATGGGCTAATATTCAGAAATCTGGCAAAAGCTGCCTGACTGAGTTTCAACCGCTTTCTCAGTTTGGCGATATGGGCAGCATCATATGCTTTAACCTCAGGAATACAAAGGCTTTCAATATTTTTCATTGTCACATCACCTACCAGTCCGATATTATGCAGATCTGTGACCGTCTCTTTTACTGAATCCATGCAAATAAACAGCACGATCACTTTGCTTAAAACAGATCATGGTACGAAAACTGCCTCTTTTTCCTTTACCTGATTTGGCAACACGCTTCTTGAATACAAGATCAACCATTTAAAAGAAACTGTGAATAAAATTATTGAGGATAACCTTATTGATATTTTACCTGCCGAACGTCCTCTCTCACTGGAAACAAGCGGGTTTACCGACCAACGTGATACGAAGATGAAAACTAGATTTAACTGGAAACTTGGCCTGAAAACCGCTCTGCTTGTTTTCCAGTGAATACATTTGTTATCTTTTGATTCGTTTGTTATGGACTAACTACAGCAAGATGGGCGTGTTCCGAAAATGTTAATGAGCCTGACTGGCCTTATCTAAAACTCCCGCTGCCCATTGGTTAATGCTTTTTCCATTGGCCTCAGCAGCAGAAGCTACAGCGGCGTGAATTTCTGCAGGAACTCTTAACATAAGATTACCAGAATATGGTTTGTTTGGTTTTTGTCCAAGCTCCTTACAAGCAGCTAAATAATTGTCAATTGCTTCATGAAAAGCTGTTTCAAGCTCTGTTACCGATTCACCATGGAAACCGATAACGTCACGAATGCCAATTATACGTCCGACAAAAATATGATCCTCGGCGTCAAATTCAACATTTGCGAAATAGCCATTATAATTTATCCCATTCATGGTGTCTCTCCTAGTTTCGTAAGGAATTCACGGGCAGTTTTGATGCGATACCTTAAAGCTGCTTTAGCAGAGTGTGGCCTATGAAAATACGCCCGAATACCATTTTTTTCAAAAGTAACACTTGAACCTGCCCCTTCAATCGTGCGGCAACCGATAGCACCTAGAAGAGATTCAATTTTACTCCATTCCATATTTCCATTCACAGGCTCGGTAAAAATGACTGTAAGTATTTTACGATGCTTTGCCTTCATATGGATATGATAACAATGAAGGACGACGAGTGCAAGCGAAACATGATTGCACGTGGATTGTTTGTTCTGGGAAGATAACGGCCGGTATCACTGGAAACAAGCGGGATTACTTGCCAAGGTTATTCACAGCTGTGAGCTCGGGTAACCGATGAAGGTTATATGAAAAACTGCGCTGCTTGTTTTCCAGTGAATACCTTTGTGTACGCCCGGCATGGGCGTGAACTCATGGGGGTAAAGTCCCCTGTAAATGTTCCATGTAACGTTGTGAAACGTACCATAAATTACTAGCCGATGGCAAGGGCGTTACCGTGAGGTAGAGTCTGAAGGAAGCCTAAGTGCAGGTAAGCGAGGTACGAGACTCCGAAGATATGAGGCGGAGTTTATCCCGGGTAGTTTCGGGGAACAGAAATATCATATAAGGCCGAGTCTCTGGGTAAGTCAGCACAACATGATTAGGCCCAGGAACAGGAGATACGGTAAATGATACGTTCGGAGTCTCGTCCCTCGCTTACCTGCATATCGGAAGTTCACGTCATTTTCCGGGGAGATCTGTATTCCATGCGGTATAAAATTATTTCCAGTGAAATCACCGGTGGGGTTCCGGTACACAAATATCCCGGTACAGACAGGGAATGTCCTGGCCTTTCCGTAAGATACGAAACAGGTAAGCGAGGGACGGGACTCCGAAGAAGGCAGACAGGAAATAAGGATGTACAGCGCCACGCTGAGTAATTGGAATGGTGAGAATACAGAAGTCAGCAGAGGCCATAGTAGCCAGGTAAGCGAGGAACGAGACTCCGAATGCCAAGGGTAATGCCTTGGACACGGTGAAGGGCTGAACATTAAGGAGAGTAAAGGTAGTTGATGGCTCTTGATATGCGTTGAATCCGAATGGAGGGGCAGTGTTCAGGCGTTAATCGACAGAACCAGCTCAAAGTCTTTACGTCCGGTTACAACCCGACAACCTTAATGAAACGCCCCGTGCGCGCCCTAAAAGAAGTGCCCCTGGGGTAGAGCCGCATGCGGGGTGTTGTGGGGGCTTGGGGGAGGAAATCCCCCGGCTACCCGATTCGGCGTCTTTTTGCCGTTTTCTTTTGTTACGCAAATTCGATCCGTAACCGTTTACCTATAACATGGGCTGCACGTTCTAATGTTTGAAGAGTAATAGATGTGTTTTGTGGGTCAAGAAGTCTATCCAACGCAGAGCGACTTGTGTTCATTTGCTGTGCCATAGCTACTTTTGACAGTTTTTTAGATTTCATTAGTTGGGAAACTTGATAAGCTATTACTCGTTTAATAGCGATTGCTTCTGTTTCAGCTAATATATCTTCCTCTTCCAGAAAATCATCAAAACTGCTTCCGATATGTTTATTCATGTTTACCTCCAAAAGTTGCCATACGTTGTTTTGCGACGTTTAAGTCATTTGCAGGAGTTTTTTGAGATTTTTTTATAAACCCATGCAACAAGACCATGAGTCCTTCATGTGAAGTGAATAGAATACGGGCGATACGGTTATCCAACTGAATACGAACTTCCCATAAACCTGCCTCCATTTTACGGACAAGTGGCATTCCCATGGGCCAGCCAAATTGAACAGTTTTTATATCTTCTCCAATAACTTTACGATCTTCTTTGTCGAGCTTTTTAAGCCAATCGCGTACCGGTTCTTTTCCAGAGTCTGATTTGTAAAAAACAACCTGTAATCTAAAATTAGTGCCCATAAGCATAGTGTACCAAATATGGTGCAAACAGCAACTGCTTTATTGGCTTCTAGAATATTATATGATTTTGGATTTTATAGCCGAACGGCCGAGCTAACCTGCCCCGAGCAGATTTAGCAACCAACTTGAAGCGAAGTTAAAACTTAAAAACAACCACTGAACGCCGCCTGAAAACAGGCGTGCTCGGGGTCAGCGTTGAGTGATTTGTGTACGCCCGACATGGGCGTGAACTAATGGGGTTAAAGTCCCCTGTAAGTGTTCCCTGTAACGTTGTGAAACGTAACATGAATTACTAGCTGATGGCAAGGGCGTTACCGTGAGGTAGGGTTTGGAGGGAGCCTAAGTGCAAAGATGTGGGGCGGAGTTTATCCCGGGTAGTTTCGGGGAACAGAAATATCATATAAGGCCGAGTCTCCCGGTAAGTCAGCACAACATGATCAAGCCCAGGAACAGGAGATACGGTAAATGATGCGCTCGGAGTCTCGTACCTCGCTTACCTGCATATCGGAAGTTCATGCCCTTATTCGGGAAGATCTGCATTCCAAGCAGTATGAAATTATTTCCAGTGAAATCACCGGTGGGGTTCCGGTTCCCAAATATCCCGGCACAGATAAGGAATGTCCTGCCTGTCTGTGAGATACGAAGAAAAGAAGACAGACAGGAAGTAATGACGTACGGCGCCAATACGGGCAATC
>JAFLJS010000015.1 GCA_022712895.1 Desulfocapsa sp.
CAGCCACATTCCAATATTTTTCAAACTGTTCGCCGTCAGGATATCCGATCCCCGTCAAATAGTTGATAAGCGCGTCAAACTAGACATAGGTCACAAATTTGTCATCAAAGGGAAGTGGAATTCCCCAGGTGAGCCGTGAAGTTGGCCTCGAAATACAGAGATCTTCAAGGGGCTCACTCAAAAAAGAGAGTACTTCATTACGATAACGCTCAGGAGTAATGAATTCAGGGTTGGCATTGATATGATCAAGTAACTCCTGCTGATATTTAGACATTCTGAAAAAGTAATTCTGCTCAGTAATCTCATTGGGTACCGTTAGATGATCGGGACATTTACCACCGACCAGCTCTTTTTCTGTGAGAAAACGTTCACAACCCGTACAGTACAGCCCCGTATATTTATCAAAATAAATATCACCCTTATCGTACACATCCTGCAAAATTTTCTGCACGGTTGCCACGTGATCAGGATCGGTGGTACGGATAAAGTTGTCAGGAACAATATCTAGGCCAGGCCAACTCTCACGAAACATGGCACTGATACGATCGACATACTCCTTTGGGCTGACACCTTCTCTGTCAGCTGCTTCTACTATTTTATCACCATGCTCATCGGTTCCTGTCTGAAAACGTACATCGTCATCAGTCAGCCGACGAAACCTGCTGTAGGTATCAGCGACGATAGTGGTGTAGGCATGCCCCAGATGCGGCTGAGCATTTACATAGTAAATCGGAGTAGTTATATAGGTTGTCATGATTCCTGTTTCTTTTCTGTTTTCTTTTTCTTTTCTGGCCGGATTATTTCTGCACGTTTCCAGTCTTCAGCGGGCAACAGGTGCTGTTCCCCTTCCTCATCAACCACTAGAACTGTGCGCTGCAGAGGGTTTTGTTTCCTCACCCGGTAACGTTTGCCATCCAGTTGCAAAGTTTTTCCTGGCCTGGGCATTCCCCGTCGTTCCAGTTTGTATGTTTCAAACTCATAGGTCAGACAACAGAGGAGTCGGTTACAGACCCCTGATATTTTAGCAGGATTCAAAGGAAGATCCTGCTCTTTCGCCATCTTGATGGAGACCGATTCAAACTTCTTCATATAGCCGGAACAGCACAATTCGCGACCACACATCCCCAGCCCGCCCAGCATTTTCGTTTCGTGTCGCACGCCAACCTGCCGCATCTCGACCCGGGTTCTGAATTCCTGGACAAGGTCTTTAACAAGGGCTCTAAAATCAACACGTTTGTCAGCAGTAAAGTAAAAAACAATTTTACTTCCGTTAAAAAAACGTTCCACACGCACAAGGCGCATCTGCAGGCCATGTTTGGCAATGAGTTTCTTACTGGTACTAAAGGCAGACTCTTCTTCACCAGGTATTTTCTCGTAGCGTTTGCACTCCTCATGAGTTGCCCGACGTGCCAGCTCATAACTCGCCTTACGTTCACAATTCGAATCACGACACGCTGGTGCGGTAGCCACTACACAGGCTGGTTCCAGCCCGTACTCGCCGCGTACCATAGCCACTTCATCCTTCCGCAAATCTTTGAGGGGAGACGAGGCAGTGAATTGTTGTCCTCCATCGCGAAAGCGGATACGATAAAAATACAGGAGATTATCTTCTTTGGATTCTTCCATAATCGGTTCTAAATAGTTAGATGAAAGAGCAGCACTTCACAAACGAGTGTACGATTACAATTTCTCGAGAGCTCTTTTTCAGCACGGTCTATCGCCTCTAACTTAGCAAAATATTGTTGAGGATTCCACTCTTTCCGTGTCACAGGACTTTCAGCCCCTTCTGCACAACCATTGATCGCAACAAGGCTGTCTCGCAACCAGAGCCGTATAAGGCCCAGAAAATGTGGCAAATCTTCTTTTAATACAGCCATACTCTCTGCCATAAGCAACAGTCTTCCAGTCTCTGCATCTTTACAGCTACTGGAATCGGCAAGAAGCGTAATAAGCGATTCCCGCAATGCAATCAACTTCTTCTGATGCAGTAACAAGGCCTTCCCAGGACTTCCCTCACTTAGGCGAGCCAGCAAGACTGCCATTTGCTCATCCATCTCTTCTTCCCGGGCCAGCAATATGCTTGTGGTTTCTTCAACCGTGAGAGGATAAAAAGGAATTGACTGACATCTGGAAAGTATGGTCTGCAAGACGTTCCCCGTGGAGTCAGCCGTCAGAATCAGAATGTTGTTCGCTGGCGGTTCTTCCAATGTTTTTAAAAGGGAATTTGCCGCCTCCTGGCGCATGGTGTGCACATCTTCCACCAGCACCACCCGAGTTTCCGCCTCGTAAGGTGCAAAGGAGAGCTTTTTAATAAGCTCACGCACCTGGGCAATCTTTATGGCACCCTTTTCGGGTGACACAAGGAAAAAATCCGGGTGCATACCAGCGGCCATCTTCTTACAGGAGCTACAGACACCACAACTTTCCAGCCCCTCACTCGCACTGCAATTTATGGCAGCTGCAAACTTTCTGGCAAACAATTGTTTACCAATACCGCCAGGCCCCTGAAACAGATAAGCATGGGCAAGACGATCAGCGGCAAGACTTCTTGAGATGAGTTTATTAGCCTGTTGCTGGCCAAGCAACTGTTGCATCCCGTTTTTCATCAGGTGATCACACGTTGAAGCGAAAGTTCAGACAATCTCCATCTGCCACCACATACTCTTTCCCTTCCGAACGCATCAGCCCTTTATCTTTGGCCCCACTCTCCCCATCACAAGCCACAAAATCTTCATAGGCAATGGTTTCCGCCCGGATAAATCCACGTTCAAAATCAGAATGGATTTTACCAGCTGCCCCCGGTGCTTTTGTCCCTTTTGTAATAGTCCAGGCCCGGGTTTCTTTTTCACCAACGGTAAAATAGGTCAGCAGACCAAGAAGCTCATAACCGGCGGCGATCAAACGATTCAGGCCCGGCTCTTCCATTCCCATATCTTCCAGAAACTCCTGCTGCTCTTCGGCATCAAGCTGACTCAACTCCTGCTCAATGGAGCCAGCAATAATAACGACTCTATCACCATCTTCCGTTGCCAGTTTTTCAAGCGTGCGGACAAAATCATTGCCGTCTATTACATCATCATCCTGCACATTGGCTACATAGAGAACGGGTTTGTCGGTGAGCAGCGTAAGATCTTTCATCAGCTCCTCTTCCATATCCCCATCTCTTTCAAGATTTCTGGCTGTTTTGCCTTCGTCGAGAAGATCACGGAGTTTTGCTAAAAAAACGGCCTGTGCCTTAAGGGTTTTATCTCCGGACTTGGCAAGACTCTCTGCTTTTTTCAGTCGTTTTTCCACCGTATCCAGATCCGCAAGAATCAACTCCATGATAATAACGTCGCGATCACGGGCTGGGTCAATACTGCCATCAACGTGGACAATATTTTCATCCTCAAAACAGCGAACCACATGCACAATGGCATCCACCTGACGAATATGCCCTAAAAACTGATTGCCAAGTCCTTCGCCCTGGCTGGCACCTTTGACAAGACCCGCAATATCCACAAATTCCATCTGTGTTGCGACCTTATTCTTGGTTTTAGCCATTTCAGCCAGTACATCCAGACGTTTATCAGGAACAGGGACAATGCCCACATTTGGTTCAATAGTACAAAAAGGATAATTCTCAGCATCTATCCCTGCGGCTGTAAGCGCATTAAAAATCGTGGACTTTCCAACATTTGGAAGCCCTACTATACCACAACAAAAACCCATAACTTCACTCCGATATATTTTAAACTGCTCTTCAAGTAAGATAAACTCGTAAAAAGTCCAGAACCAGGATGGATTTGTTAAAAGCTTCATGTTCAAGGCGCAAGAAATTTAAATCATTTCGGCGTACTAGAGTACGTCGTAATTATTTAAATTTTGCAGCAACGAAGAAGATGAAGAGTTTTTACGAATCCATCAAGTAAAGGACAGCTTGGAGAGCGGCATTACTTGTAACTTCAAACGCGATAGTATACCCTGCCGAAAAAGAAATTGCCCCTATTTTTCAAAGGATTGCCATGCATACCCCTTCTCGACTCTCCAAAGTACTGATAAGCAACGTCACCCTTGCTACAAGCCCGAGAACTCCTTTATTACACGGTCAATGGTTGCTGATTGAGGGAAACACCATTCATTCCTTCGGTGAAATGGAAGAGATCCCTTCGACACCTGACGCACAGCATATTGATGGAACAGGAAAAATAGTCATGCCGGGCTTAATCAATGCACACAACCATTGTGCAATGAGTCTCTTCAGGGGACTAGCTGATGACCTTGAATTAAGTGAATGGCTCAATGAGCACATTTTCCCTGCCGAGGCCAACAATGTAACTCCTGAAATGGTATACTGGTGTTCAAAACTGGCCGCTGCGGAGATGATACTGTCCGGAACAACCACCGTCGCTGATGGATATTTTTATGAAAACCAGGCAGCACGTGCCTTTTTAGAGACAGGTATGCGGGCTGTGCCTGCCCAGGGGATTATCGACTTCCCCGCTCCCGGAGTGCCTGATCCCACAAAAAACATTGAAGCGGCAGAAAATTTTCTTCAGGAATGGCAGAACAGGGATCAACGAATAACACCAGCACTTTTTGCACATTCTCCCTACACCTGTTCACCTGAAACGCTGCAACGGGCAAAAGCTTTGGCCCAAAAATACCACACCACCTTTTTTATCCACGCCGCCGAAAGCAGACATGAGCAGCAGATACTCCTCAACCCCCAGGGCAGCAGCCCCATCAAACACCTTGCAGCACTTGAGTTGCTCGACAATGAAACCGTTCTCATCCACGGCATATGGCTTGACGACGCAGACAGGGAGCTTATCAGCAAAAGCCTGGCAGGAATTGTCATCTGCCCCAGCTCCCACTTCAAACTGGCATCAGGAATAGCAGAAGTTCCAGAAATGGAACAACAGGGAATACGAACAGGTCTGGGAACAGATGGCTGCGCCAGCAATAACAACCTGGATATGTTCCAGGAAATGGATCTGCTTGCGAAAAGCCAGAAGCTGCGAACACTTGACGCTACAGCATTACCAGCAAGCCACGCGTTAAGAGCAGCAACAACTGGTAACGCAGCGCTCTTAGGACTTGATAAAGTAGGTAAAATCGCCACAGGCTATAAGGCGGACCTCATCCTGCTGGACATGCAGCAACCCCACCTCCAGCCCTGCTATTCCCAGGATTTTCTGGTATACAATGCTACTGGAGCTGATGTGGAAACGGTAATTATAAACGGAGATATCGTACTCAAAGAACGAGAATTCACGTCCCTTGATGTGGAAGAATGCATGGCCGAAGTACGGACACTGGCCCGCACATTCGGCGCATTATAGAGGTCGTTTTACTGCTCAGTGTTCAGCTACAGATCAATCACGATCTGCCTTTGTCTTTTTTTTCTGCCGATCAGCAGAAGGACAGCGCAGGGTCATGGGCATGCCCTGGGTGGAGAGGATAAGCATGCGTAACTCATCGTCCACACGGATGGGATGAGGCAGGATCTGCTGCTGCAAAAGGATCTGGACTTGTTTGGTGGTGAGCATCGTTCCCTGGCAATCTGGTTGCAGAACATATGGGCAGCCTTCTTTCCATCCAGAACAGCCGTAAGCTTTGTTTCCCTTGATCACCTCTTCCCCACAGAGTGGACACTTTCCCCAACGTGACCTGTCCAGTTGCCCGGACCTGCTGTCTCTGATCATATCACGAACGTAAGTTTCGATTCCGGCCATAAAATCATCCGGATCTAGTTCGTTGCGTTCAATCTGTTTGAGTTTTTCCTCCCATTCGCCTGTCATTTCGGGCGATTTCAGGAGTGGATCTTTGATCAGTGCTATCAGGCAGCGACCCATATCCGTGCAGCGCAGCTGTTTTTTCTCACGCCGGATATAGTTTCGCCGAAGCAGAGTTTCTATAATGGCGGCACGCGTTGCTGGTGTACCGATCCCCCGCTCTTTCAGCGCTTCACGCAAAGAATCGTCTTCAACAAACTTACCAGCCGCCTCCATGGCACCAAGGAGTGAATTTTCTGTAAAATGTTTTGGCGGTGAGGTCTTCCCTTCCCGCAGGGATGGCTCATGCGATCCGCTTTCACCCTTTGCAAAAGCCGGCAGACTTTGTCCATCGGTGGCTTTTTGCTTTTTGACAAACAGAACAGTCCAACCCGAATCAACAACCTGTGTCCCCTTGGCCTGAAATCGCACCGTTTCAGTAATGCCGTCCACCGTGGTCACATTCTTTAAACAAGGGGGGTAAAAAGCAGCTATAAACTGCATGACAATGGCGTCATATACGAGTTGCTCATTGGCTCCGAACCTGCGCGGCACCATACCCGTGGGGATGATAGCATGGTGGTCTGTCACTTTTTTGTCGTTAATTATCCGTTTACTGAATGGCAGTTTGGTAAGATCCATCGCTGTAATCTGTTCAGGAAGTCGACTTTTGAGTTGCGCAAGAATTTGTGGGACACGCTCCTTCATATCTTCACTAAGATAACGTGAATCTGTCCGTGGATAGGTAACGAGTTTGGCTTCGTACAAACTCTGGGTGGCGATCAGTGTATCGGCTGCCGAGATTCCGTGCAGTTTATTAATCTCCCGTTGCAGAGTCGTAAGATCAAAGAGTTGCGGCGCTTGCTCTTTTTTCTTCTTCGCAACAATTGATGTAATCTCAAATGGTTTATCCGTTATTCTTTCAAGTAGAACTTGCGCTTTTTCAGGATTTTCAAAGCGTTTCCCCTTGTACTTGAAGAGCACCTCTCTGTATCGAGCCGTAAGCTCCCAGAATGCTTGAGCTCTGAATTGCAGAATGGTGTCATCCCGAGCCACAATCATTGCCAGGACGGGGGTCTGCACCCGACCAATGGTCCACAGAACCCTGTCCCCCCCACCACCAATCCGCCCATGACGCACAGTATAATAGCGAGTGGAGTTGAGGCCCACAATCCAGTCAGATTCGCTACGACAACGGGCCGCAGCATAGAGCGGATCATAGTCATGCCCATCTTTAAGATCTTTGAATGCTGTAAGGATCGCATCGGGTGTGAGAGAGTTGAGCCAGAGGCGACGAATTGGCTTTTCCTCACACTCGCAAAGCGCGAGAATATAGCGGAAAATCAGTTCACCTTCCCGACCTGCATCCGTTGCACACACAATCTCATCGGCCTGTTGACACAGCTTTTTGATGACCTGAAACTGCTCAGCAACTCCCCGGTTACTTATCAGTTTCAGCTTAAATTCTTCCGGCACAAAGGGCAGACTCTCCAAAGACCAGCGTTTCAGTGCCGGATCATACTCACCTGGCTCCAAAAGTGTTACCAGATGTCCAAAGGCCCAGGTGACCGCGCAACCACGTCCTTCTATGTACCCTTTTTTAGACCCCTTAATGTCCAGCACCTTGGCAATGTCACGTGCCACTGATGGTTTTTCTGCTATAATTACTTTCATTCTAAAACTTTCTCATGATCCCTGGTTTCATTTGTACCCCGTCCTTCGAACAATACCTCAATCGTACTCATTTGACCATCCAGCACCTTCTTCATCACATAAACGCATAAAAAAAATACTCGAGTTGCTTTTCGTGCTCGCCGAATTTTCAGTATCCGGTAAACTGCTCAGCAACAAAACCTGGAAAGACATGCAGCTCTTCCCCAGCATTAATATGAAAGATTACGAGGCACCAATGAACAGCAAGCAACACTATCACTCCACAATTGCGAAAGAATTGCAGCTCAACCAAAAGCAAGTTGCAAGCGTTTTAGAGCTTTTTGAAGATGGTGCCACCATCCCTTTTATTTCACGCTACCGAAAAGAGCAGACAGGCTCTCTAGACGAACTGCAAATAACCGCAATCCGTGACAGGCATGGCCTGTTAACAGATCTTGCCAAACGACGTCAGGTTATTACAGATTCGCTTGAAAAACGAGCACTTTTGACTCCCGGCCTCCAGGCTGCACTGACATCAGCCACTACCATTGCCACTCTTGAGGATATTTACTTACCTTACAAGCAGAAGCGAAAAACCAGGGCCATGGCAGCTAAAGAGAAAGGGCTTGAACCTTTAGCAAAAGCAATCTTTAAAAACAACACTATTCCTCCAGATATTACTGTATTTTTCAATCTGGAGAAAGAGTTACACTCGGCCGAAGACGTACTGGCAGGTGCCAGAGATATAATTGCAGAGTGGATAAGTGAAGATGCTTCTATCCGCAACTCTTTACGCAGACTGTTTTCGAAAAAAGCTCTGGTAAGCAGCACTGTGGTGAAAAAGCACAAAGAGAGTGGCGTCAAATATCGTGACTATTTTGACTGGCAAGAGATTTGTAAAAAAGCGCCTGGGCACAGATTGCTTGCCATGTTCCGGGGAGAAGCAGAGAAAGTGCTGCGACTTGTCATGCGCCCGGATGAGAATGAAGCTTTGGCCATTATCAGGCAACGTTTCCCTGCAAAAGGTAAATATGCAAAAGAATATAACGCTGCAATCGAAGATGGATACAAGCGACTCATTGGCCCCTCATTAGAGAAAGAGTTACGAACAAGTCTCAAAGAAAAGGCACATATTGAAGCAATTACAGTCTTTGCAAATAATCTGAAAGAACTGTTGTTAGCCCCGCCACTCGGGAGAAAAAGTGTAATGGCCCTTGATCCAGGTTTTCGTACCGGAGCCAAACTGGTCTGCCTTGACAGCCAGGGGGCTCTGCTCGATTTCACCACCATCTACCCAACCCATGGGGGAGCATCTGCCAATGAAGCAGGACGTACAATTGAGCAACTCTGCAAAAAGTACAAGATCCAGGCAATTGCCATAGGAAATGGTACAGCAGGACGGGAGACAGAAGATTTCGTTCGTAAACTCGGCCTTGCTACAGATATCATTATAACCATGGTCAACGAAAGTGGAGCTTCAATCTATTCGGCCTCAGCGATTGCACGAGAGGAATTTCCAGATCATGACCTCACCGTAAGGGGAGCCGTTTCCATTGGCAGACGCCTCCAAGATCCTCTGGCGGAGCTGGTCAAACTCGATCCTAAATCCATTGGGGTTGGGCAGTACCAACATGATGTAAGCCAGAACCTTTTGAAGCAGGGGCTTCATGATGTGGTGGAAAGCTGCGTCAACAGTGTCGGCGTCCAGGTGAACAATGCTTCTCGTGAGTTGCTGAATTATGTCTCAGGATTAGGCCCTGTACTGGCTGACAACATCATACAATATCGTCAGGAGAACGGCCCCTTCACATCAAGAAAAGATTTGCTCAAGGTGAAAAGGTTAGGGGCCAAAGCCTACGAGCAGTGTGCCGGTTTTATGCGAATCCATGGAGCGAAAAACCCCCTTGACGATTCAGCTGTGCATCCGGAACGGTATAGGGTTGTCCAGAATATGGCTAAAGATCTTCAGTGCACGATACAGAAAATGATAACTAATGGGAATCTGGGAGATAGACTAAACCTTCAATCTTACGTTTCTGAATCTTTAGGCATACCAACCTTAAAGGACATTATAGAAGAACTTGCCAAACCCGGTCGCGATCCCAGGGCAGCTTTCAATGCCTTTGCCTTTGCACCGGGGGTGAACAGTATGGACGACCTGATCGTCGAAATGAAACTCCCCGGCATCGTAACAAATGTGACAAAATTTGGTGCCTTTGTTGATGTAGGAGTGCACCAGGATGGACTGCTCCATGTTAGTCAGCTGGCAGACAGATTCGTTAAAGATCCAGCAGAAGTTGTAAAAATCGGCCAGCAACTACTGGTCAGAGTGCTTGAAGTGGACAGCAAAAGAAAGCGAATTTCCTTGTCACTGCGAAGTACTTAATGTGCTTTTTGTTCCAAATAATTTCTTCTCTGTCACCTCCTCCAACAATCCTTCTCAAGGCGGTAGAATGACAACGTAAAAGATATTATATATTATCCTGTTTGCTCGGATGGCCAGTTTTTTTTACGGGATCGTTATTTCAACGTTGTAACAGCAGGCAACTCTACAAGTTTGGCTTCAAATTTCATCTTCATAGCCTCAGCAATCCTTTTGGATGTGACTATATCGCCCTTTCTATCATGACCAATTTGTAGCTCAGATGGTCGTTTATGCTTCGAAACTTCAATGTTTACCCCGTCATGTTTTGCCCATATCATATATTCGCAATTAGAAATTTGCGAATCTGTACATATCATTTTCCCATTACGATCAACAATAATAGTGCCTATTGGAAAACTTTCACACCTACTGAATACTGCCTTAACAGAACTCTCCAGATCCATCCCCCCCAATTCAACCAAAGCATGAATTGATGAAGCGAGCCCTTCATTAATAATTTCCTCACCCCAGCCAGTACATGAAACTGCGACATGAGATCCGGCATAATTGCCAGCAGGCAGCCCCGAGTCCCCAACCCTACCCCGCCAGTTACCAGTCGTTCCCCCTGTCGATGTCATGGCTACCAAAGGTTGTCCTGGAGTAGAAATAACAACACCCACTGTACTGGTTTTTTTATGCTCCCGACCGGAGCTGTCACTTTCAAAAGTCTTCCGCCATTCTTCAAAACGCTCTTTCGTTGTAAATGGATAAAAACTAATTCCTATTTTATGCGCATAATCCGTGGCCCCTGCTCCTGAAAGAACAGAGTTATTGATTTTTCTTCGTTTAAGTAACTGAAGAACAACCTGACTAGGAAATTCAATAGAATTAATATTGATAACGCCAGCAAATTTCCTCAAGACATCCTGGTAGTCTCCAACCATAATTGAGGCAGAAAACCGGGCCATTCCATCCTGCTGAATCTTACCACCTTTTCCACCAGCATTAAAAAGGGGATTATTTTCTAACATCTTAACTATATGAGACGCCACCTCAACAACCGGTGCGTCTGTTTCGAGAAATTCGTATCCATCCCGAATAATCTGCACCAAAGCCATACGTTTATTTTCAACTGTATCCCAATCGTCAAAAAGCTCATCGGAAAAGCCACCGTGTATACTGATGCTACCTTTCTGTTTATTTCTTATCATATTTTGGACTTTGTCATTTTTGAGAAACTCGTTAAAACCCAGAACTTAGATGGTTAAGCAAAAAACTTCATCTTCGAGTCGCAAATATTCTCTATCATTTCGGCGTACTAAGGCACGTTGCAATGACAATATATGTGCAGCAACGAAGGAGATGGAGAGTTTTCTCCCTAACTACGGGCATAAATACGACACCATCATTTTTATCATAAAAAAATATTAGCCGTCATTCCAACCACGTGAGGCCACCCAGCCTATCACACTGATTTCATGTTATTTAACCCAATGAAACAGTTATTATCCTGCCATAGAGTGTTCTTTTACCCTCAAAAGATGCATCGTGAGAATGCCAAAGCCTCCTTCGATACGGTCTCTGATTCCTGACAAGATTCTTTTTGAGGTGAAAAAGGAGCTTCTATGAGCAAAAACCGGGTGGCTTTCAGCATACTTTAACAATAAAACAGTTAGTTGCCTTGATTAGACCCTATTATTATATTGTTCACTATTGTTGTTCCTACAAGCAATATTACCGACCAAGGTCATTTGGAAAACTGCCGTGCTTGGGATCGGCGGAATACCATTGTTATATGTATGTATCTCCAGCAAGTTGGCTATTTTTTTTAATGAGTATTGAGACTGTGCATATCTTTATTCTCGTGTTAAAATTGATGTGGCCATTTTAATTAATACTAAAATTTTAATTTTTATTGCACAATTTCAGATATTTTAGTTAATTTTATTAAAATTTATTGGGGACTCGATGAAAAGAAAATTTCTAGCTCTATTTTTGATGTTATTTTTAAAATCACCTGGTGTTGCTGGAGGCTTGCCAGCAAGTGAATTGTATAAATATGGAATGGCAGCATATAATAATAAGGAATACGGGCAAGCAATTATAGAATTTGAGGAAGCTCTTTATGTAGATGAGGAGCATCTTGATTCTCTTAAACAACTATCTCGATCTTACTGTCGATTGGGGCAGTATTCAAAAGCTTTAACTTATGTACAGAAAGCGCAAAGAAAATTCCCGTTAGACCATGAAATTGATGAGATAATCAGCAAAATACATATGAAGCAAGCCATTAAAAAGGAGAATAGCTGACTAAATCATCCTAATTACTGTTGTTATATGAATTTATTAGTTTGCCTTCTTTTGAGTAAGTCTTCATAATTCCACTCAATTTTCCATTTCTATATTCTCCTTCTTGTATGATTTCTCCCTCTTTATATAATGAGATATAAGGGCCATTTTTTTGATTCTTATTATCTATACACCCGACAGTAAAATAAACTCCATATTGGATTTCTTTGAATCCTGAGATATCTTCATTCCAAACACTCTTGGAGGTAAAAGATGGACATTCTAGCTCTAATCCCCGGACAAGATCCAATGAGTAGCTATATGCTATTATGCGATTTTTCTTTTCCCGTGGTGTTTCTCCAACTCTACGTTTAGTCAGCCAAACATTGTTGCTTTGCATTTCATTTTTATTGTCTCTCGCCTTCTCCTTTTTAAAAAAATCTTTCGGTATTGAACTTCCTTGTTCATATTTCGTAACTTCATTTTTGGTGATTTCAAACAAATATGACGCAATATAGGACCCAATAATACCAACTACTAGTGCTGTACAAATAGAAATTGTTAGTGAAATAATTGGTCGTTTTTTGACAAACGACAGTAAACGATAAAAAAGAGGCCTTTTAATTTTTTTGATTTCTGTTTGAACTTTCGAAATAATATCCGTTGAAACCCTATCTTTTTTTAATTCTTCGACGCATTCTGGACAAATTATTGGGTTGTCACACGATAGATGAATATCAGTTTTAATACCATTCATATCAAATAGACAACCTCGTGTTTCATCATGAGTATGTCTGCTAGATTTCTCATTTGCCAATGGGATGTAGTTTCCATTTCTTTTGAAATGCAGTGTGTATGCGTAGAGCAAACGATAAATGAAATTTTCAAATGGTATGTTAAAAAACTGCAAAATTTCTGTTATTTCATGAGCTGTGATTACTACTCGATTTTTTTTAAGGCGACGTGAATACCAATTCTTTTGAAGAGGTACATTTACTATTGCAATGAGAAAATCACCTGAAAAAGATTGAGGTAAAGCTGCTTCCAAATTTTCATCAGAGAAGCCCCAATTAGCTTCATCGGACTGTGAATTTAGAGAAAAGTTTTCAACTTCACCGACAATTGAAAAAACGGTAGAATTCCAAGTTGAAAATTTACTTTTATCAAACTCTGGAGGAGGGTGGCCTACCGTGACCAAAGTGATTTTAGTTGTGTCCATTTTTTATTAATATAGCGGTCGGTATAAGGGCGCAGCAATAAAACTTGGCTTATCTATGAGTTTGCCAGCAAGTCCCTCTTGATACCTTTGTTATAAAATTATTGTAGATTTACTATTTCAATTAGTTCGGGAAACATTTTTTTGTTCACAATTTCAAATTCCCCTTTACTCGCAAGTAACAGATGTTTTCTTGCAATGTTAAGTCTTTGAAGAGATGGTAAAATCTGATTATTCACTTTGCTTACATAATCATAAATATCTTTAACTGTATAGGGGATTTTATACCCTTTTCCACTACTAGCTATGATAACGCCCTCATCACGGATCTTCGCAATAATTTTTGTTTTAAAAACATGATCGCTTATTGGTGTGTTTGTAAAGTTGAAAGAGTCTAAATGTGATATGATTTTTGCGGCCGGCACATATTTAACTGGATTTACGACATTATATTGATATAAGAGATATTTGAGAGTCTCTACTTGAAGTTTTGTTTCAATTTCATTTTCATGCTTTTCGATGAATATCTTTGCGAGATTAACTCCTTGTTCTCTAGCAATAAAATCATTCTTTTCATTTGGATCAATGTTAAAAAATTTGCTTCTCAGCCTTAGTGAAGGGGGCCATTGCTCTATAAGTATAGTTTTAGCTGAAAATAAATTTATCAAATCTACGTTGTCTTTTCCAGAGTAACAGCGTGACAGAGTACCAGCAAACAAGTCAGCCACTTGAACTAGCGGTGTATCTTTACTTGAGACGAATTGAAAGGATGATTGTTCAAACAAAATAGGTGAATGATGTGTTTTTATATATTTTGCAAAACTCTCCATAAATTCAGACCTTCCATGTTCATCTGCCTTTACATGAAGCTCATTGAAACTTTTATATAATGGACTGTAAAGTCGACCATTTAAGAATTTTAAAAATGATTTTTTATACTGCAAACCACTATCCAGAAAAATAGCTTTTTTATCTACAACTAGTGCATATAATTTAAAATCAATTTTGGCAGTAAGAGATTTGATAATTACTTCTCTTCTACCAGTCTTTTTAATTCTATTTGATTTTAATTCTCCGGATTGGCAATATTTTTCTATTATTAATTTGGTCTGTTGTTCTATTTCTTCTAAATGTTTGGAATTCACGATAATAGCAGAAAGCACGAAGAGTTCACTAACACCTTCCTTGGTAATGTCGAGACTTGGATCACCGGATTCATCTACAAAAACATGCTGTGATTTTGTTGTCAGTAGCATCATTCCATCTCATTTATAACAAGTTATTATCCGTTCTCCTGATATCAATCATGTCAAAGCCGATTTGACAATGATTTCTCGACTATGACATGCTGCTTCTAACCTGATATCATTCACTAACCTATGATATCCAGAAACAGGATGCCAGCACACGATTCAAAATCCAGCCAATTTCATTAAAATGATATACAACCTTTGTCGACTGACAAGGCTTACCGCAACGGCATCAACACTATTATGCCAAATGGCTACGTTATTATATTGATTTTGCTATAAATACGGATTTCCTGGTCATGAAACACGCTCTCTACCCACTTTTATAGAAACGTTTAAAGTAAAAAAATCCGGCATATCATGCAGTCAGTCTGTTTCAGACAATGGCAGTTGAGTCTACAGAAAATAAACCTCTGGTTAAACCCACCAAAGCTGATCAATTAGGGCCTGTATCCCAGAACACCCATAATAAAAAAAACGTGTTAAATCAAGAAGATTAAAAAAATCCCTCTGTGCATCGAGCCGAATATTCAGGCCCACTATCTCGTAAACGACCCGAAACGGATGACGCAGGCAGGACTGAAGTATTCGATGAGCTCAAAAGAACCATTAAGATGCGTTTTTACGCTGGCTCGCGGTGGAGCAGAATATGGCTGCATCCAGCTCAAACCAGGAATTCAATACTCTTTTGTTTTTAATCCGTAACGTGTTCAGGAAGGAGTTTGTTCAGGTTGTGACCTGCGCATTTTCAATTGCAATTAAGACTAATGAACAACTACATCGTATAAGGACGTTGTGTGTTCTCTTTAACCAGACGTTCGATCTGCAAAAACAACGTACCTGAATGTTGTCCCCGGATTCAGTGCATTAAAGGGATAGCATGTGATAAGCGTCAGTACTGCGCTATCTGCCTCCTGCAAATACAACTTGTCTGCCTTTCTGGTTAACATTTCATTTACCTGATACTTATGGATACTGCCATCTACAATCTGTAGACTGAGAACGTCGTTTTCAGTCAGATTTTGTAAAAAACTGAAGCTGGTATCGCGATGTCCTGACAAAATACAATTTCCAGCTCGCCCGGAAATATCACTGACAGGCAGATGACCAGGTCCAAAGGCCAGCACTTCCCCACTTTCTCCTTCGAGCACAATAAGGTCAATTCCCAGTCGGTCCATGCGCAACCGGGCAACAGGCCAAGTATCTGCCCAGGGCCAAGGTTTTGTTACTTGTCCCGTTTGCAATGTTTCCTCCCAGGCATGCTGCAATAACACTTGGGCAAGAACCGCCTTTGCCTTGATCCAGCAACCGTCAGACAGGAGAAAACTGCCGGCAACCAGCAGGACAAAAGCGGTTATGCGCAAAAAAGTCATTTTCATACCATGCCTCTCCTGGTTCTTCGGAGCAGAAACAGACCAAGCAAAAGTAACAATACCCCCATAACAATCTGTAACTGGGCAGGTGTTGCAGCTCTGGCGCTTCCGGCAAAAACCGTATTGGTCTGCCACCCTGCCGGTGGATTTGTCTTCATGGCCGTTTGCTGCAACTTTTTGTCCACCGGACGTGAAATCTGTTGCTCAACAGCGACAAGACTTGTGTATTTTGACAGCAGGTGATGCGTAAGAGCTGTAGACAATACCTGTGCTCTTATTTCTTCCTCTGCCACACCCCGGGCCCGACCGTCCATTATCGTTCTAATTTTCTTTCTGGCCCAAAGAGATGCAATCCCCGGCCGCATAGCACCATTTTCAGTACTGATATTCTGCTGCCACAATCTTCCATTTACCACACCACTCACCTGCAATTCAGAACCACTTTCTTCAGCCTTCACTGAGATTAGCAGTGGTTCTCCCTGGTACAAATCCGGGATGGGATCAGGATAATATTCCATTTTCCCGCCACTTGTACTCCTCAATCTGATATTAGTGATAGCTCGGTGTTCCAGTTTGTTAAAGAGCAACGTCATCTTTTCCTGCACTTCACTTACTTTACCAATATAGGTAAAACTTCCCCGACCAATGGTGGCAGCCCGCGACATAAAAAATGAATTTGGTGCAGAACCAATCCCCACGGTAAATAATCTGGAATCACCAAGCCGTGACTCTATCATCGCAAATAGTTCCCTTTCGTTCGCCACACTTCCATCGGTAAGAAATATAACCTGACGAATACGCTCATGGTTGTTTTTTCCATCAAGAGCAAGGTCAAGGGCCGATGCGATCTCTGTCCCGCCATTGGCATGTAAGCCACTGACAAATCTGATCGCCTTTTTTCGATGCTGGCTGTCCCCTTTTTCTGCATTTTTAAACAATTTTGAGGCAGTAGAGTTAAATTCAATTATATTAAACCTATCCTGTTCTGAGAGTCTTGAAATGGCAAGGATTAACGCTTCCCGCGCCTGAACGATAGAAGCCCCCGCCATGGAACCTGAGGTGTCCAGCACAAAAATTAACTCTCTTGCGGGGGCGACGCTTCCAGCATCCAAGCTGGGTGGAGTCAACATAAGGAGCTGATATTCATTATGGTCACGCTGCTCAACAAAGAGTGCCGCCTGAGGATTTTGTTGCGCCTCAGCTTCCCATTCGAGAACAAAATCCCGATCCGCTTTCACCTCTCCGTTAAAACGGATCAGTTGAGTCTTTTCTGTTCCCCTATCAACCGTGATCCCATGATAAAGGCTTGTAAGACGAGCCACAGGGAAACCCGCTACCAGCTCAAGCATCAGGCGAACAGGATTAATTTTCGTTCCCTGTACTGTTAGCACTGGAGGGGTGATCCGGGATGCATCCGGGACTTTATCCGTATCAACAGACCAGCCGCTCCCGGTAAACTGAACTTTTTCTCCGTCCCCTGTAATCCCAATTGCTTTTCCGGGAATATAGCGTGGAGTCACCACCATGGGAAAACGCAAAGAAAATACACCATCTGTCAAAGCCACAACCTGTCCGAAAGCAATTTCCACCTCTACCTCCTCACCCGGTGCAATATTGGCCACAGCCATGGTGAAAATATTGGGTCGCTCCTGGGCCAGCAAAGAAGCTCTCTTCCCCTGAGACTTGGCTCTTTCGTACACTTTTTTGGCTTCTTCTTTTTCTTTTACCTCACCCACAATTACCCGTTCACCAATCTTCATCCGTAAGGTATCCACAGCAGACTCTGCAGGTAACGGAAATACATAGATCGCCTCCTGCCAACTATCTGTGTCATTTACAAAACGTTGATTAAGAACGGTTCTGGCGACCATTCCACTTACATATATTTCAACATCCTGAGACAGGTGTGGAGCTGGAATAAAGTTTCCGTTTCCATTTGCATCCCTAAGAAGCAACTCCCCTTGCCGAACTTCCAATGGAGAAACAGCCGCATACCCATCCACCACCAGCGCCAGAAAGATAAAAAACAGTAAAAATCCTATATAAAGGACCAAAAGTGCATTCCCAGGATCCAGAGTAATTTTGTTATTCTTTTCGTGCTTTTTCGCCATTATTTTCTCCATGTTGTGCATTGCTTTCTGCTAATTTCTCTTCCATAAATCAAGTAAACAGCATGACAATGACAAAACAGCGAAGCAATTATGACAATACAGATGCCAATGATGATCAATTATGATGACAGCCTTCTGCTCCATGGAAAGTATTGCTTTCTGCGGAAGCCATTTCCAATTTATGAAGGATTTATGCTACTATTACAACAAGCTTTAAAATACCTTTCAAATGACACAATGGATGTACAGAGGGCAATGTATGAGTGATGTAAAAGATATCGATGACGCAGACAATCCTGAACTTAACGAGGATGCAATTAAAGATAAGGAGAGTGAGGCGAAAATAGCATCAGAAAACAATACTGACCCAAAAGGTAACAATGAAAAGTTCCAAGATGATGCGCCAGAAAATCTTGATAAAATAGAAGAAGATATCGAAGCAGAAGATGAAAGTGAAGAGACAAGAGCAAAAAGCGAAGATAAAAACAAATTATCCAATATCCTCAAATGGACAGGAATCGTCTCACTCCCTCTGATAGCAACGGCCCTCCTTCTCTTCCTGAAACCTTCTATTATAAGCAATCTCTTCAACACAACAGAGTTGCAGGTTTTCACGCCTAAAACGGCAGCGATTCAATGGACGGCTGAAGAGCTGGAAATGATCAATGTCGTAGGACAAACCTTAACTGAAACAGAAAAGATCTGGAATACTATCTTCACCCGAAAAGGTGGCTTCTATAAACAACCGGATTTTACAATCTTTACAGGTAGAATCCGTTCAACCTGTGTAGATAAGCAAAAGAATGAACTGACCATCGGGCAGTCCTCCTTGGGCACATTTTATTGCCCGGCTGAAAAACGTATATATATTGATCTCTCCCTCCACCTGGATCTAAAAAACAGACTAGATATCCCGGGAGACTTTGCACAAGGATATATTGTCGCCCATGAAATAGGGCACCATGTACAAAATCTGGCAGGAATCAGTGAACAGATACCCGTCGCACGCTTGCGACTCAATGACAAAGAGTTTGATAGGGTTTCACAACGCCTGGAATTACAAGCCGATTGTTTTGCTGGCATCTGGGCCAGGCTTGCGGCTGAGCCGCAGTACAATGTCAGGCAGGATGAATTTGCAGATGCTCTGGATGCGGTTACTCACTACTCACGAAAACATCTAAAGCAGAAAAAGAATAACGACATTATGCCAGATCCATTCACACATGGTTCCTCACGATTACGTCTCCACTGGTTCACCATCGGGTATGACAAAGGAACCTTTGATGCCTGCAACACGTTTACGATCATGGAACTATAAATTGGCCTTCTACGAAACTCAACCTCACCACGACAATCCGCCCGATAGCAAAAGAATTTCTTACCGCTCCCCTCAAACTTCAGGCAAGTAAAACTCTTTGAGTATAAGCATTATCAATGATTTAACATTACATTATTCAATCCTGAAATGTACTCAATATGGTATTTGTCAGCTAGTCATGTAAAAAACAGGCTCTATTCAAACACCATGACAACTGTCTTTTTTCTTTATGATTCCAACGCAACCTCTCGCTGTTAATGGTTGATATGAACCAGACAACCATATTCCCAATATCTACGACTCAACGATAGACTCACCTTAGCACAAAACATCAGCAAGTTAGACGCTTCATTCGTTTCAATAGCAGTATTTTTTTGGTTGACCGCCACCCTACCTACTGATAGGGTGGAATACATGATTAACACACGAACAAAAATTCTTGATGTAGCTGAAGACCTTGTGCAGAGAGTCGGACTGAATGCCATGAGCTACAAGGACATCAGTGAGGCTGTTGGTATTCGTAAAGCCAGTATCCACCACCATTTCCCTAAAAAAGAAAATCTGATCGATGGCTTACTTGAACGTTGCGCCATTTCCTATGGCGATAAGTACCAACGAATAGTTGACGGAAACGGAAAGGCTCCTGACAAATTACGTAACCTTACTGCTGTCTTTGCGGAAGGCCTGAATAACAAAAAGCTCTGTCTGGTTGGCTCTATCAGTGCCGACAAAAACACATTACAAGATGCTTCCTGCCACATCTTACAGGGCACCATTGAAAATACCGTATCTATCTTTTCCTCTGTTTTCAAGCAGGGCAGACAGGAACAATCGTTGACATATACGGGCACCGATGAGGAAACGGCCTTCGCTTTTTTTTCTCTTCTGCTCGGCGCACAGATAGTTGCCCGTTCACATGGTGGATTCCAATTATTTAAACAGGCAGTAGAAGTTGTTATCTCAGGCTTTGAAAGATAGTATTTCCCCCAATGCCTATTTATTAGCAGGGTGTTACGTAAGACATCAAAAGAAGATAAAACATGAAACCCATTGCAACGTATAACGGTTTTGAACAGGGCCCGATTCGCCCTCCCAGTGAAGCCGGAAGTCTACTCATAAGGATTACACGTAACTGTCCATGGAATCGCTGTACATTTTGTGGCCTCTACAAGGGGTCCAGATTCAGCCTGCGTCCCGTAGAACATGTGTTACGCGACATTGACACGATCCGCTTTTATGTCGACGCCATTGATTCCGCCAACAAATCAGGCAGAAAGCTATCTCAAGAAGAGCTTTTAACACTCATACCAAACGGTGGCGAAACTAGCCTACAGGCCCTCCAGGCAGCATCCAGTTTTTTGGCAAACGGCATGGAATCAATTTTCCTTCAGGATGGAAACAGCCTCATACTTAAACCAATCGATATCATACGTATATTACAACACCTTCAAGAGGCGTTTCCCAAAGTTAAAAGGGTCACCTCATACGCCAGATCCCATACCACCGCCAGGATAAGTGACGAGAACCTCAGCCGCATGGCCAGTGCCGGTTTAAACCGGATTCATATCGGTATGGAATCCGGTTCAGACAGGATACTCAAAAGGGTAAAAAAGGGCAGCGATAAGGCAACGCAAATTGTTGCCGGACAAAAAGTCAAAAAGGCAGGAATTGAATTATCTGAATACTTTATGCCTGGGCTTGGTGGCAAAGCATTGTCGAAGGAAAATGCCATGGAAACAGCCGACGCCCTCAATCAGATCAATCCGGATTTCATCCGTTTGCGAAGCCTTGCCTTATCGGCGTCAGCACCTCTCATGGGGCAGTTTGAAAACGGAGACTTTGATAAAATGGGTGAGGTAGATACAGCCCGGGAATTGCTTCTCTGGCTGGAAGCATTGAATGGTATAAGCAGTACCATCCGAAGCGACCATGTACTGAACCTTTTCCCTGAAATTGACGGAGTACTTCCCGGTGACAAGGAGCAGATGATGCAACCCGTTCACGACTTTCTTGCCCTGCCACCAGAAGAACAAATGATTTTCTGCATAGGCAGGAGAACCCACAGGATGGCATGTTTCAGTGACTTGAGAAACCCTGTACTGCGTGACGACACCCAAAAGATATGTTCTGAACTTGGTGCAACTACAGCCAATTTTGATAAGATCATTGATTCTATAATGCAGCGTTTTATATAAGCCGCAGGCGAGAGAATTTAAGGAGAAACAATAATGGATCAAAACATACTATCATCCTATGATCCCAGTACTGGAGAAATACTGGGAGAGCTGCCAAAAGGAACCCTCACAGGGATAGAAGAGATTGTCAAAAAAGCACGGGTTGCTGGCAAACAGTGGAAAAACTTTTCCGCAGATGATCGGCTGCGTACTATTCAAAATGCATATTCCGCTGCTGAGCCCTCTGTAAATAAACTTGCGGAACTTCTTAGTAGAGAAATGGGCAAAGATATAAGAAGATCATTTTCTGAAGTCCAGGGTACAATCTGGGGTGGTCCCTATATGGCCACTTCTGCCCTTGAGGCTCTGCGTAGCAAGAACATCGAAGGTGCAACCATCGAATATGGGCCGTTAGGCATTGCAGCAATAATATCACCATGGAACTATCCTCTGGCCATGGCCAATAACCTTCTGATACCAGCTCTTATGGCAGGCAATAGCGTCATCTGGAAACCGTCTGAGGAGACGCCGCTTATTGCCCAGGCCTTTTTCGATATTATCAACAAAAGTTTTCCCAAAGATGTCCTGCAAATTGTGCATGGGGATGGCGAGCAAGGAAAAATGCTTGTTGAAAGTGATGTCAATCTAATCGGCTTTACCGGATCTCAGGCAACGGGCAAAGATATTATGGCCCGGGCAGCATCGTCTCTCAAACGACTTATCATGGAACTTGGCGGCAATGATCCGCTGATTGTGATGAAAGATGCCAATATCGAATCTGCCGCCCGTTTTGCAGTTGCAAGCAGTTTTGAGAATAGTGGTCAGATGTGTATAGCAACGGAGCGCATTTATGTGGATGAGTCGGTTGCCCATGAATTTGAGCGTCTGGTGGTGACCATTGCCCATCAATACAAAGCCGCTCCATGGAACTTGGATGACGCAAATATCGGGCCGATTACCAATAAAAAACAGCATACACATATTGTAGACCATATCAAAGATGCAGTGGAAAAAGGCTCCAGAATACTCCTTGGCGGCCCGGATCAATCTGCCCCCTTTATTATGCCAACTGTGCTGGCAGATATGACACCTGACATGCGTATTGAACAGGAAGAAACCTTTGGTCCCGTGGTGTGCATAAGCAGCTATACAACTATTGAAGAAGCCATTGATCGTGCGAATCACAGCAACTATGGACTGGGAGCAGTGGTCTTTGGCAATACGGGCGTGCAGGAAGTTGCTGACCAGTTGGAAGCAGGTATGATTGGTGTTAACCAGGGTGTTGGCGGGGGCGGTGATGCCCCTTGGGTTGGTGCCAAACAGAGTGGTTTCGGGTTTCACGGCTCCCCTGAAGGACACCGCCAGTTTGCCCAGGTTCGGGTGGTCAGTCGCTAATTGGAAAACGTTCAGTGACATCTAAACACGTCATAAACAAAGGGAAAAGATATGGGTTTAACCAAAAGTAATCAAAACTTTTCATGCGATGTCCTTGTTATAGGGGGCGGAGGAGCCGGTCTCAGGAGTGCTATTGAAGCAAGAGAGCATGGCGCCCACGTGATTGTTGTTTCTAAAACCAAGGTTGGATACGGTAACAACACCATTATGTCCAAAGCCATTCTCACATCTCCAGGATGGGGAGACAGCGATGACAATTCTCAAGTTTACCTCAAAGACACTGTCAGCGGAGGAAGATATATCAATGATCAAGAACTTGTTCATGTAATGGCGATAGAGGCTGGTCGCCAACCCCTGGTACTTGAAAAATATGGTGCCAAGTTCTCAAAACAGGACAATAAATTTGATCTCCTTGCTATTCCCGGCCACACTTTTGCAAGAGATGTTCAAGGAAAGACCAACAAGGGCAAAGATTATATGCTTCCCCTGCTGTCATATGCACAGGAAATTGGCGTGGAATTCGTTGACAAAGTCTTTATTACCAAGCTTTGCGTCAACGACAACAGGATTGCGGCAGTGACCGGAGTTTCAGAAGAGGGAGACTTCGTCATTTTTGAGGTTAAGTCTGTCATTCTGGCCACTGGGGGATATTCACAGATTTATTACAATACAAGCAATACTCCAGGAATAAACGGGGACGGCCTGACCCTGGCCTATGAGGCAGGTATTGCCTTAAAGGATATGGAGTTTGTACAGTACTATCCCACAGCCGTTGGCAAAAGAGGCAGCAATCTTTTGTTGTATGAAGGGTTTCTTTTCAATGGGGCTGTCTTGCGAAACGCTGACAATGAAAATATCCTCAACAAGCATGGCCTGAACGATCCGCAAACCATCACTAGAGACCTTCTCGCCCAGACAATTTTCAAGGAAATCAGAGAAGGGTATGGCATTGAAGGTGGTATGCAAATGGATCTGAGCGCAGTTTCTGATGAACGACTCAAGCAGCTCAAGCCCATGCTACCGCAAGGGGTCTTTGAAAAAAGAACCTGTATCGTCTCACCCACCACCCACCATAGTATGGGAGGTGTTGTCATTGACAGCACTACTCAGACTGATCTGTCTGGCCTCTACGCGGTAGGAGAAGTGTGCGCAGGTATGCACGGCGCCAACCGACTTGCTGGCAATGCCCTTGCCGAAATTTTTGCCATGGGAGGAATTGCCGGACGCAATGCTGCCATCAACGCCAGAAAAAGCGGCGAGAACAGTCTGCCGCAAAAACAGATAGTTAAGGAGAAAGAAAGGCTACAATCTCTCTTCTCTAGCAATGGCGAAGACTCTGCTTTGTTAATCAAATCACTGAAAAACATGATGTGGTTGCGGGCAGGAATTGTCAGAAGCTCAGCTGATCTGAAAACAGCACTGGTGTACATTGAAAAGATCAGCTCAAAAAGCCAGGAATGCAAAATTGAAACAGTTACAGATCTTATACGTAGTATTGGTCTTCGGAACATGCTGCTTCTTGCCGAAATGGTCTGCCGTGCAGCACTGTTAAGGACTGAGACCAGAGGGTCGCATTATCGCTCTGACTATTCGTTGGAAGATAATGACAACTGGCTGAAAAATATTGTCATTCGTAAACAGAGTGGTGAAATGAACATGAATAGCTATCCTGTGGAACTGCCGTATGTTTCCCCCATATAGCAGTCTGCCAGCATCAGGGATATAATTATAACACAAAATTGCTTCTGAGAACTTTCCTCAAATTACTGTTCAAGACTTCCCCATTATGCTTAAATGGACATTAGAAAAACAATGCTGCGACGAGCGCACAATTACTATTCAATACCTGATTTCCACTAAAGCTTAGGTAACGATAATTTACATTGTAGGAGGCCGCCCCTGCACTCGGTACCAGCAAAAGTTGAGCGTCGGTGGTAATCAGGATTCAAGATGTAACGTCCCGTCATCGGATCATGCCTCGAAAAACTTCACATACTAGAGTTTGTTTGTAAATAACTCGAATTATTAAAAACATATATTTGAGAAAAAAGTGGGATATTACCTTAACATTATAGCAGTTTGTATTTTCGCCTCCATCGTCTCTTTTCCAAGCTCGGTTTTTGCTGCCAAAGAAGATATCTTACGACTGTTAATCTGGGAAGGCCATGCTCCCAAACAACATGTTGAAGAATTCGAGAAACGGATTGAAGCGAAGTATGATCGTAAAGTAACTCTAAAAATCGATTATGTCACTGGTTCCGATGACTTTTATAGTGCCGTAAGACGTAAAAAAGTTGACATGGTTATGATGACACATCACCATTTCAAAGATGAACGTTTCAACTATATTAAAAATAAACTTTTACTTCCACTCGACCTGAAAAACATACCTAATTACAGACATGTTATACCCAGCCTGCAAAAGGCTGAGTATCTGTGCTGTGATGAACAAATATACGCTGCACCAGTCAGTCAAGGCCCCTACGGATTAGCATTTAACCCAGCGCACTTCAAAGACGAGCCACAAAGTTGGAACATCTTCTGGAGTCCTCACCTGAATGGCAAATATGTCATTGGCGTAAATGAATATATTTATAACGCCAATATCACTGCACTGGCCTTAGGGTACCCTCAAGAATCCATCGGTAACTACAACGCATTAAACAATAAAGAGTTCAAAGATAAATTGCGTCAACTGGCTGCAAATGCGGGGGCTTTCTGGGTTGGTGTAGATAAAGCCGATAACCTTGAAGGGAGTTTCCTGGCTACCTCATGGGGTGATTCCATTGGAGCACTCAAAAAACGGGGGGAATACTGGAAAATTGCTGAACCAATCGAAGGTATGCCCTGCTGGATTGACAACTACGCCATCACATGGGCCCTGGCAGACAAGCCTTTTCTTAAAAAGGTGGCTGAAGAATACCTCAACGGATTACTTTCAACGGCCTACCAAGTCCAACATATTATGCGCAACCTGAGCCTCACCCCGACAATTACAAACATTCGTGACTTGCTGACACCAGATGAAGCCCAACGCATTCACCCTGAAGCACCAACGTTTTTTGATAAAAACAGAATATTGCAACCAACATACTCCAGAAGAGACCGTAACGGTCTAAAGCTGTTATGGAAGGAAGCTATGGAAGGAATACAAATCGACAAAGGCAGGAACTAATGAAGAGCAGGACATCAATATCCATAAAAAATTCTATTGCAACTAGAATACTGATGGTAGTTCTTGGCCTTTATCTGTTAATTGCGACGCTGATTACCGTGAGCCATATCTGGATTGAATACAGATACCAGAAAGAAAATATTATCCACGACTTAAGCGATTTTGAGAATGCTTTTGAGGATGGGTTAGCTATCAGTTTGTGGGGATTGGACGACGAAGCGCTTTATGCCTCCATCCAAGGAATGCTCAAAATCCCAACACTTGTTGGAGTTAAAATCAATAATGAAAAGGGGGATATAATTGCCATTGGTGGATTTGTTACAGAACACGGCGTAACAGGAACTCTCCCCCTTCATGTCAACCTCTCCGGGATCGGCAAAAAAAAGACAACCGTTGAGCAAGGAAAGTCTTCTAATTTTGAAATGTTCCAGCACCCGTTTACAATCGATATTGATATTAATGACGAAACGATACGATTAGGGCAGGCAACCATCTACTCTAATAGCTCCGTAATCCATCGGAGGATGAAATTGCAGGCCACCATGCTCGCCGGTAATGTCGCACTGATATTGTGTACTTTTTTTCTAGCACTCTTGTGGGCACTCAATCGTTACCTACGAATGCCTCTCGCTTCCTTTGCATCCGCCACAGAAGAAGTGAGCCTGGAAAACCTGGATTCTTTTAGAGTGAATATTGGACACACTGATAAGAGTGAACTGAAGATTCTCGAAGAATCATTTAATTCTATGATTAGCAATCTTGGTCAGTCGGTGGCTGAGCGGAAACGAGCCGAGGAAGTATTACGTAAAAGTGACGAACAATGGGAGCGAACCTTTAACTCTTTTACTGATATCGTCACTATTCAAGATACCGATTTTCGTATAATAAAAGCCAATCAGACAGCATGTGAAAATCTGAATATCACAGATGATGCAATTGTCGGTCGACACTGCTATGCCCTCTTTTGTGGCACCACAGAACCGTGCAAGGACTGTCCTCTTCTTGTAACAAAAGAGAGCTTTGAACCTTATACTCGGGAGATGTACCACGAAAAAATCGGGAAAACATTTTTAGTCTCCGCCGCTCCTGTCTTTGATATCCAGGGCAAACCCGAATTTATTGCCCACGTTGCCAAAGACATTACAGACACAAAAAAGATAGAAGAAGACAGAGTACGACTAACAACCGCCATTGACCAGACATCCGAGGCTGTGGTTATAACTGACTCACAGGGCTGTATTCAGTATGTCAATCCCTCTTTTGAAACACTTACCGGTTACACATCTGAAGAAGTACTGGGAGAAAATCCTCGCATCTTAAAGAGTGGCAAGCATAGCAAAGAATTTTATAAAAAAATGTGGGCGACAATTCTGGATGGCGAAGTCTGGAGTGGTCACCTGCTCAACAAGAAAAAGGATGGCTCACTGTTTGAAGAAGAGGTCACAATCTCTCCCGTTAAAAACAAAGAGGGACAGATTATTAACTTTGTGGCAGTTAAACGTGATGTAAGCAAAGAAATCTCACTTGAAAAACAACTGCGACAGGCTATGAAGATGGAAGCTATCGGCACCCTTGCCGGTGGTATTGCCCATGATTTTAACAATATTCTTACTGCTATTCTCGGTTACAGTGAAATGGCAAGAGCCCAACTGCCTGACGCAGACCCGATCAGAAAGGATCTGGATCAAGTAATAAATGCCGGTATAAGAGCCACTGAACTGGTGAAACAAATCCTCACATATAGTCGTCAGGGAGAGGAGGATTTTAAGCCACTGAAAATTCAACATATACTCAAAGAAGTTCTCAATTTATTACGCGCATCACTCCCAACAACTATCCAACTGAAAGAATCCATTGCAACAAGTACCAGTTCAGTATTAGCAGATCCCACGCAGATCCACCAAGTGGTGATGAATCTGTGCACCAACGCCAAACACGCCATTGGTGCAAAAACTGGAACCTTGACTATTACATTGTCTGAAATACAAGTTACAGAAGGACAGGGCCTTGCTGATTGTCCACAGGCGATACTTGGAACCTATCTTGATCTTGAGATCAGCGATACAGGCTGTGGTATGAATGGCTTAACCAGATCAAAAATATTTGATCCATTTTTTACAACCAAAGAAAAGGGCAAAGGAACTGGCCTGGGCTTGTCTGTTGTCCATGGCATCATCAAACAGCATAAAGGAGAGATTACGGTTGCCAGCGAACCGGGACAAGGAACCACGTTCCATATATACCTGCCAGTAATTGATGAAAATCTGTCCAGCGAACATATTGTTGCCGAAGAGATACCACGAGGCAATGGAGAACGGATCTTATTTGTGGATGATGAGACGACTATTGCTCAAATGATGAAAAGAGCACTTGAAAAACTGGGCTATGTTGTCACAATTTTCACTAGTAGTGTTGAAGCGTTGAAGGCTTACAAAAACAATCCTGGTAACTTCGATCTGGTTATCACGGATATGACCATGCCGGAAATGACTGGAACAGAATTAACCAGAGAACTACACACGCTCCAGCCAAATCTACCTGTGGTTCTCTGTACAGGGTTTAGCGAGGCAATTGATGAGACAACTGCCAAGTCGTTTGGTATCTCTGAATATATTAAAAAACCTGTTGATAAACTGACGTTAGCAAAAGCACTCAGATCGGCACTGAGACAGTAAGAACGTGATGCTAAGCTGATCTGCCGACCTAACAAACTGTAGTGCCGATCAGTAATCGGTTCAACTTGCACTATTGAAATTTCCCTACCCTAGCAACAGTCGTACAGCCATGCCCCCCATAACGATGATCATAAGCCAATTGCGGACTTTTTCCAGACGTAAACGGGCTCGTGTCCCATTGCACATTTTACTCCCCAGATGTTGTACCATTCCACCAGCAAGAAAGACATAAAACAGATCGAAAAGCAGACCGATGCTGACCAGCACACCTCCAAGTAATATGAATTGTGACAGCAAAGCACCCCGATCAGGTGACGTGAATTGAGGAAGCAGTAAACTACAAAACAGGAGTGCCTTTGGGTTTAGCAAATTCGTCAGAAAACCACGCAGCATATTTGAATGCACTGAGGTAGGTGCCATGGACAGATCCGAACTGACCAGTGGAGTTTTCAGCATCTTCAATACCCAACAAAACAAATATACTGCCCCCGTCACACGTACAACAGTCTGAAAATATGGGTACATTACAAAGAGTGCTGCCAAGCCTAGGCCTGAGCCTAAAACATGCAGCGTACGTGCAGCGGCAATACCACCAACAGTGCTCAAGCCTGCCCGCCTGCCTTGGCTGGCTGAGACAGCCAGTACAAGAGCCATATCCGGGCCTGGCGACAGGTACACAGCTATCAAGGCGGTAAGGTATAAATACAGCAGCGCCGGTTCAATCACGTTTATGCCTCCAATACTACAATTTAGTAGCAGACAGTATAACGAAATGCTGTTGAAATTAACTTGCTTTATCAGAGAAAATAGAAGAGTAAATTGTAAGATTCTTTTAACTGGAGACGAAAATGAGAAAGAAACCCCTCAACGAAGACCTGGACGATACAGATTACGCTCTATTAGCGTTAGTGCAAGACAACGGACGCATATCAAATGTCAAAGTAGCCGAAATGCTGTCATTGAGTGAAACACCATGCTGGAGACGACTCAAGCGACTTGAAGAAAACGGTTATATTACTGATTACCAGGCCAACCTCAATCGTCATCGATTAGGTTTTGGAATTTTGGCTTTGGTACAGATATGTTTTGCGAACCACACCGATGATGCACCATCAAGATTTGAGGCGGCGATAGAAAATATTCCAGAAATAATTTCCTGCCATAATGTTACAGGCGAGGCTGACTATTTTCTCCAGATTGTATCCCAGGACCTGGTAACATATGAACAGTTTCTCCGAAAAGTACTACGTAAACTACCTGGAGTTACCTCTATTCAATCCAGCTTCTCTTTAAGAGAAGTTAAGAATTCAACTCGTTTGCCAGTTTATTCAGGCACTGCGAAAACATGACCATTCTTCTGTTCATCAACTGTTGGATCTTTTGTCAGCGGCAAGCATCAACAATATTTTCTTCACACCTTCAATCGATGAATTCCCGGCCATTTTTCGGTACAACTCTTCCGCATCTTTTTCCATCTGGATTGAAAACTCAAACATGTTCATGATAGCGCTCCCATTCGTTTAGGTTCAACTTCCTCTTTAGGTAACAACTGATAGTCAGCTACTTATCTACCGTAACCACGATATGACACCCCACCAGACCTTAACGATTACCATTACTATCGTTTCTCATAAAAGGACAGTAATTAACCCTACAGTTCATTTTTCAGCCTGCATCCAGACGACCATTTTCACCGCTCTATTTGCAGGGACTATTTAATCTTGCTGGTTGGCCTTGAAGATCTGAATATGACAGTCTAGAGTAAGTATTGTTATTTTATTTATTAGATTAGTTGAGGTTATAGCTCCATGCGATTTGTTCTCTTCTTCTGTATACCTTTATTCCTGCTCTCTTCCTGTACCCAAGTCAATAATATTGGGCAACAGATAGAAATTGCAGGTCGCTTTGTAAAACATACTGTTCAGGGCGAACATTATCTATCGACTAAAAATTATCAGCGGGGTTACGAGGTTTTTAAGGAGGCTGTACAGCTTGACCCGGATGACGCTCAGAGCCTTTATTTTTTAGGTCGCTTTCAGCTTGTCTTAAAAGAAAAAAAATCGGCACTGAAACATCTAAAAAAGGCTGTTATTTTAGATCCTGATGACACAAATTATCTCTTTTGGCTAGGAGTTGCGTATGCAGAGAATCATCATTTCAAGTCGGAGCGAAAGAGCTACAAGAAGGCACTTGCCCTGAAAAAAGATCACCTGCAGGCACTTATTTATCTCGGGCACAATCAACTAAAAAGTAAACAGTACAAAACTTCTCTTGTGACCTATCAAAAAGCGCTGAAGCTATGGCCGCAGAGTCCTTCCTCATTATACAATCGGGCCTTACTATTAAATATTCTCAAACGTACTCCCGAGGAGAAACAGGCCTGGCTTGAGTATCTGGATTTTTATCCTGCCGGTTCTCTAGCCCGTAGAGCAACCAACCATCTGAATCGTCTGTCTGATTTTTCCTACCGCAACCATTCTCTTGGGGCACGGACAGTGACTCTTGGTAAAATGCGATTTGAAACAATTACTGCCAGGCTCTTGAAGTCCTCCTATCTTTCGTTGGATGTTGTTGGAGCAACAGTGTCCAATATGGAGCAGGGGACCTTGCAAATCATTGCCTACCAGAAAAACAATAAAGCTCTGGCCCGACAGAAGGTTATCAATATCAAGAACTATCTGAAGGAACATTTCCCTAAGTTAGAAAAACAGAAACGTATTCAGGTTAGCTGGTTCGCAGTGCCTGAAACGTATCGTATCGGGAAAAAGAAGGTACGAGCCGACGAATCCATTCGATTCTTTTTAACCGATGTGAGAAAGTAGTCCTCCTCTTTTTTTTATAAATAATGTGACCTTCACAGAACTCACACGTATATATCAATAAGGTCTTACAAGACCCATGCGTTAGAGTCATATTTTTTCAGGCACAGCTACGGCGATGAAATGGAGCAATCAGACAGAGAAATTGTCAAGCAGGTGCTTGCTGGTGAAGTTGAACTGTACGCAGTACTGGTAGAGCGCTATACTCGTCAGATTTTCAATCTGATGTACCGCTTCAGCCACAAAGACCAGGACGCTGCAGACTTAACCCAGGATGTTTTTTTGCGGGCCTATGAGAGGCTTGAGTTGTATCAGATGGAGCGTAGTTTCTTTTCCTGGCTCTATTCGCTGGCTACTAATCTTGCCACTGACTGGTCTCGGCGCTGGACAGTTCGCACCAATAAACAACACTTGCTGGTAACGGAAAAAACGCATGGCCCGGTTCATGGTGAACAGGAAACGCTTTTTGAAAGTCGTGAAGAGTTGGATCAGTTGCAAAGCGCCCTTTTCGACTTACCGGAAGTAACGCGGGAGATACTATTGCTCAGGTACAGGGAAGAACTTTCCATCAGGGAAGTAGCCCAGGCCTTTTGCCTCAGTGAGAGTGGGGCAAAGATGCGAATCTCCCGGGGCTTGAAGGATTTACGAAAACTTATGGAACCCAGTGATGGCAAAGAATAATCTACAAAAAGAGCAGTTAACCAGTTTACTGCGACAGTTGCCGGATCGCAGCCCGCCGGCCGGGCTTGCCCGGCAGATAGTGGAAACTGTGGGTGAATCAAAAAAACAGTATTGCCGTCCTGAAAAGTCCAATTGGTTTTCTTTTTCACTGGGGGGAATGCCATGGCCCAGACAACTGGCAGGGGCATTGTGCTCCTTTGTACTCGTCTTTTCGATTGGGTTCACTCTTGGCGAGAACAAAAAAGAACATATTGCTGAAGCTCCCACAGCACAATTCCCTGAATATATTTATCAAAATGCTCAGGCCGGTTTTTTGGTCGGTCGGGGGCTTCTTGCCGCTGGTAAAGAGGCTGAAGCCCTTGCAATACTGCAACACGCATCTCAGTTAGCACCGGACAATCCTGAGTATCTCTTCTGGCTGGGTACTACCCACTGGCGCATGGGAGATACTGAGATGGAACAACTGAGTTATCGCAGGGCAGTTCAAGCAAATCCTGAGTACCTGCCTGCCCTTGTAAATCTTGGTCATAATCTGCTGGAGAACAATGACTCTGAAGAGGCACTGCAAACCTACAAGCGCGTGCTGGCCATTGTGCCTGATCATAAGGTGGCACTCTATAACAGTGCGCTTGCAACCCATATAACAGGGAATTCTGACCAGGCAATAAGCGCATGGAAACGCTATTTGAGTGTCTATCGCTCTGGGAAATGGGCACAGCGGGCAGTGAAACATTTGAATGGACTGGGTGATTTTAGTTACCGTGCCTATCAGATAGGTGTTCGCCAGATTATCCTCAATCAGGACGTGCTGCTCAGGTCACAGGCAGCTGAACAAAAACAGGAAATTAAGTACCTCGCTGAAATTTTCAACCAGGCTCCAGTGTCTGAACTGCATCTGACACTGTTTTATGCAGGCAGTGAAGAAAAGGCTAAGAAGCAGGCAATTATATTGAAATCGTTATTAAAAAATTCCGCACAAAAGCACAATAAGCGCATACAAATCAGCTGGTTTGCTGAGCCAGAAGCTGTGCAGACAGCGTCCGGGACCAAGAGCCTTAGCAATGGGCTTCTTATTTTCGGTCAGCTCCAGCTATCACTAGTACAAGGAGCATCTATATGAAGCAACGTGGCCCTCTTTTTCAATTAATTGCTGTTGCAATTGTATGTTTTAGTTTTGCATTCTTTCAATCCCGTGCAGTTTTTGCTGCAGATGATGATACAGCTGACGACTCAGCATCTCCATCGGTGGATGCTGACGGTACAGCAGATGATGAAAGTGGAGATGCAGATGTGACTTCAGCTTTTCAAAACCCTGCCCAGGCTGCACATGCGGCGAATCTTGCAGATGCAGTGGCCAATGTTGGCAGTGAAGAAACCGAAACGGCGTCAGCGGCTGTTGAAGATGCCACAGAGGGGCTTGCAGAGGCTATGGCCACCGGTACTCCTGAAGAAATTGAAACGGCAAAAGCAACACTTGAAGAGAAAGAACAAGCCTTTGCTGATGTTGTATCAGCGCTGACAGGTGTCGTTTCTCAGGATATTAATGATATGCGTGATACCGGAATGGGGTGGGGTAACATAGCCAAGGAACTTGGTGTGCATCCTGGCGTTCTTGGGCTTGGTCATACCAAAGGAATACAGGAAGCGTATGCAGAAGCGGCAGCTGTTGGCTCCATTGAGGCAAGTGAAGTTGCGGAGGCAACAGCACGAAATACTCACTCCGGCTATGCCAAGGGACATGGACTGGGTATGAATACAGGAGTGGGCAGCGAGACTAGTAGTCTGGGATTTGGTGCTAACTCAAAAGGCCAAAAAGGGCTTACCGGTGCTTCCGGTCTGAGCAGCGGTCAAGGTCAAGCCGGTAATAATGGAAACCGTGGTGGCGACAATAACAGCGGTTCGTCAGGCCCGGGTAACAGTAGTAACAGTAATAAAGGCGGCGCTGGAGTTGCTGGTAGTGATGGTACTCCCGGTGGCGGAAATAACGGAAGCTCTAACAACAGCGGAAAAGATAAGAGCGACAAGACGAACAACGGTAAAAGTGACGAAAGAGGAAATAGTCAAAAGTAAGATATATTTCTAGCCATTGATTTAGATACATTGCAAAAAGGCGGCATATTATATATGTCGCCTTTTTGCATCGCCTACAATCAGAACTACACAGCTAGACTTTATCTAATTACGTACAATACTCAGCCATTCAGTTTTGTTTTTTGTAGGAGGCCGCCCCTGCGGCCGATTCTGAAGAGTGTGTTTTTGCCACCAGTAATCGTTCGCAGGGGCGAACTCCTACAATCTATTGTAGTTCCATTATATTCTGCCCATTGTCATTTTACTGGCTGAGTTTCATGCGTAATCAAAATACTTTATGATTAGTAATTGCTTCCCCAAAGCCGCCCCCGCCAGGGGTCATAATACGAATAGCATCACCCGCCTCTGCGCGGATTTCATTCTTGCCACCCAGATTCAGATGCCGACCATCCTTGCGGATAAAAATATTCTTCCCCCGCCCTCCCGGCTCACCACCAGCAAGTCCATAAGGCGCAAAAACACGACGCTCTGAAAGGATAGCCACATTTAAGGGTTCTAAAAATTCCAGTTCCCGAACCAGTCCGTTTCCTCCACGAAACTCCCCGTCGCCACCGGAATCCTGACGTAGAGAAAACTCACGCAACAAAACAGGATAGCGACGTTCAAGGATCTCAGGATCGGTGATTCTGGTATTGGTCATATGGGTATGCACACCGGATTGTCCATGCCAATCCGGCCCGGCTCCAGCGCCACCACCGATGGTCTCGTAATAGCCAAAACGATCATTGCCAAATGTGAAATTATTCATACATCCCTGTGATCCGGCTGCCACTCCAAAGGCCTTAAGCACCACATCAACAACCCGCTGTGAAGTGAGTACATTGCCTCCCACCACTGCGGCCACAGGAGAAGGATCAAGCAAACAGCCCTCAGGAATCACAAGCTGAATGGGCAACAGACAACCATGATTTAACGGAATATCTTTTTCCACAAGGCAGCGCAAGCTATAGAGGATTGCTGATTGGGTAACGGCTTTAGGAGCATTCAGATTGCCCCAGAGCTCTATCCCGGTTCCGCTGAAATCAAAGAGAGCACTGCCGTCTGTACGATCAATGGTGAGGGTCAGCACAATGGGACTGCCATCATCCAGATATTCGGTGGCCGTTACAGAATCCTTCACTGCCATTCCCCTGGTGCTGGACACCTCGCACAGACTTGCACGAACTGCCTCTTCTGCTGTTTCCTGAACATGAAGCATATAGGCTTGAACAACACCAAGACCACGATAGGCAACCATCTCCAGAATCAGATCAATTCCCTTCTGATTTGCGGCAACCTGGGCTCGCAAATCAGAAAGGTTATCACTGAGCAGACGTGTACCACTGATTGGAGGACGCCCCACCTCCTGGGAGGTAGCCTGGGGTGCCAGCAATAACTCAGAAATCCCCTCTTCCTGAAAAACATAGTTCTCGACCAGTTTAAAAGAAAGGATGGCAGCACCTTCTTCCACGAGTTGTCGAGAGTCAGGCGGCATCGATCCCGGCGAAATTCCACCGATATCAGCATGATGCCCACGGCTTGCCACCCAGAAGATAACAGTCTCTCCCTGAAAGACCGGCGTCATCACCGTGATATCCGGCAAATGGCTGCCACCGGCAGCCGGATGATTGCTGACCAACACATCACCCGCTTTTATCACATCCACCCGCCGAATCTGTTCCTTCACAGCTTCGCTCATGGCACCCAGATGCACTGGGACATGTGGTGCATTGGCAACCAGATTACCGTTTGGCCCAAACAGGGCGCAGGAAAAGTCCAGCCGCTCTTTAATGTTTGTTGAGATGGCCGTTTTCTGTAACATCCGCCCCATCTGTTCGGCAATGGACATAAAAAGATTGCTGAAAATGGAGAGCTGTACCGGATCCACCGCAGTACCTATTTTTTGCTGTCGCCCGGCTCCACTTTCAATCTCCACATCTCCATAACTGGTGATCATTGCAGTACAGCTAGGTTCCACCAGTATGGTTCCGGTACTCTGGATGAGGATAGCCGGCCCCTGAATCTCTTCACCCGCTGCCAGTGTATCCAGATTGTACAATCCGGTTTTCTGCCAGCCGCCAGTGAAATAACAACGTACATTTTCTAACTTGCCTTGTGAGGGCTGACTGCTATCAAGGGGAAATGAGCGCAACGTGGATGCTTTGCCAATGGATCGTACCCGAAGATCATCAACCAGAATATCACGACCAGTGAGTTCAAAACCAAATTCACGGCGATAGAGCCTTTGAAATAGTCCTGCAAAATCATTATCTTCAGGGCATTCTACCATCATTGCCGTATCTGTCCCCTGATACCGTAGATTCAGGTAATGATGGCTTTTTATATCATTGGGGTTCAGGCCTTGATTGCATAAATCCTGAAGTGTTTCACTCTCTAGATGGACAAGTTTCCCCTGTAAGACAGGAAGCGACTCATCATTCAATATTGCCGCTGCCGGCTGCTGTTTTTCAACCACAGTATCGGCAAGACCAATACCATAAGCAGAGAGAATCCCGCCAAAACGATGGATAAATATGGAAGTGATTCCAAGGCTACGGGCAATGGCGCAAGCATGCTGTCCCCCAGCACCACCAAAAGTAGCCAGCACATGTTCCTTACTGTCAAAACCACGCATAACTGACACTTCACGAATAGGACGTACCATCACCTCATTGGCAACTTCTAAAAATCCCAAAGCGGTTTCTTCCACCGTCAACTGCGGTCGTGATGTCTTGGCATAGTAGTCATTTATTTCAGCTGTAAGGCTTACCATCTGTTTATAACTTTCGTCATAATCCAGTGGCTGATCTTCCTTATCGCCAAAAATCTTCGGAAAATAATCGGGCTGTAAACGGCCTAAAATCAAGTTAGCATCTGTCACTGTCAGATAGCCATTTTTCCGATAACAGACAGGCCCTGGATGGGCACCCGCAGATTCCGGCCCAACCACAAACATACCGTTATCAAAAAAGAGTCGTGAGCCACCACCTGCGGCCACCGTCCTGATATCAAGCTGTGGTGCCCGAATACGCACGCCTGCCGTTTTTGTTTCAAAAGTGAGATCATACTCGCCACCATATCTGGAAACATCGGTTGAAGTGCCACCCATATCAAATCCAATTACCGGTTTTTTTGTTTCCCGGTTGTAAGTGGTCATGGCATAGCCAACAACACCTCCGGCTGGGCCTGAAAGAATGGCTCTGCTGCCAGTGAAATCTTCCGCAGGAGACAATCCGCCATCGGACTGCATAAAGAGCAGTTGCGTGGATTCCAGATTATCGCTAAACCCTTTTTTAAAACTTTGCAGATAGTCACGGATATGCGGCGTTAAATAAGAATCCACCATGGTTGTATCGCCACGGGAAACAAGCTTCACCATGGGAATGACCTGAGAGGATAGGGACACCTGCTCAAAGCCCAGTTTCAGAGCGAGCTGGCCGACAGCCTGTTCATGCTGGGGGCAGGCGTAGGCGTGCATAAACACCACGGCAAGACTTCGAATCCCCTGATCAAGCAGCGCTTGCAGACGTGGACGTAAAGACTCAAGATCGGGTTTTGCAAGGACTGCAAAACGCTCACCAGTTACCCCTTCAAGCTGCTCCTCAACTGGTGTTTCATCTGTACGTAAAAGCCGTAAACGTTCTTCGACTTCGATTACTTCCAGATAGAGGAGTTCTGGTTTTTCCACCCGCAGATCAAAGAGATTGGGACGATCCTGGTTACCGATCTGCAGCACATCACCAAAACCAGCGGTGATCACGAGTGCAGTGGCAGCACCTTTTCGCTCAAGCAACGCATTGGTGGCGACCGTGGTCCCCATCCGTATCCATTCAATTTGTGAAGCATCAATACTGCCGTCAATCTTGACTGCAGTGTCGGAATATTCTGCTAAAATTCGCCTGATACCCTCGCGCGGAGCATCATCATAATTAGCAGGATCAACAGAAAGCAGTTTAACAACCTTAAATCCGGGTTCACCCGGAACTTCGGCATAAACATCGGTGAAGGTGCCACCACGATCGATGGAAAACCGAAAACTATTTTGACTGCATTGGAACATGATCAATTCCCATTCATCAAGTTAAGGAAAAAGAGGGTACAGACGATGTGAAAAAAATGTGATTAACGCTGAAACAGTGAGCCCAGCTCTCCCAAAACCGACCCTTCTCCTTTGCTTGAGCCAACACTTCCAGTCTGAGGAGCAGCGCTATGTATTTTACCAGCCAGCCGGGAAAAAGGCAGCGATTGGAGCCACACATGACCAGGGCCCTCTAGGGTCGCAAAGAAGAAACCTTCACCGCCAAAAATTGCAGACTTCACACCACCCACAAATTCAATATCGTAGTTCACTGTCTGGGTCAGAGCCACAAGACAACCGGTATCCACTCGCAGAGTTTCACCTGCTACCAGCTCTTTTTCAACAATGGTACCGCCAGCATGCACAAAGGTCAGGCCATCCCCATCCAGTTGCTGCATAATGAATCCTTCCCCGCCAAAAAGAGCTGTGCCGATTTTTTTCTGAAAGGCGACACCAATGGCCACACCCTTGGCTGCACAAAGAAAAGCATCCTTCTGGCAGATAATTCTGTTCTGATATTTTTTCAAATCAAGGGGGATAATTTTCCCAGGATAGGGGGAGGAAAAAGCAACCCGTGCCTTGCCCTGGCCAGTGTGACTGAACACGGTGGTAAAGAGGCTTTCACCGGTAATCAATCGTTTCCCGGCACCCAGCATTTTATCCATAAAACCACCGGACTCTGAGCGGTGACTCCCGTCTCCAAAGACTGTCTCCATCTGGATACCGTCGGACATATACATCATAGCCCCGGCCTCGGCCACGGCAGATTCTCCAGGATCAAGCTCTATTTCCACATACTGCATCTCATGGCCAAATATTTCATAATCTATTTCATGGGCCTGCGTTCCTCTCACAGGAGGGGGTGGTACCTGTGCAGTCTTCTGCTGCAAGGTTGCCACTGAGGAAATCGGCTGCCAGTCAGCCATTCCCTGCGCCCATACCATGGTATCGTCATTATAGACACCCTGTGCCAGTGAATTTCGAATCTGGCTGACCGAAAAAGGCCCCTGCTGCTTTCCATTTACTACGACAAAAAAACTTTCCATGGTATGTGTACCTCTTTGAATGATTACATAGAATCCAGCAAAAACTACACAGGCGAATGTCTTTCTTTGTAAAACCCATCCATTTTCAATATGATCCTGACAAAATAGCTTGATTACCACTAAAGCACAATTTCTATTGTAGGAGCCCGCCCCTGCGGGCGATAAAGGATAGATATTTAGCATTTATCGCCCGCAGGGGCGGGCTCCTACACTCAGTACCAGACAACGCTTAGTTTCGATGGTAATCAAGTAAAATAATGGTGTTTACTTACCATAGAAAACATGGTTCCTTATTTCCACTGCAATCTTGCCACACAGACTAAAAACCGCACACAAAGAAATCAATTATGACATACACAATCGCAATCGTTGAAGACGATGAGAACCTGCGCAATAACTATGTACAAGCTCTGCAACGAGACGGCTACACAGTAAACAGTTACGATTCACGAACCGTTGCCAGCAAGGCATTTTCACGGCAGCTTCCTGATCTTGCTATCCTTGATGTGATGCTACAGGATGAGATGGAAGGCGGCTTTGAACTCTGTCGGGAACTACGAAATCGTGCTCCCAGCCTGCCCATTATCTTTCTCACCGCCAGGAATTCAGATCTTGATCGCGTTTCAGGATTGCGTCTTGGAGCCTGGGATTATCTGACAAAGGACACCACCACTCTTGATTTCCTGCCTGTCCGGATTTCAGCTCTTTTTAAGATGCTGGAGACTATCAAAGGCACTGCCACCCAGGCAAGTGAGACAGTGATTGAACACGACAGTGTACGCATAGAAGAAGAACGGAAACGGGTTACCTGGAAGGGAGATACCGTCAGTTTGACCCTTACCGAATTCTGGCTCCTGACATCTCTTGTCAAACATCCGGGCCACGTTAAATCCCACGAGCAACTTATGGATGCGGCTCAGGTTGTGGTCACGAATAATGCCATCGCCGCTCATGTGCGGCGTATTCGTGAGAAGTTTCGAGAGGTCGACCCGGAGTTTGATGCTATCTGTGCTGAGTATGGCATGGGCTATCGCTGGCTCGAAAAATAGGCAGAGATGCGTATCTCACTCCGCCTGAAACTCACCCTTATCTCACTCCTCTTATTGCTAATTCCGCTTATCGGCTTTCGCTTCAGCGCCATGTTGCAGGAAAATCTACTGGCTAGCCGTGAAGATGCACTGATGTTCACGGCTAGAGCTGTAGCCACAAGCCTTGGCAACCGCCCTGATCTTTTTGACCAGGAATTTTTCCATTCCAAAGATCAGAACCGTGATCTCTATCTCTTCAGCCTCTCAAACAGTATTCGCCTCAACGGTAAGGCTGATGACTGGCAGCCGGAATTAAGTCAGAGTGAAGAATTCGGTGCCGAGCATCTGCTCAGCTCACGCGACCGCTACAATCCAGCATCACTTCGTTTCAACCACCTGCTTGGACAACGTGGAAAATATCTGTATGGTCTCTTTCAGGTACAGGATGACCATATTGTGTACCGCCATCCAAACTCCCTGTATCCTTCCAAGGCAGACCATATTCAAATTGGCATCCAGGATGCTTCTGGAACCGTAAGTAAATATATACTGGCCACAGACAAACCGGGCTGGATAAATGGATTCCTGATGGATAGCAACCCTGAAAACCTGATTCCTGTTGCCAACGAGCCCCGAATCCAGGGCGTCTGGGCCGAGACCGAAAAAGGGTATATCGTCGAAATGCGTATGCCCCTGTCCATGGTGAGTAACCGTCTCTCCTTTGCAGTGGCTGATGTGGATGATGCAAAAAGTAGAGTGATCGAAAATCTGATAGGCACAGCTACTCCCGGACAAACTGGAGAGCTCGGCTGGTTACTAGCGCCGTCAAAACAGATTGAGACCCTGCTTGCCAAGATGGATCTCCCCCACTCGCGTATTCGCGTGGTTGATGAAAACCGGCGGGTTCGTGCCCGATTTGGCAAACTACAGGAAGAGAGCCGGCAGGAGAGTTACTCCCACCGCTTCCTGGCGCCTATTTATCGCCTCTTTACCGAGGCATTCACTGAAGACTTCAAAGACTCAAGCCAGGCAAAAACTCTTGATATCCAAGGAGTTGAAGAAGGGCTACAGGGGAACCCCAACATAACTCACTATCAGATGGCCAATGCCAACGTAGAAGTGATGGCCGCCATCACCCCACTCTTCAATGACGGTGAAGTGGTTGGCGCAGTTGTTGTGGAACAGACCACAAACTCTATCCTCGCCCTCAAAAACCGGATAATTGAAGAATCCATCACCTTCACCATTGTCTCCTTTATGAGTATCGGACTCGGCCTGCTCCTCTTTGCATCCCGCATTTCCAGCCGTATTCGCCATCTTCGTAATCAGGCGGGCAGTGCCATCAGCAAAGACGGTCGTATTGTCTCGAATATTGATCCAGTAAGGGCAAGGGATGAAATCGGCGACCTGAGCCGTACACTGTCCACCATGCTGGATCAGCTACAGGAACAGAACAAATACCGGGAAACCATGGCTGACAATCTGGAGCATGAGATGCGAACGCCCCTTGCCGGGATCTCAGCTTCCCTCAAAAATCTGGAAAAGGAGCTAAAGGCTCCATCCAAACAGGTGCAAGACTATATGGCTTGGGCCTTAACAGATGTACAGCGCATGGAATCTCTGCTCACTGCCATTCGTGATGCGACAACTCTTGAGCAAGCGCTACAACAGGACTACATGGAAGAATTCGACCTGGCCAAGGGCCTCACCCTGTGGCTGGAACGGGGCTGGCTAATCCAGTATCCTGATGTGACGTTCATCTTGCACCTCCCCGAAGAAAAGCCAAACATTCAGGGCGATGCCTATCGGTTACGACAAATGATAGAAAAGCTCGTCGACAACGCAGTTTCATTTCACACCCCCAAAACCCCAATCATTTTGTCTCTTACAAAGGAGGATAATCTCCTTGTATTACGGGTTTCCAACCAGGGGCCAGAAATAGCAAGCGACAAGCAGGGACAAATATTTAACTCCATGGTCTCTTTACGAAGCCGAAAGAAATCAAGCCCTCACCTGGGACTGGGCCTTTACGTTGTGCGTGCCATCACCCACCACCATAAAGGAACCGTCCGCGTCGAAAATCTTACCGGGGAAAAGAAAGGCGTCTGCTTTATTATCAACCTGCCGGCCTGCCTTTAACATACTTCATATAATATCGATCAAATATATGGTATAATAGTGCCAGCGGCATCCTCTTTTCTCTTCCTGGGAAGAAGGTGGCAACCCACAATCTGGATTGGATATAGAGATTTGTTGACCAAGATATGTGACAGCAGTCTGCTTATATAAAACCAGCCATAACGAGGTGAAGCATGAAACGTTTCAAGAACATCCTCTTTGTGACCAGCCCCACAGGGGACAACAAGGTTTCTTTTCAACGAGCAGCAAATCTGGCTGCCCATAACCAGGCCAAGTTGACAGTGATGGCCGTACCTGAAGACCTCCCCGTCCAAGCAAGATTTCATATGGCAGGTGATGCATCCGCAAGAATCACCAAAGGGGTGCTCAATCATTACCGCAACCAACTCGTAGAACTGAGTGCAACCTCTCAACAAAAGATCGAGATACTAAACAAAGTCATTCCCGGTACTCCTTTTCTGGAAATCATACGAACCGTTCTCCACGATGGACATGATCTAGTCATCAAAACGCCACAACCGCAGCACGGACTGAAGGAATTGTTGTTTGGCTCAACAGACATGCACCTCCTTCGTAAGTGCCCCTGCCCGGTGTGGATGATCAAATCCGATGAAATCCCCCCTTACAGACGTATCCTGGCTGCCATAGATCTGGAATCCTCAGACGATGACGCAAGACGTGACGACCTCAATCTGCAGATTCTTGAAATGGCCTCTTCCCTTGCCCTCTCTGAACCGGGGAAGCTGCATATCGTAAACGCATGGCAGGCTGTGGGAGAGAGCCTGGTAACGATGAATCTGGATCTGAACAAAAAGGAACTCAACGCCTGGTTAGATGACCATAAGAAGGCTTTCGAAAGTGAACTGGACACCTTTATGACCACCTTGCCTAAAATAATAGGTCAGGAAGGAGCAGAGTACATTGCTCCCCAGATACATCTGATCCGCGGAAGTGCTGAGAAAGTTATCCCACAACTGGCCGAAGAGGAACAGATGGATCTGCTTGTTATGGGGACCGTTGCCCGAACGGGCTTAGCAGGGTTCTTCATGGGGAATATTGCAGAAAGTATCTTAAACCAGATAAACTGCTCTGTACTTGCCCTCAAGCCTTCCGGGTTCTGTACTCCTGTGACCATTTAGTGTTCAAGAAATTGTTTTTCATCGCCACGCCACACAGAATCTTCTCTTGGTGATGCTCATTATTTTGTCGGCTGCTGTTGTCTAACGGGGGATAAAACAGCTTGACGTTCCCCTGTCAAACTGAGGAAAACAAAGGAGGAGAATGCTATTTTAAAAAGAAATGAGCCTGGGCGTAACGACAGTTGTTTCTCCAAGAATCGTACCTTAGCAACTCTTGTCCGGCAAAATCTGCCCCGCTTTGCGATTTTTTCATTTTTATGGTACGCGCTTACTGGTGCGGACAAGGCTAGCTGGCTAATAGGTGTTCCAGCAATTTTGTTTGCCACAGCTCTGAGCCAAATATTGGCATCCTCCTCTTCACTGAATATACGTTTCGCTGGTCTCCTTCGTTTTATTCCTTTTTTTTTATATCAGTCTCTTCACGGTGGTATTGATGTTATGCGCCGTGCCCTTTCTTTTCAACAACTTCTCGATCCGGCCCTGGTTTCCTATACCACCCTTTTGCCTGAAGGGTCTGCCAGGATTTTTTTTGTCAATACCATCAGCCTGCTTCCCGGAACCTTAAGCGCCGAACTCCGGGGCAATCAAGTGACGATTCACACCCTTGACCAGGGCTTACCTATTTGGGCAAACATCCAGCGCTTGGAATATCACGTTGCTATGATGATGAACAACAAAGATGAGAGGGAGGGAAACTTATGAGCGTGATGCACTTACTCTTTGCCCTGATTTTGTTACCTGCCATAACTGTGGGCATGGTTCGTATCTTGAGAGGCCCGACGGCGGCTGATCGAATGATGACCGCGCAGTTATTCGGTACCTGTGGAGTAGCGATTCTACTGCTTTTAAGTGTCGGCATGTTGAACCCAGTGCTCATTGATATTGCCCTGGTTTTTGCACTGTTGGCAACACTGGCGACGTTGACCTTTACCCGCCGTACCTGGCAAGGTTCAGACAAGAGAAAAAATGACGATCCTCTATCATAGCGGCACTGTATTTATCATAATCGGCGTACTGTTTTTTTTGTCCGGCACCGTGGGATTACTCCGTTTTCCTGATATTTATACCAGGCTGCATGCACTAACCAAGGCAGACAATGTCGGTTTAGGCTTTGTGGTCTTCGGCCTTGCCCTTCAATCCGGTACCCTGACGGTTGCAATAAAGCTTCTGCTTATCTGGTTTCTGGTGCTGATCGCAAGTTCCGCATCCTGCCACCTTATTGCCAGTAGTGCCATGCAGAAAAAAATTGTGCCGTGGACACGCCCATGACCACTTCCATTCTTACACTCTTTGACAGCATACTTATTTTAACCCTGTTATGGCTTGGCTGGCGCCTGCTCAGCAGCGAAGATATCTTCAAAGCTGTAATCCTATTTATTTCTTTTGGCCTGTTGATGGCTCTTGCATGGGTCAGAATGCGCGCGCCGGATGTAGCTCTGGCTGAAGCAGCACTTGGTGCCGGTCTGACAGGACCGCTTTTTCTTGCCGCCCTCAGGCGGATGAATCGAACCCGCAAAGGAGAACGCAGGCTTGACAGCGATGAAAAAAGGGAAAAAGATCAAAAAACAGACACGGAACAGACGTAGACCATTTGATGGCTTACAGGCACTGTTCCTGTTCCTTGTTTTTTGTCTGATTACGTTACTTGGAGCCATTCTGTCCAATTCCCCCAGGACCGTCTCAGGCCTTGCAGGTGCTGTTGCTTCTCTGCAAGACCAGAGTGGTGTAGAAAGTCCGGTGACCGCAGTACTGCTCAACTTTCGCGGCTATGACACCTTACTGGAAGTCATGGTGCTACTGCTTGCCGTCATCGGTGTCTGGTCTCTGGCTAAGGCCCCTTTCCCCACCCCGGAAACTGATATCAGCCCCGTACAAATGGGAGTCGTCCGCCTGCTGGCTCCTGTCATGTGTCTGGTTGCAGCTTATCTGGTGTGGCAGGGAAGTCACCTGGCAGGAGGAGCTTTTCAGGGTGGTGCCATCCTGGGTGCTGCCGGGGTTCTGCTCTTAGTAAGTGAACTTCCATGGCTACATGCTATCCCTGTCTACGTTCTCCGTATTGGCCTGGTTCTGGGGCCACTGGTTTTTGTGGGGACTGCTCTGTCTTGTCTTTTTCTTACCGGTACCCTGCTTGCTTATCCCAAGGGAACTGCTGGCTGGTTGATTCTCCTCATCGAGACCGCTTGCGCACTTTCCATTGGCCTGACCCTGGCATTGCTTTTTGGTGGAGGCCGTCCTGAAAGTGACGTTCCAGGTGGAGACAGTCCATGATAACAACTCTGCTCTATAGCCTGACCGGCCTGATCCTCTTTGGCATGGGACTCTTTACTCTGATTATTCATTCCCATCCGCTGCGCAAAATCCTGGCAATCAATGTCATGGCCAGTGGAGTCTTTCTCATCCTTATTGCCACTGCTTATACCCCTTTGGGGCAAGGGGAAATCGATCCTGTCCCCCATGCCATGGTTTTGACCGGTATTGTGGTTTCGGTAAGTGTTACAGCACTTGCCCTGATCCTGGCCTGTCGGGTGCAGGAAACTTCAAATCGCACCCTTCGGAAGAAAACAAAGCAGCCTAAAAATACAAAGGGCCCAAAGTCGTGATCTTCCTTGCAGACAGCCCATCGTGGATGATAACTCCCGTTATCCTGCCCCTGATTGCAGGTCTACTCTGTTTCCTGTTCAGTCGCAGGACATTTGTTATCGCCCTGATCACTGCTCTGATCAATCTTTTTGTTGCTTGTCTCCTCATCTACCAACTTCTTGTTTTCGGCACCATTCGCTATTACATCGGTGGTTGGCGGCCGCCAATCGGCATTAGCCTTCGAACCGATGGGCCGGCTCTACTTATGTTGTTAATGACTGCTGTCACCGGTCTTGCCATCACCCTGTATGCCCGGGGGTATTTTTCCTATCGCATTGCGGACCCTGTTCGGGGCAGCCGTCATCAACATCAGCAACGTTATTTCTGGCCACTTTGGATGCTACTGCTGGCCGGCCTCAACGGACTGTTTCTTTCAGGTGATATTTTTAATTTGTATGTAACCCTGGAACTTATAGGAATCTCAGCCGCCTCCCTGGCAGCTCTCTCTGGTAAGCCTGCCTCCCAGCGCGCATCCTTTCGTTATTTGCTTATCAGCCTGCTGGGATCACTCACCTACCTCCTTGGTATCGTATTTTTCTATCGGACATGCGGAGTACTGGATCTGGGTGTATTGCAAAACACTGCCATTAACGAACCTGGTATACGTGCTGCCCTGGCCCTGCTGACTGTGGGGCTGCTGCTGAAAACTGCTCTGGTTCCGCTTCATTTCTGGCTGCCTCCAGCCCATGCCAATGCTTTGGCTCCGGTGAGTGTCATTCTCTCTGCTTTGGTTGTCAAAGGCTCCTTCTATCTATTGTTCCGCTTCTGGTTCGAACTGTTTGCCCCCATTGTTACCACTTCAGCCCTAAATTTTATGGGAACGCTTGGGGCGATTGCAATTCTCTGGGGTGGCATACAGGCTATTCGCCAGCAAAGACTAAAACTGATGGTGGCCTATTCCACCGTTTCACAACTTGGTTATCTATTTATCGCCTTTCCCTTAAGCAGGACGCTTACGGGAGTACCGGTGTGGTCTGCGGTGATTTTCATAGCCCTTACTCATGCCTGTGCAAAGTCAGCAATGTTCATGGCGGCAGGTAACGTCTATCTGCATCTCGGGCATGACCGGATCAGGAATCTGGATGGGGTGAGAGCCAGCTTGCCAATCACTGTCTTTGCTTATGGAATTGCAGGAGTCAGCTTGATGGGGCTCCCGCCATCGGGTGCCTTTATTGCTAAATGGATGCTGCTCACCTCATCTATTGACTCTTCACAATGGTGGTGGGCACTGGTAATCATGGCTGGCAGCCTGTTGGCTATGGTGTATGTGTTCAGAGTCATGTCACACTTTTTTGTCATCCCCAAAAGAGAATCATTGAAGGAAACTACACCCCTTTCTCCGCTCCTGGAGTGGCCAGCCCTAATCCTTGCCTTAATCGCCCTCTTCCTTAGTCTGCTCGCCCCGTGGCTCCTGCACATCTTGTCACAAGGAAGTACAGGACTTGCCCAGCTTTTCCCGGGAGGGTTGCCATGAATTCTGGTCAACTCCTTCTACTCTCCATACTGCTCAGCTCCTTCATCCCCGGTATCATTATCTTTTGCCTGCCTGAGGAGAATCATCGCCTGCGCACACTTCTCAATCTCTGTGGATCGATAGTCAAGATATCGCTGATTCTGGTGATGAATGTTGGAATTTATTACGGTCATGTTTTTGAAATCCGCATACCGCTTATCCCCGGTGTGGAGCTATTGTTAAATGGTGATCCGTTATCCGCCCTGTTTGCTACCTTGTCCAGTGTACTCTGGCTATTGACCACCATCTATGCCGTGGGCTATCTTGAAGGTTCACCCAATCGCAGTCATTTTTTCGGTTACTTCAGTCTCTGTGTGACAGTGACCATAGGCATTGCCCTGGCAGGAAACCTGGTCACTTTTCTCCTTTTTTATGAAATGCTGACGCTTACCACCTATCCGCTGGTTATCCATCGAGGTACTGAAAAATCATTGCGGGCAGGCCGCAATTATCTCATCTACGCCTTTGGCGGTGGTGCAGTCTTTCTTGTTGCTGTTGTCTGGCTACAGACCATTGTCGGACCGATGGATTTCTCGGCAGCAGGTTTCTCTCCATCGTATATTGATAGCCACGGCCCGGTTTTGAGCCTGATCTTTTGCTTACTGATCATAGGAGTCGGAGTCAAGGCGGCCCTTGTGCCTCTACACGGCTGGCTACCCCAAGCCATGGTGGCACCTGCACCGGTGAGCGCTCTTTTGCATGCAGTCGCTGTGGTTAAGGCCGGGGCTTTTGGTATTATTCGAATCGTCCTTGATGTGTTCGGAGCTCAGAATCTGCTCCTTTTAGGAGTTCTGCCTCTGCTTGCTGGTGTTGCCACCGTTACTATTCTCTATGGATCTGTCCGTGCCCTGCAACAGGATGATCTAAAAAAGCGGCTTGCCTACTCCACCATCAGCCAGGTCTCCTATATAGCTCTGGGCATGAGTATGGTTGACCAACCGCTGGCAGTCATCGGTGGCCTTGTCCATCTCGTACACCAGGGTCTGATGAAAATAACCCTATTTTTCTGTGCAGGAAATCTTGCCGAAACCCTTGGTATCCATCGAATAAGTGAGATGCGTGGTGTCGCACGCCGCATGCCCCTCACCATGGCCGCATTTTCCATCGCAGCTCTTGGTATGATCGGCATTCCGCCCACCGTCGGTTTTATCAGCAAGTGGTATCTTGGCCTCGGTGGTCTGGCAGCAGGGAATTGGTGGCTGCTGTTGGTTCTTGTGGTGAGCAGCCTGCTCAACGCTTGGTATTTTTTGCCCATCCTGATCAAGGCCTGGTTTGGAAAACAGCAGGGAGAATGGCCTGCCGAAATAGCCATTGGCCGTTTTGAGACTCGTTTAATGCTACTTGTTCCTCCCCTTGTTACGGCCGTTATTGTCCTGGTCGCAGGTTTGGTGGCCAATGCCCAGATAAGTCCATTGGCCTGGGTTCGTTTTATTGTCCAGGGATACACGTTATGACTCCTGTTGCCCTTGAGACAATAATTCATGCATTGATTCTATCATCGACGGCAGGGATACCCCTGATTATGGCAGCACTTTGCTGCACACCATTAAAGACGAGGGTTATCGGGTTGCTCCCCTGGGCAACAGTGCCGGCTCTCTTTGTTGCTTTGACAGCGCCCAGTGATGTGGTTGTGGAAGTTGGCTGGTTTTTTATGGGTGGCCGTATGGGGCTTGATGGCACGGGAAAGATTTTCCTCTCTCTTGCTGCTTTTGTCTGGTTACTGGCCAGCTTCAGCAGTCGCAGCCTATTGAAACATGACCACAATCAAGTGCGCTTTCATCTATTCTTTTTGACTGCCATGGCTGGCAATTTTGGTCTCATCCTTGCCCAGGGCATATTTGGCTACTATCTGTTTTTTGCCATGATGAGCTTTGCGGCCTATGGCCTGGTGATCCACAAGGGAAATAAGGAGGCTCTCAGTGTCGGACGTCTTTACCTCCTCCTGGTGATGATAGGCGAAGTCGCGCTGTTCACCGCCCTAATCATTCTGGTACACAGCAGTGGAAGTCTGGCTCTGGCCGATGTTGCAAGAGTCCCCTATCATCCCCTGACTTTTGTCTTACTCTTTATTGGTTTTGGCATCAAAATTGGTGCCCTGCCTTTCCACGGCTGGGTGATGCCTGCCTACCAGGCGACGCCTCCCCCAGCCGCTGCTGTTCTTGCCGGAGCCATGGTCAATGCAGGTATTTTGGGCTGGCTGCGATTTCTGCCCATTGGTCATATCTCCTGTCCTCAGGGTGCCATGCTCTTTATTGTTATGGGGGCTCTTGCAGCTGTCTACGGAGTTATCGTTGGTCTGAGACAAAAGCAGGCAGGAGCGGTACTGGGTGGATCAAGCATCAGTCAAATGGGGCTAATAACCGTTATTTTTGGGTTGGGCCTTTTTGATCAGGCCGCCGGAGTCCATGCAGTCCCCATACTCACCCTCTATGTCGTCCATCATTCTCTGGCGAAAAGCAGCTTGTTCTTTGGCTATGACCTGATTGTTCGACAAGGGAGGACATTGTCCCACCTGCAGTTGGTTGCCATCCTACTTCCAGCCTTGGCTTTAGCAGGGCTACCCTTTACCAGCGGCGCAATTACCAAAACCGGATTTAAGGAACTCGCGCTTAGCCTTGGCGAACCCTGGTCTGGATTGAGTGCATTCTTTCTCCCCCTGACAGCAATAGCTACAACCGTGCTCATGCTCCATTTTGTGGCTGTGCTCAGGCGTAGCGTTAAGAATGCTAAGGCAGATGGAACAGCGAACCCGATACTCTTCACTCTCAGTTGTATTGCTGTGGCGGGAACGCTCTGGCTGTGGCCCGCGGCCAGCAACTTTGCCAACGATTCCCTGGCCGGAATAAAACTATTACAAGGGCTTTGGCCTGTTGCAACCGGTTGTGTCCTGTTCCTTGTCTGGGACAGAATCTCTTTCACAACGGAGCTTGTAGGGGATAATCGAAAGAGACAAACCGGTTTTGATACGATTATATGCCTGCTATCAAGACTGCAAGAAAAAGAAGAACAGAAACCACAACAGGAGAGACTCGTTCTCTTCCTGCACAGACTCGTCCCGAATCTGCGCAGAGCAGAAAAGATTATGGGAAGATGGAAGGTGGTAGGGCTATCCTATATAACGCTCTGTCTCTGCCTACTTTTTCTGTTGTTATAATTGCGTCACAGGTCATTTTACGACAAACAAGATCACAACTATCAGTTGCGATATCATCTCAAAAGAAGACAGAACAGCCGTTGATTAATGAACTGAACAGGAGATACAGGGATCATAGGCCCGAACAAGCATCTCCGCCAGCAGACGAATCTCGTGATCGTCTTTACACTGGGCGGCCAGTTTCTGGGCCAAAGCAATTATATCGTAATGAATGTTGGCGTTATTTTGACTGGTGGGAATGACGCAGTCTGCTTTAGTAATTCGACCGTCTTCGTCAAACTGATAGCAGTGATACAGAAGTCCCCGGGGAACTTCCACGGCCCCGGTTCCAAAACCTGCAGTTGGTGTGACGACTTGACGGGTTTCCTGCCAGTCATTACCTAACAGCTCATCGATGAGGAAGATAGAGTCTTGAACGACATGGACACACTCTACCAGCTGGGCAATATTGTTCATAAAGGGATTGTGATTGACCGGCTGTAGGCCTAAACGATCAGCAATACCTTGAGCCTCAGGATGGAGGGCGCTAAAGTTATTATTCACCCTGGCCAGAGCACCCACAGCAAAACTTGGCCTTGACAGCTTGCTCCATTTAGAAGTGGAATGGTCAACCATATATTCGTTACTCATGGCCAGGTACTCTTCTTCCTCTTTGAGCACCCCGTCACTGGAGATCAACTGGCCGCCGATAAAAGGATAGTTACCCTCGCTCTTCAGGGAAACAAACTCAGTCTCACGACTAAAATCAGGAATACTAAAGGAACCGAACAGATCTACCGTCTTGTTGAGGTCAGGCAATGCTGCGCGCAGGCGTTGCCCAAGGGTTGCCAGTTTTGCACGGTCGGGCAACATGGTAAATCCACCCACCACAGTCCGGGTTGGATGGAGTCTGCGGCCGCCTATCAGATCACCTCCATCGTTAGCCAACAGCTTGAGTCTGGCCGCCCGTTGTACCTCATCACCATGGGGTTCGATCAAATCGAATACACTGTCTGCACCAAGAAAATCAGGTGCCACCAGAAAGTAGAGGTGGAGAATATGGCTCTGCAATGTCTCCATATGCTTAAGCAACAGCCTGAGTCTTTCGGTCTGTAAACTGGGCACCATACCAAAGGCTTGTTCAATAGCTCTGATAGATGCCAGGGTATGACTGATAGAGCATATTCCGCAGATACGCCCACAGAGAACAGGTGCATTTTCCCAATGTTTTCCCACCAGGATTGCCTCAAAAAAGCGCGGGGTCTCCACCACATCCCAACTGGCCTTTTCCACCTGACCATTTTTGATGCAAATATGAATATTGCCGTGCCCCTCAACTCTGGTCAGGTGCTTGATCTTGATGTCGCAGTTTATTGATTCTCGCATGCTGCCTCGCCTATTCGCTCATGTTCTTGATTGCACTGCTGAAGCCACCGAAACATTCGAGCCGGTCAAGCATGGCCTGTCTGGGGATGTTGTGGCTGTCCATGATTTCCTGAAGCTGGTCGAAGTTTGCCTCATCGGCTGGCCCTCGGCAGCCCCAGCACCCCACGCGGTTGTTTGGACACCATGCATCGCACCCAGCTCTGGTTACTGGCCCCAGACATGGCTCACCGAGCTTGAAAAGACAGATATTGCCATTGGCCGTGCATTCCATGCACACAGGATAACGAGGATGATCAATTGATTTACCGAGCACCAGGTTGGTAACGATTTCTTCTACTTCTTCTTTTTTGATGGGACAACCATATATTGAGAGATCAACTGTAACAAAATCCGACAAAGGTCTCACCTTCTGGGTTTCTATGGGGAAGTCGCCATAAACCTCTTTTTTGACCCATTCCAGGTCATTAAAACGATTTTTCAGTTGATTGACTCCACCAAAACAAGCACAGGAGCCCAATGCCACAAGGGTCTTTGCCTGTTTGCGGATCTTCAGAAGCCGCTCTTCCTCATCAGCTCTGGTTACACTGCCCTCCACAAAGGCTATCTCATAATCGTTACTGCCATTAGACATTGCTTCACGGAAGTTGACAATATCCAGTAGGTCGAGAAAGGCAAACAGGCTTGCCTCTTTATTGAGGATCTGCAGTTGGCAGCCCTCGCATGAGGAAAGTTCAAAGAATGCGGTTCTGGGCCTTTTTATTTCGACTCCCAAGTAAGTTCTGGTCTTCTCCATGAGCGTGCCTATATGGCCTCCTTCATATTCAATACTGACCAGTAATCAAAGACCGGCCCATTGAGACAGGTATAAGTCGCACCAATATTGCATCGGCAGCATTTTCCTCGCCCGCAATGCATCCTCCGTTCCAGCGAGACAAAGATCCTTTGCATGGGTAACCCGGCGTTGATCAACATGTCGCAAACAAAATGGAACATGACTGGCGGCCCGCAAACAATTGCATACGTGTTTGTGGACAGGTCGTTTCCTGCTGCTTCGATTCGCTCCCCGAGAATCTCAGTGATCAGACCGACAGGACCTTGCCAGGCAGCGTCAGGCTGGTCGACAATAATTTCCAGGTTAATATCAAATTGTCGCCACATCTGATACTGATAGGTAAAGAGTAGCTCAGATGGATTGCGAGCACCGTAGATGATATCGATCTGCTTATAGCGACTACGATTTTCAAGTACGGAAAAGAGAGGCGCGCGTAAAGGGACAACGCCAAGCCCCCCGGCAATGAGGAGCAGGTCGCTATTTTCCATATCTTCCACCGGAAAACTTGTACCAAATGGTCCGCTGATGCCGACCAGAGTCCCCCGTGGAACTCTACCAAGAAATTTGGTCAGATTACCAACAGCACGGATACACAACTCCAGATCACCGTGCCGAGTGGGGGATGAAGAGATGGAAAAGGGTCCTTCTCCGATACCCGGCAATTCAAGCATCACAAATTGCCCGGGTTTGAAGGTAAACTGACGTCGCTGATCCGAATCGATTATTCTGATCTGGTACAGCTTTTCAGTCTCGGTTAGACTATAGACACTGGTAATTTCAGCCTTATAGCTGTATTCAAAACTGGTCAGGTCTGATTTCCGTGTAGAAAATTGCTGTGTAGGCAGAACATCGACAAAATCAAGTCTATTCATTTGGGAACCTCTTGGCGACGGACACTGTCAATAACATCTGGCACCGTAATCCCGGCAAGACACGCCTGACCGCAGCGGCCGCAGCCGACGCAGAGTGCTTCTTCGTAGGCCTCCTGGAACCCGCGATGTTTGTGGTAATAACGGTATTTAAGGCGAGAGGCACTGTCTGGTCTAAAGTTATGACCACCAGCGACCATGGCAAAATCTATCAGATTACAGGAATATAGCTGCCTCTGTTTTGTGGCGTTTGTCAGGTCAAGGTCAACAAACTCCTTCACTCCGTAACAGTAACAGGTGGGGCAAACACTGGCACAACTGCCGCAAGACATACATTTTTTCCCCCACTCCTGCCAAACAGGAGACTGGAATTCCAGGTCAAGGATCTTGGTCAGGTCGGAGTTATCCACTTGACAGGTGAATTTACTGTTCCGCTCATCCATCAACTCCACAAACCTGCGATGATCTGCCTCTGTAGGGTCCACAATGGGGAGCTCTGTGAGGATGTCGTAGGCAATAGCTGACTGGATTTCGACAAAGTATCTGTCACCCAGGTCAGTGAGAAACATATCAAAACCGGAGAGCACCGTATCTGTCCCCATGGATTTACAAAAACACCAGGGTTGTGGACTGCAGTTGACACCGATGATGAACATGTTTTTCCTCTTCCCCGTATAAAATGGATCTGGATAAACAGGACCCGTTAATACCTTGTCTAGTTTGTTCAGCCCGTTGATATCACAAGGGTGCAAACCGAAAAAAACATGGGGCTTGTATATTCCCAGATCAACGTGCTTTTCCCAGTCTCCGTTAGTCAAAGTAAAAGAACTGAGAGTTTCTCGGGGAGGGAGGATAAAAGATTTTAAAGAGTGGACGGTGGAGGTGAAGTCGAGCCTGAGCTCTGTAAAACTGTGAATATAATCAAAGGCGAATAGCTCTTGCCCATTCAGATCTGTTCCTCTGAGCTGTGGCCCAACCAGATGATGGCCTGCCAAGATATCGTAGAGGGTCTCCAACTCATTTCCGGGAAAGACCTTAAATAGCATGACTTACCTCACTGAATATTGGTTGTAGATTACAAATCGATGGGCTAGCATTGTTACCAATGCCCCCACTCCTTTAGTGAGTTATGGAAGAGTGGTGCCGAAAACAGATCTTCATACCATATGATCTATCCCGGTGTTTGCTGATTCTTATTTGCTAATACAGAGAGCTGCCAATAACTCACCTCAATAAATAAATTTTATCATAGGCCAATCCCAGAAGTCAAACAGAACTTCAGGACTTCTTTTGAGGTGTTCAACTCAATAACTGGTGGTGCACTTGGACGCTGAATTCACCTAGGAGTATCAACACCACCCTAATCTGGACCCCGTACTCTTCAAGAAAAGAGAACAAAATTTCTACACTCCAAGATAGCGCAGGGTAAGCTCTCTACTTAAATTTTCACCAGTACTCTCACCACTCCAAACGACTTCACCCTTCTCCATGATATAGGTGCGATCACTGATGGCAGTCAAGGCCCCTATATCCTTGTCAATAACGAGAATAGACAGCCCACGTTTTTTTAAGATATCAAGTCCACTCCATATCTCCTGGCATACCAGAGGGGCCAAGCCTTCAGTGGCCTCATCGAGCAACAGCAGCGAGGGATTAATCATCAGGGCACGGGCAATAGCCAGCATCTGCTGCTCACCACCGGACAGACTGCCACCTGATTGTTTCTGCCGCTCTTCAAGACGCGGGAAAATAGAAAAAACACGCTCCATGGTGTATGGATCACTATGGTTACAATGATTTGCAGCAACTGCCAGCAGGTTTTCACGCACGCTCAAGGTAGGAAAGATCTGCCTGCCTTCCGGCACCAGGCCAATACCAAGGCGGGCAATTTTATAGCTGGGAAGATTCTGGATCTCTACCCCATTAAAGATAATTTTCCCGAACCGGGGTGGGGTCAAGCCGATGATGGAACGAATAGTTGTGGTTTTCCCCATGCCATTACGACCAAGGAGGGCAACGACTTCGGCCTCCCCCACTTCAAGGGTTACCCCGAACAGTGCAAGGCCAGCGTCATATCCGGTTTTAACATTTTCTAGATGCAGCATCATGATCCTCCGAGATATGCTTCCTGAACAAGGCTGTTCTGTTTAATGAGTTGCGGTGAATCGGTGGCCACCACCTCACCCTGCACCAGAACTGATATGCGGTCAGCCAATGCAAACACTGCCTGGGTATCATGCTCAACCAGTAAAATGGTAACCTCACCTTTAAGTTCTTCAATCAATTCACAGAGCTTCAGTGTACCGCCGGGACCAAGCCCTGCCATAGGTTCATCAAGAAGCAGCATGGCTGGTTTAGTGGCAAGAGCCATCCCCATCTCTAGCTGACGACGTTCACCGTGGGAGAGAGCTCCTGCAAGAACGGTAGCTCTCTCGGTGAGCCCCATACGTTCCACATACTCATCTGCGGATGTCATAAGTTTCCGATCACGAGTGGCATTTGTCCAGAAACGAAAGCCTGTCCTCTGCTGTGCCTGTACTGCCAGCATCAGGTTTTCCCGCACGCTGAAATCGTTAAAGAGTGAGGTCACTTGAAAAGCACGGGCAAGCCCCAGCAACGCACGTTTATGTACAGATATGTTTGTTATATCGCGGCCATTAAAAAAAAGAACCCCACTATCCGGTGTAAGCAAACCAGTAATCAGGTTCATGGCTGTAGTTTTACCAGCCCCGTTGGGACCAATCAGAGCATGCAGCTCTCCACTTGTAATGTTCAAGTCGAGGTTTCTACACACCTGTAGAGCACCAAAACGTTTGCACAAGCCTTTGGTCTGTAGGAGTGTTTCAGCCATTATTGCCACCTGTTTCCGTCAACAATCCGTACAGGCCCCTTTTGGCAAACAGGACTACAATAATAAGAAAGGGACCCAAAATAATCATCCAGTGTTCAGTGTACATGGCAAGAATATCTTCCATGAGAAGTAAGGTGGCAGCTCCAAGTACCGGGCCAACCAGGGTTCCCATTCCACCGAGCAGTACCATGACCATAAGTTCGCCGGATTTTGTCCAGTGCATAATTCCGGGGCTGATGAATTCACTCTGATTTACGAGCAATGCTCCGGCCAGACCTGCTGCTGCTGCAGAAAAAGTATAACAGGCGAGTTTGTAACGATAACTCGCGAAACCAAGCACCTGAACCCGCTGTTCATTCTCACGACAGGCCGAGACAACCCGACCAAAATGAGATCCTGCCAACCTGTGAGCTACAATAAGAAATATGACCAGAACAGCCAGACAAAGATAATAAAATAGGACATCACTGCCCAAGTCTATGCCAGGTAAGGTATTACGATTATAGAGGCTGAGTCCATCACTGCCTCCAAATTTTGTAAGCGACACAAAGAAATAGTAAGCCATCTGGGCAAAGGCCAGGGTAATCATGATGAAATGCATCCCTTTTGTACGCAGACAGATTGCTCCGGTTATCAAACCAAAAATCCCGGCAACCAGTACGGCAAAAGGCCATGCCAGAAGTGCATTTTCCGTACCAGCAAGAACAAAAGGCCAACTGAGTATGGGCGACGATTCGTAACTGTGAAAGGCGAGGATTCCAACGCTATAGCCACCAACCCCCATAAAAACAGCATGGCCGAGACTGACCATACCTCCATAGCCAAGGATAAGATCCAGGCTTGCTGCAGCCAGTCCGTAGATTAAGATTCGGCTAAACAGTGATAGCAGATACTCCTGGCCAAATATCTGGGTAACAGGCGGTAAGAGTAGAAAAAAGAGTAATCCGATTCCGTTAAGGATAGTTTTTCGATTAGGCATTGGAATCTTCTCTATTCATAGACTTAATCCTGAGCCGGGAAGAGCCCGGCAGGTTTGCAGGTTAGAACCATGGCCATGAGAATATACACAGACATGGAAGCAAGGGATGCTCCCAAACTATTTGCAGTGGAAGAACTTACAAAAAAAGAGAGGACATCCGGCAGATAAACGCGTCCCAGAGTATCAACCATACCAACCAACAGAGCACCGACAAGAGCACCGCGCACTGAGCCGATTCCTCCAATGACAATCACCACGAATGTCAGAATAAGAATTGATTCTCCCATACCCACTTCCACAGCAAGAATAGGCCCGGCCATGACGCCGGCAAGGGCTGCCAGCATAGTGCCGAGTCCAAATACAAGGGTATACAGCAAACGAATATTCACACCCAGTGCCGCCACCATATCACGATTACTGGCACCGGCCCGGATTCTCATACCCAGCCGGGTACGGGAAAAGAGCAGATATAGAAACAGGGCAACAAAAACACCAACCAGAATGATTGCCAGTCTGTACACCGGATAGTGGATTCCAGGAAGTAATTCCACCGCTCCACCAAGCCAGGACGGGACATCCATAAACAAGGGTTGCCTGCCCCAGATTATACGAGTGAGTTCATTGAAAAAGAAGATCAAACCAAAAGTTGCCAGTACCTGATCAAGATGATCACGCTTGTAGAGGCGACGCAGTATGGTCAACTCAACAATCATGCCTACAGCCGCAGCAACCGGCAAAGCCACAGCCATTCCCAGCAGAAAACTCCCGCTGCGCACCGCAACCGTAGCTGCTACATAGGCACCGATCATGTAAAAGCTACCATGGGCCAGATTGATGACCTGCATAATACCAAAGACAAGAGTCAGCCCGGCAGACATGAGAAAAAGCATGACGCCGAGCTGCAGGCCGTTCAAAAGTTGTTCAATAAACAGAAGCATAATGAAGTAAAAGACAGGGAAGTTTGTATTCCTATTTCATGATGGCGTCGTGAAAACTCTCCATCTCCTTCGTTACTGCACATTTTCTATCATTACGACGTACCTTAGTATGCCTTAATGATAGAAAATATTTGCGCCTCGGATATGAAGTTTTTTACCCGAGCAAAGGGCATAAATACTTAACCATCTAAATTCTGGTTTTTTACGAGTTTATCATTTCATATTACATTCCCCAGCGTAAGCATCGACATGATTGCTGAAAACCTTCTTCAGGATACGATTGGTATACGCGCCCTGTTTATCCTTGATAACCTCACGTACATAAATATCCTGTACGGGATGATGATTTTTTCCAAAGCTGAAGTTACCACGTACCGTTGGAAAATCTGCTCTTTCAAGAGCAGTTCGGAAAGCATCTGCCTTTTCCATATCACCATTCACAGCTTTAAGCGCACTGCCAATCAACAACGCCGCATCATACCCCTGACTGGCATAAAGTGTTGGAGTACGGCCGTAGGTTTTACGAAAAGCAGCAACAAAGGCGTTATT
>JAFLJS010000022.1 GCA_022712895.1 Desulfocapsa sp.
ACAGGACGCACAGTTCTGTTGGAAACGGCAGATAGGTCAGGTAATACTTTCCCTTGGGAAGTTTCTGGATAATCTCATTGACACGAATCCCCCCCATTCCGGCTGGCCAGCCATATTCCTGGGCACAGGCCACCTGGCAGGTGTGGCAGCCGGTGCAGTATTCATAGTCGATTAACAATCCATATTCATGTTTTTTACTCATGGTTCACCTCTCCTGGCTGGCATTTATAAATTTTGCACATGGAGTGTTTGATGGGAGCTCCCATGCCATCCTTCCCATGCTCGTTCATTGGGATCATCTGGTTGACATTTGATTCCCACATCCCATAAAGAGAGGGTTCAGCCGCTTTTTTTTCAGGAAACCACCAGCCATGGGCGGCCATGATCATCCATTCAGGGACAACCGGTGTCAGCTTTGCTTTAAACCTCGCTCTTCCCATCCAGTTTTCGATCCAGACCCATTCCCCATTTCCTATTTTGTATTGTTCTGCTGTTTCCGGGTGAATCTCGAGGATCGGGTCCGGATCAATGTCCCGCAGCCAGGGGATATTTCTGTGTTCGGTGTGGAAAAAGGCAGGAGATCGCCGGCCTGTGGAGAGGATTAACGGATAATCTTTGGCAAGATCCGGGCGGCTGACAGGGGTAAAGGGTGGTTCTTCATGATGGGGAACCGGTTCTAATCCCCATTCTTCCCGGAGAGTGGAATAAATTTCAAACATACCTGTGGGAGTCCTGAACCCTGGTTTTTTATCCGGTCTCAAAAGCCCTTTTTCATGTCGGTGATAGGGGCAGCTGGAACTTCCACCGGGCGGATAGGCCCATCCTTTTTCCTGAAGCTCTTTAAATGTCATTTTGGACGGTTTTAAAATATCGTCGTACAAGTCATGGAGGGTTTCATATTTAAAATCAGGATCAAACCGTTTAGCCAGCTCAAAATTGATTTCCATATCCGGGAGGCATTCATCTACCTTCATCACTTTGTTGATGGTTTGAAGGGGTACCCACCAGGACCTTAAACTGTCTTTTTCAAGAAAAGTCCCGGCCGGAAGAACCACATCGGCACACTGGGTTGTTGGCGTATGAAACAAATCAACCGCCACAATAAAATCAAGCTTGGCCAATGCAGCCCGCCATTTTTTGGGGTCCATGCCAAGTCCCTGCATGATCCCGGCCGTCTGAATCCACATCCCTTTGATGGGATAGGGTTTTTCCGTGAAGATCTGATCCAGTGTCAGATCTGTCTGGCAACGCCAGTAAAATTTATTCAAGGGCCCAAACTGATCTGCGCCAATACGGGGTTTGTCCATCTCTTCGGTTTTTAACTTAATAGGTCCTTTGGTTCCTGGCAGGGCATAGGAAACAACGTCAAAGGCAAATCGGGCAAAGACATTACCGCCCGGGATATCCAGATTTCCGGTCAAAGCCCAGAGGGCGGTTATCCCGGTCACAAGCGGTGTGAGTGCAGGGGTCATGTCCACGGCAACGCCCCAGTGAATGGATGCGGGTTTTGCCTTGGCATAAAAAATAGCCGCTTTTTTGATATCACTGGCCGGAACACCGGTTATTTTTTCCACCGTATCCAGAGGATACTTATTTACTTCATTGCAAAATTCATCCCATGCCGTATGACAGACAATACTTTCACCCGTCCACAGGTCAATTATGTATTCTCCACTGTCAGCGGGTATAGCTTTTTCATCCCGGTAGGCCACCTGTTTAACATCCCATACAACAGGCGTGTTGCCCTTCGAGTTCCAGGCCACAAAATTTTCAGGCGCGCCATCACTGATCAGATCATTTTCGCGCAATAATTTACCGGTATCGTTTCTGATCAGATGGGCGCCATTGGTCCATTGATGCAAAAAATTTTTATCATAAAGGTTTTCCGTGATGATCACATTCAAAAACCCCATAACCAGTGCTGAGTCGGTACCAGGCCTCAACCGTAAATGATGCTTGGCACGGGACCCAAACCAGGAAAGCCGGGGGTCTATACAGATAATTTTGGTGCCTTTTTTCATCAGATCCGTAATCCAATGGCCAAACAGGTTATCCGGACAGGTGGCATGAATATTATACCCCCAGATGATCATGCATTCCGGTACTTCATACTCGGGATGGTCAAACCGCTCGGGAAACCACTGGGCCGCATCAAATACGGAAAAATCCCCCTGCACCGTTGCAACTGCGGCAAGCCGTGGACCATAGCAGGCCTGGCCGGTAAGACCAAACATGACGTTGGGGCTGCCGTAGGCATAAGCCAGCATGCATATCCAAGCATAAATATCCCTACCCGTTCCGGCATTAAAAATCATGCTCTCCGGACCATGCTCATCCCGAATTTTTTTCATTTTGGTTTCAATCAGATCAAAGGCTTCCCCCCAGCTGATCCGTTCCCACTTGTCTTCCCCTCTTTTACCAGCCCTCTTGACCGGGTACCGCAGCCTGTCGGGGTGATCAACATACTGGGTCATGGCAAGGGCTCTGGCACACAGGCGGCCCTGGTTCATGGGATGATCCGGATCCCCCTCTATTTTCAGCAATTTGCCGTCTTTAACATGGGCTAAAACGCCACAGCCCCCGTGACAGCCTGGTCCCGGAGACCAGGTGGTTGTTTTGAAAATGGTTGTTTTTGATTCATTCATTCGTGTTCCTCCTGGTCATATACATTTTTCCAAGGCACAGTGATTACCAATCAAACCCATCTGATTTTGAAATATCAGGGTCAAAAACATTAGTCAATAAGTTTATTATCAATAAATTGATATTCAAACTTTGCTTGTGTTTTTTTTAAAAATTGGTTAGTCTTCCAGACAACACTATGATTAGAAAAATGAGGAGTCCTTATGGGAAATATCAAATACAAAAATGATTTGACTTTCGATGAACGAGTAATGATGTCGATTGTCAGGGCAGCAGAAAATTTTAAAAGAACCCATTCGGCAGTTTTTAAACGCTATGGTCTTTCTTTCCCCCAATACAATATTTTAAGAGTGCTTGAATCATCCGAGATGGGTCAGAATAAAATCAGCACGGTGGGGAAAATAATGCTGGTTCCCGGTGCCAATATGACAGGGTTGGCAAAGAGACTCGAACAAAAGAACTTTATTGACAGAAAACCGGATCCAAACGATGAAAGGGTAACCCTGCTTGTTATTACCAAGAAAGGTCAAAAAACCCTGAAATTGATCGAAGATAAAAAGAACGAGGCCATTGATATTATTTTGGCAGATCTGGCACCAACGGAAAAAGAACAGTTTTTAGAAACCATAAAGAAAATTATCAAAGCCACAGGGCCGTTCCAAAAAGCAAAACAAGATGATGCGCTGTGATCGCAAAGGCTACGCCCTCTGTTGTGATACCATGAAAAAAATCAACCGGGGAAACTCAGATTCTCAATAAACGCATTTTGAAATCCAATGTTGCAGGAAAGGTCAATGGTTTCAATTTTAGTTGTCATTTCAATAGCGCTTTGAAGATATTGGTTGTCACAAACCGCCATGACAGCACCGGATCCAGCAAGATTCCCTGCGATTTCAATTTTTTCAAACGCCATTTTTGGAATCATCCCCAGTCTGATGAGGTCTGATTTGGTAAGGTAAGCGCCGAAAGCCCCGGCAATAATAATTTTTCCAGGTTTGCCCAGGCCGGCTTTTTGAAGTAGAAATGCGATGCCTGTCATCAGTGCGGATTTACCCAATTGAACCGACCGGATATCTTTTTGACTAATATAAATACATGGCTGGCCCGAAGCTGAGTTTTCCGGGACCAGGATATATTTGTCCCTGCCAGCACAAAATCCGCCGTCGGGTTTGATCACCCCTGTTGTGCACAACTGCGCCACCGCGTTAATTACGCCGGGACCACAGATTCCGGTTGGTTTTATATTCGGTATGCCTGACGGATTCACCATTGACAGGCCTTCTATGTTTTGGTCCTGATCAATTTTAATGGAATTGATGGCACCGGGAATGGCTTGGACGCCGCAGGCCAGTGTGGCCCCTTCAAAGGCAGGGCCGGTTGCACATGAGGTGGCGTAAAAAGAGCCTTTATGTTTCAGCAGCAGCTCTCCATTGGTGCCAAGATCAATGAGAAGGGTGCCGTCGGGCTGGGAATCCATTTCAGCCGCCTGGGCCGCCGCCAGAATATCCCCCCCGAGAAATCCTGAGATATTTGGCAGGGTTTGAATTTGGATGGGGGAAATTGAAAATCCCAGGACATCCGACTGAAAAACCCTGGCATCATAAAAAACCGGCTGATAGGGAAAGATACCCATGGGGGTTGGATCGATTCCCGCCAGAATATGAATCATGGTCGGGTTACCGGCTACCACCATTTTTGAGAGTGTAGCATCCCCATCTCCAACAGATGACAACAATTGTTTAAGCCCCCATTCAATCCCTTTTATGGTCAGGCCCTGCATCTTTTCAAGATTTTGCGCCTCTTCTGAGACAGCCCCGATCCGGCTCATCACATCGGCACCATAGATGGCTTGGGGGTTTTTAAGGGCAATGGATGAAATCACCTCTCTTTTTGCCATGTTGCAAAGATAAACTGCAATGGTGGTAGTCCCCAGATCCACGGCAGCGACCCATAAAGAGCCTGTTACGGAAGAATTTATCTGTTTTTTAAATGCGGCCGGAAAGGAAACCTTCGCCTTATCCATTATAAAGGGGGAAGAGATTGAGGCCTCCGGTATTTGTATGGAAATATCCCCGCTAATCTTGTACTGACAAGAGTTGACGGCCTCTGAACTGCCATCAGCCTTTAATATGGAGACCCTGCACTTGCCGCAACTGCCCTTGCCCCCGCAGTCTGATTTTAGAAAAATATCGTTGCCCATGAGCGCTTCCAGCAAACTCACGCCCGGAACGGTTGAAAGTGTTCTTTTTTGCGGTAAAATTTGAATGGTGTAATTTGTGTTCAGCATTTGGCTTCTCTTATTGTTTTAAAGTTCCCTTCCATTGAAAGAAAGCATTAATGCAAATCAGATGCCATTAAGTCAAGGGGATACAATCCATCACAAAAAAAAAGGGGCATAGGTCTGTTTCCCCCCAATAAAGTTCTTTTTTGTAGAAAAGCATGTCGGTCCTAATTCTATCTTTTAACGATATAAAGTAAAACCACGATAAACAGACAACCTACCTGTTTGAAAAAATCATTCCTGTCGACCATAAGCGATTGATAAAAAAGCATTTATTTGAGTTCATCAAGCTGGCATATGTCTTGCTCTAAGGAAACAAAGTTATTTTGTGGAGTATTTATATTAACCAAGCCAATGGCACTTTACAACTGCTTCGGTTGCCGCTGGCATGAACCCTCGGAGGAAAATAGTATGGCGCCCCAAAGTAAAAGTCTGAAAAAATCAATAATCAACCTATATGGGTTACCCTCATTCGGGTTTCAGCTCTTTGTCAACATGGAAATTTTTTTCTTTGCCGCATTTTTGACCGATTATGCAAAGATTCCTGTGGTAATAGCCGGAACAGTGCTCATGGTCACGAGCATCTTCGACATTATCTGGGTACCTACGGCAGGGGTGATTTTAGAAAAAAGCAGCATGCGCTGGGGCAGATACCGTTCCTGGCTGCTGGTCGGCCCTCCCCTGGCTGCTGCCTTTTTTGTGCTTCAATTTTCCAAAATCGGCGGCCCTGTCATGAACGCCTTTCTGATTTCAGTTGGGTTCATTGTTTCCCACCTGATCTGGAATATTTTTTACGCCGGCCATGTGGCCATGAACAATTCCATGAGTACGGTGAGGGAGGAACGGATCTCCATGGCCTCCAGCCGGGGGATGTGTAACGCCTTGGGTGCCATCGCCTTTTCCATGATAGGGGCCAAAAGTATTCAGCTGCTGGGGAATGGGAACCAGGCTCTGGGGTGCACCTTGACGGTGGTGGCTTCCGGCGTCGTGATGATCCTGTGTTATTGGGGGCTGTTTTCCATCACAAAGGATTATGCTTTTCATCCCGGAGCCAATGCCGCAGCTGAGAAAAAAGACAAAATGGGTATCGCCGAAATGCTCAAGCAAATCATCGTCAACCCTCCCCTCATCGGCCTGATGCTGGCGGAACTGGGTCGTTACCTGGGCCGGTTCATCATCTTTGGACTAGCATTTTACTATTTCAAATATGTGCTCAACGATCTTGCTACCATTGCCATATTTTTTACCGGCCTGAACGTGGTCTGTTTCTTCGGTGCCATGGTCACAGCCCCCCTGGCAAAAAAATTCGGAGAAAAAAATACCTATATCCTTTCTTTGAGCCTCTTTATCATCGGTCTTCTGACCGTATGGATGCTGCCCATGAACAATGTCTCGTTTATGGTCGTCATGTTTGTGGGTTATCTGGGGTACGGCATGCCCGATGCACTTGCCATTGCCATGTACTCGTCCACGGTGGACTACGGAGAATGGAAAACCGGAAAAAACGCCAGGGGATTTATCATGTCCCTGATCAGCTTCCCCATCAAGACAGCCATTTTTGTTAGAAGTGTTGTGATCACAAGTATCCTGGTATCTGCAGGGTATGTGGCAGATATGGCCCCCACCCCGGAGCTTATATCCGGAATTAAGAACGGCATCGCCCTGGTACCCGCCCTGTTCATTGGGGCAGGACTTTTGATCATCATGGTGATGTACCGCATCTCCCCTGAGAATCACAAAGAGATGCAGGAACAAATCGCAGCACGCAAAAATATGGATTAAAAGAGTCCTTCTACCCCCCCCTGCCGCTGTCAGAACACCTACGGCGGCAGGGATAAAACCCATGCGCCGTATCATCGGCCCACCCTTAAACGGAGTAAGAGATGAAAGACCCCAGGGAGTATCTTGATCAGGAAAAAATGAGCCGACTTCAGATAATTGTGGTGGCCATAACCGTTTTACTCAATGCCATAGACGGATTTGACGTTCTATCCATCAGTTTTGCCGCACCGGGCATAGCAAGGGAATGGGGCATCACCCCGGCTGCCCTGGGTATGGTCATGTCCATGGAACTGATCGGCATGGCCATCGGATCCTTTTTCCTTGGAGGCGTGGCAGATAGGTTTGGCAGGCGGCCCACTATTCTGGGCTGCCTTTGGGCCATGACACTGGGGATGATCCTGGTCACCACAGCCTCAACTCCGGTTCAATTGTCAGTGTGGCGTGTCATTGTGGGGTTTGGTATCGGCGGAATTCTTGCCTGTATCAATGCGGTGGTAGCGGAATTTTCAAGCATTAAGCGCCGGGCCATGTGCATCTCCATCATGGTGATCGGTTATCCTTTGGGCGGCATCTTCGGTGGCATGGTTGCGTCCCATCTTCTCCAAACCCACGACTGGCGTGCCATCTTTTATTTTGGTGCATTGCTGACCGGCCTCCTGCTGCCCTTAACTTTCTTTTTTGTGCCCGAGTCTGTTCACTGGCTTGCCAGAAAACAGCCCGACAACGCATTGGCTAAAATCAATACCGCCCTTTCCCGGATGAAGTTTCCCAGGGTTGAATGGCTGCCCAAGGCTATCGGCAGGGAAGAAAAATTATCCTTGTCCAGCATCTTTTCCCCCTCCCTGGCTACGGTAACCCTTATCCTGACCGCATCCTATTTCCTCCATATCACCACCTTTTATTTTATCTTAAAATGGTCTCCTAAAATTGTGGCGGACATGGGATTTGCCCCGGCCCTGGCCGGCCAGGTTTTGGTTTGGGTCAGCATTGGCGGGGCCACAGGTGCCGCCATGTTCGGCTGGCTGACCACCCGGGTCAAACTCAAAACGCTGACCATTGTGATCCTGGTGCTGACTGCGGTTTTTGTGGCCATCTTTGGCCGGACATCTGCAGATCTGAACCAGATCAAAATGCTGGCCGCCTTTGCCGGTTTTTTCGGAAATGCCGGAATATCCGGACTTTACTCTATTCTTGCCATTGCCTTTCCCACCCATGTGAGGGCAACGGGCACAGGCTTTGTCATCGGCATGGGCCGGGCAGGAGCTGTGGTGTCACCCATTCTGGCCGGTCTTTTTTTTCAAATCGGATCAGGGCTGCCCTTTGTGGCCCTGATCATGGGTCTGGGGTCTCTTCTGGCAGGACTTGCCCTCTTCTGGCTAAAGTCACCGCCCTTCCCTGCCCGGTAATGTGTATGATCAATTTTGTTAATTCAATTAATAAGGAAGTTTATGTAAAATGATTATCATCGGAGAAAAAATCAACGGAGCGATTCCTTCCGTTGCAGAAGCAATCGCAAAAAAAGATGCAGGGTTTATTAAAGAACTGGCCACGGCACAAGCAGCTGCAGGGGCCAATTTTATAGATATCTGCGCCTCCACAGATGTGGCGGTGGAACTTGAAACCATGAAGTGGCTCATCAACCTTGTCCAGGAAGCCACCGACACCCCCATCTCTGTGGACAGTCCCAGTATCGAGATCTGTGCAGAATGCATCAAGCTGTGCAACAAGCCGGGGCTTGTGAACTCTGTCTCTCTGGAAGGGAACAAAATTGATGTGATTTTTCCCATCATTGCCGACAGTAAATGGGAATGTGCCGCACTCCTGTGTGATGACACCGGCATTCCCAAGGACGGGGCCCAGCGCATGAAAGTTTTTGCAGGCATTATGGAAAAGGCCAAAGAATACGGGATAGATCCCTCCCGTCTGCACATTGATCCCTTGGTTGAAATGCTCTGCACGTCCGAAGACGGGATCAATACGGTGCTTGCGGTGATCAAAGAAATAAAAGCACAATTTCCCACCATCCACGTCACCGGCGGGGCAAGTAATATTTCCTTTAACCTGCCCGCCAGAAAATTTGTAAACCAGGCATTTCTTATCCTTGCCATGGGCGCAGGCATGGACAGTGCCATTATCAATCCTTTGCACAAGCACATGATGGGGTTGATCTATGCCACCGAAGCCCTCAATGGCATGGATGAGTATTGCATGGAATTTATAAACGGCTACAGAGAAGGCCTTTTCGGCCCTGTAAAATAAACCAAAATATCAATCTGACAATTAAAATTAAGGAGAAACCTCATGTCTAAAATTGAAGAGGTAAAGGCAAATGTTGAAGCAGGAAAAACCAAACTCGTTCCCGGACTGGTCCAGGAGGCCCTGGATGAAGGCCATTCTGCCATGGATATTCTAGAGGTCATGGTAGATGGCATGGGGGTTGTGGGCGACAAGTTTTCAAGCGGTAGCATTTTTGTACCGGAAATGCTCATTGCCGCAAAAGCCATGTCAAAGGGGGTGGAAGTTCTCAAGCCCTATCTGGCAGGGGAAGGCTCCACATCCCTTGGTACCTGCATCATCGGCACAGTCCAGGGAGATCTGCATGACATCGGCAAAAACCTGGTGGCCATGATGGTGGAAAGTGCCGGATTTGACATGGTTGACCTTGGCGTGGATGTATCGGCTGAGAAATTTATCACTGCCATCAAAGAAAATAAAGCGGTCAAGCTGGTGGCCTGTTCCGGCCTTCTCTCCACGACCATGCCGGCCTTGAAAGAGACGGTGGCAGCACTCAAAAACTGCGGTCTGGAAGGCTTCAAGGTGATGGTCGGCGGTGCCCCGGTCACCCAGGAATTTGCCACCCAAATTGGAGCAGACGCCTATGCGCCTGATGCCGGCAGTGCAGCAGTAAAGGCCAAAGCGCTGGTAACAGCAGCATAAACAAATACTACGGAGGAACCAAACCATGTTAACCAAACGACAGAACCTCATGGAAACCATCAAGGGCGGCAATCCTGACCGGTTTGTCAACCAATATGAATATTTGGATATTATATTGGAAGCACCCTTAAGAACCCGTCCCCAAAGAGGCGAGACCATTACAAATGAATGGGGCATCACCCTGTCCTGGCCGGAAGACCAGATGGGTCCTTTTCCTATCCATGACGATGCCCACCGGGTAATCAAGGATATCACCAAATGGAGGGATGTCATTCAATGTCCCACTGTTGATTTTTCCGATGAGCAATGGGCGCCGGCCATAGCACATGCCAAGGCTGTCGATCGTGAAGACAAATTCGTTACCGTGTTTTTTGCCTCGGGCACCTTTGAAATGACCCATTTTCTCATGGGCATGGAAGACGCCCTGATGGGTCTCTACGAAGAACCGGAGCACATGCATGATCTCATCGATTTCCTTACAGATTATGAGTTACGGTATGCCGAAAAAGTTATTGAGCGACTGAAACCCGATGCCCTGTTCCACCATGACGACTGGGGTTCCCAGATCGCCTCATTCATGTCCCCTGACATGTTCAAGGAGTTTTTTGTGGAGCCCTATAAAAAAGTATACAAATTCTGGAAAGATAACGGAGTGGAACTCATCGTCCACCACTCCGATTCCTATGCCGCCAACCTGGTTCCGGATATGATCGATATGGGCATTGATATCTGGCAAGGGGTCATGACCACCAACAACACCCCGGAACTGATCCAAAAATACGGAGGTCAGATCTCCTTTATGGGCGAAATCGACAGCGGTCCCCTGGATCATCCAGACTGGGATGCCAAAACGATTGCACAACATGTGGAAAAAGCCTGCACAACCTGCGGAAAGCACTACTTTATTCCCTGCCTGACCCAGGGGCTGAACCTCAGTTCCTTTCCAGGTGTATATGACGCCGCCACAGAGGCCATCAATCAGATGAGCAAAAAGATATTTTAACAGAAACCAAATACCCTTCCCACCACAGGGTTTTCCTGGGGTGGGACGATCATGATCGGTACAGGCCAAATACGTCCTGAACCGATCTGCTGCGGATAAAATAAGAGAAGAGAAGGAAACCATTGTAACGTTCAATTTTAAGCAAAAATTTATCATTCCCACGCTGGTATTGATTATCCTGGGCATGGCCGGCACCTCGGTGATCTCCTATTGGAAATCAAAAATGGCCCTTCAGGAGAACATCATTCACGAGATCAGCGGTATTGCCCAGGCAACCGCCGTGACAATGGATGCCTGGGTTGAGGACCGCACCCGGGAGGTTCAGACCTGGGGGGATTTTGAATTTCTGGAAACAGCCTTAGTGGATTCTTTTTCAGGTAAGGCCGCCCGGAAAAAGACCTCGGAGCTCTTTGCCGGGTGGGCCAACAGCTATGATTATTACGAGGGTATCTGCCTGACCGATTCCACAGGGAAGGTGATTGCAGCGTCCGACCAGGCAACCATCGGAAAAACCAACATTGGGGACCGGGAATATTTTAAGCGGGCGGCAAAGGGAGAGGACGCCATTTCAGGGGTTCTCTCCAGTAAGGTCAGCGGAAACAGCGTTTTTATCCTGGCCACCCAGATAAAAAGAAAGGGGAAAACCCTGCCAGGGGTTTTGTTTACTGTGGTCAAAATCAGCGCCTTCAGCAGTCGGTATACAGATATCGTAAGGGTCGGAACCAAGGGATTTGCTTATATTGTGGATGCCACGGGACAGGTGATTGCCCACCGGGATAAATCCATGATTGGCAAGACCAATATCAGTGATCTTGCTTACGGAAAAAACATACTGGAAACCGACACAGGAACCATTGATGCACACATCAACGGAGACAGGGCCATCGCTGCATTCAAAAAATCGGACCGGACCGGATGCTCCATCGTGGTCCAGGCCCAGGCAGATGAAATTTTTGCACCGGTGGCCAAAATTGCACGGTTCAGCTTTTTCCTGGTGTTGGCCGTGACCATGGTTGCAGGACTGATCATCTATTTTATAGCGGTTGCCGTTGCCCGGCCCATCAACCGGGTGGTGGACGGGCTCAAGAATGCTGCAGAAGGAGAAGGGGACCTGACCAAACGGTTGGCAATCACCTCTTCGGATGAAATCGGTATGCTGGGCAAGTGGTTCAACCTGTTCGTGGAACGGGTACAGACCATTATACGGGATGTGTCAGGCAATTCAAGGGAATTGACAGAGGCCTCAATCGACCTGTCAGGAATTTCAGTCGAACTGACCCGGAAGGCAAAGGCTGCTTCTGCCAAGACCACTTCTGTGGCGGCGTCTGTAGAGCAGATGAGCTGCAATATGGATACAGTAGCCGCTGCCATGGGCCAGGCCAGTGACAACATCCATATGGTCTCTTCATCTGCCGAAGAATTGACAGCCACCATCGGGGAGATTGCAGCCAACAGCGAACGAGGACAAGTCATGGCCAATGACGCGGTTTTAAAAACAGACCGGGTCTCCAGTTCGGTCAGGGAGCTATGCCAGGCGGCATCGGAAATTGACAAGGTGGTGGAGACCATTACGGATATTTCTGACCAGGTCAACCTCCTGGCCCTCAACGCCACCATTGAGGCGGCCAGGGCCGGTGAGGCCGGCAAAGGCTTTGCAGTTGTGGCCAATGAAATCAAAGAACTGGCCAAGCAAACCGCCCAGGCCACAGGAGATATCAAGGCCAGGGTTCTGGGTATCCAGGAATCCACCGGAGGGACCATCACCCAGATTACCGATATCAGCGGGATCGTGAAAGACGTCAGCGACATTGTCACCACCATTGCAACGGCCGTGGAGGAGCAGTCCATTGCCACCAGGGAAATCGCCCTGAATGTTTCCCTGGCGGCAACCAAGGTAAACGATGTGGCTGAAAATGTTTCCCAGAGCAGCAGTGCAGCCTCCCACATTTCCCGGGAAATCGTGGATATCAGTCAGTCCTCGGACAAAATAGCCCGTAGCAGCACCCAGGTAAATTTGCGCGCCGATGAATTGGCAAAACTTGCGGGTTCTCTGGATGCCATGGTCGGCAAATTTGTTGTATGACTTCTTGAAAAGATCCTAAGAAATGATGTACTTACCATAAAAATAAAGGAGAACTTTAAATGAAAACAAAAACTGTGTTTGCACTGACCCTGGCAGCCCTGTTCCTGTGGACCCTGCCCTGTATGGCCGGAGAAAAGGCCACTCCCCAAGAGGTGCATGAGCTTATCCTCAGGGCGGTTCCCGTTGTCGAGGAACTTGGAGAAGAAGGACTGGCCGCCTTTAATGCCCCCAAGGGAGAATTTGTCTACAAGGATACCTATGTCCTGGCAGTGGACTGTGCTAAGATGGTTATGGTGGCCCATCCCAATACAAAGCTGGTGGGCAAGAGCCTGAAAGGCTTTTTGGACAGGAATCCGGATCCTGCCAAGCAAAAGGAGCCCAATCAGGAAATGTGCACTGCTGGCAAAAAACCCAATGGCGGCTGGACCGACTTCTACTGGGTCAAACTGGGTGAGGACAAGCCCATGCGGAAAATCAACTTTTCCATCAATGTGCCGGGAACAGAATATACCTTGATTGCCGGTATTTACGACGAAAATATTTTCCTTGGGGAACTCAACGCCCAGTTGGAATAATAAATCATCAGCCCGCCTATCCTGGTTTTCCTGCCCTTATTTTTGGAACCGGTATCGGTCTTTCTCAATGCCCAGACGCCTCATTTTAGAATACAGGGTCGTGGGGATGACCTCAAGAAGTTCAGCGGCACCCCCAATGCCGCTGACCTTTCCCCGGCACCTGGAAAGGGCTTTGAGGATATGGCGGGCTTCCATCTCTTTTAAGGGCAAAATCTTTCCCGCATCAGCGTCAGGTCCGGCCGGGGAGGTGTCAAGGGGGGGGATTAGCAGGCGCCGCCCAGAACTGAGCAGCACTGCCCGCTCGATCACATGGCGCAATTCACGTATATTGCCTGGCCAGTGATAATTCATCAGAAGATCCAAATCTTTTTTGGCGATGGTGTCAAAGGGCTTCCCAAATTTTTTCCCAAACAATTCCATGAAATAATGGGCCAGGGCCGGGATGTCATCGGCCCTCTCCCGCAATGCGGGAATTCTTATGGGAAATACATTGAGCCGATAATAAAAATCAGACCGGAAAAGCCCTTTTTCAACCAAGTCTTCAATATTTCTGTTGCTGGCCGCCACCAGGCGAAAACTGGTTTTCTGGGTCCGGGATCCCCCCACCCGCTCAAATTCCTTGGTTTCCAGAACCCGGAGCATTTTAACCTGGATATCCAGGGAAAAGGCATCGATATCATCTAGAAACAGGGTTCCCCTGCTGGCCAGCTCAAACCGCCCTTTCCGGGTCTGGGAAGCGCCGGTAAAGGCCCCTTTTTCATGGCCAAAAAGTTCACTGGCAATCAGTTCAGGGCTTAGGGATACCACATTGACTGCGATAAACGGCTCTGAAGAGCGGTTGCTGTGCTGGTGGATGGCCTGAGCAACCAGATCCTTTCCCACACCGGTTTCACCGGTAATCATGACCGTTGAATCCGACCCGGCAACGCGACTGATCAGGTCCAGCATTTCTTTAAAGGAGTCTGACCGCCCGATCATCTCGGTTTTAAAGGGGCTGGGTTCAAAGACTTCCCGGTAAAAATGGGTTTCAGCCGATAAATCCGAATTCAAATCAATGATCTCTTCATAGGCCTCCATATTATCAAGGGCAACCGCTGCCTGGTTGCTAATGATCCGCAGCAGGGAGATCTCGTCTTCCGGCAACAGCAGCCGGGTCGGCCCCCGGTCCATGAAAAGCACTCCCATGACCTTTGCCTTCAGCCGGATAGGGAAACATCCGGTCCAGCCTTTGGGCTGGAAACTCCCGATTTTCGTAGGCTCACAGACCTCGGCCTTTCTGACAATCTCTTTAGCGGTGTCAAACACCTGTTCGATGAGGTTCATCTGATCACCAAAGGCTTTCTGAAAGATTTCAGATGTGTCGATATTTCTGCTGGCAACCATTTCCAGTGTCTGGCCCTGGCGAAGAAAGATAGCGCCCCGTTCCGCGCCGGAGATGCGCATGGCCTGACGGATAATTTGACTGAGAAGTTCATCCCGGGTTCGAAGGGAGCCCAATGCCTCACTTACCATTAACAGAGATTCCACCCAGAGGGCATTTTTTGATGCCCGATCAAGATAGGGTTTGAGCTCCTTGGGAAAAAGGTCTGGATTCACCTTGGAAAAGACTTCCCAGGCAGTTTTTAGCAATTTTTCAGCCATTGGAATTTTCTTTTCACTGATGCGTATGCGTGCCAGCAGGATCTGGGCATGGGAGAGTTCTATTTTGGCACCGGCCTGGGTTAAAAGGGCGATGCTTTTTTTTAGATCCGCCTTGATCTGGTCATGACTCCCCTTTGTTTTGTATGCCTTGAGCGCCCGGAATCGATAGGCCACCCCCTGCATATAAATATCCGGCCAGTGAATCAGCCGCTCCACATCGGATTCAAAGGTCCACTCCGGGTGGACCATTCCCCTCTCTTCAAGGCCGAGCATGATCTCAAGATTGTCCGCCCCCCGGTGGTAGTGGGAGCCCAGGGCCTTGGAATTTTCCCAGGCCTGGCCCAGGTAGTCAAAGGCCTTTTCATACTCTCCCCGGCGATAGGCAAAATAGGATCTTTTACCATTGCCCGGCCACAGGGTATAATTGTCAAGAAATTCTTCCGGGGTTTCAAATATCGTTTTAAGAAAGACCTCTCCCTCATCAATTCTGCCGGCATCTGACAGCACAATGACCAAGACCAGGGTGGCATATAGTTCAAGCTCCCGGGCGCTAAGCTCCCGAGCTTTTTTACGGACAGCCCTGATCAGGCCCACCCCCCTGGCAGTCTCTCCGGCAACACCGTAGGCCCATCCCAGGCGTATACAGCTTTTCAGGGTTTCCACGTCATGGGGCAGCTCCTCATGGTTGCCGATAACCGACTCATAACGTTCAACGGCTTTGTTGATATATCCCTGCCATAAAAGCATTTCGGAATTTGCCAGGGCCACCTCGAGCCGGACTTCAGTAGGAAGATCATATTTGGACAGCATCTGCCAGGCCAATTCCAAATGTTTGGCTGCTTCATCGGGCTGGATGGTTTTGATGTAGGTTTTGGCAACAAGCACCCTGATTTTGATCCTGCGGACAGGGTCATCAAGATGGTTGCTGAATTCCAGGGCCAGATTCAGAAATTTTCTCTGGATTTTTTTGGACAGGGCCGTATCTCTGCAGGTGCAAAGACCGATGGCGCCATCAATAAAGTGTTTTTGATCTTCCGGTTCAAGGCTGACCCCTGCCATGCCCTCCAGCGCCATTCGATAATAAACAGCTGCATCCATGGGAAGGTTCAGGTTAAGGCAATAATGGCCGGCCCTGATCAAGTCCTTAAAATGCCCCACAGACAGCCCTGAAATCTGATAAATATACGCAATATTGAGCCACCTTCTGGCAGTGTCCGGCAGATAATCATAGACCCCTGAGAGGGCCTGCTTGGCGGCTTTAACTATATCAGGGGGGGAGATCTCCATCAACCGCTCTCTTGCGACCTTAAAATCCGCCAGACGATAATACCCTGCCCCTTTTTCCATATATCTCAAAACATCGCCTGACTGGACCATATTTTCAACAATCTGCAGGGTTTTGACCGGCGGGTGGCGGGTAATGCTGCACAGAATATCCAGGGAGATCGGCGGCGGAAGAAGGGAGATGAGCAGATAAATATCTCGGCGCATTTGAACTTGATCTGAAAATTTTCCGTCAATCCGTTCCATAGCAGTTTTAAACTCCTGAATTTCAAATAATCCCATTTCACTTGGGCAGGAAAGGTGCGGCAAATCCTTTCATTTCATTTTCATGGTGCTTCCTTGTAACCTATGAAACAAACCAGCCCCTGAAATCTTGACAAAGCAACTTATCAGTTCTATCTAGCGATGACAACTATATGTTAATGCAATATTGGACCTGATAAATAATTTTAAGCAGAGGCCCCGTGTATACCCCCATAGAAAAACTTAGAACGCTTATTGCAAAAAAAAGCAAACATCATATTCCCAAGGGTGAAATTTGGCTTGGCACCGGGCTTTTCAAACAGGCAGGCCTTAAAGATACTCTTGAAAACCATTTCAAAATGGCAGACCGGCTTGATCACGCCATGGTCTGCCTGCCGGTTTCAGATCCACAGGACTCTAAACCCGATTTGGGATACCGGTATTTTAACTGCGATCATATCAAACGGGCCGAAGCCCTATATGACAGAACCATATTTGCCGCAGTTGACGGTCCTTTTCAATCACTTGTCAACCAATTGGGGTTGATGCGGGTGCTGACCGACTGGGTCGGAAACCCCGATGGAATTTTTGATGCCTATGAAGCCGAGTCAGAAAAGGCCCTGACCCTCATATCAAAAGTGACGGATCACCGGGTATCCGCCGTGGTGATTACCGATGATTTTGCCTCGGATAGCGGTCCTTTTGTCAGCCCTTCAGATATTGACACACTGTGCAGCCCCTTTTATGCCCGGGCCGTTAAGCGGATTAAAAAAAGCGGTGCTGCCGTGTTTTTGCATTCCTGCGGAAATCTTTCCCAGCTCATTCCAACCATTAAATCTTGGCAGATTGATGGGTTTGCCGCAATACAAAGCCGGGCAAATGATCTTGAACAATTGTATCAGACCTTTGATTCAAACATTATGATCATGGCCGGAATTGAGTCCGAACTGTTGGACACAGACCCTCCTCCCGTTGCCGCCAAAAAGCACTTTGAACATATTGTTAAAACCCTCGGGATAACAGGGGATTTGATTTTATGTTCCAGCTGCGGTCTTTACAAAGAGGATTATATGAATCAAATTGGAAAAATATATTCCATTACCGATCGGCACCCCACGGCATCAACCCATTACCGATAATTTCGGCATGATCGCCCACCCATAGGAACAACAGGGGTCTGACCCTTTTCAATCATCGGGATCTTTCCCTTCCAGGCACTGATAATACATCGTCTCTCATTTAAAATACCAAAAAAGGAATGTCACTTTTTTGCGCTTGCTTGAAAAAACTTGACATAAAACCATAAAGTCATATATATGACCCTATGGTCATTTTTTTGACTTTAGAGTCACAGCCACAGTTCAAGGGTTGCCAAAAGGCGTATCAGGGCGACCCTTCATTATTTTTTATATAAGGAGATTCACCATATGGCGGCTGTCAGCAAAAAAAAGCAATGGGTTGATAATCTGGTTAAAGATGAAATTGTAAAGACGGTTTTAACCCTTATTAAAAACGAGCAGCCCGTCACCATGGATGAAATCGCCAGACAATCCAGCGTGGCCAAGGGCACCTTGTACAATTATTTCAAGAACAAGAAAGCGCTGATGCAATATGTCCATCAGACGGTTCTGGCCCCCATCCGGGATGCCAACAAGACCATATTTGAGACCCCCGGAGACCCCATCGCCCGGCTGCATGCCTTTATTGATTCAGTATTTTGCATTCACGAAGATGTTTCCCTTTATTTTCAGTTTGTTCAAAAGAAAAGAACTGTGGCCAATCAGATCGATGAGCGATTTGACATTGTCATGCGGCCCCTGATTCGATTTTGCAGCCAGGGCATCCAGGGCGGTTCCTTTATTGATGTGGACCCCACTATACTGGCTGAAATGATTTACGGCACAGTTATCGGATCACTGATATCCATCCAGTCCAGAGGGGATGAAACAGACAAAAAAAAGACGGATATGAAAAAAATTAAAGAAGATATCATCTGTCTTGTCGATAGAATTATACTTAAGTAGCAGGAGAAAAAATGAAAATTAAAATATTGACCGGGTTCGGTGTTCTGGTCCTTTTGGGTATTGGTTATTTTTTATTCACAGAGAAAGGACAGG
>JAFLJS010000026.1 GCA_022712895.1 Desulfocapsa sp.
GAGCGATTTGTTCTCGGTGTACGCTTCAGCGTGCCGGGAACTAATCAGGTCGGTCGGTGTACCGCACAGCTCGGCCGTTCTAGGATGCACGCAGTGCATCCTAGAACTTGTTTATCACCGTATTACAGTTTCCCTAGTATAACTCCCAACCAAAAGCACAAAATAAGTTTCAAAATCAATTCGGGAAATATTTTAAAATGGTAGGTATAAAAATATTATATCTGTGACACGTTGAATTTGCAACATATTTCATGGAAACAAACATCCTGATCCTAGGAAATTGTAAAATTGTGGCTGGCGGATATTGAAAAATATACGATATCTGTATTCTATATAATATCCTATATAATTTAGTAGGGTTTTCTAGAATTGTTTTTTTTCGTGTATGTGAACTATATCGATCAACTATTGAAATATGGGAATGGACAAAAATAAAATTGAAATTGAACTGACTTCCTATGGTGGACTTCTTATGAGGCCATTATTGGTGGCCCTTGGTAAAGAAAAATGTTATGTCTTATGGATACTTAGCTATAGTGAACCTTCAAATAGGACAGTATGTTAAGGTGTATTTCCAATCAAAAGGAGATACTGGATGGGCAGGAAAAAATACAGCAAAGAATTATGACAAAGACGCTGAGAAGAAAGAAGTAGAGCGTGACCGAAAAGATTGCCTGCCTTGATGGTAAAGATCCAAAGTTGAGCATCAGTCGCCAGTGTGAGCTGTTACGGTTGCCAAGATCATCCTATTACAGGCCTCGGTTAGCCTGTTTTGAAAATGCTTGGAATCTAGACATAATGGACTGGGCCAGTCGTTATGTGTTGTCTTGAGAGATATCAATAACCATGAATGACGATTTCTGTAGGAATGCATTGAAGAGTGCGTTGCCAAGGCATCAGACTCCTAAAATATTTAACACCGACCAGAGATCACAATATACCCGTGCTGCTTTCACTGGCATATTGAAACAAAAGGGTATCAAAATCAGCATGCACGGTAAGACGTTGCATGATAACATTTTCATTGAACGTTTGTGGCGTTCCGTAAAATACGAAAAGATCTTCCTTAAGGAGTTTGAGACTGTACCAAAGTTACTTGCAGGGTTGAAAGAATATTTTGAATTTTACAATTTTGAACGGCCGCACCAGTCGTTCTCTTGGAGAACCCTTGCCGAGTTTTACTGGGGTAAAGAGGTCGCCTAAAAAAAAACAACTATTTAAAATCACGTTACTTTACAAATAAATGAGGGATTTATGATTAATAAAAATTCTATAATGTATTCATTTTCAACGGTCACACTCGCTGGATTTCTATTTGCCTCAACATCTATCCCAGCTTTAGCCGCGTTAGATTGTAGCAATTTGAAAGGCTGTGACAAAAAATTCTGCGAAATAGAAAGACAGCTTAGTATTGCCAAAGAAAACGGCAACGAACCTAAAGCCAACGGATTAAAAAGATCATTGAAAAACGCAAAAAAACACTGTACCGACCAGGCTCTTAAGGAAGACTTGATTACTAAAATCGACGAAGCCCAAAAAGACATTACTGAGTATGAATCCAATCTTAAAGAAGCAGAGCAATACGGAAAAAAGGATAAAGTTAATAAGTACCAATTAAAAATTAAAGAAGAAAAACACAAAAGCAAGCGTCTTCAAGAGGAACTGTCCACTCTGAATTACATTCAGCAGTAGATATGTAAGAAGCATCCCTGACGATGCATTGTTTGCTAGATTTCCCGCTAGTATTAATAATGTTACGGCGACCGAACCCACCTGGTATTCAATCAAAAAATATTCTGGAATCAGTAGACGTACTCAAAAATCTTAAAGGAAGCAACTGTACTGGTTATATGCGTTTAAAAAAGCTACCATGAAGATACGACATGGTGGTATCGTTGGAGTAACATTCATCTAGCCATTAGTTTGAAGGCGACAGTGTGTCCGTTAACCGCAAACTCAACTGAACATTCGATGGAACGGTCTAGCCACCGCAACGTCTTGCACCTGCAACCCACGAATGATTTTCGTAGGTACCATAGGGAGAAAAATGACTACGCCAAAACAACATTGGAATTCGATATTCTCCACTAAGGAAGATCCCGAACTTGGCTGGTATGAGAAAGATGCCTCTCAGATGTTAACGTTTCTCGGTTTGATTCCACGGAAAGAAATAGATACAGTTTTCCTCCCCGGTGCCGGAACATCCGTGCTTGTTGATGAACTTCTTGCCAAAGGGCATGAAATTATTTTGAATGACATTAGCGATGAAGCACTGCATCAGCTAAAAAATAGAATAGGATCAAATGCGGATAAATTGGTATGGCTTCACCATGACATCTCCAAACCACTACCAAACAGGGTTCCGAAAGTGGATATCTGGATTGATCGAGCTGTCCTTCATTTTCTGCTGGATGAAAAGGACATCACTCAATATTTTTTCAACTTGCATTCAACAATTCGGTCTGGAGGCTACGTCTTGCTGGCAGAGTTTTCAACCACGGCACCTTCCAAGTGCGCAGGCCTAAAGCTCCACCGCTATACTATTGAAGAGATGACAAACCGTATGGGGTCAGAATTTACGCTCATAAAACATGAAGAGTATACATACATCAATCCATTTGGCGATCCACGCCCTTATATTTATGCTCTTTACAAAAAAGATATCTGTTAATAAATGGATAAATATGCATGTCCAGAAGCCTTACTCTCGGTTCACATAGCATTGATAAAAAACAGGTTTAAACAACCTATTATAAATCCAAGTAGAGCACCAAATAAATTTATATACTTAAACTGCTCTTCCATGATAGAGAGCAACAACCGCTCAAGGCGCATAAGATCCAGGGAATTGACCTTCTCTTTCACAATCTTCTGGATATTCAATGAGTCAACAAGGCCAGGAACTTCAACGGCCAGCATAGTAGACGATACTTTCCGTAAAGAATCATAAATTCCTTCACGAATACCAGCTGGCAGAAGTCTTGACAAACGACCAATTCGCTTGTCCAGAAGGGTACTGAGTAATTCCTCTACCATTGTATCCAAGGTCTTTCTGGTTTTTTCTGCCCGCAACATGCCTGACACCTCGCTCTGCAACCAGCTCTTCCCTCTTTGAATTCCTTCATCACCCACAAAATCAAAAAGTATCTCTCCTATGGGTAATTTGCCGCCATCGATATGCGTTTCCACATTGTCACGAATCATGGAAGCAAATGCCGTGGTGGTTTCCGGTTCCTGAAGAAGAGCAGTGAGTTGTTCTGCCAGATGTTTGCATAACCCTTCCACCATGTCATCTTGATTTTCACCAATAACTTGTGAAAGTGGCGTTTCAAGAAAAGCCTGGCTTCGTTCACGAAGTGTTTTTGCGACCCTGCTCTGTATTTCCTCACTTCGTAGAGCCTTTACGATATCTTCTTCCTTTTCTTCAAGATATTCACGGACCTTACCTTCTACAACTTCAGGTGTAAGAAATCCCGACACCATTGCAGCCATGGGGCCGAGCCCTGCAACAAAAGATTCAACACCCATACGCACTCCGACTACAAGGCGGCTTCGAACTTCTGGTTCAGCCAAAATTGAGGAGAGTTTTTCAAGAAGTTGAGGCGTTTGTTCTTCGATGCTTGCGACAAGCAGATCCTGCATGGACTGTGGTAAAAGCTGGGCAAGACTTTTTTCCTGAGACAGACTGGCATATACTTTCTGCTGCACAAAAGACTCTACCCACTTATTCATTTCAGGACTTGCAAGCATTCTCCCAAGGCTGTTTTCAACAAATCCGTATATAGATTCCCTATCTTGCCCTGGCAAAAAACTTTGCAGATCGATGGCGAGTAATCTTTCAAACTGTGCATCCATTGATTCTTGCAAAATCTTTTGAAAAGATTCTGAATCAATAAATGTATGGATTGTTTTTTGAGCCTGATCCACAATTGCCTGTTCAGCAACGATATAGTAACTTTTATATTTGGCAGGAACAATCTCAGCCACTGGCCCTAAATCCTTACCAAGAAGTTTTTCACCACGACTTTCAATAAGGTCATACAATGTTTTTTGAAAACTCTCTTTTTCCAAGGCTTTGCTGATCTCTTCACTGGTGAGCAGATGTGTTCCAACCATCTCACCAATATTAACTGCAAGATCAGCACGTTTTGAAGGAATGACACCAGGAGTCATGGGCACACGAATCCCAAAAACATACTTTGCCTTCAGCGGTCTAAACAACATTTTTATTGCTACCTTATTGGTGAGATATCCAATAAAGGCACCTACCACAGGTGGCGCTACGTAAGGAAGTAGAGAAGCAAGTGACGCTGGATTAAATGGCATACGAAACGACCTCTGCTGGTGTAGAAGCTATTTCCCAAGCATTATTTTCCTCGAGTTCTTCCCGCTTGCGAAAGCCCCATTCAACACCTATAGTTTTCATGCCAGCGCTGTTTCCTGTCTGCATATCCGTTGCGGTATCCCCCACATATAAAATCTCTTCCACTGATAAATTCATATTTTCTGCAATTTCTAAAGCGCCAACGGGATCTGGCTTTCTGGCAATTCCATCTCTTTTGCCATAAACAAAAGCAAATGAACAGTCAGGCAATAAGGTATCCACACAGATTTTAGTAAACATATGTGGTTTGTTTGAGAGTACAGCTAGCTGTATCCCAGCATTTGACAAGGCTTGTAACATATCGAGAACACCGGGATAAGGCCCTGAATTTGTATTCCAATTCGTTGCATAAATTTCTCCGAATTTCTCCATAAGCTTTGCAATATCTGTTTCAGTTGCCGAGTCCGGTAATATTCGCTGCACAAGCGTGTGTAAACCTTCCCCAACAAAATACCGATAACTCTTCACTGGATGTACAGGGAACCCAAAATGTGTCAGACTGGCATTTGCTGCATCTGCAAGATCTTGTAGAGTATCGAGCAATGTTCCGTCAAGATCAAAAATAAGCCCTTTATATTTCATAGGAAAATATCCTTTTTCAAATTACTGTTTTATAGCGATGATTGCAGGCAAACATAGCACTTCAAAAAACATCACACAACTTGAAATCAAATCTATTATTTTTTACAGATTTCATTTATCCTTTAACCCAATGCAGCCTAACTCTAAATTCTTCTTCAAACAGGATTTTAAACAATGTGGTTTATAGATTTTATACGGTCTTCAATCGGCAAAAAATGGATAATGGCACTTACCGGTTGTTGTCTGGTTTTGTTTCTCTGTAGCCATGCAGCCGGTAACGCAACTCTTTTTGTCGGTATCCCTCTTTTCCAGGCATACGCTGACCAGTTACACAGCCATCCTCTCATTATTTCGATACTCAGCAAAGGATTAAGTACAATTTTTGCGGTGCATATTATAACAGGCATCCTGCTCACTCTGCAAAATCGTAATGCCAGGGATCAGAAATATAAGGTGCAAAAAAGAGCCAAAACACGGAACAACTCTCAAGCAGCAGCGACCATGGTCTACAGTGGGCTGTTTATCTTACTTTTTCTTGTACTGCATACCTCTGTTGTTTCCTTTGGCGATCATAGTATAATTGGAGAAACGATCCAAAACCTGTTCAGCTCCTTTTTTGTCTCTATATTTTACATCATGGCTTTTATTGGGCTTGCGCTGCACTTGTCTCATGGATTCTGGTCCATGCTACAGACATTTGGCCTGAATCATCCTAGTTATGAACGGCTTATCAACGTGTCGACATATGTACTTCCTGTTTTCTTTTTGCTTCTTTTTGGTTCAATGCCACTTCTGTTTCTCTTTGGCATTCAAAATTAAAAGAACTCCCACTGATTTCAAAATGTAAAGGTACTTCCATGCAACTTAATGCAAATATCCCCGACGGTCCCTTAGCTGAAAAATGGGATAACCACCGTTTTGCTTCAAAGCTTGTTAATCCTGCAAATCGTCGTAAATACAAAATCATAGTTGTGGGAACTGGTTTAGCTGGTGCTTCAGCTTCAGCAACCCTTGCAGAACAGGGCTACAATGTCAGTACCTTCTGCATTCAGGATAGCCCACGACGTGCACATTCCATTGCTGCTCAGGGTGGGATCAATGCCGCAAAAAATTATCAGAACGATGGCGATTCTATCATGCGTCTCTTCTATGACACTATTAAAGGCGGTGATTTTCGCTCCCGTGAAGCGAATGTGTACCGCCTGGCTCAGGTCAGTAATAACATTATTGACCAGTGCGTGGCTCAGGGGGTGCCCTTTGCCCGTGAATATGGAGGAACACTTGCCAACCGATCTTTTGGCGGGGCCCAGGTTTCCCGTACATTCTATGCAAGGGGACAAACAGGACAACAGCTTCTTCTTGGAGCCTATTCCGCCCTTTCCCGTCAGATAAAAACCGGTAAAGTAACCATGCACACCCGTCAAGAAATGATGGAACTGGTTCTTGTGGACGGTAAGGCACGTGGAATTATCACCCGAAATATTATAACTGGTGAACTTGAAAAGCATGCAGCAGATGCTGTGATCCTGGCCACCGGCGGATATGGAAACGCATATTACCTCTCCACCAATGCCATGGCCTCCAATGTCACCGCTGCCTGGCGTGCACATAAAAAAGGTGCCGGCTTTGCCAACCCCTGTTTTGTACAAATTCACCCCACCTGTATTCCTGTACATGGTGATTATCAGTCGAAGCTTACCCTGATGAGTGAGAGTCTGCGAAATGACGGACGGGTATGGGTTCCAAAAAAACCTGGTGATACTCGAAAACCCGTATCAATTCCAGAAGAAGATCGTGATTATTATCTGGAAAACAAATACCCTAGTTTTGGCAACCTTGTTCCACGTGATGTTGCATCCAGAAATGCAAAAGAACAATGTGATGCAGGAAAAGGGGTGGGCAATACACATTTGGCTGTATACCTGGATTTTTCTGAGGCCATTCGCCGAGACGGTCAGGAGACCATCCTCAAAAAATACGGTAATCTTTTCCAGATGTATGAAAAAATAACAGACTCTAACCCCTTACATGAACCAATGATGATTTACCCTGCGGTTCATTACACAATGGGTGGTTTGTGGGTAGATTACAACCTGATGACCAACATTGATGGCCTTTTTGCCATAGGCGAATGTAATTTTTCAGATCATGGCGCCAACCGCCTGGGTGCAAGTGCACTGATGCAAGGCTTGGCCGATGGATATTTTATTGTTGGCACCTCTGTTGCCAATTATCTTGGTTCTTCTGATCATACACAAGTCACCACAGAAGATTCTGAGTTTAAAACGGCAGAGGAAGATGTAAAAAACCGCCTTGCCAAACTCCTACAGGCAAGTACTGCTCGTGATGAGGATAAAGTCACCGTTGATGAGATCCATAAAGAGCTAGGGCTTCTTCTCTGGGATAACTGTGGTATGGCACGTAACAGAGAAGGCCTTGAAAAAGCCTTACAGGAACTGCCTGCCATTCAGGATAAATTCTGGAACAATGTTTATATTCCAGGAACCGGTGAAGAGCTTAATCAATCCCTTGAACGAGCTGGACGCCTTGCGGATTTCCTTGAGTTTGCTGAAATCATGATCCGCGATGCCCTCGAGCGTGAAGAATCATGTGGTTGCCACTTGCGTGAAGAAAGTCAGACAGAAGAAAATGAAGCAAAAAGAGATGATGAAAACTTTAGCTTTGTATCCGTCTGGGAACATAAAGGAAGTGGCGAAACACCAACGTTACACAAAGAAGCGTTACACTTTGAAAACGTCACACCGAGCCAGAGAAGTTACAAATAAAGCCATAATAATGGAATCTGACAAATGAGCACTAGTCACAACAATATAGATTTAAGCCTTGAAATATGGCGCCAGAAAAACTCACGAACACTAGGTGATTTTGAAACATATCAACTGCAATCCATTTCCACTGATATGTCATTTCTTGAGATGCTGGATGTGCTCAATGAAAAGCTAACCCGGGAAGGAAAAGAACCTGTTGCATTTGACCATGATTGCCGTGAAGGGATCTGCGGAACATGCGGTGCTGTAGTGAATGGCATTGCCCATGGCCCGGAACCGGAAACGACATTATGCCAACTGCATATGCGACACTTCGACAGTGGTGATACCATCGTCATTGAACCTTTTCGCTCCCGCGCCTTTCCTGTTCAAAAGGATCTGATTGTTGATCGTGGTGCCCTGGATAGAGTTATCCAGGCGGGAGGATATGTTTCAGTCAACACCGGGGGCACCCCAGATGGAAATGCTATACCTATCCCCTCTCCCACCGCTGAGCTAGCCATGGATGCGGCATCCTGTATCGGATGTGGTGCATGCGTCGCCAGTTGCCCCAATGGTTCCGCCATGTTGTTCACCGGAGCCAAAATTTCACAATTCAGCCTCTTGCCTCAGGGGCAACCGGAACGAAAAGAAAGAGCACTGGCCATGGTAAAAGCAATGGATAAAGAAGGCTTTGGAAATTGTACTAATGAGAGAGAATGCGAGGCGGTTTGCCCCAAAGGTATTTCAATCAGGAATATTGCACGAATGAACAGGGAGTTTGTGAAAGCATCTTTCTTTTAACTGATTTGCCCTCCTACCTCAGGTAAACAGAACAGCAACTGTTTGTAACCGCAGGGTTGCGGTAACTTACCGACAAACGTTCACGCGACCATGTCGCTACAACAACCCTTGCTACCAGATACTATAGTACATCGAATATTTTTGAACTTTGCACCACAAGCCTCTTCTTGATTATCACTTTGGTTCAGCTTCTATTTCCGTCATTGCGGATCAGGTAAGCGAAGACTCCGAGTCCGGAATGACTGGTTAGTAGGAAACTGTTTCAACCAAATGGATTTGCAAAAAATGGTTCATATTCGAGGCGCGCAATTATTAAAAACATTTCGGCGTACGAAAGGTACGTCGCAATGTTTTTAATAATTGCAGCAACGAAGAAGATGGATCATTTTTGCGAATCCATCAGCTTTCAGTTTCACCGAATATTAGACATCCGGAACCATTGAAAATTGATTTCGGGGCAATATCGTCATGCTTGAAATCAATAAAGGTAAGACTAAACAGGGTATCCGTCAGGATAAGTTGGATGGGCGGGTATTCAAGGCGCAAAAACTCGCTGAGCTCAAATGTCTGTAAATTATTTCGTCCTCGAAATACTTTGGCTTCAGTGTAGGTATGTGAAATAAAAAAACCAAACTCCAGGGGTTTTGCAAAACCTTCCAATATCGTACCAGCTAATTTTATCGACAGCTTATTACCACATTCAAGTATCTGCTGGGTGGCAATCTCTGCCAGTACAATATTTGTTTCAAGCGGCGCAGCTTTGCGTACATCATTTACATACTCAACTGGTGCTGTCACCACTCCCTGAGGCATAAAAAAGGAACTGATCTCCAGGAGTGATTCCACTAAATCGTCGGTAATCACCTGTGACTGTTGATTAGCGAATACGCCATTTTCACAGATTGACTTTGTATTCAAAACATTTTCCTCACTATATTCTGGATTCAGCCGTAAAAATATTGTTTACTCTGCAACCTTCCGATTAAACGCAGTCTCTTAAGCCCTTCTTCTTTGAAAAGTAAACACTATTCATGAAAATGCTATGCCACTTGACCATTCATCAGGAAAACTGTACTTTACAGAAAAAGACATTTGGGAATTTTCCCTGACGTTATATTCTCGATTGTTAATAAATACAGTTTATTGCAAGTGAATATTTATTATCTAATTGCGTAACTGTTTAACAACCTACCAACAATATGCATGTAAATACCCTTATAATTGGAGCAGGCCCTGGGGGGCTCGCCTGTGCAAAATCACTAGCCCAGCAAGGGCATAATGTTCTTGTGCTTGAGCGTAAAAAAGAGATTGGAAACAAAGTTTGTGCAGGTGGTATAACCTACAGCGGGCTTATCAGCAGGTTTCCTGAGACATTAGTTGAACGCTCCTTCCGCAGACAATATGTTCGTACAAACTATCAAAGTTTTTTTATTGAAGAAAAAAAACCTATTATTGCCACGGTAAATCGTAAAAAGCTTGGTATTATCATGGCAAAACAAGCAACTGAAGTCGGAGCCCTAATCCGCACAGGTGTTAATGTTCGTACCGTACATGATCAATCGGTACTGGTTCAGGATACAACAAGCAAAGAGACCCAGACCATCACTTATGATTACCTGGTAGGAGCTGATGGTTCAAGTTCTCTCGTACGAAGATACCTTGGCATAAAAAGTGATAAACTTGGTATTGGAATTAACTATACCCTTCCAGGCAAGACAACGAAAATGGAATGGCACCTAAACAACAAACTGTTTGCCAACGGCTATGCCTGGATTTTCCCCCATGCCGAAACGATTTCCATTGGCGCCTATGCACCAAAAGAGAGCACCACACCATCTTATTTAAAGAACTCCCTTCTCCAATGGGCGGAAAAGCAGGGCTACTCGCTCACACAGGAACGTACAAAAGCAGAATACATCAACTTCGATTTCCAAGGCTGGAATTTCGGAAAAACTTTCCTGGTGGGAGATGCGGCAGGACTTGCTTCCGGGCTCACCGGCGAAGGTATCTATCCTGCTATTGTCTCTGGTGAACAGGTTGCAGCTACCATTCTCAATCCTGATCACAGCCGCAATATAATGGATAACCTTATCAAACGACACAAGCAACACAGTCTTATTGTGCAATTGAGCGGTAAAAATGGAATTCTAAATACACTTCTTTCAGAACTGATGACACTGGGACTGCGATCAGGTATAGTCCGCTTCAGTCAAATGGAAATGGCTAGCTGACTCCTTGTTTCTCTTAATCTTCTGCCTAATACTATTTTATGAGTATCCCTAAAAAGAAAAATACACTCTTTATCAATCTTGCATTTGCAGGGTCATTAATCGCTCTGCTTCTTTTCCTCCTGAAAGCTCCCGAAATCACCACACCAAAACTTCCCCATGATGAGGATCATAATCGCTTTTTCAGCATGAAGAAAAAAACTGCTGGAAAATTATGTGTGGAATGTCATACCACCGAAGAGACCGACGAAATCCACAAAGACGCCACACCCAACACAAATCGCTGTTTATTCTGTCACAGACGTGATTAATCCATCTTGCTCATGAGCATCCATTGGAACTAACGTAAAATATTGCCTAACCAAGACTTCTCTTCACCATTTCAAACACATCACCAGAGAGACCATCTTTGGCAAGAATCCGTTGCAGCTCAACCTTGATCAACTCCTGACGCTCTGTATCATAACGTCTCCAGGCGGCAAAGGGTGTCGTGAGTCGTGACGCTATTTGTGGATTACTGGTGTCAAGTTTCAGAATCTGATCTGCCAGAAATGTATAACCCTCCCCACTTGCCATATGAAAACAGAAGTGGTTACCGCCAAATGCCCCAATGAGAGAACGTATCTTATTAGGATTGGATATTGAAAATGCAGGATGCTCCATCAGTTTTTTCACCGAGGCAAGTGTTGAGGAATCCCCAGTAGATGCCTGCAAGATTAGCCACTTATCCATCACCAACTGATCAGCTTGCCATTTTTTGTAAAAATCATCCAGCAACTCCTCCCGGAGAGACAAGTCACTGTGCACAAAGGCTGACAGTGCAGCAAGAACATCTGTCATGTTGTCACCCTCGTAATACTGCTGTTTGGCAAGAGTTATGTCTTTTTCATCTGGAGAATCTGCAGCAATCAGCAGGGAAAGGCAGACATTTTTAAGATGTCTTCGTCCCATTGCCTGAGGAGTAAGAGTGTATTCTCCTTCAATACAATTTTCTCGCCAGACATCCTGTAGATCTGCTTTACACAATCTTGCCAGTTCTTGTCTCACAAACTTCCTGGCATGATGCAAGGCATCCGGATCGATAATATCCATCTGCTGGGCAAGGTAACTCTCTTCAGGAAGACTTAAAGCCATTGCCAGTAGTGATTTATCACTCTCTTTATCCTGTAGAATATTCTTCACCGCCTCTACATACAGAGCATCGAGTGCGGTCTCTTTACCTTGTTGTACTGCAACAGTGAGTTCAAGAATAACCGACTCACTTAACCTGAAACTTGCATCCCAACGGTTAAAAGGATCGGAATCATGTCCCATAAGAAAGGCTAGCTGTTCAGAACTCTGCCAAGCATTTACCTTTACAGGAGCAGAAAAACCACGAAAGAGTGACAGAACCGGCTTTTGACTCATCCCCGTGAAAGAAAAGACTTCTTTTTCCTTACGCAGTTCTAATAAATCTTTCTCGATTTCCATATCATTGCCCCTGTTGTCGGAAAGCCCTAAAGCTACAGGTATATGGAAGGGAGATCCCGATGATTCCTGGGAAAGAGTCAACGTGTATTCTTTTGTACTTTCATTCCACTGCTCGTTCACTGAAATAACCGGGGTTCCAGCTTGGGAATACCAACGTGAAAACTGGGTGAGATCTAGCCCTGAAGCATCAGCCATGGCAGCCACAAAATCATCACAGGTGACGGCTTGCCCATCATGTCTTTCAAAATAGAGATCAATTCCTTTACGAAAGTTTTCCGCCCCCATCAAGGTGTGCATCATACGAATAACTTCAGCGCCTTTATTGTAGACCGTTACCGTGTAAAAATTATTGATTTCCACATAGGAGTCAGGTCGAACCGGATGAGCCATGGGGCCAGCATCTTCCCGAAATTGAAAGTTGCGTAATATGCGCACATCATCTATTCGCTGCACAGCACGTGAGTTCATGTCAGAGGAAAATTCCTGATCCCGAAAAACCGTTAGGCCCTCTTTCAAACTCAACTGAAACCAGTCACGGCATGTAACCCGATTTCCCGTCCAGTTATGAAAATACTCATGGGCAATAACCCCTTCCACGCCCAGATAATCCTGATCTGTTGCCGTCTCTTTTGAGGCAAGCACATATTTGGAGTTAAAGACATTCAAGCCTTTATTCTCCATGGCACCCATATTGAAGTCATCCACAGCTACAATCATATAGGTATCAAGATCATACTCAAGTCCATACACATCCTCATCCCACTTCATGCTCTTTTGCAGCGATGTCATGGCATGACCACATTTTTGACTGTTTTGGGATTCAACGTATATGTGCAACGCAATATCACGACCGGATTTTGTGGTAAATGTATCTTCAATACAAACAAGATCTCCGGCAACCAGAGCAAAAAGATAGCACGGTTTTGGGAAAGGGTCCTGCCATACGGCAAAATGCCGATTATCTGCAAGCATCCCTTCATCTATTTTATTTCCGTTGGAGAGCATCACTGGGCATGTCGTCAGGTCGCCTTCAATTCTTGTAGTAAAGCGAGCCATCACATCTGGTCGATCCAGATAATAGGTTATCTTGCGAAAGCCTTGCGCCTCGCACTGAGTGCAGAAATTTCCGCTAGTCCGATAAAGGCCTTCTAAAGCGGTATTTGTATCCGGGTAGATTTTGGTTTTGATATTGAGAATAAATGAGTCAGGAACCTGTAAAAGTGTTATTCCATTTTTTTCTATTCTGTACTGTTGCTTCCCTAACTTTTTTTCATCTATCAGTATTTCTAATAATTCGAGATTTTCACCATCCAGAAAAAGTTCACCTAAAGATTCATCACTCTTCGGATTACGAAAAATTGTGGACTGAGCAGTCAGCACACAACCATTTTCTTTCAATTGAAAATCTAACAACACTTCATCAATCAGATATGGAGGAACAGTATAGTCTTTTCTGTAAATGGTTTTATGCTGAGTTGTATTCATAATAATTCCTATATTTGGGAGCAACGGTTGACAGTCAGGTTAATTCCAGTGTATTTTCTCGTAGTATCTTTTCAAAATAGCATGAACCACAACTAGAAGGTGCAACACTCTCTAGTGTTAATTAATAGCTACGTTTGTAGCTGCTTACCTACAAACGGATAAACGAAGACTTCGACAGCAGCAAGGAACGAACGTTGCTGTTTATCGGCAAGCAGCTGCACCGTGCCGATTCAAAGACAACACCAACCACACCATAATAGCATAATTTAAACATATCAAAAACAGGACAATAATCCATGATCAAAATCAATGAAAATTACCTAAAGCTCGAGGCCTCATATCTTTTCTCCAATATTGCAAAAAAAGTAGCTGCCTTTCAAGAAACAAATCCAGAAAAGGATATCATTCGTCTAGGCATTGGCGATGTCACCCGCGCCTTACCAGATGCCTGCACACACGCTTTCCATACTGCCATTGATGAGATGTCATCAGATGCTGGATTTAGAGGATATGGCCCGGAGCAAGGGTATGACTTCCTGCGTCAAGCAATTGCAAAAAATGATTTTCAGGCACGTGGTGCCGACATTTCCGCTGACGAAATTTTTGTCTCCGATGGTGCTAAATGCGACTCTGGCAATATTCAGGAGCTTTTTACCACCGATGCAAAAATCGCTATTCCTGATCCTGTTTACCCCGTATATCTCGATACCAATGTAATGGCGGGTCGTACCGGAAATTTTGAAGATGGAAGATATGAAGGTATTATCTACCTTGATGCCACCAAAGAAAACAACTATATCCCCACCTTACCCGATGAAACACCTGACCTTATTTATCTCTGCTTCCCCAACAACCCAACAGGTGCCACAATCAGCAAGGAAGGATTAAAAACATGGGTTGATTACGCCAGGGAACACAAAGCATTAATCCTTTTTGATGCAGCCTATGAAGCTTTTATTCGTGATGAATCTCTACCTAAATCCATATATGAAGTGGAAGGTGCCAAAGAAGTGGCCATCGAATTTCGTTCTTTTTCAAAGAATGCGGGATTTACCGGTACACGCTGTGCCTATACGGTAGTTCCCAGAGAATGTGCGGCCTTTGATGCACAGGGAGGCAAACAACTGCTCCATCCTCTCTGGAACCGTAGACATTGCACTAAATTTAATGGTGTCTCCTATCCGGTTCAACGTGCAGCTGAAGCGGTTTACAGTGAGGCAGGAAAAGCACAAACCAAAAACCTGGTCGCTGGTTACTTAAAAAATGCAGACCATATCGCCAGTGAAATGAAAAATCTGGGTTTTAGTTTTGAGGGTGGTGATAACTCACCTTATATCTGGATTGAGGCTAACCGTGATTCCTGGGAATTTTTCGACACCTTGCTCACCGATGCAGGAGTAGTCTGCACTCCAGGAGCTGGTTTTGGGAAATGCGGCGAAGGCTATATCCGTCTCTCAGCCTTTAATTCTTATGAGAATGTCGTTGAAGCCATGAAAAGGATCAAAAAGGCGTTAGCCTGACCCACAGCCTAGACAACAGGTGTTCTGCTCTGAAGGAGTCAACCGGTCTTACAGTAAGACCGGTTACTCTTTATTATCTGGAACACGTACTACCAGTACAGGCTGTTTTGCACGCTTAAGTACCCTGCGAACCGTATTTCCAAGCATGGCATCCTGAAAGGATGAATGCCCGTGGCTTGCCATAACGATACAATCGTAGCCTCCCTTATCCGCATACTCGAGTATTTTCTCCACAGGATGTCCACTCTCTACAGCAATACTATATTCAACATAGTGGTTGTCAGGCCCTGCTGATTGGACACCTTCACAAAAATCTCCAATACACTGCTTAATGTAGGTATCATCGCGCCTACGTTCAAGAAGTGTCTCGATGGCTGTTTCCAGGTTCTCCTTTTTAAGCCTTTCCCACAGTTCATCACTCATAAATGTGGTTAAGCTCCTATGCTTCTCTGGTTCCTGCTTAACCACGTGAAAAACAGTGAGTTCAGCGCTATACTGATGGGCCATACTTGCAGCATAGGCAAAGGCATGGCGGCCGCTTTCTGAGAGATCGGTAGTATAAAGAATTTTATTAAACCCAATTTTTGGCACGTCCATATTCTATTCCTTCGCTAACATTGATGGCGTCGTAAAAACTCTTCATCTTCTTCGTCACTGACAAATTGGCTGTCGTTACGACGTACTAAGTACGTCTCACTCCATCAAATTTGCGTTCCTCGAATATGAAGTTTTTTACTTAACCATCCAAAGTTTTAATTTTTACAAGTTTATCAACATTGATTGGCTTAAGGGAGTTGGCATAACAAACAAGCAATCATGACTTAATCGGGTAGTTGCCGCGAAGTTTATGGTACCAGATCCCTGATAGGAACCATGCATAAAAATAGGTCCCGATAATAATACAAACAAATGCCTTGACGATATCCATGCTCGAACCATCAAGGGAAAACGCAGGGACATATCCAAAAAGAAATGGGCCGAGATAGAGAAACTTTGCAAACTTAAACGAGGTAAAGGCCGTTCGCCACATATTGGCCTTGGCTATAGTTGCTCCTGCAAAAGCAGCAATACAGACAGGTGGCGTAATATTTGAATCCTGCGAAAGCCAGTAAACTATCATATGGGCCGCAATGGGATTTACGCCAAGATGTGTAAGAGCTGGAACTGCAACCACGGCAGTGATTAGATACGCGGCCGTTACCGGCACGCCCATACCGAGCACCAGAGATGCCAAGGCAATGAGTAGAATCGTGAGCCACAGTTTTCCATCTGCCAGCTCGATCACGATATCTGCAAAAGTGAGCACAAGGCCTGAATAGGTTAACACTCCAACAATAATTCCAATTACACCAACAGTTGCTCCAATCTTCAGAGAACTTTCTGTCCCGCTTCTTGCCGCTTCTACAAATCGATTGACGTTTGATTTGGTATCATTACGATATCGAAAATAGATATAGAGTGCTATTGCGATACCTGGAATTACACTGAATTGTTCTGGTATATTAAATAGGTTTCCTAAAAACATGGTGCCAATAACAAGAGCAAGGGTCATATCCATACGCAGATCCTTATTCACCCAGCTGATAAAAATACAGGAAACGATTCCCATGATAGCAGAAAATCCGGGAGAGTACCCGCTGAGCATGAGGATGGTTATAAGACCCAGAGGGAGCATATAATACCATTCCTTCTTAAGGATATCCATGGGTCGATCTTTACTTTTCTCACCCTTGATATTATAAATTTTGGCCTCAAAATGAACCATCATGAAAACGGAAAAGACATACATTAGCGCCGGAAACATGGCAACCAGCATAATCTGTGAATACGGGACACCGGTAAGTTCCGCCATAATAAAACCGCCAGCACCCATAATAGGCGGCAAAAACATTCCGGCAATGGAAGCCGCAGGCTCAATGCCACCTGCAACATGTGGCCGGAAGCCAGCTTTTTTCATCATGGGGATGGTGAACGCTCCGGTTGAAACCGTATTAGCAATGGCCGATCCTGAGATCGAACCAAAAAGGGCTGAGGCGACAACGCTTACCTTGCCAGGCCCTCCTACTTTATGCCCAACTGCAGCAAGAGGTAAATCGATAAAGAACTTCTGGGCTCCGCACTTCTGCAGAAAAGCCCCAAACAACACAAAGAGAATTACATAAGTGGCCAACACATTGGCCATGATGCCGAAAACACCATCGCTTTTATAAAAAATTGAGACGCAGAGTCCTGGAAAAGTTTCCCCTGCGTGGGAAACAATCTCAGGCACATAGGCCCCATACACCCCATAAGCAAGCATCAAGGAACCGATAATTACAAAGACAGGGCCTACTACCCTCCTGGCAAGTTCAACACCAATAAGTACTCCGACTACAGCGATCACAGTATCCAGACGAGTTTCTATGCCAACCCGGTAATTGATCGCTTCAAAATTCATAATCCAGTACCCTACAGTGACAACGGAAAGCACAATCAGTAAGTAATCTATGCAGCGTCCCCAGGGAGTTTTTGACTTATAGGTCAAAAAAACCAAAACATAGGTAATGATAATATAGATGCCACGATGGTACTGGGTGGCAGCGGGAGCAATAACTGCTGAGTAGGAGTAGAACAGGACCAGAATAATAGCAAGAACATCAAATACGGTCTGTTCAAAACGAGTAAGTTTGTCGTAGAGCATCGGCTGTGAGTGTTATCCGGAGTAAAGGTTCAGGTTTGGGTACATTTTACCAGTCGAGAGCAGGTACTATTAAAAACAAAAGCCGAATCCCTCCTGCTGGACGAATTCGGCTTCATTTTAAAAAATATATCCGTCAGGATACCATCATTTTACAGCATTCCTTTCTCTTTCCAGAATTTCTCAGCACCAGGATGAAAAGGAGTAACGATGTTGGTTGCTCCAGTTTTAAGACTCATGTTTTTGAAAGTCTTCTTTTGCTCTATCATATGGGCAAGACCTTCAGCAGTATAGACCTTAGAAAGCAGGTCATATACTACGTCAGCGGACACATCTTTGTTTGCAACCCAGAGAGCGGAGTCTTGAAAAGATGGTGCATCTTGGTCAACACCTTTATAGGTGCCACCGGGAACTGTGAGTTTTCCAAAATATGGATAGTCTTTAAAGAATCCGGAAGCCTCAGCATCAGCACCAAGATCAATAAGATCAATATCATTGGTCTGAGCAGCCATCATTACAGCTCCACTTGGGAAAGCGGTGAAGAGCCAGAAAGCGTCAAGTTGCTTATTTCCAAAAGCGGCGGCAGCATCATTGTACCCCATGGCATTACGTTCAATCTTGTCCCAGACACCCATATGGCTGAAAAAGAGTTCACAGTTGGCAAAAGCACCAGAACCGGCATTACCAACACCAACTTTCTTACCTGCAAGATCTTTAACAGATTTAATACCTGAATCTGCACGAACAACAAGCTGAGCGGGAGCACCATAGAGCCAAGCTACAGCCAGAACATTTTCATACTTGTTGGGATCGTTCTTCATCTTGCCTTCACGACCAAGCCATACATGACCGGAATACACAACACTCATTTGCTGTTTGCCGGAATTGGTTTTACGAAGATTTTCAACAGAGCCGGCAGAAGATTGGGCTTTAACAACATAATCATCTGCACTTTTAACAGGTTTGTAGACCTGAATGGCATTGGCAACTACCTGAAAAGTACCACCGGCAGGACCACCACCGAAAACAACTCTTTTCTTACCAGCTTCAGCATCAGTTCCACTACCAACTACCAGCATCGCACAAGCAAAACTCGTAGCAAGTACACCTAGAATCTTGTTCTTCATAAGCACTCTCCGTTTATAAGGAATTTGTATTGTCAGTCTGCTCGTCAGGTTGAGACGAACTTTGCCAACTGTGTATATACCGATTAACAATTTTACGCAAGCACAGCAGTCAAAAAGCATTTGATAAAAAAAAGCCTTTGTTGAGTGTCTCACAAACAGTAAAAAGAATCAAAGTTTTTAATTTACTATTGCCACAAATTGCTTCAACTAATGGGGAATATGGAATATAAAAATTACTGTTTGTTTTAGGTATATCTGGTCGTTTTTTTAACGCTTAAGGAATTGAATAGTTTTAAAGAAATTAATTCGTATTAGAATTCATTCCAATAATCGCTCCAGTTAGCATCAGGTAATATCCGGTTACTTCCAAAATCTCTTCGAAGAACTGGTAGTGCACTGTTTCAATAGTCTCTTTATCAAACAAACCACCTAAAACTAAAAAGAGTAGCCCGGCAAGGATTATGAGTGAAGCGGTTTCAAAAAAGAACTGTGGCAGGAAACCCCGGATAGAGCGAAAATTCAGTATTGCATAAATAAGTAATGATACTCCCAGCACAGCCATCAGAACATTTCGCCCTACCCCGCTGCCAAGTAGTATAAAAATCTGTGGTACATCCAGTTTTTCCACATCAAGTTCTCGTAAAATAAAAACCAGACAGAGGAAAGAACCAGCTAAAGGGAATATGCCGTGTGCGTTTCTTTTAAAATAAATCTGTAGAAAGAATACAGCAATGGTCAAGGCCAGTAAAAGCACCTGAATATTTTCGAACAAACCATTTTCTTCATGTAACTGGCTCATCTCCAGGCCAATCACAAGATACGCTGCGATTATACCAAAGCAACAAATGCCAAGAATGAACAGCAGTAGTGTCTTATTTACTTTTTTCACTTTTGTACCTGCACTGCTCTACTTACTCTTGCTCTCTAAACTGGAGCTGTTGCAGCGAATCAATCGTTTTATCAATCGCTCCGCGATATTTTTCCACTACCTTAATGGCCTTTCCTGCAATTTCTCTCCTATATTGATCATCAACCAGTAGTTGTGATATATTTTCAGTCAGTTCCTTCTTATTATTAACCATCAAAGATGCGCCTTCTTCTTGAAAAGCATCAACCACGTACTGGAAGTTTTCCATGTTTGATCCATGAATCACAACTTTTCCCAGAAGTGCAGGCTCTATGATATTATGTCCACCATGATTGCCGCACATGCTTTTACCAACAAAAACAATATCAGAAACGGCAAGGAAATTTATCAGCTCCCCTGTGGTATTTATAAGAAGAACATCGACCCCGGTTTGGGAATGATCACCCTGTAATTTTGCATAGGACAGACCATGGCTGTGGATGATTCTTTCCACTTCTGGACTCCGTTCACTATGTCTTGGGGTAAGGATCAGCTTAAGTCCTGGATGATCGCTCTGCAGTTCCTTGAACACTTCAAGGATCATTTCCTCTTCCCCGGGGTGTGTACTTGCTGCGGCAAAAATCAGGGACCGATCAGAAAAAACCTTTTCCACAAATGGTTTTCTGCTCTCGCTCTCTTCTATAACCGGTGGTTGCTGATCAAATTTCATGGTATTGCATAAGAGCGTACGTTTCCTGCTTCCGGTAATTGCTGCTAACCGTTGTATGTCAGTACTGCTCTGTGCACAGATTAGTTCAAACGCATCAAAGAGTGGCTTAAAAAACCATTTAAACCGTGCGTATCCTGTGGATGAGCTATCAGACATTCGACAATTAACCAAAGCCAGAACAACACCACGTTTTTTAGCCTGCCTTATTAAATTTGGCCAGATTTCCACCTCAAAGATGACTAGCATTGCCGGATTTACCTGTTTCAAGGTTGATTGTACAGACCATAGAAAATCCAACGGCGAATAGATAAGAGTGGTACCAGGAAGCAACTTTTCCTGAGCCATGGCATGGCCGGTGGTTGTAGTTACTGAGAGGACGAATTGCACACTACTATCTCTCTCCTGCCAGCGTTTCATAAAATTTAAAGCTGCAATCACTTCGCCCACACTCACCGCATGGATCATTACCGGTTTTTTATACCTTACCAACAGTTTTTTCTTTTCTCTGCTGAACAGACCAAAGCGTTCACCAAAATCTGCGGTTCCGACTCCTCGTTGTATTAAACGTTTTATGAAAAAAGGTAGGTAGAGTAAAAACGCCGGTATAAAAATCAGATTATAAAGTATTGAATTAATCATTATAAAAACAATTGATTACTTGGAAGTCTCAAGAACCGCCGGCTCAAAAATCACCCGCTCTTCTTTGCCACTCATCTCCTCAAACGAAGAGAATCCCTGCTGTTGTAGAAAATCTACCACCTCCTGCACCAGTCGTTCTGGAGCAGATGCCCCGGCAGTGATACAAACCGTGGTCGCAGATTGTAACCAATGCATGTCAATATCCCTTGCATCATCTATCAAATACCCCTCCATTCCAGCACGTTTTCCGACCTCACAGAGCCGATTGGAGTTCGAACTGTTCTTTGATCCTACAACCAGCAGTACATCACAATCCTGCCCCAGCTCCTGCATGGCTTGTTGACGGTTCAGTGTGGCATAGCAAATATTTGACTTTGGCCCTTTTATACCAGGAAAACGACTCACAAGAATATTTCGTATTCCGGCGATATCATCCTGACTCAGCGTGGTCTGGGTAACATAGGCAACACGAGATACATCCCGAACTTTCACCGCTTGAGCCTCTTCTTCACTTGCTACTACAAAAACATTTCCACCGGCTCGCCCTGCAGTTCCCTCTACCTCAGGATGGCCATGATGCCCTATTATTAACACATCAAAATCATCACCATGATACTTCTCCACCATATTGTGAACAGAGCTAACCAGTGGGCAGGTGGCATTTATAGTGCGCAAACCAAGTGAACTGGCCCGCATCTCAGTTGCCACAGAAACACCATGGGCTGAAAATATGCAAATAGCCCCACGCGGTGCATCTACGAGATCGCTGACAAAGATGACACCCATCTGTTCAAGTTCCCGCACAACATGTTTATTGTGAACGATCTCGTGCAACACATAAATTGGTGTACCATATTTTTTTACAGCCAGCTTAACAGTGGATATGGCACGCTCAACTCCGGCACAAAATCCCCTGGGGTTGGCTAATATTATTTTTTTCTTCATAAGCTTTTGGATAGATAGTTTTGTTCAGATATCAGTGACCTGATCTTTATTCGTTAAAGTATAGCAAGGATCTGATTTTGAGGTAAATCCAAAACACAATATCTGCCTTATACATGATATTGGGATCCGAGACGTCTGCTTGATTCATTTAAAGTCTGTTTACGTACAGTCTCTTTACTGTTTTTGTCACAGTTTTGGAAGGAGATAAACCAACAAAAGCCTGAAACAATTTCAGTGTGGAAATGGTCTTTCTAGTACAGCTTACCATCTGGTGAATATTTACTTGATTGCTTACTGTTCACTTATTACTGTGCAGCTCATGATATACTAACGTGGTAAATATCCTTATCACTGCTATAACCAGCCCCCTAAGGAGTCAACATGCAAAAAACAGCAAACTGGATTGGAGATATAATCGTTCGATATCGCTGGTTCATGGCTATAGGATTGTTTCTATTTTCAATGCTTGCTGCTAGCGGAATGCGACTCCTCACTTTTTCCAATGATTCCCGTATGTTTTTCTCTAAGGAAAACCCGCAACTCCAAGCCCTTGAGGAGCTCGAAAAAACCTACACTAAAGTCGAGAATGTTCTTTATATCCTTATCCCGAAATCAGGAAACCTCTTCGAAAAGAAATCTCTGGCAGCACTTGAGTTTCTTACAGAAGAGTCCTGGAAAATTCCATTCTCCAGTCGTGTTGATTCTCTCAGTAACTATCAGCACACCCAGGCCTTTGAAGATGATCTGATGGTGGCAGATTTAATACGTGACGCTGAGATCTTGAGCGATGAGGACATTGCACGCATTAAGCGGATCGCCACAACAGAACCCATGCTCCTGCATAGTCTTGTCGATGAAAAAGGCAGCGTTACAGCAATCAACATCAATATTATCAAACCCGATGATAAAAGTTATAACGTAAAAGATGTCAACAAAGCGGCTATCGAACTGAAAGAACTTATGGAAACAAGATATCCTTTTCTTGCAGTATATCTTACTGGTGGCGTAATGATTGACGTTGCCTTTGGCGAGGCACCTAAGCGAGATATGAGCACGCTTATTCCCATAATGTTTGGACTTTTGCTCTTTCTTATTCTCTTTTCCCTGCGTTCCGTCTTCGCAACATTTGCCACGCTCACCGTCATCGTGTTGTCAACTATCACAGGCCTTGGGCTGGCTGGCTGGCTTGGCATTGTTCTCACCCCTGCCTCAGCCAATGCTCCTGTTATTATCCTGACGCTTGCAGTTGCTGACTCCATCCATATTCTGGTAACAATTTTCTACCAGATGCGTGCTGGAACTGCCCGGAGAACCGCTATTCGCGAATCCATCCGCATAAACATCTACCCTGTCCTGATAACCAGTGTATCAACGGCCATCGGTTTTTTGACCATGAATTTTTCTGATGCACCTCCCTTCAGGGATCTTGGTAATATTGTTGCCATGGGCGTACTGTCAGCATTCGTTTACTCAGTTTTCTTTATGCCAGCTCTTATGGCCATTATCCCTGTACGAGTGAAGGTGCAGAAGCAAAATAAAAAGAATCAGCCTTTTGCCCTCCTCGCAGAATTCGTAATAAAGCGCCGAACACCAATCTTCTGGTCGATGCTCGTGATTATTATATCTACCAGCAGCGGGATTTTCAAAATCCACCTTAATGATGAGTTTATTAAGTATTTTGATCACAGTTATGATTTCCGTATTGCCTCTGATATTGCCGCAGAACACCTTGCCGGCCTTGAAATCATTGACTGGGATCTCAACGCTGGTGAAGAAGGTGGAATCAACGACCCAAAATATCTGCAGAACGTAGAAGATTTTGCCAACTGGTTCCGTGAGCAGCCTGAAGTGAGACACGTCTACTCCATCACCGATATCATAAAACGTCTCAACCAGAATATGCATGGCGACGATCCCACTTTCTACAAGATTCCGGAAAAAAGAAATCTGGCCGCCCAGTATCTGTTGCTCTACGAGATGAACCTGCCCTTCGGCCTTGATCTTAACAACCGTATCAACGTTGATAAATCCTCATCCAGGATGACCGTCTCCACCCCAAACATTGGCACAGCTGGAGTCTTATCACTGGAACGCAGAGGACGTGCTTGGCTAGCTGAACATTCACCCGCCATGAGCACCTACGGATCAGGACTTTCCATTATTTTCTCGTATATTTCAGAACGTAATGTACGCTCCATGTTAAAGGGATCTGTAATTGCCCTTATCCTTATTTCGCTTATTATGATCATAGCCTTGCGCGACTTGAAACTTGGATTATTATCTCTTCTCCCCAATCTAACCCCAGCATTTATGGCATTTGGTGTCTGGGGACTTGTGGTGGGGCAGGTTGGCCTTGCGGTCTCTGTTATGATTGCCATGACCCTTGGCATTGTCGTTGATGATACTGTCCATTTCCTATCCAAATATCAACGTGCCAGAAGGGAACACGGTATGAATGCAGAAGATTCAGTTAGGTATGCGTTTACCACCGTTGGCTCAGCTATCTGGGTGACGACCCTGGCGCTTGTTGGTGGCTTTACAGTTCTTGCGTTTTCAGGTTTTCAAATTAACTCTCATATGGGTGCCATGACAACGTTAACCATAGTTTTTGCCCTGATTCTTGATTTTTTCTTTCTGCCAACACTGCTTATTAAACTAGAGGGTTCCAAATGATTTCTTTTTCTATTCATCCAATTTACCAGATACTCTTGAGTACCTGTCTTCTATTTATGGTTCCATCCGCTTTACATGCAGAAACTGTAGAAGAAAAAGGACTGGCAATTGCCGTTGAAGCCGATAACCGTGATGACGGATATGGTGATTACACTGCAGATATGACCATGACTCTTCGAAATAGACATGGCAAAGAGTCCAAACGATCTATCCGCAGTAAAACCCTTGAGGTGAACGGAGATGGTGACAAAAACCTCTCCATTTTTGATACGCCAAGGGATGTCAAAGGAACTGCTTTCTTAAGTTTTTCCCATAAAGTTGGTGATGATGAGCAGTGGCTCTATTTGCCAGCTTTAAAGCGCGTAAAACGAATCAATTCACGTAATAAATCGGGTTCTTTTATGGGCAGTGAGTTTGCCTACGAAGATATCGCCAGTCAGGAAGTTGAAAAATACACCTACAAACACCTTAGAGAAGAAGATTACAATGGTCAGCTCTGCTTTGTTGGAGAATCGTATCCCGTTGACAAAAAGAATTCCGGATACATTAAACGTATAACCTGGCTGGATAAGGCCGAATACAGAATTCAAAGGGTTGAATATTATGATCGCAAGGCAAGTCTTCTCAAAACTTTGACCATCAGCGGCTACCAGCATTATGTCGACAAATACTGGCGTGCAGATTCCATGGAGATGGTAAACCACCAAACCGGCAAATCAACAAGCCTTGTGTGGAGTAATTACGCTTTCCAAACCGGCCTCACTGACAACGATTTTAACTCCACAAGTTTGAAACGTATTCGATGATTAAGTTCCTGTTTGCTTTTCTTGCCCTCAATCTGCTGCCATACACTACGGTATATGCGGCAGAGATAAGGGGAGACCTGTCTCTTCAAGGTTTTCTTTTTGTCAGTAACCCTGCCTGGCAAAATCAAGGGGATCAATCAGCATCGGTTGCTGCCAATGTAGAGTTTTTTCATGACTTCCACAATAATCTGAGCCTCACCATAGAAGGGTTTTATCGTATTGACAGTCAAGATAATGAACGCAGTCACGGAGATCTGCGGATGGCTGAATTCCTTTATTATACTGATAATTTTGAAATCACAGCAGGCCTTGGACACGTATTCTGGGGTGCCACTGAATTTGTGCATCTCGTAGATATCATCAACCAGACAGACCAGGTTGAAGCACTTGACGGTGAACAAAAACTTGGGCAGCCGATGGTCCATCTCACTGTCCCTAAAGAATGGGGCGTAATGGAAGCCTTTGCCCTACCCTGGTTTCGGGAACGCACTTTCCCTGGAGCCAACGGCAGGTTCCGAACCCCAATCCCAGTAAACACAAACCAGACACAATACGAAAGCAGCAGCAAAGAACATCATTTTGATTTTGCCTTCCGCTATTCCACAAATCTTGCCACTGCTGATGTAGGCATTTACTACTTTAATGGCACTGCAAGAGATCCTGTTTTGCGGCTGGCATTCGATGAAATCTTCAAGACCCCATCTCTGTTTCCCTACTACGAACAGATCGGCCAAACCGGCCTTGATATACAACTTATGGCTGGAGAATGGCTTTTAAAGGGAGAAGCATATTATCGTACAGGACAAAGCAGATCCTACGCCGCTACCACATTCGGTTTTGAATATACATTTACAGCTATCGCTGATACCATGATGGATATGGGGCTGATCGGTGAATATGTATACGATGACCGTAATAACGGATGGTTACCAACCATTTACGAAAATGACATCATGGCTGGAGTCCGCCTTGCAGTAAACGATATGGCTGATTCTACTGTTCTGTTAGGTGCTATCCGGGATCTGGACTCAGGGTCCACTATTCTTGCCATTGAAGCCAGTCGACGCCTTGGTGATTCCATACGCCTCAACCTTGATGCATCATTTTTTGTAGACATGGATTATGAAGACCCTGCATTCGCCATGGCAAAAGATGATTTTATTAAACTCGAAATGGTTTATTACTGGTGACCAAATCTATACTGTATCTTTTCCTCCTCTTTCTAATGACTGTACTCCCTGAATGTCTCTCTGCAAAGAGCAATACAAGTTATCTAAATGTCAAATATATAGCTAATTACGACGGTGATTCAATAACATTTGACATTCCGAATGCACCTCCAATAGTGGGCAAAAATATGGTGATCCGTCTCCTGGGAATCGATACACCTGAATTAAGGAAGAGTAAATGCGAGCAGGAGAAAAAAATTGCACTACTTGCTAAAAACAGAGTTCATTCTCTATTAAAGAGTGCTAAGGTGGTCAACCTTCATCGGACAGAAAGGGGCAAGTATTTCCGGCTTCTTGCCGATATTGAGTTCGACGGACGAGACCTGGCGACCATTCTTCTACAAGAAAAACTCGCTGTACCCTATTTTGGCGGAACTCGTGATCACGACTGGTGCAGTAGTAGCTACTCCCCCCCTCGGTCAGGTCAACGTGGCCCTTCAATTCTCCCACCTGTCGTAAATGGTGTCTACGTATGGCCACCGCCACCAAAACAGGAACAATGACATAATGCAGGACAGCAGTAAAGGCTTACTGGCAGCAATAGCCGCATTTTCTCTTTGGGGCTTACTCCCTCTGTATTTAAAGGCTCTTGCCCCGGCATCATCAGTCGAAATTCTATGCCACCGTATTGTCTGGTCAGTTGTTGCCACCCTGGGCCTTCTCTTCATTGGCAGAAAGGCCGGAAAACTGCTCCCCCTTCTGCGAGACAAAAAAATCATGCTGCCGGTATTACTCGCTGCGCTTCTTATTTCAGGAAACTGGATCGTCTACATCTGGTCGGTGAATAATGATTATATCGTAGAATCAAGCCTAGGGTACTATATCAATCCTCTGGTCAATGTTCTGCTTGGTTTTATTTTTTTACAGGAACGCTTGCGACGTGGGCAATGGCTAGCCGTTTTCTTCGCCTTTTCCGGTGTATGTTATCTCACTTTTTTCTACGGACAATTTCCCTGGATCTCACTTTTCCTGGCTTTCAGCTTTGGATTTTACGGATTACTGAAGAAAACATCTCCCCTCCCCTCCCTTGAGGGGCTCTGTCTGGAAACCAGCCTGCTTTCCATTCCTGCCTTTTGTTTCCTTGTCTATCTTACGACACAGGGGCAATCTGATTTCATACACCAGGATAACACGGGCCGTCTATTACTGCTTGGAACCGGTATTGTTACGTCTCTCCCTCTTTTGCTCTTTGGATTTGCGGCACACCGAATGCCACTCTCAACCCTTGGGATTGTGCAATATCTCGCCCCTACGTTACAACTCTGCATTGGGGTTTTTGTTTACGGGGAGGCATTTTCCGGGAAAAAAATGGTGGGCTTTTCCCTAGTTTGGTGCGGCCTGTTGATTTTTGCCACGGAAGGGATGCTAATGCGCTTTAAACAAAAAAAGGCATGTGTTAATAGCTCAGCAAATCAGCAATCTCTTGAGGAGTAAGCAGAGATCGTAACTCCGCACTGCGCCGATCAACAATTCGGCGCTCTGTTCCCTTTCGACGATCCACACCAAGGCGAGCATTAATGAGAGAACGCATCCAGGCTTTCACTGAACGGCGTGCAGGTGGCTGAGCTTCACGAAAATCAAAGCGACGTTCATTCTTAAATCGTCTACCTGACCTTTCCCTTCTCTCCCTTGCAGGTTTTCGTCGTTCTATCTCATTCCACTGTTGCACGTATCTTCTCCCGGGTCAGTAATTAAAACGCAAAAACCAACTAACAGTTCGACGAGACAGTATAGCACACACAACTTGCAATTGCAATTTAGCAGCGTAAAACCCCTTCAAATCCTATAGTTAGGATTATCTGTTGAGAAAAACACGTTATGAACGTTTTTTTTGCAAGTCATGTTCTTTTCACTTCTAGTACAATGTAAAACATAAGACTTCGTATGTTCGACATAGTGTGTTTTAATTGTTCCAAAACCATGGGGAACTATTATGGCTCCGAGATACCGAGTAACACTTACTGAAGAAGAACGAAGAGATTTAGAGGCTATTTCAACAAAGGGGAAAAGAGCAGCTCGCACCGTGCTGTATGCCCGGGCACTGC
>JAFLJS010000046.1 GCA_022712895.1 Desulfocapsa sp.
TGGCATAACAATAAAAACAACATAACAAAAAAATACACCCGACTGGCCCACACGCCCGATTTTCGGATGTTTGCTTTAGTATTTACTGCGCACCAGCACCACGGTTTGCCCATGGCCAGCCGGTGATTTAGACCGTTATGTTTTGAAAAATAATCACAATCATCCCAAAATAAATTGTAAAATGGCAAATAACACATCTCCTCCAACAGATAATCATCATATATTCTTATCATATGATGAAAACATACCAGAAGAAACATTCAATAATCTAATAAGCACAATTGATTCATCTGGTATTAAATTTGTCAAAGAGTCAAGAGTACATGGCCCATTTGCGGGTGTTGAGTTATTCTTGCCGACAGCCATAGTTTTCTTTATAGGAAAAGCATATTTTGATTCATTTTTTAAAGAAATGGGTAAAGATCATTACCATATTGTTAAAAACGCCTTAATCCTATTTTACAAAAAAGTATCGGGGTTCAAATATACTGTCATAGCAAGTTCCCCAAATAAAATATCCAATAGTGGTTACTCCCAAGTATTTTCAATTTATGCCAATACTACTTCAGGGAATACAGTTAAATTTATAATTCAAAATCATTTGAGCAGTGAACTAATGGAAAGAACAATAGAATCCCATCTTGATCTTCTTAAAGAACACCATTTAAAAGGAAATGAAAGTGATCTGTCAGCACAGATATTGAAACAAGGAAAAATCTCCCATACCATATTAGTAAGGTACAATGATCAAACTGATCGCTCGGAAATCTTTGACCCAATGGAAGAAATAAGGAAAGCAAAACTAGGAAACAAATTAACCTAATCTCAACATCGATTCGAGAAACTTAGGTATGATGCTCATTTAAAAAGAAAAATAACAACATAACAAAAAAATGCACCCGACTGGCTCACACGCGCAATCTTCAGATGTTATTCCAGTATCTTGCCACGCATTAAGTTGGCATATTAATCTAAGGCCAGCCGGTGATTTAGAACGTTAGCCCTTTGAAAAGGAGAATTGATATGACAACAAAAAAGAGAGTTTTTATTAGCTTTGATATTGATCATGATGATGGGGTAAAAATAATGCTTGCTGGTCAGGCTAAATTACTAGACAGCCCTTTCGACTTTAAGGATAATTCTGTTAAAGATCATTTAACAGGTGATTGGAAAGAAAAAGTTAGACATCGCATGGATAACGTTGATGTAATAATAGTTCTTTGCGGTACAATGACACATATAGCATCAGGTGTTGCAGCTGAATTGTTAATTGCTAAAGAAAAAAATAAGCCATATTTTTTGTTGGCTGCATATTCTGATAAAAATTGTACTAAACCCACGTCTGCCACCGCATCAGACAAAATTTATAACTGGACGTGGTCTAATCTTAAAACACTTATCGGTGGTGGACGATAGGAATACACATTAGCCTATGAAATTATTTGTCATACACAGGTTTAAAGACAGGAAATATGCCAAGATGAGGTTGAAAGAACTTGCTAAGGATTATTCCTTAGATTTTCACCCCATCTTTTTGGATAGTTCTGGGAACGAAGAATGGAAACAAAAAGCAAAAATTGCTATTAGCCAAGCAGAAGCAATAATAGTCTACAACCCCAAGTCTTGTGAGGAATCTACTAATGCAAAATGGGAGATTGAAAAAGCAAAAGAAGCTGCTAAAGAAGTCATTGAAATAAATAAAAATTGCGAAGATGCAAGTGCTATCACAAAATTACAATCGTTATATGAGCTAAAAGAAGAATTTGACAATTGCTTTTCATCGGACAAGAAAGATGTATTTGAATTATACAAATTAATGCTGGAATCATCAGAAAGTTTAATTCAAAGAAGACAAAAAACTAACGCTTTTTTTATTACAGTAATTGGCAGCTTGCTTGCTATCGCTGGTCTGTTTGTGAAAGCGGGTGCAATTAATAGTGGATCAATAGCAATACTATACGGTTTTTCCACAGTTGGATTGCTTCTATGCAATTCATGGCGAAATCTTATCGACAATTATGGCAAGCTTAATAAGGCAAAATTTGACGTTATCCTTCGTCTAGAAAAAGATCTCGGTGCTCAAATATACTCAGCGGAATGGATAGCACTTGGGAAAGGCCTACGTCCAAAAAAATATAAGTCTTTTACTTCTACAGAAAAAAATGTACCACTCTTTTTTGGGTTGTTGATAGTGGCACTTACAGTCATTGCAGTCGCGTTGCAAATATGGGGCTAACAAAGGTATGCAGCCGACCCCAAGCAGCGCGGTTTTCCATATGAAACTGGTAGGTTACTCAATCTCACAGCTGCGAATAACATTGGTCGGTTAAATTGCTTGGGGCTGGCTGATACCGGCCGTTATGCTGTTGATCCCTCCAATTTTAAAGTACGCTACTTTTTTAAAAACATGTAACTTGACACGTTACGGGTTTCGAGTTACTTTGTCCCTAAAGAGCAATTAAATTTCCTTCAACCTCATTAAAATAATACTAGCATGATTATATCTTTTAAACACAAAGGGTTGAAGAAGCTATTTTTCAAAAACAATCTAAAACACGTCAATCATCAACATGCGCCTAAACTTCTTCGTATTCTCGATAGACTTGATGCTTCGACATGCCCAGAAGACATGAATTTACCGGGATATAAGTTGCACGAATTATCAGGAGATAGAAAAGGGACATGGGCTGTATGGGTAAATGGGAATTGGCGAGTAACATTTGGGTTTGATGGAGTAGATGCGACATCTGTGAATTATGAAGATTATCATTAAAAACTGCCTCCCAAAAAGACTCCTGAAATTACAGTAGAGTAATTGCAAACAGTGGCTTTACATTTAAAACGGGCAAGATATCGGAGATATATAAAATGACGACCAAAAGAAAACCAACCCATCCCGGAGAAATATTAAGGGAGGATGTTATTAAACCATTGGGTTTAACAATAACAGAGGCCGCCAAGCGTTTAGGAGTTACTCGTAAAACATTATCTGCATTAATTAACTGCAAGGCCTCTCTCAGTCCTGAGATGGCAATAAAAATTGGTAAAGCTACTGAAACGACCCCCGAAAGTTGGTTTAATATGCAATCAAAACTTGACTTATGGAAGGCATCACGACAAACTTACAAAGTTGTGGAGTTTACTGAAGATCGTATACATGCCTAAAATTATTGCATAA
>JAFLJS010000039.1 GCA_022712895.1 Desulfocapsa sp.
GCTGGGTACCGTTCGAGCGATTTGTTCTCGGTGTACGCTTCAGCGTGCCGGGAACTAATCAGGTCGGTCGGTGTACCGCACAGCTCGGCCGTTCCAGGATGCACGCAGTGCATCCTGGAACTTGTTTATCACCGTATTACACATTTACTTGTATACTTTTAGCACCAACCACATATAAAACTAAAAAATGAACCTATCAATACTCCAGGCCATAATTTCTTCCTCCTATGTCAAAACAACATCACACATCCTTACATATTGTAACTACAGGAAAAACAACAAGACAACGACACAGAATCAAACGATAGTGACTTCTTCACGGCACCCAAGGATATCTACAGTCCCGCGATATACGTAGTGTCGATAAAAAGATACTTTACATATCTCAAGATAATTCAACCAAAAGACAGCTGACAACTGACAACTGACAACTGAAAACCAGCGAAAAACTTTCTTCAGAGGAGAAGAGCTACTCGACACAACATGAAATTGCAAGCTATTTTAAACTCTTAGGGCATATCGACAGACTATTAAGCCACCACCCTCGCCCTCCGAAGAAAAGAGTAGTCTATAATTTAGCGCCCTTGAGACTGTTGCTCCATCAATTGCTTACCAAGCGCTGTCACCTGTCGCTGTTTAACAATATGTTTGTAAACAATGTAATACTTATAGATATTGCCCACATACTGCACCGTTTCACGGCCAATACGAAGGGATGCCACCACCTCCACATTATTGAACCACACATCAGGATCTAATCCTTTACTGGCTGCCTCTTTGCGTAACTTGGCAACCCTTGCCGGTCCAGCATTGTAGGCGGCAATAGCGAAAAGATTACTGTTCAGTTCATCCATTGAATTATCTGAAAAATATCTACTCTTAATAAACCGAAGGTATTTGGCACCGGCATGGATATTATTTTCTAGAATTTCTATATGTTCAATGGCTACGTTTTTATCCTGGGCAGTGCTGGGTAAGACCTGCATAATACCTATAGCACCTGCTTTACTGCGCTTTTGCTGATCAAGTCCAGACTCCTGAAAGGCTAGGGCTATGAGTAACAGGTGAGGCCAATCATACTGAAGTCCATATTTCTGAAACAATTCATAGGCCTGCTGGTACTTGATTCGCGTTACTTCTTCCAAGTTGTTTTTGATGTAGCTGCTATTCACCAGATACTTTGTGAAAAGCATATTGCCTGCAAGGGTGCCTTTTTTATTTTCTTTTACAAAACCGTTTACAACCTGGAGGAGTTCAGGCGTTTGTTTACGAACGGCCAATGCGATATTGCCACCTACGCGCAGCTTCAGTTTGCTCTGCAACTTGATATTAGAAAAAATCTTGCCCCAGAATTGTGCCTTATGCGCGTCCATTACAATCATGGGAATCAGCCCTGCATTCATCATCTCCAGCAGATCTTCATCTTCAAGGTACTCATCTGCAATATGCAGCGTAACTGGCTTTTTATTAAGGGATGTTAAGGTAGCATTCAATTTCTGGAGGGATTCGTAGTAACTGCTGGATTTTCTCACGTAGATATCCTGACCGGAAAGATCAAAGATATTTCCCAACAGTGGAATATTTGCAGAACTGACAACTATCTCTTCCACATTCTCAAGGAGCGGATCACTGAAATCCACCAGTTTCTGCCTCTCCTCTGTTATTGTGAGATTGCCTGCCACGATATCACCATACCCCTGTTTGAGGTATGGAATCAGATTCTTTCGTGAGGTTGGAATAACAACAACCTTTACCTGCATATGTTTGCTTTTCAGGTGTTTATTCACGTAGCGCTCAAAGGCCATCATATTGTCATAGGTAAGCCCCCGTTTTTGACCTTTATCCAGAAAGAAGAATGTTTTCCCTGGCGGAATTAATACTCGGATAATTCTGCGGCCAACCATTTCTGTATAATCTCCGAGCCAGACTTCATGGCTCCAGATATCATCTGGCAATTCTGATGTTGTTAAATGTTCAGCTATTGTGGATGGAGGAGGGAGTTTTTGCGTCTGGGATATCTCTGCGGCTTGTTCTTTTTGTACTCGTATTTTGAGAAAAGAGAAAATAAAGATGAGCAACAAGACGGCCAGGGCAACGGCAACATATGCTCTATTCTTTTTCATCTTTTATCTAATCAATGGCCAAAGACGACTTCACGGAAAAAATCAGTAAGCTTTTCTCGACGACTTCGCATTCGTACCTGTTCAGGGATCAGATCCGAGCGGTCAATCCTGATTACCGCCATTTTATACTCAATGTGTGAGGCAAATCGGTTATCCAGATACCATGCATAAGTCAGTCCAAAAAGTAGGCCCGGTGGGGTGAAGCCTTCTTTACCATTTACAATTCTAGTGAAATGCTGAGGATCGTCTGGATCTTGAACCATTCGGGAAAGTGCCAGGAAGAGAGCCAAGTTCTCTTCTGAGAAAAAGCATTTTCGCTCTTCACTGTCTTTTATTTGCAGATGGTAGGCCTTACCCAGAAAAAGCCCGTCGTTTCGAATATTACGAATTTCTTTACTCTTTGCATAGTTGCCAAGCAGGGATTGACCAAGGGCGACTAAAAAAGCAATCTCCAGATGCGTTTCAGAATCAAATTGGTCCTGTCTGATCTTCACAAAACCATCATAGGGATCATAAAAAGAGTAGACCCGATCCCAATTCTGGTTCCGTTTCCAATTTTCTGTGGGAATACATTGAATACCGTTAACAAGTTGTAGATGGCTAAGAGGTATATCCTTATGGTCCCAGAGGATGCGCTGCAGAATCTTTCGGACATTGATGGGGTGGCGACTTTTCTCAGCGGTGAGTTGTATTGAAATCCCTGCCAGATATTCATCTATCTTTTTATGCCGCAGGCAGGGAATCATCATACCCGTCAGATGTTTTTCATATTCTGGCTTTTCCACTGTGCAACAGACCTGAGACATGGAGGTTGCGGGCAGATGACAAAAGCCAGCCCATAGTGTTTGAACAACATGGGAAAATTGTTGTGGATCATGGCGAATCACACCAGAATCACGCAGTGCAGACTTTGAATAAATACTGCACTCAAGGGGCACAATTCCGTGTTTTCTGACCTTGTCTCTATCTAAATAAATGGGGATCTTCCCTTCAACGGCATAGCTCTGAATGACTGTTGCCGGAACATCTTTAAAAGAGAGGCAAAGTACCTTATTAAAAAGGCCATTGGTTCCTCCGGGAATATTCTGTTCGTAGGCTTCCAACAGATCAGAAAGATGAAATTTACGATCCGGTTCAGCAAGACTAAGATCTGTCTCCCCTGCCTGCACCCAGAGGTTGGAGACCAGAATTTTCAGGGCTTTCTGATTCTTTTTCACCGCTTCAGCAATACCCGGGATCTGAAAGATAGGGATCAATGAAGTGTACAAACTACCCGGCGCCATGATCATAATATCAGCAGATTCGATCAGCGTCTTGATATCAGGAGCAAGGACTGGTTCCTCACAAAAATTCACACACACATGTTCAACAGGACAATTGCGGCGCGCTGCTCCAGACTTATGTTCACCCGTTACCTGCACACCATTGGTATAGCGAACACTGAGTTCAGCGGGAACTGTTGAGCAAGGAACGACAGCCCTTTCATCAGCTCCCAGTATTACACAAAGGGATGCTATTCCCCTGTTGAGATTTTGACGGAGCAGTTCATGTTCCGTAAGCAGATCTTCAGCATTATAATGCGGTGGTATCTGTTCATAGACTGAGGATACCAGAATGAGATTCCCGAGACATTGTGGTCTTTCCAATGTTACACGTAAACGAGTATCGTCAAACAGGTTTTCCACTGCTCTTTTAAGAAGCAGAGTGATGGGACTAGGGAGGACAGTCTGCTTACTGAGCCCACAATCACGAAGCAACTGCTCACTATTTTCAGGTTTTACAGAAAATCGATAGTTAAAAACATCTGCCAGTACAGCAACACAGGCAGTGGACTGCCCCACGGATAAACCATATAAATCCTGAAGTTTACTCAGCTGAATGGAAGAGAGTAAAACGTGTCGAATATCACCAAGGGCAATAAGAGGAAGATCTTTTAGCATCTCCCCCGTTGAACCACCATCGTCTGTGATACAAACGATGGAACGTGTTTTGGGAAACAGATTTTTGAGCCCTGAAAAAGGATCTTTTATCCAGGAAACGGCACGGCTGTCGCCACCAATGATGGTGGAGAGCCCAGTACCACCACCAAATACCACTACCTGTAGCTCCGACACGGGTTCCCGGGCCAGAGCATTTTTTATCTGCTGTAGACTGGCTGCTGATTCCGGAGGAATACCGGATGGCACACCGGAAAGAGCCAGTTCCACAAGCTTTTCCGCCAGGTCTTCATGTGGGAGAAGATCGAGCGGAGATAGGCTTATCCCTTCTATTCGGGAAAGGCTGGCAGAGACACTAACATCCTTTTCAGGTCTGTTTTGCAAGGTGGCTTATAATCCGGTTGCCTGCATCTGTTTTTCAACTGCCTGTACAGAAAGTTGTAGAGCTTCTTTTTCTTCATCGGTGAGTTCAAACTCAAGGATCTTTTCAACACCCTTCTCACCAAGAACAACAGGCACGCCAAGAAAATATCCGGAAACACCAAATTCACCTTCCAGATATGCCGCACAAGGAAGCACTCGTTTGGAATCGGTAAGTACTGCTTCTGCCATTTCGACAGCAGCAAGGCCCGGTGTATAAAAAGCTGATCCAGTTTTCAGATGATTTACAATTTCAAGACCACCAGTCTGGGTTCTATGCACAATTGCGTCGATCTCTTCTTTGGAAAGCAGATCTGTGATGGGTACACCAGCAACATTGGCAAGACGAACCATGGGCATCATGTTATCGCCATGGATTCCAAGAACAAGTGCGTTCACATCTTTTGGTGCAACACCTAAAGCATCTGCTAAAAATGTGCGGTATCTTGCTGAATCAAGCACGCCAGCCATGCCAATCACTTTTTCTTTGGGATGTCCGGTTACTTTAAAAGCAGTGTGTACCATGGCATCGATGGGGTTGGTCACTACGATAAGAATACAATCGGGAGAATGCTTTACAGCTTCTTCGGCACAAGATTTGACAATGGCAACATTAATAGCCAGAAGATCATCGCGAGACATACCAGGTTTTCTGGCAAGACCAGCGCAGAGAATCACAACGTCTGAATTAGCAGAATCGTTATAATCATTACTACCCTGTACTTTGTAATGAAAACCTTCGACGGGTCCTGATTGGGAAAGGTCAAGGGCCTTTCCCTGTGGGATTCCTTCTACAACATCAAGCAGTACGATATTTCCAAGGTTCTTGGCAGCGGCCCAGTGAGCAGCAGTAGCGCCGACGTTTCCAGCACCTATGATGGTTATTTTTTTCCTCATTGTTCTCTTTCCTGTTTCAAAATTTATGGACTCGTAAAAACCCAGATTTCAGATGATTAAGTAAAAAACTTCATACCCGAGGCGCAAACATTCTCTATCATTTCGGCGTACTAAGGTAAGTCGTAATGATAGAAAATATGCAGCAACGAAGGAGATGGAGAGTTTTACAACGCCATCAAAGTTTATTTTTTCGCATGACTCACGATTCACTCTTATGTCTTACTGCTTATACCCAACTTTTCAGTTGTTTTCAAGGTATTGCCCTGTTACTCTTCGGCCATGCTTACAGACCTCAATAAACCCTCCCAATCTGCTGCCATCTCGTTCCAACCAGGCGAAACAAGACTCCAGCAACAGGCTGAAGAGCTTGCTGTAAAGCTGCAACTACCGATCATTCAGCATGCAGAGGATAATTGCCCTAAAACCCTCCTCTTCTATAGCAAAAACGGACTTGAGCTTCGGTACCACAATGCAATCCAAGGCAAACTCTACGTTGATTTTCAGGCTGCCAGCCTCCTTTACCGCAAACGACATGGTGGTGGGACTAAACAGGCTCTGGCCCGTGCAGTTGGCATAAAAGCCAACATAAGGCCCACGATTCTGGACGCCACGGCAGGGCTTGGTATCGACAGCCACCTACTTGCATGTTTTGGCTGCAAGGTACGTATGATTGAACGATCCCCCTTTTTAGCAGCATTGCTTGAGGATGGTCTGCAACGTATTCAGGCCAACAATCCACACCTGCTCCACGGAGAAGCTGCGACACTCATTGCAAAACCTGAAAATATCGTCGACACCATATATCTGGATCCCATGTATCCCCATCGTAACAAGTCCGCACTCAACAAGCAGGAGATGCGTATTATCCGTGAACTGGTTGGTGATGATAACGATGCCGACAAGGTTTTCCTGGCAGCGATAAAACATGCAGAAAAACGAGTAGTTGTAAAACGTCCCAAGGGCGCGCCACTGCTTTGTGACACCCCCCCCAGCCATGTAATCAAAATGAAGAACAGCCGCTTTGATGTGTATATGATCTGACACACAGCATTTCCCCTTAATGGTTTCATCAGCGCTATCATCCAATTATTCTGTTCAATGGCTGCAATCTATGATTGAATTACTGCTATAATCAAAACATATTCCAGCCCTGAGCCCGAAGGAGCCAATAAACATGTTCAAACAGAGAAAAAGACTGGTTACATTTATCACAGTCCTGCTTATCAGTGGTTTCTTACTTACCAGCCTTGCCAGTTACTTTGTCTCAATCGCATCCCTCAGGCACCAAGTCACCTATAGTGAACTGCCACTCACCAGTGATAATATCTACTCTGAAATCCAACGTGATCTTCTACAGCCACTTTTCATCTCATCGCTCATGGCTTCAGACACATTCCTACGCGATTGGGTCTTAAATGAAGAGCAAAGCCATGACGCAATCATTCGATATTTAAACGAAATCCAGACAAGATATAACACCGTCACAGCATTTTTCATTTCAGAGCACACACGCAACTACTACCACCCTGACGGCCTGGTGAAACAGGTGAGTCCTGATGAAAGCAGTGATGCCTGGTACTTTCGAGTTCGTGACTTGAAGGAAGATTATGAAATAAACGTGGACAGTGATAAGGAAAACAACAATGCCCTAACCTTTTTCATTAACTATCGGGTGTATGACTACCAGAATAATTTTATAGGTGCTACCGGTGTTGGTTTAACAGTCAACTCAGTACAAAAGCTCATCAACCACTATCAGGACAAATACCAGCGAGACATCCTGTTTATTGACAGGAAAGGCAATATCAAACTCAGTAATTACACTTCAGCCACAGGAAAAAACTCCCCACAAGCTGCAGAGTTGTACACACTTTTACAAGACCAGGATTTAATAACAAAAATCACCTCAAATAACTCGCTGTCACTGCAACATAAATACAACGATCAACAGGTTCTACTCAACAGCAGATTTATAGATGAGTTTGACTGGTATCTGGTTGTATTACAGACTGAGCTGCCAGGATCTAATAAACTTGTAAAGGCACTGTTTCTCAATCTGGCGATTTGTGCTGTTATCAGCACAGTCGTACTTGTACTCACTAATCGAACAATATCCTTTTACCAGAAGGATATTGAAACAATGGCCTCAAAAGACAAGTTAACCGGTCTTTACAACAGGCATGCCCTGGATATGTTATTCAAGCAGGTTCTTCTTGACCTGAAGCGGCACCCAACGGATCTTTCACTATTATTGCTGGATATAGATCATTTTAAACAGATTAACGACACCTACGGCCACCTGGCTGGAGACGCTATCTTAAAACATATTGCAGAACTCATATCACAACGATTACGGGAAGTTGATATCGTCAGCCGCTGGGGTGGAGAAGAATTTCTGATCATTTTAAAGGGATGTGACATTAAAACTGCCACCAACAAGGCTGAGGAATTACGTCTGGGCATCATGAACAATCCACTCAGCTACGAAAAAAATACTATTGAGTGCACCGCAAGTATAGGCATTGCGGTGTATGAAGAGGATGACGGAAGTGATGACATGATAAATAGTGCAGACAGGGCTATGTACAAGGCAAAAGAACAGGGACGAAATCGGGTCTGTTCTTAACAAACAGGGAAAACAATGACAGCATCATCCTACAAGTCTATCATACCGCAAAGCATACAGTTGAGTGCTAAAAACATCCGGCAGATCTTCACCATCCACCTACTCTATTCTGCCATTGCAGCAACCATCTTTGCCCCACTCACTGCTATCGTAGGACAGTTGCTTCTTCAGTTATCGGGAAAGCCAATGCTTTCTGATTTTGATATAGCCTGGTTTATTCTATCCCCTGCCGGGATAGCATCCCTGATTTTTTTCGCCTCTCTGATGATCACAATCCTTGTTTTTGAACAAACATCGCTCATGGTAGTGATCTATGGTCATTTACACAAACAACAATTCACTGCCATTAATGCTCTTAGTTATACAGCAAAACACAGTAAGAAGATTTTTGTTTTTGCTCTGCAACTTGTACTTCGCCTACTGCTCATCACCCTCCCTTTTGTTTTTCTGTCAGCTGTAATTGCCTGGTTTACCATTACTGATTACGACATCAACTATTACCTCACCACGAAACCACCAGTTTTTCTGATAACCGTTGCGATTATAATCATTCTGCTACTCATCATGAGCCAGCTGCTCATACGAAAACTGTTCAACTGGTCACTGAGCCTGCCAATCCTCCTCTTTTCAAGCACACCTGCATCCCAACTCTTTTCAGTGAGTTCTGAACAGATTCAAGGATACAAAAAAGATCTATTTATAAGCCTTACATTGTGGGCAACCCTGACCTTTGGCGTAGGAGCTGCGATTCTTGGCAGCATACACTTTTTTGGATCACTGCTGGCTCCCCGCTTTTTAGAATCTACCCCCCAACTCCTCTCTTTTCTGGCCGTATTTGTTACAGTTGCGAGCATTGCAAATTTCCTTATCACAACCTATAGTTCGGGAAGTTTCACATCGCTACTCATACTGTTCTACAAGAACAAGTCACACGATATTCCACTATCTTTTGTTACTAAACCAGGAGCACAACAACAAGCTATCAAGCTGCCCTTGCTTATCACGAGCCTCCTAATCTTTTGTGGTACAGCGTTGTGGGGAAGTTTTCACCTGCTTCAGGATTTCAAAACAGTACAGGATATTCAGATCATCGCCCACCGTGGCGCTGCTGGCAAAGCGCCGGAAAACACCCTCACATCCATTCAACAAGCGATAACCGACGGCACGGACTGGGTGGAGATTGATGTACAGGAAACCAAAGATGGGAAGGTTATTGTTATCCATGACAGTGATTTCATGAAACTTGCTGGAGTAAACAAGAAGGTCTGGGACATCACATATGATGAAACCAGGGCCATCGACATCGGCAGCTGGTTTGCCCAGGAATTTTCCGCTGAACGTACACCAACTCTTGCTGAAGTGTTGCAGCTGGCCAAAGGAAATGCCAAAGTCCTCATCGAACTCAAATACTATGGGCACACTGACAAACTGGAACAGCGGGTTGCTGCTATCGTGGAACAGGCAGGAATGGCAGACGATGTAGCGATAATGTCGCTAAAGCTTGACGGTATCCAGAAATTTCACAGTATACAGCCCCAATGGAACACTGGGCTTCTTACCACCAAATCCATAGGTAAACTCTCATCCATGGAGCTTGACTTTATGGCAATCAATATGGCAGCAGCAACACCAGCATTTATTCGCAGTATCCATAATGCGAAAAAGGATGTGTATGTGTGGACTGTGAACGAACAAGTTGCAATGTTTCGCATGATGTCTCTTGGTGTGAATGGTATTATCACTGATGAACCGGAACTTGCTGTGAGCGTGCGTAAAAAGTTTAAAGAACTGACCAGCGTTGAACGTCTGGCATTTAATGCCATGGTACTGTTCAACAAGGATCTTCCCCAACGGATCTATCGGGATAATTCACCATGAGTCTTAAAACTTTTTCTCTTGTATCTTTGTTTTTCCTCTTTCAAATGCTATGGAGCAGTGCACTGCTTGCCGAAGATGTTTCTGGTTTTGAAGAACAAATCAAAAAATTCGAGCTGAATCGTCACAGTAAACTACTTGCTCAAATTGCGGTCCCGACTTCTACCCTTGCACCGTTTACGAGTGATGGCTGTAGTGGTGGGCTCTCTGTTGGATGGCAATATATAGCAGGGAAGATAAGTACTTTCGAAAGTATCCACGGCGAACGTCCTCCCTGGGAGGCCTGCTGCATCAGACATGACAAAGTATATCATAGCGGAGCATCACAAAAGGATAACAGCAGCATAAGTTTTACCAGGCGAAAAGAAGCGGACATGCAACTAAAAACCTGTGTAATTGAAACCGAAAAAACAAGAAGTGGTGTTTTGCTGACAGAATATGATGTCACAGCTGAAGAACTGGAAACAATCTATCAAACCATAGGTGAGCTTATGTACAGGGCGGTGCGTATTGGCGGTATGCCCTGTACAGGACTTCCCTGGCGCTGGGGATTTGGCTGGCCTACATGCCTGTAAAGATCGGTAAGCATAATATATAAAATTTGATTATTAAAAATCCCATCCTGAAAACTGGAACTCGTTATTTTCGACTACACTTTCTGCGGCTTTATTATGAAACTCTATAGAAGAGTCAGTCAAAACTGTTTAAGCTTTTAGTTATATTCTTGACAGTCCGGTGGCACAGTTTATATTGTCAGCTGTATTTATTAAGAAGGCCTTTAGTTTCGACAGATCAACAAAACCACATTTTGGATGAATAACTATGTATAAATATTTTTTATTTCCTGCCTTACTCCTTCTCTTTACAGCCTGTTCAAGTGACGAGCAGCCCAACAAACCTTCCAACTCTGTAATATCTGGCACAGAGAGGAGCACTACCATAGCTGCTCCATCCGCAGTTCGCCCATTGGCATCTCATAAAGTGATTTTCTTTTTAGACCCAAATGGAGGCCCTTGCCGTTTACAGATTTCCATTCTCAATGACATGGCAGATGAACTTCGAGGTACTGTAGATATCCAATATGTGCAGACTACCGTCCCGGGTGATAGGGACACTTTTTACCAGTATGGTATTCGGGCACTTCCCACTTTACTTCTTGCAGATGCCAGCGGTAAAGAGATCAAACGTATGACTCCCGGAGTAAAAGAAGCCGTGGATATCCGTCGTATGATCCAATCCATTCCTAATTCTTAATTACCATATCATGCCTTTAGAAATCAGTATTACAACACTCCTTATGGTTACCTTTGCAGGCCTTGCTTCCATAGCATCCCCCTGTGTACTTCCCATGGTTCCTATTATCATAACAGGAACCAATGACGACAATAAATATCGACCACTGCTTATAGTCATAGGCCTCAGCTTCAGCTTTATGCTGATGGGGGTACTTACGTCTCTCTTTGCAGGAGCCGTTGCCGGTGTTATGCCCGTGGTTGAAAAAATGGTTGGTATTGTCGTTATTATTTTTGGTCTTTCCATGCTGTTTGGCATAAATGTCTTTAAGAAATTCACTTTTTTCTATAAAGCTCAGCAGTTTCAAAGCAAGGGAAAATGGTCTGGGCTGATCCTTGGCATGACTCTCGGCATTATCTGGATACCCTGCGTTGGACCAATGCTTTCCGGAGTTCTGGCACTGGTCGCAACACAGGGAGAACTCACCTCCGGGTTGGTCTTACTGTTTTTTTATTCACTGGGATTTGCCATTCCAATGTTACTCGCAGGCTACGCATCACAATCAATTCGGCACAGGATTCGTGCTGTGAATAGTCACCCTGTGGCCATACGCCTGGTAAGCGGAGTACTTCTCGTTATTTTTGGCTATTTTATTCTTACTGCCGGTATGTTTGCCATTGGCAACTCTTTCTAAATTTTTAAGTCACCATGGAGCATGCTCCATGGTGACTTAAAAAGACTCTCTTTTAGTACCCTCTCTCTTTTTTTGTTTATCCTGATATCAAAATCCGTTTTTTCTGCTGCCAAAATATTGTTTCTTTTTCCACTGTTACTTAATACCACCTGAAACATCTCAACTTCCTTTAATGTTATTGATTTAAAATCAATTGACTTTTAAGCGCCCCCTCTATAGGGTACCCCCCTATAACCATATAGTAGGGAGGAGCAGCCATGGGATTGTGCGGAACGGATCAGGACAAAAAACGACTAGTCACCAGATTGCGTCGCATCGAGGGACAGATGAGAGGGCTTAGTAAAATGATTGACGAAGACCAGGACTGCATGGATGTGCTGCGTCAAGTTACATCAGCCTCCAGTGCCCTGCGTGGAGTCTGGACACAGATAGTAGGGGATCACATAAGAGGCTGCTTACAAAATGCCAGCCTGGATGTGGATAACCGAGATTTGCTGATAGAAGAATTAATGGAACATCTAGGGAAAATACGATAAATGGATTTTATAGGACTTTTATTCATAGCTGTGGGACTTGCTGCCGACTCCCTTGCGGTCTCAGTAAGCAGTGGTGCCATTATCCATAAAATGCGTTTGCGGCACGCTCTGCGCATCGCCATCTTTTTCAGCTTTTTCCAGGGCCTTATGCCATGGATTGGCTGGGAACTAGCAAGTCTTGCCGGTGACTGGCTCCAGGCAATTGATCACTGGATCGCCTTTACACTCCTTGTTCTTATTGGCGGCAAGATGATATACGACTCAAGACAGACACGCGAAGAAAATGATCGTGACCCACTCAATATTTATATATTATTTACTCTTGCCATAGCCACCAGTATCGACGCTCTAGCCATTGGCGTAACCTTCTCTTTTCTAGATATTTCAATCCTTGAGCCTGTCCTAATTATCGGACTCGTAACCTTTATTTTGAGCTTGGCAGGCACCTACATCGGCGCATTTTTCGGCCATATATTTGAAGATAAAATTGAACTGGCTGGTGGCCTAATCCTGATAGGAATTGGTGTAAAAATCCTTCTGGAACACCTGCTATTTTAATCACATTTTAAGGAAGAAATATGCATACTTTGGCTCAACAACAGATCCAGCACACTCATAGCTATGAACAGTGCACAAGAGGCAACGAAAGAAAAACCATAGTGGTGATCATTATCACCTTTATCACCATGGGTGTGGAAATAAGTGCTGGAATGCTCACCGGCTCCATGGCTCTCTTAGCAGATGGCTACCATATGGGTACTCACGCTCTGGCACTTGGCATCACCTGGTTTGCCTATATCATGGCCAGACGCTATTCCGACAATACCAGTTTCAGTTTTGGTACCGGCAAGTTTGGAATTCTTGCAGGCTATACTTCGGCGCTATTTCTCGGGGTTACAGCAGTTTACATGATAGTGGAATCCTTTCGTCGCTTTTTCAGTCCGGTAACCATCGGTTTCAACGACGCCATAATAGTTGCAGTAGTTGGCCTGTTGGTCAATGTAGTCTGTGTCTGGGTGTTGCATGGAGGCGGACACGATCATCACACGCACGATCATGACCATCACCACCATGCCCAACCCGACGACCATAACCTAAAAGCAGCCTATCTCCATGTTCTGGCTGACGCCCTCACCTCAGTACTTGCCATTGTAGCTCTTTTGGCCGGAAAATTTTTGGGACTAGTGGCTCTTGATCCCTTAATGGGAATTGTTGGCGGATTATTGATCGGACGCTGGGCCTGGGGATTGCTTACTTCCAGTGGTTTTATCCTGCTTGATGGTAGTCAAGAAAAGACTACCAGCAAGGAAATTATAAGTGCTATGGAAGGCGATCTTGACACCAAAGTAGTTGACCTACACCTTTGGCATTTAGGTTCCAATAGTATGGGCTTACTTATCAGCCTGGTAGCAAGAAATCCCAAAACCTCTCAGGAATATCGTAAACGTCTGGCTACAATTCCGAAGCTGGATCATATTACCATCGAAATTCATTCCTGCAAAGACGATGCATGTGCCTGCCACGCATAAAAGGCTCTCACAAAAGTAAGGCACACCTAACAAAACCAATTGACAAGCCCATCTGCACCTTGTATATAGAAGCCGTCTTGCGCCAAAAGTAAGGCCAACCTAATTAAGTACAGATACACAAACTACACATTTCCATGGAGGAAATAATGTTTTTAAAAAGAATCAGCACTCTGTTCCTGACAGTTGCCCTGCTTGTAAGCATCGGCCAGGAATTTGTTATGGCAGACGAAATCGTCGTCTATTCAGCCAGAAAAGAACATCTTATAAAACCACTTTTTGAGGCTTACACCAAAGAAACCGGAGAAAAAATAATTTATGTGACGGACAAAGCCGGTCCACTGATGCAACGTCTAAAAGCGGAAGGGAAAAATAGTCGCGCCGACCTGTTGCTCACCGTAGATGCCGGTAATCTCTGGCATGCTGCCAACGAAGGGCTTCTTGCCACCATACAGTCACCGATTCTGGACAAGAACATCCCTTCCCACCTGAAAGATCCAAAGAATCGCTGGTTTGGTCTGTCTCTGCGGGCACGCACCATTGTTTATGCTACAGATCGGGTTACTCCTGAACAACTCACGACTTACGAGGCACTTGGAGATACAAAATGGAAAGGCAAGCTACTGCTGCGTACCTCCAAAAAAGTATACAACCAGTCCCTGGTAGCGATGTTGATTGCCGAACATGGGGAAGAGAAGACCGAGGCCATTGTAAAATCCTGGGTCGATAATCTGGCCACCGCGCCATTCTCCAATGATACCAAAACAATGAAAGCTATTCTTGCCGGCCAGGGTGATGTGGGCATTGTTAATACCTACTACTTCGGTCGACTGCTGAAGAAAGATCCAAACCTTAAACTTGCACTCTTCTGGCCCAACCAGGGAGGGAGCGGGGTTCACGTAAATGTTTCCGGAGGTGGTGTCACCGCCCATGCCAGAAATCCACAGGGAGCTACCAGACTCTTGGAATGGCTCTCTTCTCCCAAAGCGCAAAATCTCTTTGCCGGGGCTAATATGGAATACCCGGTCAATCCAGATGTTCAGGCAGATGCCACCGTGGCCGCATGGGGATCATTTCAGGAAAATAAGCTGAACATAGCAAAAGCTGGTGAGTTGCAGGCTGCTGCCATCCGTCTTATGGACCGTGCAGGATACCGTTAAGGTTGATGGCGTCGTAAAAAACTCTCCATCTCCTTCGTTGCTGCACATTTTCTATCATTACGACGTACCTTAGTACGCCGAAATAATAGAAAATATTTGCGCCTCGGATATGAAGTTTTTTACTTAACCATCTAAATTCTGGGTTTTTACGAGTTTATCATATTTCACATTCAGAGACATATATGAAACTTAAATTCAAACAAAAAAATGCTATTGCCTTACAAGGTGATCTTTCCGTTGTAACAATTGAGAACCTCATGCAACTCCTAGGTCACGCTGGCTTACACGGTGAGTTACAGATCAAAACAACCAACAATTCTGCTGTCCTTTTCGTTCATAAAGGAACTCTGATATATAGTTATCTTAAAAAAAACCCAATGAAAATTGGTCAGCGATTAATACAGGGAAATTATATAAGCAATGAACAGCTACGAGATTGCCTTTCTCCATTTTGGAGTAAATCATCTCGACCTAGAATTGGAAAAATATTGGTTGAAAAAGGGTACATACAACAAAAAGACCTGGAAAAAGTGCATAAAGAACAGAGTAAAGCTATTTTTTTTAAAATTCTTTCATGGAAAAAAGGTTCATTTGCTTTCCTTGTTAAAAGAATTCCCAAAAATGAAGATATTTTCCTCCAGGAGAGAATTGATCACCTCACTCTTGAGGGTATTTTCCGTGTTGATGAACTTGCGAGTCCAAGTGATGAAGCAGAACTTGAATCAACGTTAAATGTAAAATCGGCAGTGTGATACGAGACATATGCGTACCACTTTTACGGCATTTATTCTTAACGAAGTGAACTGACGACTATTTTTTAACGCTGCCCCCCTGACTTTTTCGGCACCGCCTGTAGCAACTCTTCCGGGGGTGCTTCACAGGATAGCGCTTCTCCGATATATTCTTCTATATCCATCAGATAAAACGAGCTTTCCTCATCGGCAAAACTTACTGATATTCCTGTTTTCCCAGCTCTTCCTGTACGGCCGATACGATGCACATAGTCTTCCGGCTCATAGGGCAAGGTATAATTCACCACATGGCTGATCCCCTCAATATGGATTCCCCTTCCCGCAACATCTGTTGCGATCATCACCTGTACCTTACCACTACGAAACATTTCAAGGCGTCTTGTTCGTTTCTGCTGGGGCACATCTCCTGACAACACAGTGCAATCCACGCCATCACCGCGCAAACGTTTATAGAGGCTGTTTACATCACGTTTCATGTTCACGAAAACCATGATCCGTTCACCTTTCTGTTGTTTAATCAGGTTGTAAAGCACGATGTATTTTTCTGCCCGGGTAGTCATATAGACGATCTGTGTCACCGTTGCCGTTGCCACCTCTTCAGTCTCTGTCTCTACAGAAATGGGTGCTGTACACCACTGGGATGCCAGACGCTTTACATCTTCTGTAAATGTTGCGGAAAACATCAGGGTTTGCCGTTTATCACGATTTGGAATCTGGTGAATAATGGAGCGTACATCGGGGATAAAGCCCATATCCAGCATACGATCGGCCTCATCAATAACCATGATGGCAGCCTCACGCAAATTCACCACGCGTTTTCTTGAGAAATCGAGGAGTCGTCCGGGAGTAGCAACAAGAATATCGACAGGCCCGCCCTGCAATTGCTTCATCTGGCGCTGATAATCGGTTCCACCATAGGCTTCTCCCACACAGAGGGGCAGGTATTTACCAATGTCTCTCGCATCTTTAGCTATCTGGATCACAAGTTCACGGGTGGGAGCAATAATTAATGCCCGTGGTGTTCCATTTTTTCGTTTTTGATTATTTTGACGAATAAGTTGCTGAAAAATACCGGTTAAAAATGCCGCGCTTTTCCCTGTTCCTGTGGCTGCTCTTCCCAGAATATCTTTACCTGCAATAACGCCCGGCAAAGCCTCTTTCTGAATGGGGGTGCAATACTTAAAATCCAGATCGGCAATCCCGTGCATAAGACCCGGTGAAAGTTTGAAATCATGAAAGCGGGTTTTGCCCTCCTGGGGTTCTACTTTGAATGCTGATTGACTCCATTTGGGCTTTTTCTGTCGCTGTGGTCGTGTGGGCTTTTCCACGGGAGGAGCTATAGCTTCCTGAACAGGAACAGCTGCAATTTCCTGCTTGATCCAGAAGCTCGTCGAAATTACGCCTGTTTTCTTACGTTGCTGTATTCTTCGGGCAATGACTTTATTTCGTATTTGTTTGTTTTTCATAGTGCTCATTTGTCAGTTAATAGAACGATGTCATTTTCTGCTCAGGGCTTCACAAAGGATCAGATATCCCGTCCACTCTCAGATACAACTCGTCTCAGTATATCAATACCATCAGGCGTAAATTCTTCCTTTTCACTCAAGGCAAAAATAGAATCAACATCCGTAAAAAAACCATCCGCCACTTCTTCCTTCTGTAAAACGAAAGGACCATTATGAACACAGGAAAAGATTCTCCCCCACACCCTGTTTTCATCCTTCTCAAAGTACTGATCAAACAGATGCGTAAAATTGCTTGCACTGGCCCCCAGTTCTTCCAAAAGTTCCCGCTCAGCAGACAGCTCGTAGGATTCACCGGCCAGCACAACACCACCGGCGGCAATATCCCAGCAGGATGGATAGAGATCTTTGGTATCTGTGCGTTTTTGTAGAAACAGCTTTCCCTGATCATTAAAAACCAGAATATAGCAGGCACGATGGATAAGACCCTGCCGCCGCATAATATTTCTGGAAACAGCTTCAATCTCGTTGTTGTCCAGATCAACTATCTGTACAATCTCTTCTCCGGGATTATACATTAGTTTTGATACCGGGACGCTCACAATGGGACACGGCTGTTGCCGGAGGACCTTGGATAAGCATCTGCGCAATGGTGAGTTTTACCCGGGGCAACAAATGAATCATCTCACCCATCAGTTCCCGTTCCACTGCCACCAGTCGTTGCAAGAGCGGGGTACGTTCCATTTGTGGTGCTTCAGAGTCGTGGACATACTTCTTTTTAACGATCTCCTGGCAACGAAAACAACCTGGGAAATTTAACATCTGACCATCAGGACGACGCATGGCGGCTGGTACACCGTGGGTTCTGCATACCATCAATCTGTGTTTATACAGGATGCAGCGCCCCTCCTCGTTCAAAGGACACATCACTTGTGGACGTTCATCTTTTGCTTCTGCTACTGTACAGTCGAGAATGTAGCGTCTGGATCGCTCTATAATCTCCTGTTGTTTTACTTCGCTCTGTTCACGAAATCCCTGAAAAAGATAGGCCCATTCACTGTAAGTATGATGCTGAAAATAGGAATCACAGCAGTTATCCGGGCAACCGTCACAACTGAATTTGATTGCCTTGGCCACTGTATCGTAATCAGCTTCCATTGCAGCATAGATACTGGCAACTTCAGCAGTCAACGCTTCACTGAGTAATACTTCCTTCATACTTCTTCCTCTTCAAAACATTGTACCTGATAGGTTTCTATTTGGGGATGGGAACTCTTCCAGGCACTTTCAACCAGTCCTGCTTTACGACATAGGTGACCTAAAAATTGCTCCACAGTGGGCAGTTGATCCCAAACCTGAGGTAGAAATGTTGCTCGTGCAGTACCCACCGTTACTATCACTCCGTCAATGCCCGGTCGCAGTTTAGCTATAAGATCCTGAGCATTGTCATAGTCCAAAACCTGTGCCCGACTCAGAACTGAAATATCGATCTCAATTTCCTCCAGTTCATCTACTGTGAGGGCTGAAAAACGACTGTCATGAAAAGCAGCACTAATGGCATTGCGCTTAACACCTTCCGTTACAGATTCCGAAGCCTGTAAATTACCTATACAGCCTCGTAACTGACCTTTGTTTTTAAGGGTTACAAAAGTTCCATACTGAATATCAGGTAAAGCTACCTGGGCATTTTCACTCAGAACAGTGATACCCAATCTATCGGCAATAGTCTGCCGTGCAATCTGCAGTAAAGCCTTTCCCTGTTTATCACTCAGTACTTTTTCCATCACCACTCAACCCCCAGCATCAAGCAGTTAATTCCGCTGCCAATACCTAGTATTGCCCCTTTCTGGCCCTGTTTAAATTGTCCCTGTTCCATGGCCATGGCCATGGTGATGGGTGCCGAAACAGAACCCACATTACCAAGGATTGGCAGGGTTTCAAAATTTTTCTTCTGATCCAACCCCAAACTTTCAAAGAGCAGTCTGGCATGGGCAGTACCTACCTGGTGGCAGAAAAAACGATCCACATCTGCTGCACTCCAGCCCGGATTTCCGGAAAACTCCTGCCAAGTTGCATGGGCCGTTTCAACTCCGCGAACAAGCAACTCTTCAGAGTTTGTGTTCATCAGCGTTGTCGCATTGCCACTGGCAGCCCCCTGGCACAGATCAGAATGTTTGGTGTTGGCCTTCCACGCTCCACGTATGAGGCGTGGTTTGTCTTTGCCCTGCTGCTCGTTACACATATAGAGGGCAACAGATCCAGAACCAATGGTGAGGGAAGCAAAAGCCGGTTTTATTTTTTTACGAGTTAAGGTCTCATCGGTAAGCAATGCCTGAATGGTCGATTCCACGAGTTCTTCCGCCGTTTCTCCTGCGACTATCAGACCATTTTGCACCTGACCAAGCTCTATCATATTAGCCAGCATGACCATGCCATCAAGAAACCCAAGACATGCGTTTGAAATATCGAAAATAAGACAATCAGCAGAAAGACCAAGTTTGTCATGCACAAAAGAAGCTGTTGCCGGCTCCATCATATCGCGGGAAACAGAGGTGAAAATCAGACACTCGATGGATTTGGGGTTCAGATTTTCTTTTGCAAACACTGCTCGTCCAGCAAGAGTTGCACCGTTGCTTGGCCTGGTGCCAGGCTCCCAGAAACGTCGCTCTCGAATGCCACTCATCAGCTCAAGCCTGCCGGCAGGCAGTTTCAGGCGCTCATACAGTGGTGCAAGCCTTTCCTCAATATCCTCTGAGGTCAGGATTCGTGGTGGTAATTCGTAAGCAAATGTGTGAAGACAAACTTTTGAGTAGTGCATTTTTTCGTATGGTACAGATATTTGGGAAATTTATGAAACAAATGATTCGGCCAGAATGTAGCAGGTATAAGCTTGGAATACAACAACCATAAAGACTCCATCCTCTTGTAGGAATGCTTTTCCTGTCACATTTGGGCTTGTAATTTACCTGCTCTTGCATTAATTCTCATGGCACTATTCGCTTTTCAAGCGTGACAACTATTTAAATGGTCAAATGGCAAACATTCCCATACTTAATATTCGTAACATTCACAAGAGATTCGGCGATCTTGAAGTATTGCATGGAATCTCACTCACCGCCAATCAGGGCGATGTAATTTCACTGATTGGTTCATCCGGTTCAGGAAAATCAACCTTTCTCCGTTGCATTAACTTGCTAGAAACTCCCGATCAAGGAGATATTGAGCTGGACGGACAGGCTATTGAGTTCAGCATCAACCGTGCAGGCAAACGTGTTGCCAGTGATGCCAAACAGATACAAACATTACGCAGCCGCATAGCCATGGTCTTTCAGCAATTTAACCTCTGGTCACATATGACCGTGCTGGAAAATGTTACCGAAGCACCTATCTGTGTTCAGGGATTGCCACGGGCCGAGGCAAAAGAAATCGGCATGGCATTTCTTGAAAAAGTTGGTATTGCAGATAAAGCAAATTTATATCCTGCTTTTATGTCTGGTGGCCAGCAGCAACGTGCTGCAATTGCTAGAGCACTTGCCATGCGACCTGAAGCAATCCTCTTTGACGAACCTACTTCAGCCCTTGATCCTGAACTTGTTGGCGAAGTACTGGCCGTGATGCGACAGCTCGCAGAAGAAGGAACCACCATGATAGTAGTAACCCATGAAATGACTTTTGCAAGGGATGTGTCCAACAAGACCCTTTTCCTACACGATGGTATTATTGAAGAACAGGGTGATCCAGACACATTATTCAGTTCACCGGAATCAAATCGATTACAGCAATTTTTATCCAGCGCAATGGACTAGTACTTTATAACTTCTTTTCATATTTTTTGAAAAGAGTTTGGTGAAGGTATTCTCACCCCACAGGGGGGACTATACTAAGTACTGGCTTACCGTGCCTCACCGGTGTCGGCCTCACCATTGTGTTAACACTCATTTTAAGAGGCACAGGAGAATCGTCATGAAGAAACTGATTTTATCTCTCACTCTGGCAGCATCGGTTGTTGCCAGCCCTGCATTATCCCAGACTGTTCGCATTGGTACTGAAGGCGCATATGCACCTTATAATTATGTCAATGACAACGGCGAACTTGCCGGCTACGAAATTGATCTGGGTAACGCAATGTGTGCTGAAGCCAAATTAACATGCGAATTTGTAACAAATGAGTGGGATTCTATTATCCCAAATCTTATCGCTGGCAACTATGACATGATCATGGCCGGAATGTCTATTACTGAAGACCGTAAAAAAACCATTGCTTTCAGTGACGAATACTACCCTGCCGAGCCTTCACGGTTCATGGCTACAGCTGGTGCTAAGTTTGATTTTACTGCACTCAAAGGATTAAAAATTGGGGTTCAGGGAGCAACCATGCACGCAGCGTATGCCGAGGAAAACCTTGCTGCTGGAAACACCATCCTCTCTTTTGAAACATTTGACCAAGCTGTTGCAGATCTTGCTGCTGGAAATATAGACCTGTTCCTCGCCGATGGTGATCCTTTAAATAACGTTGCTGAGGCATCCAAAGGTGCCATGGTTGCTGTTGGTGAAGGAATACGTATTGGTGACGGTATGGCTGTAGGCCTTCGTCAAAAAGATACTGATCTTGCAGCCACCTTGAATAAGGCTCTTACAAGCCTTAAGAAAAAAGGTGTTGTTGATAAACTGATCAAAGTATATTTCAAAGATGGGCCTTTTTACTCCAATTAACCGTTGATGGATTTGTAAAGGTGAATGGAGCACGAAGAACACCCCAGCTGTTCTTCGTGCTTGAATCTTCCGTGTCACAACACGTCTTATGCTTGAATCATTGATCACCTGGGTTAACGCATGGCTCGGCGAAGATGTGGGTGCAAAACTTGCCTATATCACCAACGGTAAACATTTGCTCTGGTATGCCAGTGTACGGTTTACCCTGATAGCAGCATTTGGCAGCGCTGCCTTCGCCGTTTTTTTCGGCTTGATTGGTGCTGCCCTTAAACAAGCCACTTTTACCCCTTTCAGGTGGATTGGAAACTTCTATACCACCATAGTTCGTGGCGTACCCGATCTTCTCTTTATCCTGTTTTTCCCTCTGGCTTTTGAACAGACCGTTGAATATTTTATCGCTCGCGTCAAATGTGGTGCAGATGTTGTCGCCGCTGCCACCACCTGGCCACCATGTCCAGAAGCTCAATGGCTACTCAGTACCGGTGATTACCTCTTTATGGCCTGTCTTTCCTTAGGGATTGTCTACGGTGCCTTTGCCGCCAATGTTATCCATGGTGCCATGCAGGCAGTTTCCAAGGGACAGTTGGAAGCAGCGTCAGCCTACGGATTTTCTCGGAGACAAGTTTTCTGGCAATTCAAGGTGCGTCAAATGTGGGTATATGCCCTGCCCGGTTTGTCCAATGTATGGATACTGTTAATCAAGGCTACTTCCTTTTTATCACTCCTGCAAATTGCTGATATTGTGACCTGGGCCGGACGCCTTGGCGGAGCCAACTACTTCCCGCGAATGGGGCTGATACACCCGGACTGGCGCTGGAAATACTATCTGGTCTTATTTATATTTTTTATCCTGCTCACCATGATCTCAGAGCGTTTTTTCGAAGTACTGCAAACGCGTGCAAGCCGCGGCATGTCTCTTGCGGGGGTGAAAAGCGATGTTTGATTCCCTCATGCAGACAGCCTTTATGCAGGATGTTGTGATTCTAGCAAAACCTGCCTTATTTAATCTGTACTTTGCCCTTGTCTCCATTCCTGTTGGTTTTCCGCTAGCGATACTGTTTGCCGTCGGCAAGGGAAGCGGGAACAAACTTATCTCAATATTTTCACGTGGTTTTATTTATGCATTTCGTGGATCGCCCCTGTTTATCCAGTTTTTCATGTTTTATTCCATAATGCTGGCACTGAACAAACCCCTATGGAAACCTTTGGGAGTTGACGATTTTATTCTGCACCCGTTATTTTTAGGACCGCTTGTGCTGGTTTTAAACACCTGTGCCTACAGTGCTGAAATTTTTTATGGTGCTCTCAAATCAACACCTAAAGGAGAAGTTGAAGCAGCACAAGCCATGGGCATGAGCCCCTTTAATGTATTTCGTAAAGTGACTTGGCCCAATATGCTGCGTCTGGCATGGCCTGCATATACCAACGAAATGGTCTTTCTGTTTCACGCCACAGCCATTGTCTATTTCACCCTGCCCGTTATCAACGAACAGAAAGATTTGATGAACAAGGCAGGAGAATTGTTCGAAAAAGATTACAACCTGTTCCTGCATTTCACAGTGGCAGGCCTCTACTTCTTAACAATCTCCATGGTTCTGTTCTGGCTGGCCGGACTCGTGCAAAAACGTCTGAACAGACATATCACTGGAGCAAAGCCCCTCTCGTTCAGGCTCTTCCCCAGATCACGCAGTAGTCAGTGATTATAGATTTCCACACCCACGCCTTTCCGGATGCAGTGGCCGCAAAAGCTATTCCCACCCTGGAAAAAGTTGGCAATATCACTGCGCACACTACGGGTACTGTTGATGCTCTGCTCAAATCCATGGACAGCGCCGGCATAGAAAAAAGTGTTATCTGCTCCATCGCCACACGCCCGGAACAATTTACAGCAATCCTCAAATGGTCACACGAGGTTAAATCATCCCGTATTATTCCTCTTCCATCCATCCACCCCAATGATCCAGACTGTGTACAACATGTTTACCGTGTGAAAGAAGAAGGGTTTATCGGCATTAAAATGCACCCTTATTACCAGAATTATTTTCTGGCCGATGAGCAACTGACTCCTTTTTACGAGGCTGTGAGTGAGAGTGAACTCCTGCTGGTGGCGCATTGTGGTTTTGATATTGGCTTTCCCCGCACCCGTTGTGCTGATCCAGCTCAAATTCTACAACTTATAACTCATTTTCCCAAACTGCGATTTGTAGCCACGCATTTTGGCGGCTGGAAACTCTGGGATGAGGTGGAGGAGATACTTATCGGCAGGGAAATTTTTATGGAAATCTCCTTTGCACTCAAGTATCTTTCGACGGAGCAGATATGCAGAATGCTCAAGCGTCATCCTCCGGAATACCTGCTCTTTGGTAGTGACTCTCCCTGGGATGACCAGAGCGTTTGTTTACAGGCCCTCGCTGACTTATCGCTGGATACAGAACTTTTTAATGGAATAACAGGAAATAACGCACAAGCACTCTTATGAATGATATCCCCAATATAGGTAAACGCATCTGTGATTCGTGTGGCAAGGAATTGCCGGATGGTGAACTTTTTTATCACTGCCGTACTGAACTTGTGGCCGCAAAAGACGCTACTATCCCTGATTTAAAACATCCCGACAGACTCATCGCCCAGGCCTTATCGGAAATCGCCGGAAAAGAAGAGAGTGAGCTGCTTGATGATATTTACCAGGAACTTATTCTGCAACTTTGTCCAGATTGCAGGATGGAATTTCTCAAACTGATCCATGCCCTGCTTAACAAAGGATGTAAAAACTGCCCAAATTGTGGCCCCACTCCCATCAAGAAAAAGGGGAAATTACTCCAATTCCCTCCCAAAGATGACAACAAATAAAAATCTTATTATTGGTAATCCTAAAATCTTATCAGCAACTGTGACATTTCATTTAAATTTCATAGCTCTCTGAATTGTATATTATGGTTACCCTTTGTAATCTGCCCAAGCAGAACAATCCCAGGAAAATTGTGGCCTTATGATAAATAACGATGTTTTACGCCGTATCCGCTATGTCTTTGATTTCAATGATACCAAAATGGCATCCATTTTTGCCTTAGCGGATTATGAGGTGACCAGAGAGCAGGTCTGTAATTTTTTGAAAACAGATGAAGATCCCTCCTTCCAGGAGTGCAGCGATACTCAGCTGGCACTGTTTCTAAATGGTTTGATTGTTGATAAACGGGGTAAAAAGGAAGGGTCACAGCCTGAACCTGAGAAACGATTAACCAATAACATCATATTGGTTAAATTAAAAATTGCCCTAAACTTGAAATCCGACGACATATTGGAAATTTTGCTTCTGGCTCAGCTGTACATCAGCAAACATGAGTTAAGTTCATTTTTTCGTAAGCCGGGTCATAAACATTACCGTGTCTGTAAAGACCAGATTTTACGTAATTTTCTACAAGGTATGCAGCTTAAATATCGTGATCAAAAATGATGGAACCGTAGATTCCATCTGGCAAATTAGGTTTTTACGAGACCATCAAAATAAAATAATCTGTCCTGGCCCGGCATATTCTACAGTAATCCCACAAACTCATCGGCCAGCATAGCCAGCGCCAAAGCATCCATTACCTCAACCCTTGATAGAACAGCCTCACCTTTCAGGATAAGGGTAGTTCGTGGATAACCATGTCCACCAAGTGCATCGGTAAGTACCTCGTGGGCATCCGACAGAAAAATCAGTCGTTCTTCCTGCACCACACATTGATACACGACCATTCCTGCCTTTTCTATTTTTTCGACAAATGGCGGGAAATTGGGTTGCTGCCTCTCTGTACAATCAGGGCACCAAGAGCCCACCAGATTCAAAACAAAGGTCTCGTTACGTTCTATTCGTGCCTGTAATTCTTCGGGACTTTGTTCTATTATCATTATATTTTACGGATCTCCCAACACTGATGTATTTTTTTATTCCTCGAAAAATCGAAAGGAATGGAGGCATTACTGATATTTTTAGTGACGTAATATTTTGTTATGGATTCATCCAGCTGAAACTGTTTGTAGTTTGTTGAAAAAATCAGCAGTCCATCTTCGGTCAGGCGATTCATGGCAAGTTCGATGAGACGTTTATGATCCTCCTGCACATCAAAAACCCTCCGGGTTTTTTTGGTGTTGGAGAATGTGGGTGGATCAACAAAAATCAGATCATACTCCCCTTTTTCCTCCTGCAGCCATTGCATACAGTCAGCCTTTACCGTCTTGTGGGCAAGGCCGCCAAAACCATTAAGGCCAAGGTTCATTCGTACCCAGTTGATATAGTTTGTGGAAAGATCCACTGTTATTGTGGTGGCTGCTCCTCCTACCGCTGCATGGATTGTGGCGGTACCAGTGTAAGCAAAGAGGTTTAAGAAACGCTTACCTTTAGCCTCCTTAGCGATACGCATTCGAATATTTCTATGGTCAAGAAAAATTCCAGTATCCAGATAATCGGTAAAATTCACCAGTAGCGAACAATCACCTTCCCGAACAACATGCATCTTTTTCTTACTACCCTGCTTCTGATACTGCGCTTTGCCCTTCTGTTTTCTTCTGGTCTTGATAAAGACCCTGTCCCGGCGTACTCCAAAAAGGTGGCGTACCTGTGCCAGTATCTGCTGGAAACGCTCTTTGGCAACCTTTTCGTCCACGCTTGCAGGGGCCGCATACTCCATGACCTGTATCCACTTTTCATAGATATCAACAGAGACGTTGTACTCTTGTAAATCCCGGTCATAGACGCGGTAGCAGCTGACCTGTTCGCGCTTTGCCCACTTCATCACTTTTTTGACGTTTTTGCGCAGACGATTTGCAAATTCGATGCCTTCATCCGGCCCCTTATCATGGCAGATATGCCACTCAAAACCTGTGTCCACATCAGATTTGGCAGTTCCGCAAAAGAGTCGGCAGTTTATGGGGCCATTGTAGAGACGGTGGGTCTGATCCCACTTAATGCCCATGCGATCGCCAAACTCAGGGTTGGAGGTAAAAATTCCAAGCTGCCAGCCATCCAGCTCTCTTTTACAAACAATGCCAAGAGCTCTGTGCAGCTGCTCAGCCTCTTCTTTTTCAAAGAGCCTCTCGCCGTAAGGAGGATTAGTTACAAGCAAACCGTTAGCCGCTGGGCGTCGCAAGTGAGCAAATTGCCCCTGCCTCACAACTATATGTTCATCAAGACCAGCTTTTTCTATGTTTTTTCTGGCCAGCGCCACCGCTCGAGGATCTGCATCATAGCCAAGTATCACTGGCCATTCCCCTTCCATACCAGCATCTTCGCGCCCAATGGCCTCTTCAACCAGAGATTTCCAGAGCTGCTCATCATGTTCCTTCCATCCGGAAAAACCAAAATAGGAACGGGAAAGTCCGGGTGCCACATCGCCATGGATTAAGGCTGCTTCAATAAGGAGGGTGCCAGAACCGCACATGGGGTCAAGGAGCATGTGACCTTTACTTTCCGGTGAATTCCATCCGGCAAGGGTGACAATGGCAGCAGCAAGGCTTTCTTTGAGCGGTGCCACTCCACCACCTTCCGAGCGATAGCCGCGCATATGCAGACTTTCACCGGAGAGATCCAAAGAAAGGGTTGCCTGATTTTTGTAAATATAGAGACGAACTCGAAGGTCAGGGCGAGAGACACTTACGCTAGGGCGATCATCGTACTTGTCACGAAACTGATCTACCAGCGCATCTTTGACCCGCAGGGCCGCAAAACGACTGTGATTGATATTTGAACTGTTGAGACTGCAATCCACTGAAAAAGTGTCCTGTAACCCCATATGGGCTTCCCAATCCACTGCAAGAGCACCTTCATACAAGGCGTCTTCATCAAGGGCTTCAAACTGAGCGATGGTTAGAAAAATACGGGAGGCATAGCGTGACCAGAGACAGGTTCGATAGGCTGCTTCCAAGTTTCCACGCCAAGTCACAAGTCCCCTGGCACTTTCAATCTCTATACCACCACAGGTCTCAATTTCACGAGCAACCAGATTTTCTAGGCCGGCCGCACAACTGGCAGTTAGGTTAAATAACGACGAATTATCACTCATAGTAAGTCTACTTAGGGAAGGGAAAAGGATTTATGGGTTACTTTCATGGCGCAACTTTTATGGTTTTCTAATTTTGTACATATGCAAAATCGGGAAATTTACTGTTAAAGCGGCAGAAAGTCACCCTTAAATCCGTACTCAAAATCCTCCTCTTTACAAATCAAGCCAAAGATTCCAGTTTTTTATTCTTATGATTCTTCAGCATAAAATACAATACAGGAACAGCCATACGACTCACAAGTAGAGATGCTATTTCACCAAACATCAAGGAAATTGCCAGGCCCTGAAAAATAGGATCTGCAAGAATAACAGAAGCACCGACCATAACGGCCAAAGCGGTGAGCAGCATAGGTCGAAAACGTACAGCACCTGCCTCTACTACTGCTTCGGCAAGGGGTAACCCATGACTAATACGCAGTTCTATAAAATCCACCAGGATAATGGAGTTTCGGACAACAATGCCGGCGCCAGCCATAAAACCGATCATGGAAGTTGCCGTGAAAAATGCTCCAAACGCCCAGTGGGCTGGCAGTACACCAATCAAAGAGAAAGGGATGGCAGCCATCACCACAAGGGGGGTCATATAGTCCTTAAACCAGCCCACCATCAACATATAGATAAGTACCATTACCACACAGAACGCAAGTCCCAGATCTCTAAATACTTCCAGGGTGATATGCCACTCGCCGTCCCACTTCATGGACGGTTCTGCATTGGTGAAGGGTTGGTTGAGGTTATAGATTTCAATATTATCCTCTATTCCTCCAAAGTCGGCAGGATCAAGCTCAGCCAAACGCTCATTCATGGCAAAAATTGCATAGGCAGGACTTGCTACCTCACCAGCCACGTCACCGGTAACATAAATCACAGGTTTCAGATTTTTACGATAAATGGGCTGATCAACTGGAATTTTCTCCACACGTACCAGTTCACGAATCGGAACAAGAGGAGCCTCAGGATTCATGTCTGACCGCATGCCTATGTTGAGCACCCCTTCAAGGGATGCACGCATGGCTTGCGGTAACTCAAGAACTATATTGATCTCTTCTTTATCTCGTGGCTGATGGAACAGATCGATGGACAAACCTTGCATACCTATCTGCACCGCTCGGGTGATTTCAGCTTCGGAGATATTATTTAATGCGGCTTTTTCTTTATCCACCGTAATAAGCAGGCGTTTGCGATCTGTTTCACGGTACCAGTCAACATCCACAACACCTTCGGTGCTTTCAAAAATATCTTTCACTGTAGCCGCCAGTTTTACCCGGCTCTCATCACTGGGTCCATAAATCTCAGCCACCAGTGTTTGCAATACGGGAGGACCGGGAGGAACTTCAGCAACAGCGACAGCCGCCCCATATTTTGCTGCAATTTGAGCAATTGCTGGGCGAACCCGCACCGCGATATCGTGACTCTGTAAACTGCGTTCCTCCTTGGGAAGGAGATTCACCTGGATATCGGCAACAGTTGGGCCTTCACGCATAAAATAGTGTCGCACCAGTCCGTTGAAATTGTAAGGGGAGGCAACACCCGCATACACCTGATAGTCAACAACCGTTGGATCTTGCTTGATCACCTCAGCCATCTCCAGAGCCACTCTGCTGGTTTGTTCAAGAGTAGAACCCTCAGGCATATCAAGGATCACCTGAAACTCACTTTTATTGTCAAAGGGCAGCATCTTCACCTTTACCATGCCAAAATAGACCATGGAACAGGCGGCAAGCAGCGTGCTGATAATAACAGTGAAAAAGACAAAACGGGCAAAGCCGGAATTTATGAGTGGATCCATAATCCGGTGATAGAGCCGGGTGAAAGCATCATCGGGCGCATGATCTTCGTCGATTTCATCATCACCCTCAGCAGACTCTTTCTGTTTCAAAATTCTCACAGAGGCCCAGGGAGTCACACTAAAGGCGATAATCACTGAGAAGACCATGGCCGCAGATGCTCCAATTGGAATTGGCCGCATATAGGGCCCCATAAGTCCACCAACAAAAGCCATGGGCAGAATGGCAGCAATTACTGCCCAGGTGGCAAGGAGTGTTGGATTTCCAACCTCGATTACCGCCTCTATGGCTATGGTCATCATGGATTTTTCACGCGATCCGGGCAAACGCATATGGCGGACAATATTTTCCACCACCACAATGGCATCATCCACCAGAATTCCGATGGAAAATATCAAGGCAAAAAGAGTAATTCGGTTCAGGGTGTAACCGTACAGATAAAAGACCATCAGGGTGAGGGCCAGGGTGGACGGAATAGCCAGCATAACCACGGTGGATTCACGCCAGCCAAGGAAAAACAGAATGAGCAGAGCAACACCAAAGACTGCAATACCCATATGCAGCAGCAATTCATTGGACTTTTCAGCAGCCGTATCCCCGTAATTACGAGTCACCGTTACTGTCACATCCGACGGAATCAGTGTACCTTTCAGGGTTTCTACCTTTTCAAGCACTTCATGGACAACACTCACAGCATTGGAGCCGGGACGTTTAGCGATGGAAAGTGTTACTGCCGGATCTTCACTGTGCCCTTCTTTTGCTCCAAACAGGACATAATTATTGGGTTCCGCAGGACCATCAAGGATAGTGGCCACTTCATCCAGATAGACAGGACTGCCACCATAAACACCCACCACCACACGACCAACCTCTTTTTTGTCACGCAAAAAGGTACCGCTTTGCAGGAGAATTTCCTCATTCATCACCTGCACCTTGCCACTGAAACTCTGGCGATTGGCTTGCTGTAAGGCCGGGATAAGCTGGGACACCGTGAGGTTACGGGAAGCAAGTAACAGAGGATCAAACTGAATACGAATCTGACGCCGGGTTCCACCGATAAGGGTGGTTTCAGCAACATTATGAATACTTTTTATCGCATCATCAAGCTCTGCGGCCAACCTGCGCAGAGTAAAGTGATCATATATTTTTGAATGCAGGGTGAGCGCCAGGATGGGAACATCATCTATAATATGCGGTTTAACCAAGGGAGGAGAAACACCATGAGGTATGCGATCAAAATTCGTTTCTAGTTTCTGGTTGAGTCTGACAATGGAACTTTCAAGATTCTCTCCCACATAAAAGCGAACAACCAGTAAACTCTGCCCGGCCATTGAAGTGGAATAGATATACTCCACCCCTGGAAGTTCATAGAGCAGTTTTTCCATGGGGATAGAGACCTGTGTTTCTATCTCCTTAGGCGTTGCGCCCTGCATGCTCACCATGACATCAATCATGGGCACTTTAATCTGAGGCTCTTCCTCACGGGGCAGCATGACAATGGCCATAATTCCAAGCAACATGGAAGCTAAGATTCCAACCGCTGTTAATTTGGAATCAATAAAGGCGATTGCCATTTTTCCGGCAAAACCCGGATTTTTAAATTCGTGTTTTTGATCTTTCATAATTATCTATTGAATAGCAAGAGGTTGTCCATCACGTAAACGCTCCACACTGGAGACAACAACCTGTTCACCGGGTTCAAGTCCTGCAAGAATTTCCACCTGGCCACCGTGTACAGCACCCGCTCTTACAAGACGCATATGCGCTTTTTTAGTCGGAACATCATAGACAAAAACAATATCCATCTGTCCCTTGGAAAGCAGAGCAGAGCTTGTCAGCATCATGGTTTTTTCATCATTTCCACTGAGACCAATCCGGGCAAATTGTCCTACCCGTAAATTGGGACTTGAAGGAATATTGATTTTTACAGGAGCTGTGCGAGACAAGGGGTTGGCAGCTGGTGCCACTTCCGCCACAACCCCCTCGAGGGTTAATGAAGCGGCAGGAATAGTCACTGGTATGATATCTCCCTGTTGCACTGTAAGCAGGAGTGATTCCGGTACCTGGGCAAGCACCTGCAGTGCGTCACCATTTTCTATCATAAGTAGGATCATACCGGGTGAAGCAAGGTCTCCGGTATTGGCTATTTTTTTTGTCACAGTACCGGAAAAAGGAGCAGAAATAGTAGTGTAATCAAGCATTGTTCTGGCTTCCTTAAAGGCAGCTTCTGCAATACGAGTTGCATCAAGCAGCGATTTTACAGTCTCCTCGGTGGAGGCTCCCTGCTTTTGCAGTTTACTTTCCCTGGCCAGATTGCGACGTGCCTGAGAAAGCTGCGCCTCTGCCTGTAACACCTTGGCAGAAATCTCACCGGCACTGATCTTCACCAGCAGATCTCCCTGCTTCACCTTGGAACCTAAAACCACAGGTAATTCAACAATCTGCCCTGATATCCTTGCGGAGATAGAGGCACGCTCAATGGCCTCAAGGGTTCCAACTACTTCTAAACGGGAGGGAGCTGTGAGCTCTTTTATTTCCTCCACCCTCACACTCACCGTGGGCAATGGTGGTGCTTCAACTTTTTTTTCTGCTTCCTGATTGCTACAGGCAGAGAAAAGTGTCAAAATCCCAAAAAGCAGACAACCGGTCAACAACAATTGTTTATACATTCCAGATTCCTAGTATTATTATAAAAAACTATTTCAGGTGGGTTTGTAAAAAGCTTCATATGCGAGGCGCGTACTTTTTCTATTATCTCGGCATACGAAAGTGCGTCATGATAGTAGAACAAGTGCAGTAACGAAGCAGATGAAGAGTTTTTACGAATCTATTCTTCAATCAAATTGCGCAAGCCCCATAGCTCTTCGCAAATCAGCCATGGCTATCCTGATGGTTGCCTTTGCCACACTCTGTCTCACCAGAGCATCACTAAGACGCGTTTCCACATCAATCAGGTCCGAGGCCAGGATGACCCCCTCCTGAAACCGGGTCCTGGAGAGACGGGCACTTTCCTCTGCCTGCTCAACCATTTTTTCGGTGACCTGTAAACGTTCTACAGCCTGACGATGGTTGAGATCAGCTCGTTTCACCTCAAGATCCATGCCCAGTTCTACCTTATCTCGCTGGGCACGAATGGTAGCCAGTAACGCTTTTGCTTTAGCAACATCAGCAGATGTTTTGTGGCCCTCGAAAAGGCGGTAATTCACCTTCACTCCGGCAATCCAGGAATTGCCATCACCATCCATAACATAGCCCTTATCGTACTGATACGAGGCAAAACCATCGATTGTTGGCAGTTTGCCCGACTGTGCCATTCGTAACTGTGCTTCAGCCGCTTCTTCAGCGTGTATTAAACTCTGCAACTCACTTCGCGCTGCATAGGATCTGCCTTGAGGAAGCGTCTGCTCATTGCCGGATTGGGAGTCAATCGCTACAACACCTTCTCGTAAGCCAAGAAGATTGAGGAATATTTTTTGGGAAAGTTCCAGACCATGTCCGGCAAGGATGAGATTTTCTTTGACACGGGACTGCTGCACCTCAAGATTCAGAAGATCAGCCTTTAACAAGTCTCCAGCATCGTAACGGGCTCTAGCCACAGTGAGGGAGGAATCGATTGCCGCAAGGGAAATTTTTCTCGCTGTCAGCATTTCCTGGGCCTGGATAATGGATTGAAAACTTCTCAAAACCTCAAAGGCCAGCCTTGCATGCACAGACTGTAAATCCACCTCTGATCCGGCAAGAGCCGCTTCAGCAGCTTCTACTCCTGCCTTATCCCTACCTCCATTGTAAAAACGGTATTCCACGCCTGCACGAACATTGATATTATCGGTACGACCCGGATCGTTAAAATCGATGGAAGGTGAAAAGACTCCCTGATTCAGTATATTACCGAAGGAGTACATGGGATTGTTGGTCTGCCCATATCCGGCAGAGATATCGACATGAGGGTAATAGGCTACTCTCGCTTGAGCCACCGCAGCATTTGCCATTTCCATGCGCTGTAGAGCCACACGGCTATCTGGTGAATTCGCCAGAGAAAAAGCAACACTGTTTTGGGCTGTCCATAATGCCGGAATCTCTGTTGCCGATTTCGCACCATAGGTAGTTACAGGAAATAATAGAAGAATGAGCCCGAAAAATCCACCGGTAAACGTGTTCATAGCTGCACTTTTTTTAAAGTAAATGATTAATTATACGTAGATTTATAACACAAAATCTACTTAAGGGAACCCTTTACCATACAAACTATCTCTCCTCTTCACAAGGGGTAAATGGAAGAGACTTTATCGATATACCCATGGTACCGGAAAAATGATAAAAAATGAAGAGAAACTACCTGAAGAACGGTTCTGATGGAAATACCCCCCCCCCAATGCATCCCTGTACTGTTTTTCAATGTGGCAATATACCGTCGGTTCATCGTAAACGATAGCTTCAAGCTCTTTTTTTCAAAGCTCTCAAAAAGAACTTCGCATCAACATAGCCCACAAACTCAGTTCGTTCCACATGCCTTTATTCCTGAAAATTAGGGGTGGTATGACCTACAAATATCTCCCCCTATTATTTCAATTAAAAATTCGATGCCACATCCCCCCACCTGTTGCAAGCAAAATATTCTCAAGTGGTGAAACAAGCGAAAATTTCTTGACCTCTTTTCCAATACGACTACAATGCAACCCAATGGTGATACAAACTATTTTCCACCCCTAATAGCCCACAAATTGAGGTTCCTTTATGAATCCTGTGCTCAAAACTACTTTCCTTGCAACCGCCCTTCTCTCCAGCCTTGTGTTACTGGGATCTGGATGTAGTAAAAAAACTGTCGTCCCTCCTGACGGAACCTCTGCAACAGGATCAGAAATGAGTGGTGGAACGAATATCAACTACCCCTCTGCCGACGGTTCCTACTCTGAAGATGGTCTGGCTGCCCCGGAATCCATGGATGCTAATGGAGATGCATATGGTAACCTCTCGGTGAATAACGAGCAAAACCAGACGGAAGAATACAAACGTGAACATGGCCGCTCTTCAATCATCTTCAGCCCTGTTTATTTTGATTTTGATCAGGCAGGAGTCAACGCTGAAATGCGTCCGTTAGTGACATCCAATGCCAACTACATGAAAGACAACCTTGAAACAGTGATTGTAATTGAAGGAAACAGCGATGAACGCGGAACAAACGAATACAACCTGGCCCTTGGCGAACGCCGGGCTATAAATGTAAAAGAGTATATGGTTAACCTTGGGGTAGACCCCATGCGTATTCGAACAGTGAGTTACGGGGAAGAACGTTCTTTATTTACCGGACAGAATGAACTTGACTGGTCTCAGAATCGTCGTGCTGATTTTATAGTGGAGTAATTCATCGGCAACAGACAGGCTGGAGGTGTTATGAATATTGATATACTATAACACTTTCAGCCAGGACTTCTTTTACACCTCAATACTGCTATGCATCACCTGCACCACTTCATCAATACTTAAACGACTGGTATCAATTATCACCGCATCACTTGCCTTACAGAGTGGTGCAATAGTACGGTTCTGATCATCATGGTCACGTTTGATAATCATCTGTAGCAATTCGTCCTCATCCACCTCTTCCCCTGCTAAACGAAGTTGAGCTGCTCGTCGGCGCATACGTTCTTCCGGGTCAGCATCCAGATAAAATTTCCAGGAAGCTCCAGGAAAAACGACTGTTCCTGTGTCACGGCCCTCTGCCACAATACACCCTTTCTCGCCTATCTCCTGTTGCATACGAGTGAGTTTTTCTCGTACTGCCGGGATGGCTGAGACCTTTGAGGCCATCATGGACATTTGCGGACTGCGGATGGCAAGGCTGATATCATGGTCATCAAGAATAACGCTCACCTCATCATTTTCCGTGGCAGCGGGTAAAAGTTGTAAGGCGATCGTGTCCAGACATTGCTGCACAGCAGATTCGTCACCTAAATCAACATCATTTTTCTGCAGTTTATAGCCTACTGCACGATACATGGCACCGGTATCGAGATAGGTGAAGGATAAGTTCGCAGCCACTCGTCTGCTGATAGTGGATTTACCAACTCCGGACGGGCCATCAATGGTGACTATTTTCTGTATGTTGTTTTTCATTCTATGCGTTATAGGAAAGATCTGCCAAACACTCTGTTAGAGAAATCACCAGGCGCTGATTCTCCTCCACGGTACCGACGGTGATACGAATCACGTTAGCGTAGCCGTAGGCTTTCATGGAACGAATAATTACTCCTTTGTACAGCATAGCTTCATAAAGGGCTGTCGCATCCCCGCCAACATCCACCAGAAAGAAGTTTGTCTGGGACGGATAACAGGTGCAGCCCAACAGAGTTATCTTTTTCTGTAGCCACTCCATGCCTTCTTTGGTTCCTTTTAGGGTTTTTTCGTAAAACTCCGTATCTCCAAGGGCGGCAACAGCAGCCACCTGAGCCAACTTATTTACGTTAAAAGGAGAGCGTACCCGATGTAAATATCCGGCAACTTCAGCACTCATCAAACCAAACCCTACACGGATTCCAGCAAGCCCATAAGCCTTTGAAAATGTGCGTAAAGAGACTACACCACATCGTCCTTTTGAATTTTTTATCAAGGAATACACGTCAATCTGCATATCGTAGTCCATAAAATCAACATACGCTTCATCAAGGACCACAACTACATGTTCGGGAACCTTACTCAAGAATTCGTACAGTGCCACAGGTTTGATAACTGTTGCTGTTGGGTTGTTAGGGTTATCAAGAAAAATGAGACGGGTACGATCTGTGATATTTGTAAAAATTGCTTCAAGATCGTGTCTCATATTTTTCAGGGGAAGTACCGTATTGACGCCTCCTCTCACCTGCACAACCTTCTGGTACATGAGAAAAGAAGGATGACTGGTAATGACTTCATCTCCATTTTGAACAAATGCTTTCACCAGAAATTCTATTATTTCATCGGAACCATTTCCAATAATCACCTCATCTGGTGAAAATCCAAGCTTATCAGCAATGGCCTGAACAAGATAAAAGTTAGAGCCGTCTGGATAGCGATGCAAATCGCACAGAGTGTCACGTATGGCCTCGATAGCCTTCGGGGAAGATCCCCAGGCGTTTTCGTTGGAAGCCAGTTTTATCGCATTTGTGACACCATACTCCCGCTCCAACTCATCCATGGGTTTCCCGGGCGGATAAGGAACGATGGATTTTATATTTTCTGGAACCTGTGTTTTCACCTTTTTCTCCTAGAACACTGTGCTCATCTACAATTCAGGACACTTATTAGCCAGTCCTGTCCCACACTCCAGATTATATGCAGCTTTAAACAAGATATCTTCACGAAAGTGAGAACTCTGCAATTGAATGCCAATAGGGAGGCCATCACTGCTGAAGCCTCCGGGTACTGAAATACCGGGAATGCCTGCAAGGTTTGCTGAAAGAGTCAAAATATCAGACAAATACAGTGATAGCGGATCATCGGCATATGTACCTTTTTTCCAGGCAGGAGTGGGTGTTACCGGTGAAATTATCAGATCACAGGACTCATACGCTTTCTGGAAATCCTGTAAGATCAGTGTTCTTACCTGCGATGCTTTTTTGTAATAGGCATCATAATAGCCGGAAGAAAGTGCATAGGTGCCTATCAGAATTCGTCGTTTTACTTCATCCCCAAAAGCTTCAGATCGGGTTCTTCTATACATATCGGATAAAGATTCCGGATTTTCGGCACGATACCCATAAACAACCCCATCGTAACGAGCCAAGTTGGAACTGGCCTCAGCTGGTGCAATCAGGTAATAGACAGCCACACAATAGTCGGTGTGAGGCAGTGTTACATCAACGATCTCTGCTCCTGCATCTTTGAAAATCTGGATACCTTTTTCCACCACTTTTGCCACATCAGCATCCATCCCTTCAACAAAATACTCAGCAGGAACACCCACCTTCATGCCTTTCATCCCTTCGCTGAGAGATGCCGTAAAATCCGGAACTTCTTCTTTAACAGAAGTTGAATCGCGTGGATCATACCCGGATATAGCATTCATCATCATTGCAGCATCAGTAACATCACGACTCAAAGGGCCAACCTGATCAAGGGAGGAGGCAAATGCCACTAGTCCATAACGGGATACACGTCCATAGGTTGGCTTTATACCAACGATTCCGCAAAGGGATGCGGGTTGTCTGATTGATCCACCAGTATCAGAACCAAGAGATCCCAGGCATTCCATAGCAGAAACAGAGGATGCAGAACCACCTGAAGATCCGCCGGCAACGTAATCCGCTTTCCAGGGGTTTTCTGGTACAGCAAAAGCAGAATTTTCAGAAGTGGAACCCATGGCAAACTCATCCATACTTGCCTTACCAAGAAGAACAGCACCTTCTTTTTTCAACTTTTCAATAACTGTAGCATCGTAGGGCGGCACAAAATTTTCAAGGATTTTTGAGCCACAGGTTGTAGGTATTCCTTTGGTACAGAGAAGATCTTTTATGGCCAGAGGAATTCCACACAGGGGTGCAACACTTCCCTTGGCAATTGCCTTATCGGCGGAGTCTGCCTGCTGTAAAGCCTCTTTTGCGGTGACAAGGTAAAAAGATTTTATCTTATCATCAACAGCTTGTATGCGCTCAAGACAGCTTGTTGTCAGTTCACGGGATGACAGGGTACCATTGTCCAGCTCCTTACGTGCCTGGGCAATGCTTAATTCATAGGGATTCATTATAGTACAACAACCTCATTTGTTAAAAAATATGTATACAGTACGTACTCTAATGGAATCGAAGTAAACTTCATATGCGAGGCGCGTCAATTTTTTTTTATTTCGGCGTACTAAAGTACGTCGTAATTAAAAAAATTGGCAGCAACGAAGTAGATGAAGAATTTTTTCGGTTCCATTCGGTGTTAAATAATTTTTGGTACTACAAACGCTTCGCCATTCTCACTGGGTCCGTTAGCCAGCGCCTCATGGCGCTTCAGGGACTCCTTCATTACATCTTCACGAAAAGCGTTCTTGTTTGAAAAAGCGTGGGTAGTGGGAGCAACACCTTCCGTATCCAGCTCATCCAGCTTTGCAGCGTAGCCAAGAATACTGGCCAGCTGCCCGGGAAATGTGGCCAACTCTTCCTCGCTCAAATTCAAATTGGCAAGTTTTGCCACATGCTCTACTTCCTTGACTGTAATATTCATCTATTTTTCTTTATTCTCCTGCTCAATTGTAAAATTATCCAGGTAATCTTGTGAAAAAGCATCGCTGGTTGCATCAAAGTTAAGCAGTGCCTTGCGAAAAGCATCCACACACTGGCGATCGAACTGAGATCCCGCACATGAACCAAGTTCAGCAACAGCCTCTTCCATGCTCATATTGCGACGATAATTTCTCTTGGAAGTCATAGCATCATAACTATCCACAACAATTAAAATTTTGGTGAGAAGGTCAAGCTCATCACTGCCCAGACCATCAGGATACCCTTTTCCGTCCATCCGTTCGTGATGGTGGCGAATAATAAAATACTCCCTTTCCATAAAACCAAGAGGTTTTATTATATTTGCCCCCACTGCGGGATGTTTTCTGATAAGCCCCCATTCTTCCTCGGTAAGTTTCCCGGGCTTTTGGATACAAGAAAGGTCAATTACCAACTTGCCAATATCATGAAACTGGGCAGCACGACGCAAGATCACCAGGTCTGCCTCTGGAATTTCAAGGGCAAGCCCTAACAACACAGCATACTCTGTTACCCGCATGGTATGCCCAGCTGTATAAAAATCCTTCTCCTCCATGGCATTCTGAAGGCTGGTCATCAGTTGAACAGTGGCATTCTCAAGGCTGTGACTGTATTTGAGAAGAAGTACGTTTGTTTTCTCAAGCTCAGCAGCTTTCAAACGAATATCTTTTTCCAGTTCCTTCTTGTAATGACGCTCACGGCGGATAAACATCCGCTTTTCAATTGCCCGGCGAATCTTCACATTAAAAAGATCAAGATCTTCAATGGGTTTTGTCAAAAAATCATAGGCTCCAAGATTGATTGCCTTAACGGCATAATCCATAGAACCTGCACCTGTTAGGAAAATAACCGGGATATCCAGTTCAAGCTTAGCCATGGCAGCAATAGTTTCAAAACCATCCATGCCCGGCATGTTTATATCCAGAAGGACCACGTCATAAGAGTCATCCAAAACCTCACAAACATACTCTCCGTCAGTTACGGATGTGACTGTGTGGCCAAACATTTCGAGTATTTTCGATACAGTTGTGCGCACCAAGTCATCATCATCAGCGACCAGTATTTTTGCCAGCTCTCCGTTCAAAAAATACCTCTCTTACAAAAGAATCAGTTCACCATCAGGTGTTTCATACAAAAATCCATATTGAAGCCTGGAAAACTTTACAATTTCCAGGCCCTTTTGGCAACACTCATAGCCTGTTCGATGGCAGGATGTTGTACTGTTGCCCGACCCAACTCAACAGCATACTCATCACCAAGATTAACCACATGTCCGGTATCAAGGGGTTGTCCACAAAGTTCCGATAAAACAGCCATTGTCCCATCTCGTTGACCGTTTAGATTGTATCCACCTTCCAGGGTTACCAGTAACTTTCCATTACAAACTTCCTCGGCAAGGTTCACCATACACCTGGTGAGGTACGCAAAACCAGGGGCTGTCACTTGCATCAAACCCAACGGGTCACCACCATAAATATCAAATCCACAGGATACCAGTATCAACTCCGGTTTATACTCTCTCCCAACGGGAAGGACAATATCATTAAAGATAGACGCATAGTCAGTATCCCCTTGATACCCTGGAAGTGGGATATTTACCGTGTACCCGTCTCCTTCATCCTTACCAGTTTCCTCTACATCTCCAGTTCCCGGATAATAAGGGAATTGATGGGTAGAAAGGTACAAGACCTTATCTGTTTCATAGAAAGCGTTTTGTGTTCCATTACCATGGTGCAGATCCCAGTCCACAATCATCACTCTTTTCGTTCCGTATTTGCTAATGGCGTGGTGGGCTGCCACAGCAATATTGTTGAAAAGACAAAACCCCATGGACTGATTTTTTTCTGCATGGTGACCCGGGGGACGGACGAGTGCAAAACCGTTGTCTATTTCACCACTTTCAAGAAGATCAATTCCAGTGGTAAGTGCTCCCACCGCAAGGGTGGCAGCAGCATAAGAATTTGGAGATGTATTGGTGTCAGGATCAAGAGCAGTAAAAAATTTCCCTGCAGTCTCAGCCACGCGGTTCATGAGCTCAGTACTGTGATTAATACCTATGGTTTTGTGTGTTGCCGGAAAAAACTCAGGGAACATAAAACAGCGCTTCACCTGCTCCAGGGCAAGTGCCTCATTGATCACTTTCAGTCGATCCGGAGATTCTGGATGATCAAATCCGGGATCATGCTCTACAAATAAAGGGTCATTGAATATCGCAGTTTTTCGCATCACTTTTCTTTTACCTGTCAAACTCAGCGCAACGCCTTAATAATCCGCTTTTCTGTTACTATCATATCCATACGCTCATCATGGTCTTGCAAAGGGGCCTTCGTGACCAGCTGTAACTCATAACAGATCCCTATCCGATGTGCCTGGGGCGCCTTTTGAGATACAAAACGATCATAAAAACCTCCGCCGTACCCCATGCGTCCACCACATTCGTCAAAAACAGATCCGGGCAGAATAATAATATCTATCGATTCCGGTGAAACACAATTGGTATCGCGAATCGCTTCAACCGGCTCTAAGATAGACGCATATCCCGGAGAAAGATCATCCTTCAGGCTAGTAATCTGGACTGGTAAAAGATCTCTTTCCCGAAGAAGGGTCACAGGTACAATCACTTTTATTCCGAGACCTTGCATCTGCTGAATTAAGCTTCGGGTTTTCACTTCTGAACGAAAATCAACATAGACAAAAACGGTTGCAGCCTGTAGCAGCAGATCCATTTGCAAAAGCTGCTCGGTAATACTACAACTGTACTGCTGCTGTAGTTCTACACATAACGCATCACGCAAACGTAATTTTTCTTTTTTTAATTTTTTAGCGTTTTCGACCATCTACAACTCTGTAACCGGAAAATATCACACTTGGAGTGAAGCATACCAGTTGAGAACATATTTTCCAAATTTCTCTTCGATTTTTCTTGTTCCAACTTTTTTAAGAAAAAAAAATCGCAGCCTCTGATTAGTCAGAAACTGCGATTTTAATACTCTAACCTGTTTGCAGCTTTACATCACATCGGTACAATCAGTTTATTGGTATCCTCGTTCCAGGTAACAACCAGGTACCAGACCATCATAACAGCAGCTATGAAGGCCAGTGTTCCGCCGTATCCCATGACATCTGGAAGGTATACGTAAGACCCTAGAGCACCTGATTTTTCAAGGTTTATTTCGTCTGGTCCAAAGTTCTTAAACCAAGTGGTCATAAGAGAGTTAGCAATACCAAAAAATGGTACCACCATGATCAACTTAACCTGACCCTCACCTACACGCCACAATGTTCCAGATCCGCAACCACCAGCAAGCATGGCGCCAAGTCCAAAGATAAATCCACCAACAATAGATCCCCAACCAAAAGTTCCACGAACATAGTTAATTGGATGAAGTACAGACTCGCCACCATGGGCAATGGGAACTGCATATTTCAAAACTGCACCACCAATAGCAAGAAGCAGGATAGAAAGTGCAACAGATTTAGCAAGGGTACAGTCACCAGTCATGTGTGGCTCACGAAAACCCTGAACCATACACCAGCGGCCACGCTGCATGGTGTAACCAAGAGCAGCTGCAATCATAAGGATTCCGGAAAGAGAAGCGAGATAATCACTGTCTTCATTTCCTGCATATGTGTAAGCACCCCAGACAAGAACACCAATGGCAGCAACAGCCAGAATATTCTGTACAGCTGCTGGAATATTAATGGTACCTGATCCGCCATCACCCCAGGAAATATATTCCATTTCCATATAGAGCAGTTTCAGTCCCAGTAAAACACCAGCAACAAGACCAATCCACATGGTAAAACCGTTTGCTGCTAGGTTTCCTATGGCATTATACATTCCACCAACGTTACAACCACCTGCAAGAGCGGAACCAATACCCATCAGGATACCAGCGAGAACTGCTTTTACCATTTCACGATAGGGTGGAATACGGAAAGCAAAATCTTTACCAAGACAGGCTGAAATAAAGGCACCGGCAATAAAACCAAGGCCAATTACAGAACCGGAACCGGAAAAGATTCCTCTTGGTGCTTCGTCATAAAATCCAAGAATTCCATTTTCAGCACCAATAACGGTATTGAGACCATAAATGATCCAGTCACCCCAGTTACGAATGGCTCCAACCGCTCCCCACGGACGCCACCACGCCATAATCAAAAGAGAAAGGAAAGCAACAATTGCACCAACTATTGTTGGATTCCACTCTGATTTACAACACGTCTTGTAAAGATCTTTCACTTTACTTGCCATCACACTTTCTTCGCTCATACTTCTCCTCCTTGAAGTCCAAATAATTCAAATAGCGATTTTAATGTTTCATTAAATGTAACTTCTTTACCCTTGCCAACAACATTTGTCAAGTATCTATGGACTTTTTTGAGCTTTTTAAAACAATAATAAAGTCAAAAATGAATCCACATAACAGCAACTTACAAGTCAAGCAAACACTTGAATAGTCATTCATTTTCAACTTGACATAATGTACTCGCTAAAGTATAGCTTTGACTGTTATTTGATAAGTGTGTGTGGTTAACGCACTTTAGAGAAGTCCTTTTTAGACAGAAAACAATTATGTTTGTGGTCTACCGAAAAAATATTTCCAGGAGGAAAATAAAATGAGTGATCTTAAAGTTGCTGAAGAAGGCATAGAAGTGGCAAGTACACTTGATGCAAAAGGTTTAAGTTGTCCAATGCCTCTTCTTCGCACCAAGAAAGAAATTGGTAAAATCGCTTCCGGCGAAGTTCTCCAGATTGATGGTACCGACCCAGGTTCCAGAAATGATCTTCCTGGATGGTGTGCCCGCGCAGGACATGAGTACCTCGGAGAAAAAGAAGGATCTGGTTTCATCAGCTTTTACGTAAAAAAAGGTTGATTACCAACCCAGTTCTTTTCTTTATTTATCCGTAATAGTAAAAACATTAAAAGAATTTCCCGGAGAACATCATGTCCAAAAGTCTCGGAATATTTGTTACCAACCCTGACCAGTTCAAACATGTCATGGGTATTACCAAGGCTGCCAAAGCCAAAGGTTCAAGTGTAAAAGTTTTTTTCAGTTGGGATGCAACCCACAATGCTAAAAAAGAAGCTGGTTTTTCTGAGCTTTGTGAATTAGCAGACGATGTATCTATTTGTGTCGATAGTTATAAGAACATGGGATACGACATTGATGATATTCCGAAGGGTCTTGAAGCCAATAAAATGGCTACCCAGGCTCAGCATGGAATCATTATTGAAGATTACGATTGTTACTTAAGTTTATAGGAGAATCCCATGGAATATAATAAAGTGTGCCTGATGTACCGTAATCAGGATTGTACTGTTGATGGTATCCGCTCAGCTCTTGGGCTGGCTGTTGAGAATATGTATGCTTATGGCTGTGTAATGGATGAACCTAAGATGGAGAAATTCAACGAGCTTCAGACCGAATCTCTTGAAATGCTTCGTGATATGGAAGGTGACGTTTTTTCAACAACAAAAGAGAATTCTGAACTCAATGATCTTGAACCCATCTCTATTGAAGAGCTTGGTGAAAAATTGCGTGAAATGACCCATATTATCCCTTTCGGCGTTATTAAAGCTTAGGAGTCAATTATGAAAATTCTTAATATATATCGTTCAGCACCTGATGATACTACTAAAAAACTTGCTGAAATAGTAGGAAGAGATCGTGAAGTGGAAAACTTTGACTTAGCTGTTGATGCTCCAGATTATGATGCTCTCGTGGATCAAATTTTTGCTGCTGATCAAACCATCTGCTGGTGGTAATCTGTTAGTATAAATTTTCCCGCTTTAAAAAAAGGGTATCAGATAGAGATTCTATCTGATACCCTTTTTTTATCTTTTATCACTCCTGAGACTTGGGGAAACTTCCTGAATACCCATTAATTCTTTCATCAATAAATCATGAAAAACTGGTCTAAATTCCTTAATTTTCCAATTTTCTCTCGTGGGATGAACTCTGTTTGAAAGCAGAACAATAATACATTCACGTACCGGATCTATCCAGAAGGATGTTCCTGTAAAACCTAAATGTCCCACACTGGTTTTAGAAAAATAGCTTCCACTGCTTGATTCTGACTCTGAAACTATATCAAACCCCATTGTCCACCCTGAATTTCCAACAGGCTCTAAAATACGCTGTAACAGTTCTTTTGAATATGCAGGGTGCTCACCCCTTCCTTTCCATTGATCAAGAAATTGTTCGCACATAGAAAGGACTCCATGCAAGGTCCCAAACAAACCTGCATGGCCAGCAACTCCTCCCATGGCCCTACAGTTGTCATCGTGGACTTCTCCATTTAGCATTACCTTTTTCCACAAACATTTCTCGGTACTTACATATTTCAGGTTTTCTTTCGATTTAAACGGTGGATAAAACAGATCATCAGCAAGCCCTAGGGGAGTGTACAATGAATTATTAGCCAGTTTTGCAAGACTTGTCCCTGTAACTTCTTCAATTATACAACCAAGGAACATAAAACCAAGGTCACTATAAATACATTTTTCACCCGGAACAGCTACAAGAACTTCTTTAAAGATTGTCGTAAGAAATTGTTTTTTTCTCTTTTTATTAGGTAGTTTTACAAGGTCTATATAATATTCTTTATGGGCTGGTAATCCTGAACTATGTGACAGAAGTTGTCCGATGGTTATTTGGGCTTTATCTGAAGGAATGGAAGGATAAATATCCTGTAGTTCAGTTTTAATATTGATTTTATAATCCTTCAAAAGGATCAGCAATAATGGAACTGTAGTTAATGCTTTTGTGAGGGAGGCAAGATCAAAAACTGAATTTATTCTCAACTCTTTTTTGTCAGGTTCTAACTGGGCATATCCATAGCAACTAGTTTCACGTTTATAGGCCCCTTTCTCCCACTTTGAAAAGGCAAAAGAAGCTCCTGGAAATACACCACTATTTAAAGCAGTTATAAACAACTTATTAATTTTTTTTGCCTTGTTAGTTTCCTTCATAATAACCCTTCTTTTCAACAGTTTTGATAAACTATTTTATTGCTAATAAATCTTGTGTTTTTAGCCGCTTTGCACTACAATCTATTAAATCTTAAACGTTGAGAATATCGTTATTTTTTTATAATATATTTTATAAAAATTTCACTTTTCAACACTCTTTGAACAGGCCTTGTTAATACATTTTTAATAACTTGGTTAATAAGCTGTTCAAAACTGGAAATAAACAAATTTTTCAGTTTTTCCAACAACACATTGTTTATAAAATGTTATATAAAATTAATATGTTATGTTATTTGTAAACATATTAACACCCTTAATAACAATAATAAAAAGATTATTTAATAAAGGGATTCCCCATGGCACTAAACTGCAGCGTATTACAAAGTAATTTTATTGACGGTCTGAACAGACTGCAAAACATTACAAACAAACGGGTTACTCTGGCAATATTATCAAATGTCCTCATAGAAACCACAAACAACTCTCTTATCCTCACGGGTACAGATCTCGAAGTAGGATTGCGAGTTGAGATTCCAGCTGAAATCCACGACCAGGGATCATTAACTCTTCCCTGTAAAAAGGTTTTTGAAATTGTTCGTGAGTCTGGATCAGATACCATCACTATACAAGAAACAGAAAACAGCTGGGTTATTATTTCTGCGGGACACAGTACCTACAATCTTGCTGGTTTACCCAGTGATGAATATCCAGAGTTTCCAGAATACGAAGAAGATACTTTTGTTTCTTTTGAAGCGGGAATTTTCATTGATATTATTGAAAAGGTGATTTTTTCTGTGGCTAATGAAGAAGAAAATGCCTACGCCCTTACCAACGTTCTTTTTGAAACTGAAAAACGGGAGGACAGATCATATGTCCGTATGATCTCTTCAGATGGACATCGTTTATCCATTATGGAAAAAGATGTTGCTACAGATATCGATTTATTGAATCTCAATTCTGGTATCCTTATTCCAAAAAAAGGTATTCAGGAACTGAAAAAATTCTGTGAAAATAAAGAAAATGTCGATATTTCCTTTGAAGACAAACAACTGGTTGCCAGAACTAGCGATGCTACTATGGTTATTCGTTTGAAAAAAGGTGAGTTTCCACAGTACCGTGCCATTGTTAATTCCATAGAGCTTGAAAATAAAATTCAAATTGAAAGGGTTCCTTTTCTTGATTCCCTAAAACGAATTAATATTTTTACAGAAGATATTTTTCACACCATTCAACTGGAAGTTGAAAATGGAAAAATGATTCTTACTTCGCAAAATGTGGATCTTGGAAATGCAAAAGATATACAGGATGTGCAGTATGGTGGTGATCCACTTATTTTAGGATTTAACTGTCGCTATTTTATAGACGCACTTCAGGTTATGGAATGTGATACTGTAGATGCTTTTATAAATTCAAATAATTCTCCATGTTTACTTACATCAGATGTTGATGAAGGCTTTTTAGGCATAATAATGCCAATGCAATTATAAAAACTAGAAATATCCCGTTTATATTCAGAAATACAGTCTCATATAATATCCACTATGATGTATCTGCATCTCTAAATATATTCGAAGTACTGTTCTTGTTTTTTAGAAAATTTCAATATAGTATCTAATTGTTTATTTTAGATATTTTTCATTTATTCTTCAAAAGGAAAAACGCGTGACTGAAGAAAATAAAGATTATGGTGCAGATCAGATTAAGGTTCTTGATGGTCTTGAAGCCGTTCGTAAGCGGCCATCCATGTATATCGGTAATACTTCCGAAACAGGCCTTCATCATCTAATTTGGGAAGTTGTTGATAACAGTATTGATGAAGCTCTTGCCGGATATTGCGAGCATATCCATGTTGTAATACATGAAGATAATTCCGTTGAAGTTAGGGATGATGGTCGTGGAATTCCTGTGGGTCAACACTCCACGGAAAATATGTCAGCCCTTGAACTGGTTATGACCACCCTCCATGCCGGCGGTAAATTTGATCATTCTACTTACAAAGTTTCAGGTGGATTGCATGGAGTTGGTGTTTCCGTTGTTAACGCCCTTTCAATAAAAGCTGTGGCTGAGATTAGCAGAGATGGCAATGTGTATCGTCAGGAATATCGGCGTGGTGACCGTGTTGGTGATATGGAAATTATTGGAAGCAGTGAAAAAACAGGAACTTCCATAACTTTCCTTCCAGATCCTGAGATATTTACGGAAATAACAGTTTTTAATTATGATACTGTACGTACTCGCCTCCAGGAGCTCGCCTTTTTAAATAAAAATGTTCGTATTTACTTAAAAGATAAACGAACAGGCGCAGAAGATAAGTTTCATGCAGAAGGTGGACTGGTTTCCTATGTTGAATACTTAAATCGTAACCGTACTGCTGTAACCTCTCCTATTTTTGTTTCAGGAGAGAAAGATATGGTGGAGGTCGAAATATGTTTTCAGTATTTCGATGGGTATTCGGAACGACTTTTTTCTTTTGTTAATAATATTAACACTCGGGAAGGTGGAACTCACGTATCAGGTTTTAAAAGATCTCTCACCAAATGTATCAATCGTTATTCTAACGATGAAAGCATCCCTAAAACAATGCAGAAAAAAATGGGTGGTGATGATGTTCGTGAAGGACTCACCTGTGTTATTTCTGTGCATGTACCCGATCCTCAATTTGAAGGACAGACCAAAACAAAACTTGGTAACTCCGAAGTAACATCCATCGTAGATCAGATATGTACAGAAAAACTCACTCAATTTCTTGAACAAAATCCACAGGAAGCAAAGAAAATCCTTATGAAGGCTGTGGAAGCAGCCCGAGCACGGGAAGCTGCAAAACGAGCAAGAGAGCTTTCCAGAAAAAAAGGATCCACCTCTCTCTTGATGGCTGGTAAACTTGCTGAATGTCAGGAGAAAGATCCTGAAAAACGTGAAATTTTTATAGTTGAGGGAGATTCTGCTGGTGGTTCTGCTAAGCAGGGACGGGATCGTGCTGTGCAGGCTATTTTACCCCTTCGCGGTAAAATTCTAAACGTTGAAAAGGCCAGATTTGAAAAAGTTTTAGGATCTGAAGAGATTAAACATATCATTGCTTCCCTTGGTTGCGGTATTGGAAAAGATGAGTTTGATGTGGAAAAACTTCGCTATCATAAAGTCATTATAATGACAGATGCTGACGTTGATGGAGCACATATTCGTACCCTGCTCCTCACCTTTTTCTACAGGCAGATGCTACCTCTGGTTGAGGGTGGCTATGTTTATATTGGTCAGCCTCCCCTGTATCGTCTCGGCAAAGGAAAGAAAGAACAATATTTTTTAGAAGATGAAAATTTAAATAAACATCTTTTCAGTGAAGCAGCTGAAAGTTTTAAGGTTAAAACCGTTGGTGATACTGAAAAGATTATAGAAAATGATAGTCTTATAAAGATGTTGAAAAATCTTTCAGTTTATCAGCGAGTTGTCGCTTATCTTGGCAGAATGAATATCTGGGAAGAAATGTTGTATTTTCTTCTGTCCAATGACGTGCGTTCAGCAGATCAGTTTACTGAAGAATCTTTTATCCAGGATCTTGTTGATAAACTGGATTCTGAAAAACTTATCATCGGTAATATCCGCCCCTGTCGCTGGCGAGCAAGTTGTTATGAGGTTGATGTTGCCATTAGAGGGCAGGCGCATATCATGATGACCTTAGGCCCTGAAGTACCTCTTATTAACGAATACAGGACTGCTCTTGGCCTTTTTGGGGATATTAAATCACTTCTTCAGTGTTCTTTTGTTGTGACCAAGGAAGGTGTGGATAAAGAATTTCCAGCTGATGACTGGAGTGAAATGATCAAAACTGTTCGTAAAGAGACTCTGAAAGGCAGTCATCTACAGCGTTACAAAGGTTTGGGTGAAATGAACCCCGAGCAACTTTGGGATACGACTATGAATCCGCAAAATAGAAGTCTTTTACAGGTAACCATAGCCGATGCGGAACAGGCTGATGATATTTTTACAACACTTATGGGTGATAAAGTTGAACCCCGTAGAGAGTTTATTCAGAATCATGCCTTAGAAGTGACAGACCTGGATATTTAAATTATCTACTTGATATAATTGGAAAAAATATGACCACAGAAGAACATGAAGCACAAACCACAATATCCATTGAACAGGAACTGAAAAAATCCTACCTGGATTACGCAATGAGCGTAATCGTTGGCAGGGCCCTGCCTGATGTGCGTGATGGCCTGAAACCGGTTCATCGTCGCTCGCTTTTTGCCATGCGTGAACTTGGGGTACATTTTAACCGACCCTATGTAAAATCAGCCCGTATTGTCGGTGATGTAATTGGTAAGTATCATCCCCATGGAGATACCGCAGCTTATGATACCATCGTTCGTATGGCACAGAATTTTTCCATGCGTTATCCGCTGGTTGATGGTCAGGGTAACTTCGGATCCATGGATGGTGATTCTCCAGCCGCCATGCGTTATACCGAAGCACGAATGACCAGAATTGATCGTGAAATTATTGCAGATCTTGAAAAAGATACCGTAGATTTTATTCCTACCTACGATAATTCCATGACAGAACCAACTGTTATGCCGTCTAAAACTCCAAATCTTTTGATTAATGGATCTTCCGGTATTGCTGTTGGCATGGCGACAAATATTCCTCCTCATAATCTTACCGAGGTTATGGATGGGCTTATTGCCATGGTTGATAATGTTAATGTTACCGTTTCTGAACTCATCACCATTATCACGGGGCCTGATTTTCCCACTGGTGCTTTTATTTGCGGTCGAGCTGGAATTAGAGAAGCTTATGAAACCGGACGTGGCAGTGTTCTTATGCGTTCCCGTACTCACTTTGAGGATATAAAGGGCAGTACCCACCGCGAAGCAATTATTGTCACGGAAATCCCTTATCAGCAGAATAAAGCTACCCTTGTTATAAAAATTGCTCAGCTTGTTAAAGATAAACGTATTCAGGGTATATCTGAAGTGCGTGATGAGTCAGACAGACAAGGACTGCGTATTGTAATTGAGCTTAAAAAGGATGAAATTCCAGATGTTATCCTCAATCAGCTCTATAAAATGACACCTCTGCAACGTTCTTTTGGTATTATTTTTCTGGCAATTGTAAATAACAAGCCGGAAGTATTAAATATAAAACAGATCCTTGAGCATTTTATATTACACCGTAAGGTAGTTATTTATCGACGTACTGCATTTGAACTGCGGAAAGCTGAAGAAAAAGCACACCTCTTGGAAGGTTTAAAAATAGCCATTTCCAACCTTGATGCTGTTGTTGAGCTTATTCGGGCATCAAAAAATCCAGCAGAAGCAAAAGCAGAGCTTATTTCCCGTTTTGATCTTTCAGAAATTCAGGCTCAATCCATTCTGGATATGCGTTTGCAACGTTTGACAGGTTTAGAGCGTGAAAAAATCATCAAGGATTATGAAGAGATCATGGCAGTTATTACCAAACTGAAAGAGATCCTTGGTGATGAAAAACTGGTTATGAAGATCATTCGTGAAGAGTTTGTTGAAATAAAAGAAACTTATGGTGACGAGCGACGTACTGAAATAATTGATGCTGTAGATGAGATCCTTCCTGAAGATATGATTACCCAGGAAGATATGGCGGTAACGGTAACCCATACCGGCTATATTAAAAGAAATCCGGTATCTATTTATCGTTCCCAGCGTCGTGGTGGCAAAGGAGTGGTTGGTGTGAAAAACATCGAGGAAGATTTTGTTTCAAACCTCTTTGTGGCTTCCACTCATGATACATTTCTCTTCTTTACAAACCTGGGTAAGGTTTTCTGGCGTAAGGTGTATCAGTTGCCTCTTGCTGGACGAACTGCTCGTGGTAAGGCTATAGTTAATCTTCTTGAACTTGCTGACGGTGAAAAAGTAGCTGCAATCCTTCCAGTTGTTGATCTTGGTAAAGAAGAAAACAACAATACTATTCTCATGGTTACAAAACTTGGTCGCGTGAAGAAGACCAGCCTTCAGGAATTTGTGAAACCATTGAAACGTGGGAAGAAGGCATTAACCATCAATGAAGATGATGAGATTATATCAGCCCACATTTTAAAGGGAGACGATACTGTTTTCCTTCTTTCTAAAAATGGTTCCTCCATTCATTTTCATGAGGATGATGTTCGTTGTATGGGACGTACAGCAGCTGGTGTTCGTGGTATTCGCCTTAAAGAAGGGGATGCAGTTGTAGGTTCCATTGTTATTGATTCTGACTCTTCTATTCTCACTGTAACTGAAAATGGATATGGGAAACGAAGCCCTGTGGAAGAGTATCGTGTGCAGAGACGTGGTGGCCTCGGGATCATGGCTATTAAGGCCAGTGAACGAAACGGAAAAGTAGTGGGTGGTATGCAGGTTGATGATGATTCTGAAGTTATGCTTATTGCTAATTCCGGTAAGATGATTCGTATGCCCATGGGCAATGTCCGGGTGATTGGTCGAACCACACAGGGTGTGGGACTTATAAGACTAGCGGATAACGAAAAGGTTGTAGCCATGGATATTGTGGCTCCTGACGATGAATCAGAAGATGAAATTGGTGAAGAAGTAGGAGAAGAAGAACAGACAACAGATGAGTAGGCAAGATACAAAACAGGCTCCGGTGAAGAAGGTTGCAGTTATAGGAGCCGGTTCCTGGGGAACTGCCATTGCCATGGTACTCTCTGGCAAAGGTGTTCCCACTGTGCTTTGGGGGCATAACGAAGAGCACCAGGCAGTCCTTGCAAAGGATCGGGAAAATAAAAGGTATTTACCTGGGTTTTCCTTTCCTCCTGCACTCGAAATAACACCTTATCTTCAGAAAGCAGTTACTGATAGTGAAGTTCTTTGTATGGTGGTGCCCTCTCATGGATATCGCGCCGTTTTTAAAGAGCTGCAACCATATCTTGCAGATACCGTAAGTATTATTTCCGCTGTTAAGGGTATTGAAAACAAAACGCTCATGACCATGACCCAGGTTATGGAGGACGTTTTAGATACTACTCAGAATAAGAAGCATGTGACACTCTCTGTTCTCTCAGGACCCTCTTTTGCCAAAGAAGTTGCTCAGGGATTGCCAACCTTGGTAACTGTTGGTTGTTCCAAAATAGAAGATGCCAAGAATTTACAAACTATTTTTGGTACTCGGCTATTCCGGGTTTATGCTGCTCAGGATATGATAGGCCTTGAAATAAGTGCTGCTTTAAAAAACATAGTAGCCATTGCGGCAGGAATCAGTGATGGCCTTGGGTATGGTTTAAATAGTAGAGCAGCTCTTATCACCAGGGGACTTGCCGAAATAACCCGTATGGGAGTGGCCATGGGAGCTGATCCTGTAACTTTTTCCGGTCTTTCCGGTCTTGGTGATCTTGTCCTTACCTGTACCGGAGATCTAAGTAGAAACCGCAGTGTGGGTTTAAAACTCGGTGCTGGAAAAAAACTGTCACAGGTACTTGAAGAGATGCAAATGGTGGCAGAAGGAGTAAAAACTACAAAATCAGTCCATGGTCTTATGCAGAAAATGGGCGTGGATATGCCAATTCTTGAGCAGGTATATCAGGTTTTATATAAAAACAAAGATTGTTCAACAGCTGTTACTGATCTGTTAACAAGAGAATTTAAAGTGGAATAAAAATGAATAATAAGGCTGATGATGGTGTTCGGTTTCTCTCTTATCTAACCCTGTTTCTGCTTGCTGCTTCCCTCTATATTTTTTCATCTTACCTGCATTATATCCTGGTCGCAGCAGTCCTCTCTCTCTGTACAAGCCATGGATATATGGCCCTTGTTGCTTTCTTTAAAAATCCTAAGCTACCTTCTTTTATCCGCAAGAGGAGTTCTTTGCTTAGTGCTTCCCTCCTCACGCTATTTTTTCTCTGTCTACTCTTTGGCCCTCTTGTCTATTTTGTGTCGGAAACCTACAACCAGATGTCTGCAGTAGATATAGATCATATAAAAAATGTGACCATGCAACTAATTGATAAAATAGTGGCTTTTACAGACTCCATTCCAGTTCTTCATAATTTTCTTAATTCTCTAAAAACTGAAGGATTTTCGGCTCTCAAAGAGGTTTCCATTGAGGCACTTTATAAAACAGTTAATGGGGTTGCATCCGGTGCTGGTGGCTTGGTTATCCAAATAGGCTGGATAATGATTTTTTATTTTCTGTTTAACCTGAATGGTCGGACTATTCTCGCTTTTACAGCACGCGTAATGCCTACTTCTTTTGAACATGAACAGTATCTCTACCGGGAATGTACCGGTACTGTAGCAGTGGTCTTCTATGGAACTCTTTTTAATATGCTGGCGCAGGGATTAACTTTTGGTGTGTTGATGCTGTTTGTTGGGGGTTATGATTCTTTTTATCTCGGTGTACTATCGGGGTTTTGTTCTGTTATTCCAATCGTTGGAGCAGCACTAGTTTATATTCCTGTAATCGCCCTTGAACTGGTTGCTGGAAACTATAGCAATGTGATTATTATCCTGATTGTTGCCTGGGGAGTTATGGGCTTTTTTATAGATAATATCTTACGAATAATTTTTATCAGTTATCTGAAGAAAATATTTGGTTTTGAATACACCATGAACGAGGTGTTAATTTTACTCTCAATCCTGGCTGGTATAGCAAGCTTTGGCTTCTGGGGATTGATCATTGGTCCTTCAGTCATAGCCTTGAGTCTCGCTGCTGCCAACTTGTATAGTTCTCAAATCCATCACAGTGGTTTTCCTGATGAGATCCCCTAGGTAATAGTAGCAGTGCAAAATAACTTGCTGTAATTGTTAAATATTGGTATATACATTCTTTAATAAATTCCTGTTTCTGTTGAAAAAAAGAGTGGTATACCCGATGAGAAAAAATCCCCTTGGAACTGTCACGGAAATTCTTGAGTCTGTTGATTTGGCGGTGTCACACGCCTACGATGATCTGGTTTTCCTTGAAGAACCTGACTTTCTTTTGCAGTTTACTGAAAACGATGAAGAGATTCTGGTGCATGTGAACGAAACTACAGAAGAGAAAACTATGGATACTCCTCTGTCTGTACTCCAGAAAAGAGCAGAAGAGTATACCATGCGTTTTATTCGTGGTGGTTATTTTCGTGTGAGTCAGACAGACAAGGAACATTTGCATGTTGAGTTTCTTACCATCCAGTAGTTCCCCAAAAGACCATAATTGATCGGCCCATTACTCCTTACTGCTATAAAGCAGTAGTGCTCTAGTTTTTATTACTGGTGTTTGTGTTAATAAATTTAAGTAACTGCTGCCCAAATGGACTGGCAGGGTTGATGTTGATAATTTGTTCAGCAATGGTTTTTGCCTGATCTAACCTCTTTCTTTTTATGTAAAAACTTGCCATTGCTTGCAGATAATGCATGTTGTGTGGTTCAAGTTCAATAGTTTTTCTTAGGGCTATTTCTGCTGCTTTATATCGGCGAAGAAAATCGAGAAGTTGTCCAAGGTTGTAGTGTACCCTGCTGTTGTGAGTCATCCCGGTTGCAGCTTTTTGCAGATGTTCAACTGCTTCGTTGTATTTCTTCTGTTCTGCGAGCAAAAGGCCTAAGGAGTAGTGGACATCAGTGAGATCTGGATTGGTCTCCAGTGCCCTGCGTAGTTGCTTTTCTGCGAGAGTATTTTTTCCCTGCCTGCTGTACAATACTGCTAGGTTTGTACGAGCTGCATAAAAATCACGGTCAATGTCTGTAGCTTTTTTAAATTGTTTTTCAGCCATACTAAACTCACCTTTAAAGCTATACAGCGTACCAAGGTTGAGCCTGGAGGCTGCAAAGTCTGAAGAGTAGAGGGCTGTCTGCTCAAATTCTGTAACCGTTTTATCAAATGCTTTACGCCACCTTGAATCCAGTTGATCTGGAGGGATGCTTGTCAATGCCCTGGCGGCCTCAATTCGAACGGCTTTTATAGGATCATTGAGTAATGGTGCGAGCATTTTGGCTCGCTGGTCGTTGAGATAAGCAGGAAAGTAGGAGGTAGCGCTTCGTCTTAGAAGGGATTCATTACTGTTAAGTGCCTGCTGAAATGCTCTAGTGACTGCAATCCCCTGATATCTGCCTAAAAGAGAAAGGGCTGTGGCCCGAACAAGTATCGAAGCCAGGTTATCATCTGTTATCTGGAGTAAATTTAGAAGGGCGTTCGGATCTCCGTTGCGGGCGTCTGTAAAGGTCGTACCGAAGTGGAATTTTTGTTTGCTGCCATACCACTTTCGGGTGTGCTCTGTAGACCATGCATTATTTTTATCTGTGTGGCAACGGTTGCAGGCGTTTGGCGTTCCAAGGTTTTCACTGAGATCAGGACGTGGAATACGGATAGAGTGATCCGGACGATAATCATTTCCCATGTAAATACGGCCCGGCATATGGCAACCCACACATTCAGCTCCGCTTCCGACTTGGAAAAGGATCTTTCCCTCAGGAGTTTTTATGGGATCACCAGTTTCACCTGTCTGCTTATGGAAGTGATGTTCTTTGCTATCATAAACAACCGCCTGATGACACTGTAAACAGAGAGTGTTACCTTCCTGATGCAGCTTGATTGTGTGTACATTATGACAATCTGTACAGCGCACATTGTTGGCATACATTTTTGACTGCACAAAGGAGCCGTAGACATACACCTCATCACGAATCTGACCATCAGCATAGTATAGCCCTTCCTCAAGTAAGCGCGGTATTTCTGTCTCCAACAAGTCCTGTTGCTGATGGCTATAATCTCCCAACATGGAACGTCTGGAGTGACACGGAGCACAGATCTCTACCTGTTGCTGATTATTAATTTCGGAGGTTTTTACCAGTAATCCATCATCTTTTGTTGTTCGGGCCATTTCTGGAAGTTCACCCCAAAGCAGATGTTTTGATCCTGCACCGTGGCAGGCCTCGCAGCCCACATTTATTTCAGCCCAGCTAGTATCGTAATTATCTGTCTCTGGATCATAATTTTTCTGTAGTTCTGTGGAGTGGCAGTCTGCACACATGGAGTTCCAGTTCTGTCCCTGGTTAGTCCAGTAGATCCACTCCTCCGGGTCGAGTTCCAGGTCGGGATAGAGGTGAAACCATTTTTTCTTGATTACATCCCAGGCAATGGGTAGACACTGCATGCGGCCATTGGGAAAAGGAATAAGGTATTGCTGCAAGGGGGTGTAACCAAAGGTGTGGCTGATTTTGTAATCTGCCATTTCTCCTTTCGGTCCGCTAGTGTGTACAAAAAAAGCGCCATTTTTTCTATAAAAACGTGACGTAACTCCATTTTTTGTGAAAGCTGTGTTGTTAAAATCCCCTAACACCGTTTTTTCTGTGGCGACTGCCATGGCTTTGGCATGGTGTGACTGCTGCCATTCCTCATACTCTCGTTTATGGCATTTGGCACAGGATTCACTACCGGTAAAAGCTGGCTGTACGTCTAAGGAGATTTTTTTCTGACTTTTTTGTTTGAGCACATAGAGTGGCAGGGACAGGACAATTATCATGGTGGCAATGATGCCAATAATTTTCCATCTTTGCATGATTTCAGCCAAGCTCCTGTGGATAAAACAGTTGTTCAGCTACATAAACAGATCGTTTGACAGTCTTACTGGTATCAATCATAATTCTGTTATGGGTCAGCGTAATGAGGTAGATGTCAAGAGCGCGTGGTGCTGGAGACTGTATGACATTGCCGGTAGAATCAAAGATAGAGGCGTGGCATGGGCATTCAAACCGACCACGTTCCACCACCCAGGGTACAGCACAGCCAAGGTGGGTGCATTTTCTGGAAATGGCGAGCAGACCACCGTCATCCAGCCGACTCAGGTAGCAGTTTGCTTCGTGAATTAAGGTCACAGTTCCCGGGCCAAAGTCAGATAGTTGCCCCGCATCAACAAATAGCCTTTGGGGTGTATTCATATCTCGGTTTCGTCCTGAAAAGAAGAATGAAATCCCTCCAATCATCAATTCGATAAAGGCAATAAACCCTAAAACTATCCATATGTTAGAGAGGAAGTTTCTTCGTTCAGGACGAGATGGTGATCTGTCTTGTTTTTGTATTGTCATCTTTTTTACCAGGGCAGCAGCAGCTTCATCCCCGCACCTCTAAACCAGACACCTGTAATTGTTAACGTGATAATAACCAGAAAAAAACTGATAAAAATCACTTGCACAAAAAGAGAAGGCTTTTCTCTTTTTTGACTCAGAAAAGGAAGAAGCAGCAGAAAAATGCTAAAAGCTAGAGGCAGTAAACAGAGAGCAAGGACAGGCTGCATATGCAGGAGCAATTCTTGAAGCCAGAGAAAGTACCAGGGAGCCTTTACTGTTTCTGGTGTGAGGCTGGGGTTGGCCATACCTGTGAGTGGTGCATCAAAAAACATGGCAAAGAGCAGGAGAAAACAGCTCACCACTGCCGCAAATGCCAGTTCTCTAACCAGTAATTCCGGGACAACAGGCAGCATATTCTGTCTATCGGCACCATCGACTTTTACTCCGCCAGCCTTTCTGATACACCAGAAATGGTAGGACATGAAGAAGAGAAAAGCCAAAGGCAGTAAAGTGGTATGAAAAGAATGAAAGATGTGCAGTGTTGCGCCGTTTACCTCGGTTCCGCCAAGTATCAAATTTTGAAGCAGATCACCGACAACCGGGATATAGGCTAGCATGGAGGATGCGATAGTGATAGCCCAGAAGGCCAGTTGATCCCATGGCAGGAGATAGCCGGTAAAGTTAGCAGTCAGGACCAGGAGCAGGAGCACAAGCCCACTGTACCAGGTGCCCCGCCGGGGGGTAACATATGCCCCACTGAAAAAGACACGTAACAGGTGCAGACAGGCAACGACAAGGAGAAAGTGCCCGGTCCAGTGGTGTAGGTTGCGAATCAGCCGCCCTAAAAACAGTTCTGTTTGAATATGTTGCACTGAGAGATAGCTGTGAACAGGAAAAGGTTCATAGGCAAAATTCAGGAGCAGACCAGTCAGTAACTGTAGAACGACCATCAGGGTGGCAGCACCGCCAAGTCCCCAGGTTAAAGTAAAACGCACGGCCCTGGCAGGAACCTTCCTCGGGCGAAGATGAAAAAAGAAATTCTTATACAAGTGTGACCTTTTCCCCAAACAGTAGCAAGAAACTATTTTGCAATGTCTTTACCAGTATCCTTAAGTCTTGAGGTTACTTTTTTGGTAGCTACACCAACTGCTGCACCAGTTGCCGCACCAATACCTACTTTTTTAACCAATTTTTTCTTGACCTTGTTCTTACTCTTTTCTTCACCTTTCTGGCCATCTCGGTTGAGCAAACTGTTCTCCGTGGAATCCTTGATGTCGAGTTTTTTTCCGCCGCGTTTAGACCACGCCGGTGTGGCAAACAAAAAGGTTACCACCATACCTAGGCTTATTATTGTAGAAGTTAAAAATATCTTTTTTTTATTCATTGTTTTTTTGTACCTCGCTTTACTATTCAGATTCTTTCCACAGCCAAGTCATGTTCATCCCATGAATTCGTAACTGAAGGTGACACTCCTATATTTACACAACTTTTTGAATATGACTAGAATATTTATATATAATGTTTTGAAAACACGACTAGTTTCCCAGCCGATGGCATCACCACCGCTGACAATCTCAAAGAGTACTTTTAGATAATCACACTGAAATAAAAAGCTTTATCGCGAGTTGCTGTTCGAGGGATGCGAGGGCTCAACTTAGGGCTGGTTGCGAAATGTTGAGATCTCAGGCAGCTTTGGCAGAATTACCACGTTTGGCAATAATTTGGATATGTTGAAGGCGGCGAAATGTAATATCCATAACAAAAAGGTATCAAATTATAAGATAATTGTATTAGACAGAATTCACAAAAATGAATATGTTGCAAGGAACAGGAGTGATTCTCGTTCACTTTTGCAAATTAAAATTGGAGGTTTCGATGAAGCTGAAGAAAAAAATTCTTGCCGGACTGGCGGTATCCGTAGTGATTACACTCACCACAGGATCTTTATACGCGGCAACAGGCAAAAAACCAAACATCTTGGTTATCTGGGGTGATGATATTGGCCAGTCCAATATCAGTCGTTATACCCAGGGGTTGATGGGCTACCGTACCCCAAACATTGACCGCATCGCTGAAGAAGGTATGACCTTTACCGATTATTACGGTGAGCAGAGTTGTACTGCTGGTCGCTCCTCTTTTATTATGGGACAATCCGTTTTCCGTACCGGCCTTTCCAAGGTTGGGCTACCCGGTGCCAATGAAGGTATGCAGGTGGAAGATCCAACCATTGCCGGCCTCCTCAAGGCCCAGGGGTATGCCACCGGTCAGTTTGGTAAAAATCACCTGGGTGATCGGGATGAAATGCTGCCCACCAACCATGGTTTTGACGAATTTTTCGGAAACCTCTATCATCTCAACGCCGAAGAAGAGCCTGAAAACGAGGATTACCCAAAGAATCCTGAATTTCGTAAAAAGTTTGGCCCTCGTGGGGTGATCAAGTCCTTTGCAGACGGCACGATTGAGGATACCGGGCCGCTCACAAAAAAACGAATGGAGACTGTGGATGATGAAACCTCAGATGCTGCCATTGACTTCATTAAGCGTCAGGCCAAAGCGGGTAAGTCCTTTTTCTGTTGGTGGAGTGGTACCCGCATGCATTTCCGTACCCATGTGAAAGAAGAACTGCGCGGCATCTCTGGTCAGGATGAATATTCCGATGGTATGGTAGAGCATGATATGCATATTGGAAAATTTTTGACCACACTGGATGAGCTCGGTATCGCCGATAACACTATCGTATTCTACTCAACCGACAATGGGCCCCACATGAATACCTGGCCGGATGCGGCCATGACCCCCTTCCGTGGTGAAAAGAATACCAATTGGGAAGGCGGTTGGCGAGTACCCGCCATGGTGCGCTGGCCCGGAAAGATTAAAGCTGGTGTCTGGTCCAACGAGATCATGCACCATATGGACTGGCTACCCACTTTCCTGGCTGCAGCGGGTGAACCAGATATCAAGGATAAACTTAGAACTGGCGGTGTTTCTGCCATCGATCGTACCTACAAGGTTCACCTGGACGGCTATAATTTTCTACCCTATCTTACAGGACAGGAGGAAAAAGGTCCCCGACATGAAATTTTGTATTTCTCAGATGATGGTGATTTAACCGCATTGCGCTATGATGACTGGAAGGTAGTTTTTATGGAACAAAGGGCTACAGGAACTTTTTTACTGTGGTCAAACCCCTTTACCTTGTTACGGGTACCGTTGATTTTCAACCTGAGGCGCGATCCTTACGAACGTGCCCAGCTGACCTCCAACACTTACTATGACTGGATGCTGGATCGTGTGTACCTGTTACTTCCTGCCCAGACTTATGTTGGAGATTTTCTACAGACCTTTGAAGAATTCCCACCGCGCCAGAAGGCTGCCAGTTTCAACCTGGATCAGGTGATGAAAAAGATGACTGATGCTGGAGCGCATTAATCCCTTTATCGTGTAACCTTGTTTTACCACCACGCCCGGTTGTTACCATACCGGGTGTGGTAGTTTTTTAGCATATATAGGACAACGCAGACTATGAACACTTCTCGACGAATCGTATATCTCCTGCTACTTTTCACCACCATTTTCCTCACAATTCTCCAGCCAATTCATGCAGAGGAAAAGTCATCACCTGTGACAGAGCTTGATTATGGCATTATCACTGGTGAATGGCAGCGCACGGATGGCAGCTATCGCATCAGGATCAGCGGTGTTCAGGTAAACGGCCAGGTAACAGTCGAGTATTTCAACCCTAGTCCTATCCACGTTGAGCATGCTGTCATCACAACACGAAAAGGGTTAATAAAACTTTTTATTCAACTTCAGGATACAGGATATGAAGGCTCAACGTATACCCTGTATTATTATAAGGAAAAAAATGCTCTGGCTGGCTTCTACTATCAAGCTGTCATGGACACAAGCTATGAAGTGATTTTCTTGAGAAAGAATGGTTAGGAGCAATACTTCGGACTGTTGTTTATCGTTATGGCGGAATTGAAAAATAGAAGGACTAAGAAATCAATATGAAACAAATCAAAAACGTTACTCTCCCCCTGTTGTTATTTCTGCTCTGCTCTGTGATACCTCCGGTTTGGGCCCAAAAACAACCTTTGCCTTCCTGGAACAATGGGCCGAGCAAAAACGCTATCACCACTTTTATCACGGCTGTGACCGACAAATCCAGTCCTGACTATGTTCAGCCCAGTGAGCGTATTGCAGTCTTTGATAACGATGGTACTCTCTGGTCAGAGCAACCTGTCTACTTTCAACTGTTTTTTGCCATGGACAGGGTAAAAAAACTGGCCGTGGATCATCCAGAATGGAATACTCAGCAACCTTTTCAGGCAGTGCTTGAGGGAGATATGGAGACTCTTGCTGCCTCGGGAGAAAAGGGACTGCTTGAACTAGTGATGGCTACTCACGCAGGTATGACTAGCGATGAGTTCACAGAAATTGTCAAACAGTGGCTACAGACTGCTGAACATCCCACTTTGAAAAAGGCGTATACCAAGCTGGTTTACAAGCCCATGCTTGAGCTCCTGGATTATTTGCGGGCCAATGAGTTTAAAACTTTTATTGTCTCCGGCGGTGGGATTGAGTTTATGCGTCCATGGACAGAAGAGGTTTACGGAATTCCGCCAGAGCAGGTGGTGGGCAGTTCCATTGTGAGTAAATTTGTGATGAAAGATGGAAAACCGGTATTAGTTCGTGAAGCAAAGCTTAACTTCATTGATGATAAGGAAGGAAAACCGGTGGGGATCAACCAGCACATAGGTCGTCGTCCGATTTTTGCTTTTGGTAATTCAGATGGTGATTTACAAATGTTACAATATACTACCCTTGGCACCACGGGAAAACGTTTTGCAGGAATTGTTCACCACACCGACGGGGAGCGTGAATTTGCCTATGATCGTGATTCTCACGTGGGGCGTCTGGATAGAGCTCTGACTGAGGCGAAAGCAAACGGTTGGACTGTGGTGGATATGAAAAAAGAGTGGAAGGTGGTGTATCCTTGAAGGAACGCAGGGAGGCTAGCGGAAGAAAAATGAGTTGGCAGTTATGATATCCAATGAGTTACTCACACAACTTTGTAAAAATAAAGTTTGTGGCGTTCTGGCCACTGTGGTTTCCTGTGATGGTTTGGGGCCAGCGCAAAAGGGTGACTGGCTGTTTTGGGCCGAGGGTACACTTATTGCCGGCACCGTTGGCGGCGGGGCAAATGAACAGCAGGTTTTGCAAGCCTGTGTAGAGCTTGATGAAAAGCAGAAAGTGCTGGAGGTAAACTCTTCCCTGCTGTCCGGTTTTCTTTCTTCCTGTGGCGGTACCTTACGGGTTCGTCTTGATCGTCTCGATCTGGGCGATCAAGACGATGTAACTTTTTTACAAAAACAGCAACAAACCGCGCCTTGGAGCCGACTTGTTCTCTTTGGTGCAGGGCATGTTGTCCAAGAGCTTGCCTGGCTTGCAGATCGGAACAGTTTTCGCTGTCTTGTTGTTGATCCCCGCCAGGAGTTGTTGATTGCTGATAATTTTCCAGGCACGGTGAGTCTTGTCTGTCGTCCAGCTAAGGATTGGTTGCGAGAAGAAGGTGATGTTACAATGGAAGATTTTATTATCATTGCCGGCCCTGATCATGCGACAGATCTTTGTGTTCTTGAACAGGTGGCCAAGACGCGTGCACACTATGTTGGAGTGATGGGTAGTAAAAGAAAAATCGGATCATTTACTGAAATTTTACAGAAAAAATCCCTGTATCAGGCTCTTGAGGGAAGGCTGTTTGCACCAATCGGTATCAATATTTCTTCGAAAAGACCTTCGGAGGTTGCTGTTTCCATTGTGGCTGAGTTGATATCTATCCGCGCCAACTCTAAGGTACTAAAAAACAATAGGGGTCTTTGTTTAACGTGATGTCTAAGCCGCTGGACTGAATCACTGCCTGACACCCACCACAAACGGGCCGTATTTTGCATCCTCGGCACTCTTCAGGGCCTAAGCGGTATGTTTCGGCGATATCGGAGTTGTAGAGTTCTAGCAGAGAGGATTCGAGGACATTACCAATGGGGGATTGGAATTTGCGACATGCATGCATGTCACCATTGGGAAGAATGGAACAGAAATTAAAGGCTGCTCCACAACCGTATCCGGTACATCCACCAAAGACCTTGTCCCCCTGTTCAGTTTTGGTAATATTAATTAAATTATCTTTCAGGCCCATGGTTGGGTTAGCCTTGACGGCCTCAAGGTACTGCTCTAAAAATCCTTTGTACTCTTCTTTGGCAGCTGTTTTCAGTGCGGCACCTTCACCCGTTTGCGAGAGGCGGTTAAAAGTGAAGAGATCTGTTTTTTCCCGTAAGAATTCACCGAGTGGAAGCACCTGATTCATATTTTCGCGGGTAAGGGTCAGCATAACCATGGAATAGATGGAGAGCTCGTCCAGTATTTTTAAAAATGCCATTATCCGCTTAAAGTGTCCGGCTCCCCTGATGGAGTCATTGTGTTCCTCCAGCCCCTCCAGACTCACCTGATAAAAGGAGAGTGGTTGAATGGCTTGCAGGGATTGTATGACATCTTTGCTGGTGGGATTGCCAAGGATGGCGATGGAAAAATTACGTTTGGCAGCTTCCTTGTACAATTCGCTAAAATGTTTATACAAGAGAGGATTACCGCCAGTGAATGTAACCTGACCGCGTACTTTTTTATCAAGAACAAAGTCACGGAACTGGTCTAGGATTGTAACGCCCTGCTCAAGAGTTAGAGGGGAAATCTCAGACCTGTCGTAACAGTGTTTGCAGTGTAGATCACAGGCCTGGGTTACGTGCCACTGGAGGGTGAAAACATTGGAGCTGAGATGCGAGTGCCATTTATTTGCTCCAATTGCCGGCAGATGTGTATCTGGGCGTTGAATGGCACTTGGCGGGCTGATCAGTATTCCCTGCTTACAGGCTTCCTCTATGGCTGCATCTACCAGCCCCACTGCAACATCAGCTTCTTTTGCCACCTGCTTTCTGTCCAGATTGTCAGATAACACTTTTAAGGCTAGCAGGTTTGTTTTGCTTGCTGGGAAAAAAAATATTTCACCATCACCGGGGAACTTGTAAAGCACCACAAACTCTTGTCCCTGCACAGGTACTGTTTGCTTGCTGGAATTTTTAAGTAATGTACAAAGATTACTCCATGTGAGAGCCAGTAACTGCAAAGTGGGGTTGATGGAAATTGCTTTTCCCAGATTGGGATATTGGGGAATATCTGCATCTTTGACCAGTTGCAGAGCTTGTTTCAGTTGTGCAAACTCGTCTTCCCATGTATTGCCCATCAGATCCCCTTTTTGTTGTAAGTTTGGATATTGCACTACTTTGCCATTATATTCCGAATGTTGTCAAGACCTGTGATGGTAAATATGCTATATAACAGAGGTCATGATAAAAGCTGTGGAGAACTCATATGAATAAAGAAAGTACAGTGACCCTTCGTCCTTTTCCAGAACTAGGTCCTGAAACAGTACTCAACCTGGTTGAGGCTGAACTGGATATCCCCTGTTCAAACCTGTGTAGACAGTTGAACAGTTATATAAACCGCGTATTTGAGCTGCAAACACTTGAGGGAAACGGACTGATTATCAAGTTTTACAGACCCGACCGCTGGTCATTGGGTGCTTTGCAGGATGAGCATGATTTCTTAAGCGAGTTGCACCAGCAGGAGATTCCTGTCATTCCTCCTATGCAACTTGTGGGTGGACAGACCATAGGTGTATATAAAGATGTGTTTTTTAGTGTGTTCCCCTATTGTGGCGGACGAAGTTCTGATGAATTTACTGAAGATCAGTGGCTTGAAGTTGGGCGTTTAATTGGTCGTAGTCATGCGGTGGGAGCGGTCCACTCAGCTAAAGAGCGAATGGTGTTGGCCCCAGAGATATCAACGCAGCAGCAGGTAGATTTTATCCTTGCCTGTGGTGTTATTCAGGATCCTGACCAGGCTCGTGCATTTTCTTCTGTGTGCCGTGAGCTGATTGCCGAAATTAAACCGATGTTTGACGGAATTGTTCCCACTCGTATCCACGGTGATTGTCATTTCTCGAATATTATTTACCGGCCAGGAGAGTCTTTTTTTCTTATTGATTTTGACGATATGGTTATGGGGCCAGCTATTCAGGATCTGTGGATGCTCCTTCCGGGACCTGCCAAAGATTCTTTTCTTGAAATAGATTTATTTCTGGAAGGTTATGAAACCTTTCATCGCTTTGACCGTCGAGGTTTTCAGCTGATAGAAGCCCTTCGTGGTATGCGTTTTCTTCACTATATTGCCTGGCTGACCCATCAGTTTGTGGCCGATGGTGCTGCTCCCATTGTTCCTGGATTTGCTTTGAAGGAGTATTGGATGGTTGAAATTGCTGATCTTCAGGATCAGCTCGAGCGGATCAGACAAGATGATGAGCCTTTAGGGAATTTTTTCTAATAGCAGCTATAGTTCCACAAGCTGTTTCAGACACAAACACTTCCCCCTCCATTTGATAATCAATTCTTTCTTGACAGGTGGCGTTTGGGGTTTTAGTATATCGCTACATGGCGATATGTGAATATTTAAAATGGGAAGAACAATGAAATCCTTTATACGAATTATGAAAGCTCTGTCAGACCCTAATCGGGTTAGGGTTCTCAAGTTGTTGCAGAATGGGGAACTTTGTGTCTGTGAGATTAAAGAATTCCTGCAACTTGCTCAATCCACAGTGTCAAAACATATGAAAAACCTTGAAGACGCTGGTCTGGTTGAACGTGAGCGTCGGGGAACATGGATTATGTACCGCCTTGCTGGCACTAATGGTTCTGGGTATGTGGATGAAGTATTGGCCCTTCTTAAAGATTGGCTGGAAGACGATTACGATCTACAACAGATGCGTCTAAATTGGGATATGGTCTTGAAGACTACCAAGCCCTGTCAAAAATGAGGTAAGCTTGTGGTAACATTACAAACAGTAGAGCAGAGCGGTTGTGGCTGCAAAAACAAAAAAAGTACACCAGATAGAAAGAAGCCTCCGATGTCCAGGGGGAGTATGATAGTTTTGGGTGTCTTAGGCCTTGGTGGCTGGTTCTTTATATATAATCAGCTCCTCCCTTTTTCACATTTTTTTGCTTACACTCTGTTGGGATTGTCCCCAGATGGTCACTTGGGGGGAGCGGTTCAGTTTTTTGTTTATGATGCACCAAAGGTTATGCTTTTATTGACCCTTGTTGTTTTTGTAATTGGGATGTTGCGTACCTTTTTCACACCGGAGCGCACTAGAAAATTCCTTGCCGGGAAACGGGAATCAACAGGGAATGTGCTGGCTGCTCTGCTGGGAATTGTGACGCCTTTCTGTTCTTGCTCAGCAATTCCACTGTTTTTAGGTTTTGTTCAGGCCGGAGTTCCTTTGGGGGTGACTCTTTCGTTTTTAATTGCCGCACCCATGGTAAATGAGATTGCCCTTATACTTCTGTATGGTTTGCTGGGCTGGAAAGTAGCGGCCCTCTATTTGTTCAGTGGACTAACAATAGCTATTGTTTGTGGATGGGTTATTGGAAAGATGAATATGGAGAGTCATATTGAAGACTGGGTGCAGGAGATGCGAAACGGAGACCCTCTGGTTTTTGATCAGAAACTGACATGGTCCGATCGGGTGCAGGTAGGGAGTGAGGCCGTTGTAGATATTTTGGGCAAAGTTTGGATTTACGTGATTGCGGGTATAACCGTTGGTGCTGTTATCCATGGCTATGTCCCGGAGAATTTAATGGCCTCTTTGATGGGGAAAGACAGTTGGTGGTCAGTTCCCGCAGCTGTGTTGATGGGTATTCCAATGTATTCCAATGCGGCAGGTACGGTACCGGTGGTTGAGGCCTTACTGGGCAAAGGCGCAGCCCTTGGAACTGTACTTGCTTTTATGATGAGTGTTATCGCTCTGTCGTTACCCGAAATGGTCATTCTGCGTAAAGTCTTAAAACCAAAACTGATCGCCACTTACATTCTGGTGGTAGGTGGGGGCATTCTTTTTACCGGTTATTTCTTTAACCTGGTAATTTAAGGATGGTTGTTCAGAAACAAAAAATCCTTTTTCTCTGTACCGGCTAACTCTTGCTACAGTTAGATGGCTGAAGGCCGAGCCAGGTATACGCCACGATGATCGTTTTGAGGTCTGGTCAGCCCAGATTGCAACCTACGGTTTGCAACCCTTCTGGGTTGTGGTGATGCAGCAAGCAGTTATACCCCCTTTCTCTTAACTGGAACTAAAGGCTTTATTTCTGATAGTTTCCATTCGATGAGTGATACTCATCCCTTTCCTATAGAACTTATTGCTACCATTCATTTTTTTTCCGGTTTACAATGAGAAAATACATTTTCCTATTTCCCGGAGTAAAAAATGCAAAAATTGCTGGTTTTTCTCTTCTGTTTGTTCCTGTTGTCCTCCTGCGCCGATTCCTCCAAAGAAATAAAAAAACAGTTTCAAAACAATGGTCAGGATACCGTCATTGATCAAACTACAAAACTGATGTGGGCCGCCAGAGACAATCAGCAGAATATTACCTGGCAGGATGCTGTTGACTATTGTGAGCAGTATAGCGCTGGGGGGTATGATGACTGGCGTATGCCTAAACAAACAGAGCTGGCAGCTCTGTTTCTGGCGGGGATTAAAAAAAATGGTGAGATGATAGCAATCAGTGGTGAAAGAGTCTGGGCTCAGGAAACCGATGACAGTAAGGGTGGGTTCTGTCATTTTAAACGTGAAGGATGCGCTTGGGGAGAACAGGTTATGTCCATCACCCTGCGTGCCCTGCCCGTTCGCAATACAGAATTAGTTGAAACAGATAATAATATGGGGATGGACTCTTCTACATTCAGGCCGCAATCTACTGAACAACGGCTTCAGATCTTGCATTTGCTGCACCAACAAGGACTTATCACAGATGAAGAATATGCCGCGAAGAAGGCGACTATCCTGAATGAGTTATAATCGCCCCTTCCTTTCAGATTGCATCACTTTCGAGGCAACTCCAGAGCATGTTGCTTCTGCATATCAAGATTTAAACAGAGTTATGAATCCTGAGTTTGTTCATATTTTTCTGGATAAGATTGAACGCTACGCACGTAAGCCTGATCGGGCACTGTTTCTGGTACAGTATCAAAATAGTACCATTGCTTTTACAACAATTATTGACAAAGCTCCAGTACCGGATGAGTTGACAGTGGAGCAAGCAACTCCATTGATGGGTTATTCATGTGCCACAGGATTGATGGTTTTGCCGGAATTTCGAAAAAAAGGTGTGGCATCTTTACTGGTGAAGCAGTGGGAAGTGTGGTCACGAGAAAAAGGGTGTCAAGGGATATGGGTTGTCACAAAAAAAATGGGTGAGTGGTACCGGAAACACTTTAATTACCTACAAGTTGAGTTGATTGAGCGCCAGGGAGTAAAAAAAACAATACTCAAGAAAAGTTTCCCAGTGGAGTGATTTTGTACGCAGTGTACTACATGTAGTGGTGAGAACGGGAATGGTACCAAATACGACGTATGGATTGATAGAAATTTAGGGAAATACCTATATTTAGTTGACATCGAAAGGGAAATACGATACTAAAATGTATCGAAGTAAAAATTTTTGTACACGTTGTTACGAACTGGTAAGCAATGTGAAAATGGAAGTCCATATTGTTTCGTCTTTTTTTGTTAGGAGATAGACATATTGGACGCTGATTTCAACTTTTCAGGAGGGTTGAGATCACAATAATTTAATAGAGGAAGGAGGAAGCGAAATGGTGAAAAAATTTTCCATGTTGGCTCTTGCCGGTCTGATTGCACTGCCCGCAGTGGCTGGTGCCAGCGGTGGTGCCAATGCAAATGATCTGGAGCGTAAAATCGAAGAGTTGAGCATGCAGTTGGATCAACTCAAAGCTCAAATGGCTGAAGGTGCAGGTGGAGTAAGTAAAGAAGATTTTGCTGATCTCTCTGAAACCGTTGGTGACCTTGAGGATCGTTCTGAAGCGTGGGATCTTTCTGCACGTTTTAAGTTTTATGGTGATTTTCGTGCCCGTTTGGATAGCTATAGCCTTGACAGAGTGTCAGGTGCAAAGGATCACAACAGCACCCTCTGGACCAATCGTTTTCGTCTGAACATGCGTGTAAAAGCTACTGAAAATGTAGAGTTTAAAGCACGGCTTGCCATGTATAAAGCATGGGGTACCAATACGACCGTTCGTGGCGCTGGCCAAAATGGACTCGGTCAGGTTTTTCCAATGTGGGATGGTAACTCCACCCGCAACCCATCAGACAACGCTCTTCGCGTTGATCGTGCTTTCGTAAACTGGAATAACATTGGTGGAGCACCTATCTGGTTTTCCATTGGTCGTCGTCCCACCACTGATGGCCCTCCATCACAGATTCGTATGGGAGCTGACTCTCGTTTAGCGACTCCTGTTGCTTACATGGATTGGCCATTTGATGGTATCTCCGTGGGTTATGCATATCGCTGGGGAAGTGAAGCCATGGGAACCGGTCGTATCCGTTTCTGTTATGGACGTGGATTTGAGGATGGACTTGAATCTGATGCTGCCAATCAGTACAATGATATGGATTTTGGTGGACTTAGCTGGGATGTCATGAAGAAGGGAGATCGTTTTGTGAATATCCAGTCTTTCCTTGCTCTCAACGTGTTTAATTATCCTGACTTCCAAGATCCAGTCATCAATCAGATGGCTACTTTACCTATGGATCAGGGCGGTTACGGTGATCGCATGCAGTTAGGTAATATTCTGCACAACAGTGCTGTTTATCAGGATAAAATCAGTGATGTTAACTTCTTTGCTGTTGGTGGCTGGTCTCAAACCCAACCCAACGACAACGGAATGTTCAACGATGTAATCGGAATGGGCGCTGTTGGTGCTGGTATGATGACTGCTGCTCAGGCTAATATGATGGGACTTGAATCCACTGCCAACACGAGTAACGAAAATGGATATTCTGTATTCGTTGGTGCACGTTATGATATCAATTCAATTGGTCTGAAACTTGGTCTTGAGTACAACTACGGTTCTGAGTACTGGATTGCTATGAGTCCTGGCCATGATGATATTTATCAAGGTAAGCTCGCTACTCGCGGTAGTGTTTACGAAGTATACGGAATTTACGACCTGCCTACCGGTGATGCGATCTCCAAATATGCCAAAACCTTTATCCGTTTTGGATGGCAGCATTACGAGTATGATTACTCAGGATCTATGGACTGGAACGTAAAACCATATGACCTCGGTGATGATACCATTATGGGTATGGCGCAGTCGTTTGGTATGGATTTTGTTGAATCCGCCGATCAGGTTTACCTGACTTTTGAGGCATACTTTTAGAGAGTATCCGACACAAAGTGTTGTCTTAGTATAGTATGGGGAAGATTCCGTAAGGAGTCTTCCCCATTTTTTGTTAAAGGGGACTGCTGGAGCTGGCTATGATTGTAATCAGCACTGATCGGTATGGCGGGCTAAGTTCTAATCCTTATCACTCCTTAAATCTCAGTTATGGTGTTGGGGATAACAACTCATCGGTCACTGAAAACCGCAAACATCTTAAGCGTAAATATTCAATTCCTTATCTTCTTTCCGCACGCCAGGTACATGGCGATGCAGTTTTTCAATTAGATGAACAGCTGTGTAGAGACCTTGAGGTAGATGGTTTTGACGCCCTGGTTACTGATCAAAAAGGTGTTGGCCTGCTCATTCAGCAGGCTGATTGTCAGGCTATTACTCTTTTTGATCCAAACTGTCCTGCTATTGCAGCCATCCATAGTGGTTGGCAGGGAACTGTTAAAAATATTGCGGCCCAAACTGTAGCATTTCTCAGTGAGAGGTATGGATCTTCTCCCTCACAAATAAAAGCCTATGTCAGCCCTTCTTTAGGTCCCTGCTGTGCTGAGTTTGTTAATCATGCCCTTGAATTTCCCTCGTCCTTTTTAGCTTTTCAGGAAGCAAAAAATCATTTTAATTTTTGGAGAATATCAAGTATGCAGTTGGTAGAGAGCGGACTGCAGGAGAAAAATATTCAAATATCTGGTATTTGTACTTCTTGTTCCAGTGACTATTTTTCATATCGTCGTGCCTGTCGTAATGGAGATGGGGTCACCGGACGATGTGCTACGATTATTTCACTATAAAGTCTAACATATTGTATACATGCGAATTCTTGTTGTAGAAGATGATAAAAAAATAGCCTCCTTTCTCGAGAAAGGGCTTGTCGAAGCTGGTTTTAGTGTGGATGTCGCATGCGATGGGCTTGACGGTTTGTCTCTTGCTTTAACCGAGTCATACCACGCAGCAGTTATTGATATTATGCTGCCCGGGATTGATGGTTTAAGCCTCATTGAGAAGATTCGTGGTCGTAATATCGAAATTCCCGTTCTTATTCTCAGCGCCCGTCAATCTGTGGATGATCGTATTGAAGGGCTGCAACGTGGTGGTGATGATTATATGGTGAAACCCTTCTCCTTCAATGAGTTGTTAGCCCGTATCCAGGCATTGCTTCGTCGGGGACAGAAACATGCGGATGCATCTCTTCTTAGTATAGGAGAGTTGACCCTTGATCCACTCACACGTCAGGTGAAGCGTTCAGGTGAAAAATTAGAACTTCCCGCTAAAGAGTACGCACTACTCGAATTACTGATGCGCAATACCGATCGGGTTATCTCTAAAACATCTATCCTAGAAAGGATCTATGAATATAATTTTGACCCCCAGACCAATGTGGTAGATGTGCTTGTCTGCCGTCTAAGGAACAGTGTGGATAAGGAATTTGATACAAAGTTGATCCATACTGTGAGAGGCATGGGATATGTCCTTCGAGTGGAGTAAATGCTTCTGTTATTCATCACGAATTTCAAGAATTCTGACTTTTTTTACCCTTCTTTTGAGTTTTGCTGTCGCTCTACATTTTTTTGGCCTTGCCATTTTTAAAAAGGATCTACAACAAAAGGCATTTTCTGCTGCCCAGCTTGCATTGAGTCAGTATGTACATCAAAATGACTCATTGAGCAGTAACGCTTCTTTCCTCCTTACTAATTATCCCCCCACTGATCTTGATTTTATCCGCTTTGTTAAGGGAGATGAGCAGCTTCTGATTACCAGTAATAAACTGTTTGACTTTAAACGACTTGTCGATCTTTCACCTACTATTACCGGTGTGTGGGTTGACTTGTTGCAACCCTCCCAAAAAGGGAAGTGGATACTAGTCTCCATACCTCTTGTCACAGGTGGTGTTGCCCAGGCTGGAAGAAATGTTGAACATACTGGGCTGGCGGTATATCAGTTGATTCTCAACGGCTCAAAATGGGTACTGGTCTGTTCAGTTCTCGTATCACTGATTTTGGCTGTGTTGCTTGTTTATATGTTGGAAATTCCTCTTCGAGTACTGGAAAAGAACTTAAAGGATGCTCTCGTACTAAAAGATCTTTCCGTACCCCAAAAAGATACTATTCTTCGTCCGCTGCACCATCTTTTAGAAAAAGTGTTTTATCAGAATCGTTGTCTGATCACAGAGATGCAATCTTCACTGGATAATGTTGCCCACGATCTAAGAACACCCATGACACGCCTTCGGGCAATTGCAGAATATGCGTTACAGGCAGACAGCGTGGAACCTGATATCTATCGTGATGCGCTCTCAGATTGCCTTGAGGAGTCGGAACGTGTGGTTTCCATGCTTGGGGTTGTGATGAGTGTTGCCGAGGCGGAGGCGGGCACTATGCGTCTAGAGTTACAAACTGTAAATGTTCTTGAAACGCTGGATGATGTAATGGGCCTCTATCAGTATGTGGCCGAAGAGGCTGGTATTGCAATCCGATGTGAGGGAGAGCCTGATATTCTGATTCAGGCAGATAAAACTCGTCTCAGTCAGGTGTGGGCTAATCTACTCGATAATGCAATAAAATATGGTAGTGAAGCTGGAAGTGTGAAGATTTTTGCCATTATAAGAGGGAGTGAGGTTATCATCTCTTTTGTGGATAATGGTATGGGGATATCGGAATCTGAGATAGGTAGGATATGGGAACGCTTATATCGAGGGGATCGCAGTCGAACCCGGCAGGGGCTGGGGTTGGGCCTTAATTATGTCAAGGCAGTTGTGGAGGCCCACCATGGTAAGGCATTGGTGAGCAGCACAATTCTGGAAGGGTCCTGTTTTGAAGTACATCTCCCTCTACAAGTTGAAATCACAAATTAATGGTGCATGGTCGGAAAGGCGTATATCTGGGATGGAAAAGTTTGAAACCGTTAGTTCCGGGCTGTGAAAGATAAAATCAAGATTTTTTTTAGGTGCATGGCTGGGATATGAGGCCAGACCTGCCTGATTGGCATTGATCATATTGGCTGCTGCCAGAAAGAGTTTAATCTCACGATCACCGCTAAAAGTGTTGAAATCTCCGGCCACGATGACCGGTTTTTTACTGGTACTGACAATTCTATGCAGATGTTCCAGTTGCTGCTGACGGTGTTTGAAATTCAGGGAGAGGTGGACGATAAAGATTACAATATCTGGTAGTTCTACTTCAATAACCAGCCGTTTCATTCCTTCCTCAAAGTAGTGAAAGTGGTGGTTGAGGATTGTCTCACGGCACAGTACTCCGTTAGCCTGTTTGTTCAGAACAGGAACCCGGTTGGCGATAGAGTTTTCACCATATTTTGTTTCCACCACGTGGTAATGATCTAGCTCATTGGCGATGGCTGCCACCTGACAGTTCTTCTGGCTGCGATAAGAACCGGCATCAACTTCCACTAGCCCCACAATATCTGGGTTAACAGAGCGAATAAAGGAAACAATCTGTTCCAATTTGTTTCCAGTCTTTTTGAAAAATCCGCTGAAAGGAAAAGGGATATGGTAGCTCAGCCCATGCCCTGTGCCGTAGCGTATATTATAGAATAAAAATCGCATATTTCATATTAGTGCCTTACTGCATAAAAGCTGTAATAAAAAAAAGAAAATATGGATAAGGTTATATGTCAATATGTTATAAGTACCCTCAGGGCACTTATGCTGGTCTTATTTAACGTCTACCGGTGCTAACTGCATTCATTGCTGTTTGCAATATTAGCTGTTTGGTATTAGATTTTGTTATTTGAGCGTATGTCTCACCCTTGCTATCAGTTAAAACAGGAGGTAGTGCTCCTCCAGGCTGCGTTTGGCTGATAATTTCCTTTAAAAAATGAGAACGTTATGACAACTATATCAATTGGTTCCCGAAAAAGTAAGCTTGCCATGTGGCAGACAGACACAGTCGCAGCCATGCTTGCAGATGATGGTATGGAGACAAAGATTAGTTCCATGGAGACCAAAGGGGATAAAATTCTTGATGTGTCCATCGCAAAAATCGGATCTAAAGGTGTGTTTACCGTTGAGTTGGAAGATCAGCTTTCCAGCGGTATGACCGATATTGCAGTACACAGTGCCAAGGATATGCAGTCTATTTTGCCTGATGGTTTTGAACTGATTGCCTTCACGGACCGAGAAAAACCAAATGATATTCTGCTTTCTCGTGATGTATCCATTGATTTACGAGATACCAGTCGCCCGCTACGTATAGGAACATCCTCCGTTCGTCGGGTGGCACTGCTCAAACATTTTTATCCACACGTGGAAACGGTTGAGATGCGTGGCAACTTACAGACCAGAATTAGCAAGATGGATGCTGGAGACTGTGATGCCTTGATGCTGGCTTATGCCGGAGTGAAGCGTATGGAATACGATGATATGATTGTAAAGGTCTTTTCAGAAGAAGAGTTTATTCCCCCCGTGGGCCAGGGATGTATTGCCATAGAAAGTGCCACCAATCTTTCTGCTGACAAACGTGAAAAGGTTCGCAGTTGTTTGAACAATGCTGATTCGGAGGTATGTTTGCTTGCAGAACGGGCGTTTCTTCGTGTGATGGAAGGCGGGTGCTCCATACCCGCTTTTGGCCTAGCAATACTTGAGGGTGATGAACTTATCCTGCGCGGTGGCTTGGCCAGCCTTGATGGAAGCATTGTTCTTGTCAAAACCGAAAAAGGCTCGCGGACAGAAGCGGAAGATATTGGCAAACGTCTGGGGACCTATATTCTTGGAAATGGTGGAAAAGAGATTCTTGCAGATATCAAGCGTGCTCAAGCTTAGAGTCATTATTTGAAACAAAATAAGCCCTGTTCAGGTGAGTAGCTAAACAGGGCTTATTGAATTCTTAAGTCTCCCGACCGGGAGCTACAACATCATCAACCGCAGGTATCGGCATCATTGGGATCATAAGTGTCGTTCGCATTTCTATACAGGTAATCATTTACCAGTAATAATTCATCTTGAGTCAAAACATCCCACGAACCATCACGGGCACACTTCTTAGTGCGTTTGGCAAATATATTATTCCATCCTGTTGATCCGTAACTCTCCATATACAGAAATGGCGCTCCCGACTGATTATCTAAGGAGTGGCAACCTTTACAGACTGCTTTAAATTTTTCCGCCCCAATTCCCCAGTGATCAGTTTCCCAATCCAGAGTCCCGTTATTAAGAATTCGGCAAGATTTTGTCCTTTCGTCGAGGCGTTTATTAGGCCTTGCCTGAACTGTGCTCAGAATGGCAATACTTACGATACAGCTTAAAAGAATAACGATCGTTTTCTTCATTGGGTAGTTCTCCCTTTGACTTTGTGAATCGAAATGATGCCCTTAACTACATGTTGCAGTATACTACATTGAAGTAATCGAGAAGAACAGTGTCGCTTACGACACATAAAGGGTTAATATCGTCATGTTAAATGCACCTATTCATACCCAGAATGTTGCTGTTCTTGCTCTAAATGATACCGTTGCCACTACTGTCATTGGGCCTCAGGATGTGTTTTCCATGGCCGGGGTCCTCTATGAACGATCCCAGTACAAAGAACCTGTCTGCTATTTTAATGTGCAGGTTGTTACGCCGAATGGAAAGCCGGTTCGCTGTTACAACAATCTGTTGATGACCCCCCATTGCTCCATGGAGGAGTGTAATCCAGATATTGTTGTTATTCCTGGAATCTTAAATATTGATGAAACGCTCAGTGCGAACGGTGCGGCAATTGAGTGGTTAAAGAGCTTATATGATCGTAACTGTGTGCTGATGGCAATCTGCTCCGGATCCCTCCTTCTTGCAGCAACCGGATTACTTGATAACAAAATCGCCACGACCCATTGGGCAATGGCCAATGAATTTCGTAAACGATTCCCCAATGTTTTACTCAGGCCCGATGAAATGATTACAGATGATTCTGGTCTTGTCTGTTCTGGAGGGTATGATTCTTTTCTGGATGCTTCTATTTACATGGTAGAAAAATTCTATGGTGCCACTGTTGCCTTACAATGCTCGAAGGTTTTTTTACATAATCTTGGTCGACGTTCACAAGCTCCGTACGCGATTTTCAGTGCTCCACGGGATCATGGTGATGAGGAAATTCTCCAAATCCAGCAGGAGATAGAGAATAAGTTTGCCAATAATTTTGATTTTGATGAGCTGGCAAAAGAATACGGAATGAGTAGGCGCACCCTGGAGCGCCGCTTTAAAAAAGCCACAGGGGTGACACTGCTCGTCTATCAGCAACGAACACGGGTGGAGCACGCCAAAGCACTGCTGGAATCAGGAAATAGCAGTTTTGATGAAATCAGCTTTAAAGTCGGCTACATGGATAACAGCTTTTTCCGTAAACTGTTCATTAAATACACTACTCTCCGGCCCCGCGAATATCGCTCCCTGTTTTCATGAGCAGTGCCGTGTGAATGGCCTATTTGCCACAGACTTTTTTTAGATAGGCCAGCCACTGTTCCATTCCTTCACCGCTGGTGGCAGACAGATCCATGACCTGTAGGTCGGGGTTCAGTTGTAAGGCATCTCGCGTTGCATCCTCCACAAGAAAGTCAAAATAGGGCAACAGGTCTGTTTTTGAGATGATGAATAGCTGAGAACTGTGGAAGGCTTTTGGGTATTTTCCTGGTTTATCAGGCCCTTCTGGAACAGAAACCATTACCAGACGGTGATGTTCGCCAAGATCAAAGGTGGCCGGACAGACAAGATTGCCCACATTTTCAATAAAGAGAAGATCAAGCTCTGTTCCTCCCTCTTCACGCTCCAATAGATGTATACCTTTGTGAATCTGAGCGGCGTCGAGGTGACAGGCTCCTCCGGTGGTGAGTTGAATTACCGGTACTCCTTTTTTGCGGATTCGCTCGGCATCTCTTTCGGTTTCAATGTCTCCTTCAATTACACCGATACGGATTGTATCACCGATGGCTTCGATGGTTTTCTCAAGAAGTGTGGTTTTCCCGGAACCGGGACTGGAGATCATATTGATGACCACCGCTCCCATCTTGTCAAAGTGGGCTCTGTTTTTTTTAGCCATTGCCGTATTGGCGGCGAACAGGCTCTGATGTACTTCTATTATTTTAGAATCATGGCTATGTTCTTCTGGTTTGAGGTCACATCCGCATGCGTCACACATAGTATATAGTATCCTTATTCCATCTCAACTTGCAGGAGTATGAGATCGTCACTCCCTTCTGGTGAGAAAAATGTTTCAGAACAGTTTGGACAACTCTCTGGCCTCTGTTCCGATTTTATCTGTTTAGCACAGCCACAACAGCGATAACTGGCTGTGGGGCTTATAATTTTCAGTTCTGCATCTTTTGTTAACATTTCCTCTTTAGCCAGGATATCAAATCCAAACTGAAAAGAGTCAATCACAACCCCGGAAAAGGGGCCAATTTCCATGGTTACACTGATAACTTTGGTTTTATTATGCTGTGTCGCCAGGGTTTGCAACTGGCCGAGTAGCCCCTGGACAAGAGACATTTCATGCATGTTCGTTCTCTTTTTTGGTGATTGCATAGCCCATGGTACCCAGACGTTCAACCAGCTTTTCACTGATTTTCGCAACTTGCGGTGCAACCACATCTGACATTTCCAGCCCTGTTTCCATACTTTTTGGAATCACGCAGAAAAATTCCACAGTTTCCGGTTCAATCCCCCGGAATTTACAAATATCGAGCATTTCCAGGATTCCCAGCTGGTGGGGCGACATGCGGGTCTGTATGGAGCCATCTTTGGTGTCCTCTGCTGAAAAAGTGAAGAGGCTGCCAGGAGTTGCATCTTTCATATTTACCACATCCACAACAAAAATCGGATCATGTTCTTCCAGAAAGGGGGCCATATAGATCCCAGCTGTTCCGCCATCCATAAGGGTGATAGAATCAGGAAAGCTGTAGTGTTGCTCAAGATGTTCTATGACATGAATTCCAAAACTCTCATCGGAGAGTAGAAGGTTGCCAATCCCTAGGATTCCAGCATTCTTTGTTAAATTTTCCATATGTTCCTTAACAGATTCGAGGTAATGGTTCTCCGTGCAGGGGACTGATCACACGGGAGCCACCGATGCCTGTTCGTAAAACAACTCGCCCACCTTTGCCAGCGGTGAGTGTTCCAATAATAGCCGCTTCCTTACCAACGTCTGTTGATTGCATGAGCTGTAAGGCTTGCTTAGCATACTGTGGATCAACCAGCAGCAGACACTTCCCCTCATTGGCAAGATAGAGCGGATCCAGACCCATGATCTCACATGCGGCGCGGACTTCTTTATGGACAGGAATATCCTGTTCCGTTATTTCCGCTGTCAAGTTACTGGCTTCTGCTATCTCATTCAGTGATGTAGCCACTCCTCCCCGTGTGGGATCACGCAGGGTATGGAGGCTTCCTGCGGGAAGTTTATCAAGGAGCAGGGCGACGAGCTCATGGAGGGCAGCTGAGTCACTGGCCAGATTACCTTCGAGGCTGATGCCTGCACGGCGGGTCATGATCGTTATTCCATGATCCCCCATGGAACCGGAAAGCAGGATACTATCCCCTTCTTTGGCCATGGTGGATGATACTGAGACGTCATCAGGGACAAAGCCAATGCCTGAGGTATTGATAAAAATCTTATCACATTTTCCTCTGGGCACAACTTTTGTGTCTCCGGTCACCACAGGAACATTTGCAGATTTACAGCAGTCAGCAATGGAAATGATGATTTGTTCCAGATCCTGCAATGGAAATCCTTCTTCCAGAATCAGGCCAAGGCTCAAACATAAGGGACGTGCCCCGCGCATGGCCAAGTCGTTTATGGTGCCATGAACGGCCAGGGTACCGATGTTGCCACCTGGAAAAAAGAGGGGGTCAACTACATAACTATCTGTACTAAAGGCAATTTTGCCCGGCTGGTTGGGCAGGACAGCACTGTCTTCAAGAGATCCCAATATTGGATCATCCAGATATTTAAGAAAGAGTTGGGAAATTAACTCCTGACTGGCAATACCTCCACTGCCATGGTCAAGAAGAACACATTTATCAGTTTTCATTATTCACCATATTTATAAAAGGCAGCACATGTCCCTTCGCTGGAGACCATACATGGGCCTATGGGATTGGCTGGAGTACAGCGTTTTCCGAACAAAGGACAAGCTGTTGGCTGCTCTTTACCTTTTAAAATTTCACCGCAGCGACACCCTTTGGGTTCTTTCGCTGGTTTAAGCTTGATATCAAGACGTTTAGTGACATCAAAGTGTGCATATTTGTCGCGTATGGTCAAACCGCTGGCTGGAATCATGCCCAGTCCCCGCCATTCCATATCAGCAGGTTCAAAAATTTCCTCAACCATCTTCGTTGCCCGCGCATTGCTTTCCCAACTAACAACGCGGGTATATGCGTTTTCTATTTTAGGTTCTCCCTTGGCAATCTGTCTTGCCAGTAAAATCAAAGCCTGAAGGATATCTGATGGTTCAAAACCTCCAACGACACACGAGAGATTGTATTTATCTACCAGTGGCTGGAAAGCACTAGCTCCAATAATGGCACTCACATGGCCGGGGCAAAGCAGGCCGTCAATCTGTAGTTCTGGGTCATCCAGCAGGGCAATCAGTGGCGGGGGCATCACCTTGTGGGTGGAAAATACCGCGAAATTATCGATCTGCTGGTTGTGAGCAGCCATGATAGTAGCCGCAATGCCTGGAGTTGTGGTCTCAAAGCCCACACCCAGAAAGATAATAAGATCATCCGGATATTTCCGCGCAAGCTCAAGGCTGTCCATGGCGGAATAGACAATATCAACATGTGCCCCCTGGGATGATGCGTTGGCAAGAGACCTGTTTTCACTTCCTGGTACCCGAAACAGATCACCAAATAGTGCGATGCGTGTGTTCTCCATTTGGGCCATTGCAATAATGGCATCAATATGTGAAGCAGATGTTACACAAACTGGACAACCGGGTCCTGAAACCAGGTCAAGTCCTTCTGGAAGCAGGCTACGCATACCACTACGAAAAATGGACATGGTGTGGGTACCACAAACTTCCATTACTCTAAATGGTTTGGTAACGGCTCGTTGCAATTCCGCAAGAAGTGGTTCCGCAAGTGTTTTATCTCTGAATTCATCCAGGTATTTCATGTTTTTGGTGTCAGGGTTTTATAGTAATATATTTCTGTTGGATAACTGCAACTGTATTCAGTGGGTTAAACTGTCGATGATTACAGTTATCCATTAAGGTTTTCACTCTTCTCCATCATCTCACGCATAAGGCTAATATTAATCTTAGCCTCCTTCGGATCAAGAGTATGGATAGCAAATCCTGCATGGATGATAAGGTAATCACCAATTTTAGGCCAGTGATCAACCACATCAAGCCGGGTTGTTTTACTGATCCCGTCGATAACCACCACCGCTATTTGCGGTTGAAAAAAATCATCGGGATCGCCTTCTATTTCAAGGACTTTCATGGGTACTGCCAGACACATGTGCCAAACCTCCTATGACTGCTTGTCCAAGTGCAATTCCACCATCATTTACTGGGATTGTCACTCCGGTATGGACGGTATAGCCAGCTTGTTCCAGAAGAACAAACAGACCTTCCTGTATAATTGTATTCTGCATGCAGCCCCCAGAGAGGACCACAGTTTGTAATGCTGCTTTTTTACCCAGCGTATCGGTGAGGGCAAAAAAGCTGCGAATCAGACAGAGATGAAAATCGAGAGCAATTGTCGCGATATTCACTCCTGTATTCAGTTGTTGAACAATTCGTGCTACTATCTCACTTTGTTGTAAAATCAGCCGTCCCTCTTCCGGGAGCGTGGAAGCAGCAAATTGAAATTTCTTGAGAAGCTCGGCTAAGGGTGTTTCCTGCATGGCTCCCTTAGCCAGTGATTCCAGTTCCATTGCGGCCTGCCCCTCGTAATCCATTTTCTGGCAAATTCCCAGAAGGGCCGCAACGCCATCAAAAAGACGACCACAGCTTGTGGTGAGAGGGCAGTTAAATTTTTGCTCCATTAACTGCCAGACGACTGTGTATTTGTCTCTCTCATCCCTATGGAAGTTTTTCACCATAGCATCCCGGGAAAGTCCAGAGTGATGGAGCAGAGACAGACCCATACGCCATGGATTTTCCGCGGCAGCATCACCACCGGGCAACAGCATGGAAGCTAGAGAGCCCACACGTTTATACTCTGTGCAGTCAACTTCAAAAACTTCCCCACCCCAGAGCGTATTGTCATCCCCCAACCCACTGCCATCAAGAATTATGGCCAGTGCTTTTTCCTCAATTCCGTGCTCCACTAAAACTGCAACAGCATGCGCATGATGATGTTGCACCTTAACCAGAGGAAGACCACTCCTGGCGGCATACTGACTGCTCAAATAATCGGGGTGCAGATCGCAGACCATCAGTTCAGGTTCTACCTGTAACAGCTTAGTAAAATGATATACACTTTCTGTATAAAAATCTAGTGACTCAAGGTTAAAAAGATCCCCGATATGCTGGCTGAGAAATGCCTCTTTGTCCCTTGTCAGGCAAAATGTTGACTTGAGACCAGCACCACAGGCTAGGATATTTGGTAGTATTTGAGGCAGAGTGGTTGCAGATGGAACGTATCCACGTGATCTGCGTAAAATCTGTATGCCCCGGCTACTGTTTCTGACAACGGAATCATCTACTCGGGTGACGATTTCCCGGTTATGCAGAAGAAATGAATCAGCAATGGATTTTAGTCCCTCAAGGGCTGCATCATTGTCAGTGAATATTGGTGCACCACTACTGTTACCACTGGTCATCACCAGCGTTTTTGGACAATCTTTTTCAAGAAACAGTAGTTGGTGGAGCGGTGTGTACGGAAGCATCAGCCCAATTTCTGCAATATTAGGAGCCAGGGATGGGGCAAGTTTGTTTTTATGCAAGGGGAGTAGCAGTATGGGATGCTGGGTTCCCTGTAATATTTCCGTGTCACTTGCACTTATGTCACAAAACGAATGTGCCTCCACCAGATCAGCTGCCATAACAGCCAGTGGTTTTGACCTTCGTCCCTTTCGTTGACGTAAATGTTGAACGGCTGTTTCAGAACGAGCATCAACCACCAGGTGAAAACCACCTAGTCCCCGCATGGCAACAATCTTTCCAGCCTTCAGGTCTTCTGCAACAGTTTGAAGAGCTGATTCAACCACCAGTTTGTTTCCGTTTTTATCATGATAGGAAAGTTCCGGCCCACATTCAGAGCAGGCGTTGGGTTGTGCGTGGAAGCGTCTGTTTTCTGGATCTTCATACTCTGCTTTGCAGTCTGCGCAGAGAGGAAAACACTTCATGGAAGTACCGAGACGATCATACGGTATTTCCGTAACAATGGAATAACGGGGGCCGCAGTTGGTGCAGTTGGTGAATGGATATTGAAAGCGTCGGTTCTGTGGATCTGCAATATCCTGTAAACAGTCATAGCAGGTAGCAATATCTGCCGGGATAATTGCCCTGCTCTTTTCTGTGGAAACACTTTTTAAAATACTGAAAAGAGTAAATCCGTGCAGTTCAGAATACTTTTTCTGCTCAATGGAACTGATAAGGGCAAGTGGAGGAGGACTCTTGTGGAGCGTATCAAGAAATGACTGAATTGAAGAGGCAGTGCCTTCAATTGCAATGACAACACCCCGATCAGAGTTGAGGATAGATCCAACCAGGTTGTGTTGGTGGGCTAAACGATAAATAAAGGGGCGAAAACCAACACCCTGGACAATGCCCTGGACAATGATTTCCACCCCATGGGTAGCTACTTCTGACATATTTTACGATTTAAATTTCAATCCGTTAATCATTGAAGAAATAAGCCCTTCAGGTGATTTCATCTCATTCCAGATTACAATATATACATGAACAAAACCGAAAAGGATAAAGTACCACATCAATAAATGATGAACAAAACGAGCCTCCTGTTGGGATCCAAAAATTGCGTTACCAACACCCTGCCAAGTGGCAGCTTCAGGGAATAGCAAATAAAAACCTGCAATTAACTGAAAAACAGCAGCAACTATTGTCAGGAGATAACTCATGCCAGCCAATACATTATGTCCGGGACGATTATCGTGCTCATCACTGATGTAGCTGTAATAGCCCAGTGTTGTAGTCAGGCTTTTGATATTGCGAGAAGTGATGGGCAGAAAGTCCCAGATTCGCTCCTGACGGTTGCCAAAGAAAAGCAAAAATATTCTTATCAGTATTGCGGCTGTGAAGAGATATCCGGCTAGGAAATGCCAGTATCGCATGGTGGCCATGGGAAAAGAAACACTGCCCTCAAGGGTGGTGTTGGTCCACGGGGTATTTATATAAAACCCCGTTACCACCAGTGCAATAATGGATAACACCAGCGACCAGTGGTACAAGCGGAGCAGGATGCCCCACACCTTTGTTTTTTCGTAATTCATAACAATCCCTCTCGTCGTTAGAGTGCTTTGACTTTGCCTATTTCCTGTCCGTTCTGGTCAACCGTATGTACTGCGCAGGCAATACAGGGGTCGAAAGAGTGGACAGTACGCAAAAGCTCCAGGGGTTGTTCCGGATCAGCTACAGGGTTCCCCACAAGGGATGCTTCATAAGGACCTGCTACTCCGTCAGCATCTCGAGGACCTGCATTCCAAGTGGAAGGCACAACACACTGATAATTTTTGATCTTACCATCTCTGATAACGATCCAGTGGGAGAGAGTTCCGCGTGGTGCTTCGTGAATACCGTAACCCTGTTGTTCACCCTGTGGGAATACTGGTTTATTAAAGATTTCCAGATCGCCTTTGCCGATATTATCCACCAACAACTCCCAGTGTTTAATGGCAAGATCACCAAGCATTGAGGCACGAACCGCCCGTGCCACATGACGACCGAGGGTAGAATGAAGTACTTCCGGACCAACGGTAACACCCGCCACACTGGAAACCATTGACAGCGCACTATTAACGTTATCAACGATGGGCTTGTGCCCCTGTGCATAGCCAACAAGCATTTGGGCAAGAGGACCAACCTGCATAGGTTTGCCCTGAAAGCGTGGAGCTTTGATCCAGGAGTACTTGCCATCATCCTCAAACTCACCATACTTGGGAATGGTATCTTCTTCGTATGGATGTTTTGTCCAGTCGCCGTCATACCAGGCGTGCGTGATATTCTCCACCACGTTGTCCCGGAAATAGTCATCGTTGAAAGAGGTTATCGCTTTCTGAGTACTGAGATCCCCGTCCATGATGGTGCCGCCGGGCAGGTCAAATTTAGTGGAATTAGTGTTGAGCACCATATCCGGAACTGCCAGATAGTTTTTCACGCCAGCGCCGTAGGGGAGCCAGTCTTTATACAGTGCACCAATTGCCACCACATCCGGCAGATAAACCTGCTGGATAAAACCACGCACCTCTTCAATCAATTGTTTGATCCAGTAGAGACGCTCCATATTCAGGGCTGAATCACTGTCCGGGTTGAGTGCTGTGGTTACACCACCAACTGAAAGGTTTTGGATATGCGGGTTCTTACCAGAGATAATTCCAAGGGCCTGGGTGGCCTTTCGTTGATAATCAAGGGATTCCAGATAATGGGAAACGGCCATGAGGTTTGCCTCAGGTGGCAGCTTCATTGCAGGATGTCCCCAGTAGCCGTTGGCAAAAGGGCCAAGCTGACCGGAATCAACCAGGGTTTTGAGCTTTCCTTTTACCGCTGCAAAACGTTTGGCACTGTTACCGGGCCAATCAGAAAGAGAATTGGCAAGAGCAGCTGTCTTTTTTGGATCAGCTGATAGAGCTGAGACTACATCCACCCAGTCAAGGGCTGAGAGCACATAGAAGTGAACAATGTGATCTTGCAGGGCATGAATGGACATTACAATATTTCTGACATACTGTGCATTCAGTGGGATTTCCATGCCAAGTGCATTTTCTACTGCCCGCACTGACGCAAGAGCATGAACTGTGGTGCAGACACCGCATATTCGCTGGGTGAAGAGCCATGCGTCCCGGGGGTCACGTCCCTGAAGGATGGTTTCTAGTCCACGGAACATCTGTCCAGATGACCATGCCTTGGTCACCTGTCCGTTATCTATTTCCGCATCGATTCTTAGATGCCCCTCAATTCTGGTAATGGGGTCAATTGTTATTCGCTGAGCCATGAGTATTCTCCTTATTATCCTTTCTTAATTACAGATTTACCGATTCCTACCGCCGCATGAATGGCAGCTCCAGCTGCTGCGACGCCAAGTATTTTTTTGCCGGCACTGTCAGCATCGGTGACAATTCCGGTTCCTGGAATGGAAACTTGTGGAAGTCTCTCGTAGAAAGGTGTCATGGAGTCCCAGAAATTGGGCTCAGTACAACCAATACAACCATGTCCCACTGAAACAGGCCATACATCCACATCATTAAAACGAGCGGCTGGACAGTTTGAGAATGTCTCAGGGCCCTTACAGCCGACTTTATAAAGACAGTAGCCGTTTTTATGACCAAAGTCGCCGAACTCTTCGGCAAAACGGCCTTCATCAAAATGAGCACGACGTTCACAGTGATCGTGGATCCTACGACCATAAGCAAAGAGCGGACGTCCAAGCTTATCCGTATTGGGCAGTCGTTTAAAAGTAAGAAAATGGAGAACAGTACCAAGAAAAGTAACTGGATTTGGTGGACAACCGGGAAGATTAAGAATGGGAACGCCTGAAATAATTTCCTGAACCCCTTTAGCCCCTGTGGGGTTTGGATGGGCTGCTTGAATACCACCAAAGGACGCACAGGTGCCAATGGCAATTATTGCTGCTGCCTGAGGCCCAATGTCCTCCAGAATATCTATGGCTGTGCGACCAGCGATTTTACAGTAGTTGCCGTTATCTGCTGTGGGGATTGCCCCTTCCACAACCAGAATAAATTTCCCTTTATTTTTGGCGACGGAATCATGGAGGCTTTTTTCTGCCTGATGACCTGAGGGAACCATGATTGTTTCATGGTAATCAAGTGAAATGATATCGAGGATAAGACGACCAATATCCGGGTGTGAGCCACGAAGTAACGTTTCAGTACAGCCGGTACATTCTTGAAAATGGAGCCAGATGACTGTTGGCCGTTGTGCTGACTCTGCTGCTTCTATCAGTTTGGGAATCATGGCCTCTGAGAGGCCAAGTGCAGTAGCAGCAAGTGTGCAGCTTTTGAGAAAGCTACGCCTGCTGATACCCGAACTGAACGAAATGTTCGCTGCCTTATCTTTCATTGTCTTCTCCTGTGACTATCCCCGATTTGTTTGGGTCGATGTATCAGCCCATCACAATAATGGATTCTAAAAAGGGGCTTTTCCGAATCCATTTAATAGGTACTGCAAAGTAGCTCTTAAGAAGATACCGTTTTCATCTGTGGATTGTCAAAAAAAATAAACACAACGAGGTCAGTAGTTTTGGTGGAAAGTATCAATTGTACTTATGAAAGAATTACAGGAAATTCTATATGTTGTTGGTGTGATGGGAGATGAGAACTTTATGGGCGAGGAGGATTGCGTTTTAAAAAATTTGCTGGGTGAAAAAAGAAAGAAGAAATTATTTTTTGAGACCAAAAATTCCGGAAGATTTTGCAGAGAAGGCTGGGCGATATGCTTTTCTATGTCTTCCTGTACCTTTTTCAGTATTTTCCTGAGGATGGTTGCTGGAATTTTCGGTTGTGGAAGGTGTGAACTGAACTGTTGCAGGGGTACCGGTGATGGATTCAGAATACAGTTCACAGAAGAGTGAGCAGGATTTGAAATAGGATTTTTTCTTGATCCATCTGGGCCAGGAGTTGTTTTCTTGATGTTGTAAAAATTGTGGGAGGTTAGAGAGCAAGGTAACCATTTCCTGACGGATAGCACGTTTGAGGTTTAACTGTTGGCCCAGTTCCTTATCAAGTTCTGTACGTAGAATTTTTGAAAATTTAAAGGCCGCCGCACCTTTCAATCGTTGATTGCAAAGATCAAATCTGGCATTGGCCCAGGGAATAAGGATCAGTCCCAGTAAAAAGCTGTTGGCAAGGCCTCTCTTTCCAGATTCTTTGGCCATGATTGCGCAACGGTCAATCACTTCTGCAACACTTATGAGTTGTTCTCTATAGGTTTTTTCCTCTGAGCCTTCTTTCGCAGAAATACTCTTTTCATAGAGGCCGAAAAGAGCAAAGAAGAGCTCAGAGTCCAGTGCCAGATGCAACCATTCTGCGAGAGATCCGGAATGAAGGTCTTTGAAAAATTCATCACGGATACGGGAGGGTGGGCAGAGTGTCAGTTTCTGATGATGCTCACAAATTTTCTTCCAGCTTTCAGGGGCGATGGAAAATCCCATGCGTGCAGCGTGACGAATGGCTCGCAGCATTCGTACCGGATCTCGCGTGATACGTCGTTCCGGTTCACCAATAAACTGGATGATGGATTTATCGAGATCTGAAATGCCATCAACATAGTCAATGATGGTGTTATTTTCGATTTCGTAAAAGAGTCCGTTGACAGTGAGGTCACGGCGCTGGGCATCTTCACCAAGGCTGCCATAGGTGTTATTGGGGGCAAGTACCTGTTCCGGGCCTTCAAGGTCAAATTCGCTTAAAGAACGAAGAGTGGAAACTTCTAGCTCCTTGCCATGGAAAAAGACCTGCACCAGACGAAAACGCCTGCCGATGGTACGGCTGTTACGAAAAAGTTTACGAATCTGCCCGGGACGGGCATCGGTTGAAATGTCAAAGTCTTTTGGAGTGCGACCGAGATAGAGGTCACGCACCCCTCCACCCACCAGATAACCAGCATACCCGTTGTCCCGCAGTACTCGCAGTACCTTCATGGCATCCTTATCAATCATATGATGACGGATTGGATGATCATCCGGGGTTAAGATTCTTGGACTGTGGCTGTTACTCATGCGGGGGAAAAGCCTTTTCCTTCTTTGTAGACTGATTCAGCGTCGGTGACGAACTGTTTGAAAATTTCAGCAACCGGGAGAATGTCTTTCATTTTATAGGTATTCATGCCTGAGAAAAAGAGTCCCTCGTCAAGCTTTCCATCACGGGCGGCCATCAGACGTTCACTGATGCAATAGTGATGGTCACATTTTTTCAGACACTTATAGGCACATTTTTTTACTTTTAGATCTTCGCCTGCTGTTAACGAACGAATAAATTGGGTATTTATAGCTCGCCCCGGCATCCCTACGGGAGAGGATGTAAGGACAATATCTTCCTTCTGGGCATCCAGGAATGCCTGTTTGAAGTTGTTGTCCACATCACACTCTTCACTGAGGACAAAACGTGATGCTATCTGTATGCCATCAGCTCCATATTTGTCCATATATTCGGCCATTTCAAATCCGTTTGTGATGCCACCTGCTGCAATAAGCGGTACGTTTTTGACCACGTCCCGAATGGCAGGGAAGATTTCGCGAAGGGTTTTGTCGGTGCCCAAGTGGCCGCCAGCTTCACAGGATTCAACAATAATTGCAGCAGCGCCAAGACGTTCTGCAAGTTTTGCAATACCCGGCGAAGAAACAATCATGATAATTGGTACATTGTGTTCCTTGCCTATTTTAAATATATCACGGGAAAAACCGGCTCCGGTGATAAGCATGTCAACGCCAGCATCAATACAAACCATGACTTGTCTATAAAATTCTTTCATGGCGTACATAACATTGACTGCAACGACTCCGTCGGTATTTCTTTTTGCTTTAAGGATATCAGCACGAAGAACGTCAGCAGGCAGGGCGGAGCCGCCAATGACTCCGATCCCACCACAATTGGCTACCGGGGCCGCCAGTGCTGCAGTGGAAACACGAATGGACATCCCACCCTGAATAAGTGGAATAGGTGCTGTAAAACCTGCTATTTTTAACTCGGGTAATTTCATCTGCTCGTTGGCTCCTGTGCCGGATATGTCATAAGATATAAAAATCGGATAATGCCTTGCCTTCACGTTTTTGTCAAGGATGTTGCTTTTGCAAGGTATCCGGAACAATAAGTATAAAAGTCTGCTTGTCAGCACATATAAGGAGAAAATTGAATAAAAGTGTCGATTTTTACGGATCAGCCCTGCCATTGCTTGACATTTTCAGCTAATTGCGTTTAATTTCATTCTTTTTTGGATATGAAATTTGACCTGATTTATTGTAAGGAGAAACGTAGTGAAAATCTCGGCCTTAAACGGCTTTAAAGACATATTACCCGGTGAAGTAGAGCTCTGGCAGCACGTTGAAAATCTTGCCCGCGATATCTTTGCCCGCTTTCATTTTTCCGAAATCCGTATGCCCATTCTGGAGAAGACAAGTCTTTTTGCCAGATCAATCGGTGAGGCTACTGATATTGTTGAAAAAGAGATGTATACCTTTGTGGACAAGCAGATCACCATGCGTCCTGAAGCTACAGCTTCCCTACTCCGTGCCTATATTCAACATGGACTCCATGTGCAGAAACCGGTGCAGCGTCTCTTTACCATTGGTCCCATGTTTCGCCATGAGCGTCCACAGAAAGGCCGTTTGCGCCAGTTTCATCAGTTGGATGTGGAAGTACTCGGTGCGGCAAGCCCGCGAGTTGATGCTGAGTTGATGGGACTTGGCAGTATGCTGCTTACAGAGCTTGGAGTTTCAGTCAGTCTTGAGTTAAACTCTCTTGGTTGTCCGGTGTGCCGTCCCGGATTCCGGGAAATGTTGCTGCAATTTATTAATGAGCGTAAAGAATTACTCTGTGATGATTGTAAGCGGCGTAGTACCACGAATCCATTGCGGGTACTGGACTGCAAAAATCCAAAATGCAGAGAACAGGTTGAAGATGCTCCTTCTATTCAGGAGCACTTATGTGAGGAGTGTGATACCCATTTTTCTGCGGTACAGCACAATCTGCAACAGCTTAAGGTCTCATACAGTCTGAATAAATTTATGGTTCGTGGCCTGGATTACTACTGCCGCACAACCTTTGAATTTATCACCAAAGATCTTGGTTCACAGTCTGCAGTATGTGCCGGAGGCCGCTACGATGGCCTGGTCGAGCAGCTTGGTGGTCCTAAAAAGGTTCCAGGGATTGGTTTTGCCATGGGAATAGAGCGACTTGTTCTGTTATTGCAACAACAGGAGCAGGAACAAACTCCCGAAAAAGGAATTGATATCTTTGTGGCCGGTCTTGGTGAAAAGGCGGCTGATTTTGCTTTCCCCCTTGTGCATGGCTTGCGTCAGAACAAAATTATCGCAGCCATGGATCATGAAGGACGTAGCCTGAAAAGCCAGATGAAGCAGGCGAATAAGGCAGGTGCTGGTTGGGCTCTGATCATTGGTGAAGATGAGCTTGAGAAAGGAGTGGCAATGTTTCGTAATATGGCCACTAAAGAACAGAATGAAATCGCCATTGTAAATGATAACAATGAGCTTTTAAATATATTGATTGAACAATTAACAACCGGATAAACGATTATGGAATCAATGGGAACACTCCGCAGAACTCACTCCTGCAACGATCTTACAAGTGCCGATATCGGTAAAGAAGTAATCCTTATGGGCTGGGTACTGCGTAGACGGGATCACGGTGGCGTTATCTTTATCGATCTTCGTGACCGCAACGGTCTGACACAGATTATTTTCAATCCCGAAGTGAACCCTGAGGTACATGAGAAGGCGCATAAGTTGCGTTCTGAATGGGTAATTGCTGTTCGCGGAAAAGTTGAGGCCCGCCTTGAAGGCATGGCTAATACCAAACTTGATACCGGTGAGATCGAGGTGTTTATTGATGAGCTGCGTATCCTCAATGTCTCTGAAACACCACCCTTCCCATTGGATGAAGAATCTGAAGTTTCCGATAATATCCGACTCCAGTATCGTTATATGGATCTGAGGCGTCCGGAGATGGCTGCTAATCTTCGGCAGCGTCATAAGGCGGTACAGTCTCTTCGAGCCTACCTTAATGACAACGATTTCCTTGAAGTGGAAACCCCGATGCTTACCCGTTCAACCCCTGAGGGAGCACGGGATTATCTTGTTCCAAGTCGTGTAAATGCTGGTAAGTTTTATGCTCTACCTCAGTCCCCTCAGCTCTTCAAACAGTTGTTGATGGTTGCGGGTATTGACAGGTATTATCAGATCGTCAAATGTTTCCGTGATGAAGATCTGCGTGCTGACCGTCAGCCTGAGTTTACCCAAATTGATATGGAACTCTCCTTTATGGATCAGGAGCAGATCATTGATATCACAGAGGGCATGATTGCTAAACTTTTCAAAGATACATTGGATATTGATGTGGCACCGCCATTTCACCAAATCAGCTATGATGAGGCTATGGACCGCTTCGGTATGGATCGGCCTGATACCCGATTTGGCTTTGAGTTAGTCGATCTGACAGAAATTGCCAAAACCTGTTCATTTAAGGTTTTCCGTTCCATTGCTGATGGTGATGGAACTGTTCGTGCCATAAATGCCAAAGGCTGTGCCAAATTCTCCCGTAAAGATCTTGATGTCCTCACAGATTATGTGGCTCAATTTGGTGCCAAAGGTCTGGCCTGGGTGAAAATGAAAGCAGATGGTGAATGGCAGTCTCCCATTGCCAAGTTTTTCAGTGATGAAGAACGTGCTGCCATGACCGAAGCTTTAGATGCTGAAGAGGGAGATCTGCTCTTCTTCGGGGCGGATAAAAAATCTGTTGTGTTGCCGGTTCTTGGCGAGCTTCGTCTGGAAATTGCCCGCCGCCTTGATCTGCGTGATAAAAAAGTCTTTAATTTTGTCTGGGTCACCGATTTTCCACTGATGGAGTACGACGAAAACAAAAAACGTTTTCAGGCATTGCATCATCCATTCACTGCGCCAAAAGAGGAAGATCTGGATAAGCTGGAAAGTGATCCGGGCTCTGTGTACAGCCAGGCGTATGACCTAGTGTTAAATGGTACTGAAATTGGTGGTGGTTCCATCCGTATTCATCAGCGTGATATTCAGTCAAAAGTCCTGAGAGCCCTTGATATCAGCGATGAAGAAGCAAACGATAAGTTTGGCTTCCTGTTGAAAGCTCTGGAACTTGGTGCGCCTCCACACGGTGGACTGGCATTTGGACTGGATCGTTTGTTGATGCTTATTACCGGAAGTGATTCTATCAGGGACGTTATTGCTTTTCCTAAGACTCAGCGAGCTACCTGCCCGCTTACCGAGGCTCCGGCAGGTGTGGCCAGAAAACAGCTTACGGAGTTATATCTTCGTCCTGATTGGAAAGAGAATACGGATGACTAATAAAAATCCTATTACAGCCAGAAAAGAGTGCTGCTGAGGTTTTCTTATCCCATATTTTCAGCCAACTGAGCCATAAATATTTAGATTCCTGTTAAAAACATCAAGTCAATGGCCGCTCCTTGAAGTGTTAAGAAGGAGCTTAACAGAGTGGGTACCCTGTAAAAAAGAAAGGCAATCTATTTACTGGCAAATGGGTCAACTTCGGGAGGGATAACTCCCACCGACTTCGCATACTCATCCCAGGCATCAATAAGGCGCAGCTTCAGGGAAGATAAATCTTTACTTTCGCCAGGATCTACACTCAGATCAAAGACCCGCCATTCACTTGGGCCATGGGGTTTACTGATCCAGGTTGCTTTGAAGTTGTTATATTCCCAGTCAATTGCTTCATCTGGACCGCGAACTGTTGAGCTTTTTTAGGATAGAAGTGGAACCATCGACTTTCCGGGCGGTTGTTTGACAGGTTTACCATTGTAAGCAGTCGGATATGTTGCTCCAGCAAGTTCCAGAAAATTGGTAGCTAAATCCATTACATGCGCTACACCATCAACGGTGAGCGAATCCCGCCTTCGGGAAGTTCTTGAAGAGATGAAAAGGCGTCGAACTGGCTTGCGCCCACCCTGGGCCCTGTGCGATGCGTGACCCGCGTTTGCCCCAGTTGGAGAGCCGGTTATCGAAATTGTGTTCCACCAGGCTTCATCGGTGCCGGGATAACTATCCATCTCGAAACCATTAGCGCCGTTATCCGAGAAAAATATAACAAGCGTATCCTTCTTCTTTCCTGAGCTTTCTAGATATTGGAGAACACGTCCTATATTGTGATCGATATTCTCAATCACCGCCGAATTTTCATCGCTTTCTGCTCAGCGGTAAGTTTCCCCCACTGTGGAACCTGTTTTATCCATGGTTCCAAATCAGTCTCCTCAGGAACAATTCAAGCTCCTTTATTCGAGCAAGACGCTTTGTGCGTAGAGCATTAAGCCACTTCTTGGACTTTGTGACTTCCAGTACGGTTATTAGTCCTAAGTCATTTTCCGGACAGAAGGATCAGAGCAATTTTTGTGAAGAGCTGATGTATCTGTGTTTTGACCGGAAAAAGAATACGGACGACTAATAATCTTCTGTCATAACCGGAGGAGGCGTATAATATTATCCCATGCATTCAGCTAACTGCGCTAGAAATAACCAGATTCCTGTCAAAAACATCAAGCCAATAGCAGCCCCTGCCAAGGTACTGTCAATTCGTGTCTGATATTTTTCGAGTAGTTTTTTCCATCCACTCTGTTTCCTTTGGTATACAGGTTTCCAGCATTTTGGTGTCAAAACTGTCTGCAAATAATGGTCACTTGTATTCATCGCTAATTTCTCTTTCATGGTCAGTCCTCTTTGAAGTGTTAAGAGGAAGCTTAACAGAGGCGGGTACTCACAGAGTGAGCACCCTGAAAAAAAGATGAAGAAAGAGTTCATTTTTACAAAAACTGTAGAAAAGGAACTATTTCACCATGCGTAAAATCATTCTGACCTGTTGTCTTCTGCTTGGTTTTGCAAGCGTTGCCACAGCCCTTGAAATTGCCGGAGTTCAGATTCCAGAAACGTTAAACACTGATCTTACGTTAAATGGGGCTGGTATCCGGTCGAAATTCTTCTTTAAAATATAGATTGCTGAACTGTACCTTGAGCATCCTGCCAAAACGGCGGAGAAGGTACTCAGTACTCCTGGTCGCAAGCGTATGGCCATGCATATACTCTATGATGAAGTGAGTAAAGAAAAGCTGGTGGATGGCTGGAATGAGGGTTTTGGGGCTAATCATCAGTGATGACGAATTGAAACGGCTGGCACCTAAAATTGTACAGTTTAACGAGTTATTCGTGACAGTGCATGAAGGTGAAGGAATTATTTTTGATTATACCCCGAATACGGGGACTGCGGTTACAATTGCCGGTACACAAAAGGGTGTCGTTGAAGGTGCGGCATTTAATAGTGCCCTGCTCTCTATCTGGTTGGGCAAGAACCCGGTTGGTGACGATTTACGGGATGCACTGCTTAGAAATAATTAACAATCCGCAAGTGTATCGTTTTTTTCGAATTTGTTATTTCCGGCGGGAGGCAGTTGTGTCTGTATCCCGCGTTTTCTCCATGGCTAGAAAGGTCATGTCGTCGTCGGCATCGGCCTGTTTGCCAAATTGTTTGATCTCACCAATGATATTCTGTACAGCCGCTTGTAGTGGGAGATCAGAGGTGTTTTTCATGGATTCCAGTAAGCGTTCGCTGGAGTAGAATTCGCCTGCTTCGTTGCAGTATTCTGTGAGTCCATCGGTGTAGAAAAATATCCTGTCCCCCACGCTCAATGTTCCTCTCCCCTCTTCCCATTCACCATCCATACCAGCAGGTGGCCCTCCTGTTTTGAGGGTGTGAGTCGTTCCGTCTTTTTCTATATGAATGGCAGGCGGGTGTCCTGCGCAGCAGTATCGGAAAGTGTTTGTTTTGGTATTTATCAGAATATAGAGCAGGGTCATGTAGAGATTGAAACGATGGAGAGGAAATTCTTTATCAAGTTCTTGAATAACGGTAACCGGGGGAGTCACTGTTCGCTTACCATCTGCTGCCAGAGAAGTGACTATGGTTCCGGAATAACTCAGTGCCTGACTGGCCAGAGCGGTCATCATGGCAGCAGAAAAACCATGGCCGGAAACATCAATGATGTGTAGTGCGACATGCTCATCATCAAGACGTTGGATGTTGTAGATATCTCCGCCAATTTCCTGGCAGGGTTTGAAGTAGGACGCAAAACTCAGTGTTTTGCAATCAGGAACTCGTCTGGGGAGTAGATTCTTCTGTAGGTTTGCAGCTGCATGGAGACCTTCGAGCAGCTGTTTTTGCTGAATGAGCAGTTCTTTGTTTGCCTGTTGCAGAGAGGTTGTCAGTCTGTTTATGGTCAGGTGGGTCTGTATTCTAGCCAGTAACTCACCTTTACTCACAGGTTTAGTGATGTAATCCACGGCTCCGAGCTCAAAGGCACGCATTTTTGATTCGGTATCTGAAAGAGCAGATAACATAAGGATAGGGATACTTCGTAACGCTTCATTTTGTTGCACTTGTGCACAGACAGAGAAACCATCCATGACGGGCATGGTGATATCAAGGAGGATAAGGTCTGTTTTGTTTTCAGCAATAATTTCCAGTCCAACCTGGCCATTCGGAGCTTCTAAAACTTGATAGCCGCCCTTGCGAAGATAGACTGTGATCAGCGTCCGTACGGCTTCACTGTCATCAATAATGAGAACTGTAGTTTTCTCGTTGTGGTGACTCATATATGTGTCAGCGGGTGAAATATTTTACCAGAGTCAGTACGTTTTTGCCGTTGATCCTTTTATAGCTCACCGTATCCATAACATCGCAGATGATAGCGAGACCACGCTTACTTACCGGAAGTTTACCGACATTGTGGACAGTGTCAGTAGGAGAATCTTTTAAGAGAAAATCGACAGGCTTTCCTTGATCAACAAAGGTACAGACTACCTTATCGTTCATAACCAAAAATTTCATGTTTATCTGCGATTTTTCTTTAGCAAGACCCGCATGTTTAACAATATTGTTGGCCGCCTCAATCAGTGCCAGTTCTAACTGATAGGAGATCGTTTCGGTGAAGCCAAGGTTGTCAAACAGTGCGTGGACTGAATAACCCAGTAGACGGTTATCGTTGAGTTGGGCTGGAATGCGAAAGATAATAGAAGAACCGGGGACAATATTGGAGTTGTCAAATGTCATGAGCGAGCCTTCCTAGTTTCTTGACTGGCCTTTTCCCATAATGACAGAGCCGGTTAGTTGGTTGAGGAATTGGGTAGTTTCCGGAGTGGCTTTCATGAATTCCAGGCCATATTTTCCCTGAAAAACCTGACGAACCACTACCTGTTCTTTAAATTTAAAATTTTTCCCTACTGTTCCCTGAACAATGCATATATCACCAACAGTAAATTTTGTGGGTGAAGCCAGAAGGAGACCACCGGGTGAGATGTTGAGCATAATAGCTGTGGCCCGTTTACCGGTTCTGGTGTTGGTACAGTAGACGATAATGTCTTCATCAATAATCTGCTTATGGCTGATACGTTGATGTCGGCGTCGCTCGCCACTGGCAACTTCCTGAATTTCATCACCGGAATCCATCTTCAGGGTCGCAAGACGATCCTCAGTAAAGCTACCTTCAGCTTTTGTCGCAAATCGTTTTTTGTTGAACAACAACAAGTCGATGGCTTCGTTTTTTCCATTGGCCTGGGAGAAAATCTTGTCGAGCCTGGTCATCTGAAGGAGAGAATGTGCCAGCTCCCCCACTCCGTAGAGTACGAGTTGCCCTTGGCTGCCGAGCTCTTTAAGACATCGAACGAGGGCTCCAAGACCTGTGGAATCAACAAATTTGACATTGGAAAGGTCAATGACAAGGTGATGATGGCCCTTGTTTATATGGTTTTGTATAGCTTGAAAGAAAGGTTGGGCTACTGCGGCATCAAGGCGGGAGTCCACACAGGTGATGACGAGGATGCCTTTTGTAATTTCAGTTTGTATCTTCATATATTTAGCTTGATAGATTCGTTTTTATACTCTTTCTTCGTCTGACAAAAGGTATAAATGCCATTCTATCTAGCTAAAGAGGGCATTACGATTCCACCTGAAAACTTGATTGTCCTGAAAGAAACTATATATAATACTCCATAATAATGGAAAAATATAGCCAATTCAAGATGGGTTGGTTGCTGCTGTTAACACAGATGTTTTTGTCAGTTGCGAAAAGGATGTAATTTCACTTTTAAGAATAACAAAGGATTTTTTAATTTTTTCCAGTTCTTCAGTTTTTGCTGCTATTTCTATGATTTCAGCAATTCCTTGGGTGGAAATGGCACTAACAGTGGCAGCAGCCCCTTTGATGGAATGGGCATGGAGCTGAATGTCTGGGAAATTACGAGCAAGAATACTTTGTTCCAGCTTTCTTTCAACGTCACCAATGTTATCGTTGAAAGAGTTGAGAATAGAGACCAAAATTTTATCATCGTTCATTAAACGTTGCAGCAGTGCAGGGTGATCAAAAAGTGGTATCTTTTTTTCTGCGCTATCTGTTTCATCCATTTTCATGGGACTACTTTGTTTCCACTTGTACACAATATTTACCAGATCTTCAGGGAGCAGTGGTTTACTTATGTAGTCATTCATGCCAGCCGCAAGGCATATTTCACGGTCCCCCTGAACGGCATTGGCAGTCATGGCAATAATTGGAAGCTTATACCTGTTATCTGTAATGGCCATTTTCCGAATGGCCCTGGTAGTCTCAAATCCATCCATTATCGGCATCTGGCAATCCATAAGAACCATACTGTATCTTCCCATTGCCAGTTTTTCCAGAGCAATTTTTCCATTTTCGGCTGTGTGAATTTGGAATCCCAATTTACTGAGAATTCCTTCTGCAACCATTTGATTGATATTGTTATCATCTACCACCAGAATATGTGTGTCTTGTTCAAGTTGTGTAGTTGCATTACGGTGAACTTTTTTAGTGGTCGTATTGTTTGTCTTCTGAGCATGATATTGTTTGCATAATGAGGCTGTGAACCAGAACATAGAGCCTGTACCTGGAAGGCTTTTGAGTCCGATCTCACCTCCCATGAGTTCTGCAAGCTGTTTAGAAATAGAGAGCCCCAGGCCAGTGCCGCCAAACTTTCGGGTGGTAACGCTATCTGCCTGGGTAAATGAGGAAAATATTTTTTGTTGCATTTCCTCGTTAACACCAATACCACTGTCATGCACTTCAAATTGAATGAGGCAGTGTCCATCGTCCTCTTCAACCGTATGCACTATAATGGAGACTTCACCATTATCTGTAAATTTGAAAGCATTTCCCAAAAGATTGAGGATGATTTGTCGTAATCTGGTAGGGTCACCGATGACCACATCCGGTATTGCTGGCTCAACCACCACGTTAAACTCCAGATCCTTTTCCTTGGCCTTAAAAGTCATCAGTTCACGGATTTCGTTAAGAAGTGCGCGAATATCAACATTGATAGCTTCCAATTCAAGTTTTCCAGCTTCAATTTTAGAAAAATCCAGGATATCATTAATGATAGCAAGCAAGGACTGAGCACTAACTGCAACAACTTCTGCAAGTTTTAGCTGCTTATGATTGAGATTCGAATCGAGGAGCAGACCGTTCATGCCAATAATACCGTTCATGGGAGTTCTTAGCTCATGGCTCATGATGGCAAGAAATTCAGATTTCGCTTTATTGGCAACTTCGGCTTTTTCTGCCATGTAATATGATTTTAAGGTCTCCTGCTCCAGACTTTCATTGAGTTCTTCCAGCTTTTTGAGGGTGTTTTTCCGCTCTTTGTTGGCTACTTTTTCTAGATGGTTCTTGTTGATAATGACAAAGAGCATCCACACAAGAAGGCCTGCGGCAATTGTCGTAAAAACGACTCTGGTTATCACTGGCCATACAGGAATTTGCTTGGGATAGAGACTCAGTAACTTTACTCCTGGCAGAGAGGTAGCACTGGAGATAGTGCTGAATATCTTTCCTGAAAGTTCAAGTTCCCTACCAAGGAGGTTAAAGGGGAGTGGAGCCAGTGTTTCTTGCCCAAACTGTCGGGATGTTCTGATCTCATGACGCTGTACTTCTCCCATTGGAACTGCTGCCTTGAAGAGCCATTCTACCTGATTCGTCGCGAAAATTATTCCGTCGGCATTGAGTAATTGAGAAGGATAAGGTTCTTCTGCAAGAAGTTTATCAAGGCTGTCAAGATTGATTTTGATCACCGCAACTCCCAGTATTACCCCATCTTTTTTCACCGGCACTGCATGGTAAATACCACGTTTTTTGGTTGTGACACCCTTGGCTATATAGGTTGTGGCAATTTCTGTCTGTATGGTTTTGCTAAAATAGGGACGAAAGGCATAGTTTTCCCCGGTGAGGCTTTTTGTTTTTCGAGGACCATAAGGTGTGCAGGCAAGAACGGTTCCATCCATGTTCATGATATAAATGAGTGCGACCCCTGCTATTTCTTTTGTGAAAATTATCTCTGCCAGAATGGCATCGTTGTCCGGCTGACTCTGTTCTTTGAGTAGTGAGACAATAAGGTGGTGGCTCATAAGCCGGTCACTTGGCATCTGGACAGTGGCCAGGAGTTCTTTGTTTATAACATTGACTAAATTGAGGGCTCGTTTCTCTGCTTGAGCAAATAAATTGTTCCTGTGTGCAGTCATGGTGCTTTGCCAGGTCACAAGTCCTGTGACGAGCATGGACAGCAGTATGCAAAGGGTAGAAAACTTATATTTTTCCATGGGAAGGTACCGTTAGCCTGCTAAATATTTTCCAACGAACGCTGGAAGAATACACAAAAAAAGTGACTGAACACGTATTCACTGGTCATTGTATGTGAAAATGAGAATGAATGTAAGTTTTTTTAAGAAAAGTGTATCAGATGGGGTAGAGATGAGTGGCTATTCTTATACCATCCTGGCGGGATCAGTTTGATATGAAGCTCATTGTCCCTACAGTAAATATTTTCTATCATTTCGGCGTACTAAGGTACGTCGTAATGATAGAAAATGTGCAGCAACGAAGGAGATGGAGAGTTTTCACCCTAACTACGGGCATAAATACGACGCCATCAAAATTTAAAAGCGGACAACTTGTACTCTACAATAGATTATTTTCCTGTGGTGTAAGGATAGCCCTTTTGGGCCCAGTCGTATACGCCATAACGCAGGTTGTAAATACGTTTAAAACCTCTATTGGCAAGGATTCGTGCTGCGACTGTAGACCTGTTTCCCGTGGCGCAATAGATAAAAATATCCTCATGTTTTTTAGATTCAAGCTCAGCAATTCTTGCTTGCAGCTGCTGGATAGGGATAAGGGTTGCACCTTTAATGTGAATTTGCTGGTGTTCCTGTGGGGTACGTACGTCAAGGATAAAGGGGTTGAGATTCTCAAGAATTTTCGCTGCTTCATCAGCTGTTACCGCCACATAATTTGGCCGGCTTAGCTCAATAACTGTAATTGTTCCGGATGCAGATCCCAGGGTAAAACCATAGGTTCCTGTTTTTTTCATCTTGAAAAATGGGGAGTTGTCCGGGGCCCATCCCACTGTCTCCTGGTATTTAAGTTCCGGAATCGCCAAGGAGAGTTTCCCAAATTGTTCAGGATAACTAAATTTTATATAATCTCCACGATATACGGTAAGATGAATATTCGTCTCTTTCAGGTCAACGGCAAGGACACGGTATCCAGTAATAATATCCCCGGATATTATATCATCCTGTCCGGCATGAGAGAGTTGGACAAAGCTAAATAGAATTAGACAAAACAGAAGAACAGTTTTTTTCATCATTATAGATCCTTGACATACAAGCAGCAGATCTGAAAAGAAGTGCTACCTGATTTGTGTAAAAGTAGTGTTTATCCCTTCGGCTCTATTATTCTTTATAAGACAATATTCTTGTCAGATTTTTGTTAAGAAAGTTGAGCCAAGCCTCGTTCAAGATCATCCATGAGGTCTTGGGGGTCTTCCAGGCCAATATTCAGACGTATGATGGTTTTTTCGGAATAGAGTGATGGCGTCTTGCGTTGTTGCTTCCCTGCCGTGAGCAGACTTTTATAACCGCCCCAGCTGTAACCAAGACCAAAGAGTTCTAGTTTGTCGATGAAGGCGCCCAGTTTTTCCTGAGAATATTCCTGTTTGAAGGTGAAGGCAAAGAGTCCGGATGATCCGCTAAAATCACGCAGAAACAGGCTATGCTGTGGGTGGTTAGGAAGTGCAGGGTGGATGACTGTATCGATTTTTGTATGATTTATCAGAGCTGTGGCAATGGTTAAGGCAGACTGTTCATGCTGCTTCAGTCTGGTACTCAGGGTATTCATACCACGTAGAGCCAGATAGCAGTCACTGTCCGGCGTATACATCTCCATTCTCCGGTAGTAATTGATCAGAGTTTTTGCATATTTGTCATTTACTGTCACAGCACCAAGTAAAACGTCGGAATAACCGGCAATATATTTTGAAACAGATTGGATGGAAACGTCGATTCCAAGGTCAAATGGTTTGAGATAGAGAGGAGTTGCCCATGTATTATCAAGGGCTGTGATAATGTTTTTTTGCTTGGCAATTGCCGTGATTGCTGGAATATCCTGAATTTCAAAGGTGTTGGAGCCGGGGGATTCCAGAAGGATAAGACGAGTGTTATCCCGGATATAGCTCTCTATTTCTGCTCCGATAGCAGGTGGAATAAAAGTAGTCTCAATATTGAATTTGGCAAGAATCTTCTGACAAAAGCTGATACCGGGATGGTAGGCATTATCCACCACCAGGACGTGGTCACCGCTCTGGCAGAATGCAAGAAGAGTGTTTTGAATGGCAGACAGGCCGGATGGAAAAACACGGCATGCAGCACCGTTTTCAAGCTTTTGCAGCGCCTCTTCCAGAGAGCGCTGTACCGGGAATCTGTCTGTGCCGTAAACCGGGCCCTTCAGTTCCCCTCTTCCGGCTTTACACATCTCTGCATAATCACGGAAAAGAACCGTTGAACCACGGTAAACAGGCGGGTTGACAGTGACCGGTGGATAGGCCGCATGACTGTCTTGGTGCCAGTGCTGCAGAATGCTTTCTGTTGCTTTTTTCAAACTTAGCTGCGGATCATGTCTGCAATCTGAAAAGCAATTTCGAGACTCTGTTCAGCGTTGAGGCGCGGATCACAGGTGGTGAGATAGTTGTTGGAAAGCTCAGCATCCACAATATTCCTGGCACCACCTGTGCATTCTGTCACATTTTCTCCGGTCATTTCCAGATGGATTCCACCTGGAATTGTTCCTTCAGACCAGTGAGTTTCAAAGAAACAGGTGATTTCAGAAAGAATATCGTTTAAATTCCTAGTCTTATGGCCACTTTCTGCTGTGTAGGTATTGGCATGCATGGGGTCGCAGTTCCAGACAATGTTGTAGCCTTCTCTCTTGGCTTCGCGCAGGAGGGGGGGCAGAACTTTCTCGATATTGTTCATGCCAAGACGAGTGATCAGAGTTAGACGCCCCGCCTCATTCTCAGGATTTAAGGCATCTATAAGTCTTTTTACGTTTTCAAGATCATAATCGGGGCCGATTTTCACTCCGATGGGGTTGTTCACGCCGCGCAGGAATTCTACGTGGGCTCCATCAATCTGGCGGGTTCTTTCTCCAATCCAGAGCATATGGGCAGAGCAGTCATACCAGCCGCCATTCACAGAATCTTCACGGGTTAGTGCTGTCTCATACCCAAGGAGCAGTGCTTCATGGGAGGTGAAAAATTGTGCTTGTTTCATCTGAGGAGAATTGGCATCAATGCCGATGGTCTCCATAAACTGCAGAGCCTGCTGGATCTGTTTGCCAATTCTTTCGTAGTTTCGGCCCATGGGAGACTGTTTTACAAACTCTTGATTCCAAGCGGAAACCCGGTGTAAAGCAGCAAAACCGCCACGGGTGAAGGCGCGCAGCAGGTTAAGGGTGCATGCGGCCATATTGTAGCCCTGCATCATGCGGTTGGGGTCAGGAATTCGTTCGGACTCAATGGGTTCCGGGCTGTTGACCATATCCCCCCGGTACGACATAAGCTCCACACCGTTCACGGTTTCTGTGTCAGAAGATCTGGGTTTGGCAAATTGACCTGCAATACGACCAACTTTGATTACCGGTTTGCCACCAGCATATGTCAGGACGACGGCCATCTGTAACAGAACTTTCAGTGTTTCACGAATGTTAGGGGCCGTGATCTTGGAAAAATCTTCGGAACAGTCACCACCCTGGACAAGAAATGCGTCACCTGTGACGGCTTTGGCCAGCATTGCTTTTAAGTCACGAATCTCTCCTGCAAAAACCAGTGGTGGCAGACGAGTAAGATCCTTGACCACGGCATCATGTGCTGCCATGTCAGGCCATTTAGGTTGCTGCAGTGCAGTGAAATTTTGCCAGCTTGTTTTTGACCAGGTTGTATTTTTTGTTCCCATCGTGTTTCTCTCTATATTTTAGCAAATATGGAATGTACCTGTTGTTTATCCGAAAGCAACAGGAGTAAAATAAGTAAAAAGTCTAGCGGCAACATATCTGGACATCGAAAGCATTTAAAATCCGCAATTCACCTTCCCGTTTTTTCCCTAGTGGAGCATCACGAAAGGTTAGATCAGTAAACATTTCCTCGGCATGTAACCGTGTAGGAATCGCCTCCATACCAGTGGCAAGAACCTTGCAGTTGGCAGTGTCAAGTAATTCCGCATCCCGACCATTGGTTACCACTGCCAGTGGTATTTGATACTCTTTTTCAAGCACTCTTGCTGCGGCGATAACTGATCGTTCACGGGTCACAAGTGATCCTGGGGCATAGCGAATGATCATAAAGTTTTTTCCACCAAGATTCACAGTAAGCTCAATATTTGAGCGGACAAACTGAGTCGAAAAAAGTGTTTCTATATGTCGGCGCGGTTCAAGCTCATCCTTTTGATAGCCAAGTTCACGAACCATCAATTTCGATAAATCCTGTCTGAATCGCTCATCATCAGTATCGGTTAACTCCTGACCTGTGATAAAATCATTCAGGGTTCCGTAAACCAGATGGTGTGTTGGAACGTCAGTCATACTCGCAGGTGTTGCTCCAAAGCAAAAATGCCCCTCCAAAACTGGAGGGGCATTAAAAAAATATGTCCCTCTAACTCTTACAGCTCAAGCCATGACTCGGAAAAGAGAGTCTGACCGGAAAGACACTTATAGGTTTTATAGTGTTCAAGGGCAGCACCGGACAGGCTAGCAGCATCTGGATCATTACCGTCCATCATGCCATGAATCAGATTAACATGGTCCTGACGTTCTCCCTTACAGATGGCCATAAGTTCCGCATCGTAGGAGTTAACAATTGCAGTGGAAAGACCATGCTTCATAAGCATGATGAGGTAGGTACGATCAAGGTACTTTCGTAAATGCTCAGCAACACCATTGGAAACATTGGAGAGTCCTACTGTGGAACCGGAACCGGGTGCAATATCTGGAAGCATTTCCATAAATTCGAGGCCGGCGGTAATCTGGTCGGTGCCAAGGGTGATTGGTGTTCCGATTGGATCAAAGAGGATCTTCTCGTTTGGAATGCCAGCATCGTTCAATGCCATCATCAGATCAACAGACATGGCGGCACGTTCAGCTGAATCACGAGGCATGCCGTCGGCTCCCCAGAGAAGAGCGATAACATTACACTTCACCTCAGCAGCAACAGGAATCATCTGTTCCATCCGCTCAGGCTGAGCAGAAATGGAGTTCATCAGGGCCTGCTCTTTATTCTTTATTGCTTTGAAACCAGCAGCCATGGCATCCATGTTGGTGGTATCAAGACAAAGGGGTACATCCGTTACCGCTTCAATGGTTTCAACAACAAATGGAAGTAATTCTGTACCATCTTTTCGTGCGGGTCCGATATTGAGATCGAGGTAGGATGCACCGGCATCAGCCTCTTCTTTAGCCACTTCCTGAATGGGAGCGGCTATACGATCTTTCATGGCACTGCCACTACGGATTCCCATGATATTGATACTTTCTGCAATTGCTTTAACGGTTTGGGACATACTGTTCTCCTTAGCTATCTTGTTTTAATAATTTTCTCTTGTAAAGAAAGACGTTATTTTAATCTTTTGCTCTTATTCTGTCAATATTGCGGTATGGAATTGTTATTTGTTCGCTTTTGCCGATGGAAAGAGGCTCATATCCGTGTGTGGCAGAAAAAGAGCTGCCATATAATGATTCATAAAATCCGGATTTTCTGAAAGCTCCATATTGGTCATCAGCGTTCGGACAGCAACCCGCTCACGGAAACGACTGTGGTTAGTGAGGCTGATCTGGCAACCAAGCATTGAGGCATTGCCCAGATAAAAGAATTTATCCCGGTCAATATCGGGCAGCAGGCCGATGCAGATGGCTCGTTCAAGATCGATGTAGGCACCAAAGTTTCCGGCAAGGATTACCCGGTCAAGATCATTAAAAGTGAGGCCCACAGACTCCAGTAAAGTCTGGTATCCTGCATACATGGCACCTTTGGCTCGAATCAGGTTGTCAAGATCCACCTCGGTAATCACGATATCTTCGCCGATCATGGAATCCCGGCCCCAGGCAAGCACGTATTCCCAGCGGTTTCCTCCTTCCCGAATACGAGGGTGATTAAGAGTCTGATTGAATTTTCCCTGAGGATCAATAACACCTGCATCCAGGAGTTCAGATACAATGGAGATAAGACCAGAACCACATATTCCTCTGGGCTTGGTGTTCCCAATGGTGACAACCATGGGATCAAAGGTTTCCGGGTGAATCTGGAAATTCTCAATGGCTCCTTGACTGGCACGCATTCCGTATCCGATGCCACCACCTTCAAAGGCTGGCCCTGCGGAGCAGGCAGCACAGACCAACCAGTCCTTGTTGCCGATTACAATCTCACCGTTGGTGCCAATGTCAATAAATAGTGAAATTTCTTCACTTTTTTGCATCTGGCAGGCATGTACGCCAGCCACAATATCACCGCCCACATAAGAGGAGATACAGGGGTAGAGAAACATGCGTACAGAAGGATGGGCCATGATACCCAGCCCTGCGGCTTTAGTAAGTGGAAACTGGCTGACACTTGGAACGTAGGGAGCTTCACGCAAAAATTTGGGATTAATGGCCAGCATCAAGTGGGCCATAACCGTATTTCCAGCAGTCATGATGTAACTAATATCACTGGGGCTGATAATCATTTTTTTGCACACCTCATCAATAATATTATTGATGGTGTATACAACTTTTTCCTGTAATGCCTTCAGGCCGCCGGGGCGCTGGGAGTAGATCATTCGGGCGATAACATCTTCGCCGTATCCGATCTGTGAGTTATAGCCGGAGCCCTCTGCAATGATTTTACCGGTATTCAGATCAATCAGAACACCACTGCAGGTGGTGGTTCCGATATCAACAGCAAGACCATAGAGTCTGTCAGTAGTATCCCCTGCTTCCACAGCAATAATACGATCCGGCTCATCCTTGCGTTTGCCGTGCAGCAAAATAACAGTGACTTCCCACTCTGCTTCACGGAGGGCTTCGGAAAGTTCGTGGATCAGTTCAGGATGGTCATAACTTGGTTCCGGACTGTCCGGTCTTTTATTTTTGATAGAGCGCATAAGGCGCTGCATATCCGATATATTATCTTCAAGGGTTGGCGGAGGAACTTTTAAGAACAGTTTGCCAACAGGCGGATCCACATCCCATGTTCCAACAAGAGATTCAAGGGATTTAGCTGAAATTGAACGGGTGGTTTTAGGTGCACGTTTCAGAGCCTTGCCATCAGCTTTGACCATATCAGGGATACGGACAGTTATGTCTGAATTGACTGTTGCTTTACAGGCCAGCCGAATTCCCTTTTTATACTCATCTGCTTTGAGGCTGGCGGCGTTGTCTGAGACAACGTCACCTTTTTCCATCTGCACTTTACATTTTCCACAAACACCGTCACCACCGCAGTAGGCATGGATGTAAATACCGGCGGCAGCAGCGGCAGTAAGAAGGTTTTCTCCGTCCTCAACAGTAACGTGGACGTCGTCTGGTAAAAAATGTATATTATGTTCCATGAAATTTCGTATCCTGTCAGCTCACAATGAAGGGTAAAAGTCAGGCTAAAAGTAACAGGATGCCCCACCATGTCAAGAAATATTACTTATAATATATATAAACAAAATTGATGGCGACTGAAAATATGAAAGAAGAAAATGAAAGTCTTTGCTGGCTTACCGCCACTATAATTTTGAATCCCATTCTTGAGGAGGCTGTTGTCGATTTTCTGGTTGGCGTTATGGCAGGAGCTGTCGAGCAAACAGTGAATGATAAAAATCAGGATCTTACGTTAAACGTCTATTTTGAAGAGAAAGATCAGAGTAAGCAATTACGAGCCAATCTGCAGGCAAAGGTAGAACAGCAGTTAAGTGAACTGGCAGATATTTTTCGGGTGGAGATACCAGAAATCAGCTGGGATCTGATCGAAGATCAGGACTGGTCGAGCAACTGGAAAGTACATTTTAAACCCTTTACTATCACCAGAGGACTTACCATCGTTCCCACCTGGGAGGAGTATCAGCCGGAAGAAAATGAGCAGGTGATCATCATGGATCCAGGTATGGCTTTTGGCACCGGACACCATGCAACGACCAGTATGTCCCTTGATCTTTTACGAAAAGTTGTGACAAGCAGTGGTGGAGACATTTCTGTTCTGGATGTTGGTTGTGGAACGGGAATTCTTGGTATGGGTGCTGCCCTGTTCGGTGCTGATAAAGTATTGGGAATCGATAACGATCCCGAGGCTGTACGGGTTGCCATTGAAAATGTGGCATTAAATGAGGGTGCTGCCAGTATGGAGGTTACCCAGACCCCCTTGCAAGACCTGAAAGAATCTTTTGGCTGCATTGTGGCCAATATTATTCACGATGTGCTGCTCACCATGAAGGACGATTTTTATCGTCTGTTGCCTCAGAATGGTGATTTGATTTTGTCGGGAATATTACACGGGGAGCAGGAGCAAAATATCATAAAGCAGTTTGAAGGGGCCGGTTTTGTCTTTTTGGCAAAAGAGCAGCTGGAGGAGTGGGCTGCCCTTCATCTACGGAAAACATAATTACTTTTCTGTTGGGGATTGATCACTGGTTTCCATGGGGCTGATCTGATAATTTTCATCAAACATAATACCCATTCCACCTGTATCATGCCGCGCAACAATACCAGAGGCATTGATCCAGACCCGTTTACTCTTCCATGATTTCAAGGTTTCAAGAGAGAGAATAAATTTCAGGGTTTGCAGATCTTCTAAAGAGAGTAGAAATTCGAGAGACACTTTGCTGGCCAGGGGTAAGGGGGTATCGGTTTCAACAAAAGCTCCACCAGTACTGATATTGGCAGTGCGAAACGCCATCATCGGAGTTTTGCCAGACAGTGTCTCCGCTGTTATTTTACACTGTATTCGCATGGAATACCGTGGATGTGCCCGCTGTTCGTGTTCTGCCATTCTTTACTCCTCTATCACTGGATATCTGCTTTTATTTTTATCAGGAAAGTATTCTTTCGGTCCAGGTCTCTGGTGGATAAAATGGTTGCGAGTATATCTGAATTATAGGTGTTTATACTATTTATGCCACCGATGTCCACCCATTGGGCGTGAGGTACTGTAACCTGTGTTGCAGCTTCCACAAAACGAAAACTGTCTGTTCTGCCATTTTCCATCCAGCTGATTCTGGGTGTTACCGTGACAATCACCTTATCTCCAACAGCCACCGGCATTACTTCCATTCCGGTTTCCAGCGTTCTCGTTTCTTTTAGATAGATTGGAATAGCGTAACGTCTACAGAGCACAAGCCACTGGTCGGTAAGGGCGACCTCACGGGCCATTCTGATATACCCACTGCTTCCAGAAGAGACAGTGACAAAAGCATTTTCCCTGCTCTTTCTAGTGGATAAGTGTCTACCAGACCTTTCTCCACTTCCGCCAAAACTCATCTGCACCCGTATCTGTGGAACTGGCTGATCAGAAGAGAGGAGCAATACTCTGACTGTTTGGAGAACTTCAGGGGTATCGTTTACAACTATTGTGTTACCGATGTTATCTGCGACTGCCCTTCCTTGTGGTGATAAGGCTGATTGTACCACTGGCAGGATTTCTGTCGCCAGACGATGTGTAACTCTGAATATTTCCGAACCCGCAAAACTGTTTCCTGCAAGCTGGAATAAAAGAAAGAACAGCACTGTTTTTATTCGCAAAATAGTCTCCCTGAGACTTATGCTATCGTTTTCACAAATAGAAGGCAAATATTTCCTGACGAAAATTTTCTTTTCTTTTGCGCTGGGATGATTTTTGTGGAAAGATGCATGCAACTATTCAGGAGTATCACATCTTTGTATACTCTGGCTGCTTTGTATGGAAAGACCACTATTCCAGCAGCTTGCCTACGTAGAGATAAGAAATTATTTAACAGCTAGAGGGCGATATTTTACTTATCGATACGCCAGGATATCTCAATTCAACTCCAAAATGATATGCGCCGATTTTTTATAGACCCTGAGACAGCAGTGAAAGAGACATTCTTTTTGTCTGAACAGGAATCACATCACCTGCAACGTGTTTTACGTTTGGCTGTAGGGAGTCCCCTGCAGTTATTGGATGGCAGAGGAAATGTGCATGATGCTGAGATTACAGAACTGGGCAAACTGGTTCAATTGACAATTCTTGCTTCCCAATATGTAGAGCAGGACGCTATCCCTCTGCGGGTGTGTCAGAGCCTCTTAAAGGGGCAGAAAATGGAGCTTCTGATACAGAAATGTACAGAGCTTGGGGTCAGTGAATTTACTCCGTTTTACAGCGAACGGAGTCAGCTCAAAAAGAAAGAACTTTCTAAAATCACAAAAAAATATGACCGCTGGCAGCGTATAATTGAAGAGGCGTGCAAGCAGTGCGGCACTCCCTGGGCCATGACGCTAAAGCCATTGCTCTCCTTTGAAGAAATGCTGGAAGAAAGCGAACAGGATGTACAAAATATACTTTTCTGGGAAGAGGAGAATAGCCGGAATACTTTGCACACCTCTCCTCTACAGAAAACTCCTGGGGGGATAGAGCTCGTCTTTGGTCCAGAAGGTGGCTTTCCCCGTGAGGAAGTTGATGCGGCAGCAGATGCCGCTTTTCAGGTCCTCTCCCTTGGTCCCCGAATTTTAAAGGCTGAAACAGCAAATATTGCAGCTGTTGCAATTGTTCAGCATCTGCTTCACAATATGTAAAATGGACTTGCCAGTACTGTTTTATCCTTCCCATGCAATAAGTTGCTCTGTTCACGCCTCAGATAGTCAGTCACCAAAAGTTCAACCTAAACTATAATATTTGACAAAGGCTTTTGAAAAAGCGGATTCCTGGTCTGTTGACGGGCACAAAACACTGAACGCACCCTATGATTGTGGCATTATTCTGTGTAAATATCCCCTTGCGCTGACTGGTGCCATGCAGGCAAGTGGATCTTACATTCAATACAGTGATGAACGTGATGAATGGCCTATGTACCAGAAATGTCAAGACGAGCCAGGAGTGTTGAATTATGGGCAACTTTAAAAGCACCGGGGCGTACAGGCATCGAAGATCTGGTTGACTCCTTGCACCAGTATGCTAAACACTTTGCTGGTGAATTGCAAAAACAGGGATTTCAGATTTGCAATGAAGTTGTTTTTAATCAGGTTCTCGTTGCCTGCGATCACGCTGAGCAGACCAGAACAACCCTCGAAAATATACAACAATCAGGCGATTGCTGGTGTGGCGGTGCTATTTGGCAGGGCCAGCCGGTTATCAGGGTCAGTGTTTGTTCATGGCGAACCGACGAGGCCGATATTAATGAGTCAGTGGCTGTTTTTGTGAAGGCAAGGATGGCGGCTAGAGCCACTTCCTAAGGAAATAATGTGAGTAGTCCGCCCCTCTCTTCGGCGATCAAAGGAATACTGTTTCTTAGTGGACTCTTTTTCCTGAATTTTATCTCCCGTGTGATCTTCTCACCACTGTTGCCTGTTATTGAGCAGGAGATGGGGCTTGATCATACTCGCTCGGGCTCGCTCTTTCTCTTTTTGTCCCTTGGCTATTTTTTGTCGGTCCTGTCTTCTGGATTTATTTCAAGCAAAATTAACCACAAACGTTCCATTGTCCTTTCCTGTCTTCTGCTTGGTTGTGTCCTTTTAGTGCTTGGACAAAGCAGCACGTTGCTGGGTTTGCAGCTATGTCTTTTTGGAATAGGAATTTCGGCTGGAATTTACTTTCCTTCAGCACTGGCCACCATCTCCTTTCTGGTTCCCTCGGCCTTTCTGGCGAGAGGGATTGCAATTCATGAACTTGCTCCCAATGCTGCTTTTGTCAGCGCTCCCCTGCTTAGCGACTTTTTTCTGCGTTATCTCTCCTGGCGTGCAGGGTTTGCATTTTTAGGAGTGTTGCTTATTGTCGGTGCTTTGCTCTATGGGATTTTTTCGAAGGGTTGCCCTGAAAAAGGACGAGCTCCTGACCTGAAGGCATTACTTAGCTTTTTCCGCATGCCCGCCTTTTGGGGCATGATGCTGCTCTTTTCATTGGCCATTGGAGCCACACACGGCATCTATTCCATGGCTGCACTTTTTCTGATCAATGATCATGGAATGGATCAGGAAGGGGCAAACAGGCTGCTGGCCTTTTCACGGCTCAGTTCTATTGTTATGCCCATTGCAGGAGGCTGGTTCGCGGACAAGTTTGGTCAGCAGCGTACCATGGGCCTGGTTCTTTTGCTGACAGGTTTGTGTACAGTAATGATGGGAGTAGTTGAGAGCGGGCCGTGGTTGATTTATTTTGTGGTGGCCCAACCTCTGTTTGCGGTCTGTTTTTTTTCAGCCGGATTTGCTGTACTGTCGAGACTGGGGGCCCACGAATTTGGAAATCTTGCAATAACACTCTGCTTGCCATTTGCTTTTCTGTTGGGGGCGGGACTGGTGCCAGCGCTTATTGGCTGGATTGGTGATAGAGCAAGTATCGGTTCAGGATTTGTGGCGATGGGGGGAGTTATGGTTATTGCCGGTACTGTCTCATATATGGTCACACGGAAACAGGGATGATCTGTTAATCATCCCCGTTTTAGGTTGAAATCTTTTCAAGCAGTGTTCAATACTGCAAAAATCTAATTCCATATGAATAAATAGATACGACTCTTCGGATTCAGTGGCTTCGTTGTTAAATAATTCCCGCATTCTGCATCTACTTCAGTAAAGTCACTTTTTTCTATATCCTTTGTCTTTGATCAAATCGTTACCCTGTCCCCCTGGACAATCGGGACAATTATATCATAGAGGCGTAAGCATACCCTCCCGTTCAATAAAGCTTAAAATATCATCTACACCTTCTCCAGTTTTCATGTTTGTGAAAATATATGGGCTGTCACCTCGCATTCTTTTTGTATCTGTCCTCATCACAGTAAGTGATGCACCCACCATTGGGGCCAAATCGATTTTGTTGATGACCAGCAGGTCGGAACGGGTGATACCGGGGCCTCCTTTACGCGGAATTTTATCTCCGGCTGCCACATCAATCACATAAATTGCAAGGTCCGCCAGTTCAGGGCTGAAGGTGGCGCTTAAATTATCACCACCACTCTCAATAATAATTAGATCCAAATCAGGAAACATCTGGATGAAATCATCCACTGCGGCAAGGTTCATTGAGGCATCTTCACGGATGGCCGTATGAGGACATCCGCCTGTCTCTACACCTATAATCCGTTCTGCTGGCAAAGCCTTACTGCGTGTAAGAAATTCGGCATCTTCGCGGGTGTAGATGTCGTTGGTAATTACAGCAACCTGGTAATGATCACGCATTTTCTGGCATAAAGCATTAATAAGCGCAGTCTTTCCAGAGCCCACCGGGCCACCAATTCCGAGACGGAGAGGAGAGTTTTTTGTTTTTGTCATGTTGTGTTCCTTCAGGATCGATAAAGTCGTGTGTATTGATTTTCGTGGAGGCTGCAGGCAATAGCCAGAGCTGAGCTTGCTGCGCCGATATCTATGTCTTGGATTTTCATTCCCCGGTCAACGATTTCCGGTATTATGGAACTTAGCTGAAGCAGTGAGCATTGCCCCTCTGTCTGGCCAAGAGGAATGATCTTGACTCCTGTTATGACTTGATTTTCTAACCAGGCCCATGTGTATCCAAGGGCAGTATCCCGAATAGTGATATTCCACTCCACAGCAGCAAAGGCAAAACCTGCCAACTGACAATGGTCCAGAGTTTTTTTCAATTGTTCTGAGAGTTCAAGGCCAAGCCCCTGGAGTAACGTTGTCAGGGCACGGCCTCGGACTTGTTCTTCTTTTTGTAATTCGGAGCTTTCGCGGCTGGCCAGGAGTATGGCACACCAGTCTTCCAACTCCTTATACTGTTTGTTTTCTATGGAGGAATACATGCGGCATAAAATTGGAATATCAACATATGAAAGTGATTGCTGGAGCAGGTCACCCAGCCATTCCCTTAAGCTTGAACTGTCACTAATCCATCCTGCATCCACCGCCCATTCCAGGCCTTGTGAATAACTGAAAGCCCCTGTAGGAAGTGTTGGGCTGACTAGGTGTAGCAGTCGTAAGAGAGAGTAGTTTTCACCCATGGCTATGGACATGTCCTTCACTATAGGCTCCGGTTTCCGGTTCAAAAGGAGCCTGCGTAATCACTGCTGTTAAGCCCATGCTCTCAAGCATTGCATCAAGTACATGATCGTGCGGATAACGAACCTGTTGGTCTCTGATTTCCAAAGCCACATGGCGGTTACCAAGATGGTAGCAGATACGGGCTAGTTCAAGTGGGTCGTTACAGGAAACAGTCGATACTGTTTCCTCGGCTGCCAGTACCTTGACTACAATATCAGCATCAGATACCAGGCAGTCACCACCACGTAAGATGGTACCACGCTCTAAAAAGAGTCCAGCTTCTTCGCCATTGTCAAGTCGGACACGCTGACGACTTCTGGTTCGCTGTGGCCAGGTTAAGGTGAGCGTTGTTGTGACCTTGTTACATTTTTTTGTTTTACGAATGAATTGTATCATATCAGAAGAGAAAATAGCGTTGGGCCATGGGGAGCACGGTTGCTGGTTCACATGTGAGTAACTCTCCATCAGCCCGCACTTCATAGGTTTGTGAGTCAACCTCAATAACAGGTAAGTAGTCATTCAAAATCATATCTTTTTTAGTGATATTTCTGCACCCCTTAACCATTGCAATAGTGCTTCGCAATTGGAGTGCATCAGGTATTCCTGCATCAATAGCTGCCTTTGAAAGAAAACTTAGTGAGGTCGCATGACTGGCTCCGCCAAGAGCTCCAAACATCGGACGATAATGCACTGGTTGTGGTGAGGGGATCGATGCGTTGGGGTCACCCATGGGTGCGGCCGCAATCATGCCACCCTTGAGAATGAGATTGGGCTTGACTCCAAAAAAAGCTGGTTTCCATAATACCAAATCGGCAAGTTTGCCAACTTCAACAGAGCCTACTTCGTGACTGATACCATGAGAAATTGCCGGATTAATGGTGTACTTTGCGATGTAACGCCTGGCACGCAGATTGTCATGGTGGTTTGGATCACCTGTTAAACTGCCACGTTGAATCTTCATCTTGTGGGCTGTTTGCCAGGTGCGAATGATCACTTCACCGACTCGACCCATGGCCTGTGAATCGGAGGCTATCATGGAAAAAGCACCAAGATCGTGTAAAATGTCCTCTGCTGCAATGGTTTCCCGGCGAATACGTGATTCAGCAAATGCCACATCTTCTGCAATTTTGGGATCCAGATGATGACAGACCATGAGCATATCCAGATGCTCATCAATGGTGTTGATGGTGTAGGGCCTGGTGGGGTTTGTGGATGAGGGCAGGACATTGTTCATGCCGCAGGCCCGAATGATATCCGGCGCATGTCCGCCACCGGCACCTTCTGTGTGGTAGGTGTGGATGGTACGATCTTTAAATGCTTTCATGGTTTGTTCCACAAAACCGGATTCATTCAAGGTGTCAGTATGGATGGCCACCTGCACATCCATCTTTTCCGCAACATTCAGGCAATTGTCTATCGCCGCCGGTGTTGTACCCCAATCCTCATGCAGTTTTAAACCCATTGCTCCAGCTTGCACCTGCTCTTCCAGTGCTTCCGGTAAACTGCTGTTTCCCTTACCCATAAAGCCAAGGTTCATGGGTAAAGAATCCGCAGCTTGAAGCATGCGATGGATGTTCCAGGGGCCCGGTGTACAGGTGGTGGCGTTGGTTCCTGTTGCAGGCCCGGTGCCACCACCAAGCATGGTGGTGATACCACTCATCAGAGCTTCTTCAATTTGCTGTGGACAGATGAAATGGATATGAGCATCAATGCCGCCCGCAGTAATAATTGAGCCTTCTCCGGCAATTGCTTCGGTGCCGGGGCCGATAACGATATCCACACCGGGTTGAATATCCGGGTTCCCTGCCTTGCCAATACCTACGATACGGCCGTCTTTAATGCCAATATCAGCTTTTATAATACCCCAGTGATCCAGAATGAGTGCATTGGTGATAACCAGATCCACAACTTCTTTGCTTGGACGCTGGCTCTGGCCCATACCATCACGAATCACTTTGCCGCCACCAAATTTCACCTCTTCTCCGTAGATGGTTCTATCTTCTTCCACCTCAATCCAGAGTTCTGTGTCAGCCAGCCTTACTCTATCGCCAGTTGTCGGGCCAAACATTTCAGCATACGCTCTACGGTCTATGGTTGTCATATATTTTCCTCCAATGAACCCATTATTTCACCGTTAAAACCATACACCTGTCTGTCGCCTGCATAGGCCACAAGTTCCACCTTCCGATTTTGGCCCGGTTCAAAACGAACCGCAGTACCAGCAGCAATATTAAGGCGAAAACCGTGTGTTTTCTCCCTGGCAAAAATCAGGGCTGGATTGGTTTCAAAGAAGTGGTAATGAGAGCCGACTTGAATGGGACGGTCACCGCTATTTGCTATGTCAATGGAGATGGTCTCCCGATCAATATTAATTTCAATTGCACCTGTGGCAGTGATAATTTCACCTGGTTTCACTTTAATACTCCTTAGACAATAGGGTTATGAACTGTGACTAACTTGGTACCGTCAGGAAAAGTGGCTTCCACCTGGATCTCATCTACCATGTCCGCAATTCCTTCCATAACATCATCCAGGCCAAGCAGAGTGCGACCGTAATCCATGAGTTCTGCGACAGATTTTCCATCTCTTGCACCTTCAAGGATAGCGGCACTTATAAACGCCACAGCTTCTGGATAATTAAGTCTTAAGCCACGATCTTTGCGTCGCTCGGCAAGGAGTCCTGCCGTGAATAACATTAGTTTGTCTTTTTCTCTTGGTGTCAGTTTCATAGGGTTTCTCCCGGTATGTACGCCATTAACAGGCAGCCATTTTTTCTTGTATTTATTGTTGTCACGTCGCCCAAATACGTGGTGGGCAGGCATCTTTATTTATGATTTCAGGTCGCAGCAATCTCCATATTTGAGTGAACAGAGCCTGCGCTGCAAAAGTTGAATGACCAAGATACCTGGCCACTAACAGGTCTTCCATCAAAGTCACACCGTATAAGGATTCATTTTCATAAGCTGTAAGATTCCTTGTTGTTTCAATAGTTTCTGCATTGCAATCGGTTGCAATAAACGTTGCAACAACGGGAAATCCACGTAATCCCGTACAGCAATTCAGATCTTTTTCGCTGGTCACCCGAAGCCGATCAATAAGTACAGGAGTTTCATGGCGACGTATAATGAGATTTGCCTTAAGCTGACCAGTGTTGAAAATCTGGCCGTTTACCGGTAGTCCCAGACAAAGAATTTCCCAACCTATAAATTTTGCAGTGGGCGCAAGATCCACTGTGGTGCTGGTTTCGACATTGGCACCGGGAAAGAGGATATTGTCCTGAGGGAACCATTCAAGAATTGCTCCATCATCCACCCTGATATTTTGTTCCTGTATGGCTTTTTTTCCGGTAGAACGGTAAAACTTAGTTGCTCCGGGTGTAGTTATGAGTGTGGCTGTATCTTGTTTGGCAAGAATATTTATTTCAAGCCGGTCACCTCCTACCACGCCACTGGGAGGGTGAAGAATATAGGTGTGACATACACCTCCCTCCGGATAGAGTGGCCGTTGCACGACAAGCGGGCCGTGGTGACGATTTCTGGCAAGTACCGTGCGGTCGTTGCGGAGTATATATTCCAGATGAAGGCTGGCATGCCAGCCTTCATCTGGGGTAGTATCTATTCCTGCCATACACATCCTTAAACAGTGAGATACTTTCGAATAAGTTTTTCATCAAGCGTGTCAATGGCACCTGTTGCCACTGAACGTCCACGATCCAGGATGACAAAACCATCGGCAACGGCTCGTGCAAAAGGAAGCTTCTGTTCCACCAGAAGAACAGTAATGCCAAATTCATTTTTTAATTTGTTGATGATATCTCCAATCTCCTGAACAATATTGGGTTGAATGCCTTCAGTGGGCTCATCGAGAATGAGCAGTGATGGATCCAGAACCAGGGCACGTCCGATGGCAAGTTGCTGCTGTTGACCACCGGATAAGTCACCACCACGACGTTTTTTCATCTCTTGTAATACTGGGAATAGTGAGAAGACAAGATCCGGGATCTTTTTTAGTTTTTTGCGACCATTTCCCAATCCTATTTCAAGGTTTTCCTGAACCGTAAGCAGTGGAAAAATCTGGCGTCCTTGTGGAACATAACCAACCCCAAGACCTGCCCGTTTTTCAGCTGGAAGTTTTGTGATATCACTGCCATCGAGAATGATTTGTCCTGATTGCAGACGCAATAGTCCCATGATGACATCCAGCAAAGTGGTTTTTCCAACACCGTTTCTTCCCATAAGGCAGGTGCACTCTCCTTTTGGTACAAGCAGGTCAATATCCCAGAGTGTATGGCTTTCACCGTAATACTGGTTAAGTTGTTTAATCTGTAACATGATGTTATTCTCCGAGATAAACCTCGATGACTTGTTGATTGTTTTGAACTTCGTCCATGCTTCCTTCAGCAAGTACACTTCCCTGGTGCAAAACGGTCACTTTTTTGGCAATGGAACGCACAAAATCCATATCATGCTCAATGACAATTACACTGTGATTCCCGGCAAGAGAGGTGAGTAACTCAGCGGTACGGTCCATTTCCTGATGCGTCATCCCTGCTGCTGGTTCATCAACTAATAACAGTTTTGGATTCTGCATAAGTAACATTCCTATTTCCAACCATTGCTTCTGTCCGTGTGAGAGAGAACCTGCCTGGTTCCTGTAGTGCTCACGGAGGTCGATGATTGTCAGGACTTCTTCGATACGATCTCGCTGCTCACCGTTCAGTCGTGCATTGAGTGTTTTCCAAACGCGTTTGTCGCCTGCCATGGCAAGTTCCAGGTTTTCAATGACTGAATGATGCTCAAAGACCGTGGGTTTTTGAAACTTTCGTCCAATGCCCGCGGCTGCAATCTCTGGTTCATCCATTTTCAACAGGTTGATCTGCTGTCCAAACCATGCAGATCCGCTATCTGCCATAGTCTTTCCAGTGATTATGTCCATCATTGTTGTTTTCCCGGCACCATTGGGGCCGATGATGCAGCGCAACTCTCCATCATCAATATAGAGGTTAAGGTCATCTATTGCCTTAAACCCATCAAAACTGACACTGATCCCTTCAAGATAAAGAATTACTCCATGGGTTAAATCAAGATCCGGTGGGACATCAGGTATTAGAAACTCAAAGACCTGGTCACGGCGCATAACAGTACGAAATGATTGTAAAACAGTCATACGTTTATCTCCTTCTTACGCAATAACCCGGTAACTCCCCTTGGCAGGAGAAGGGTGACCAGAACAAAGAGTGCGCCAAGTGCAAAGAGCCAGGCCTCTGGCATTGCGGCTGTCAGATAGCTTTTTGCATAATTCACCATGAGGGCTCCCACAACTGCACCATAAAGAGTAGCTCTTCCACCAACTGCAACCCAGATAACTATTTCAATTGAGGCGAGAGGCGCAAATTCCCCTGGATTAATTATGCCTACCTGAGGCACATACAAAGCCCCTGCAACTCCGGCCAGCATTGCAGAAAAGGTAAATATCCATAGTTTGAAGTGTTCTACCCGGTAGCCGATGAATCGTGTTCTATCTTCTTGGTCACGGATTGCAGTACAGATCTTGCCTAATCGGGAGCGGGTAATATAGAGGCAACTCAGGTAGCCAAACCCAAGAGCAATAGCTGATGCAATGAACAGTCCGGCGCGGGTAGTATCTGATTGCAGGGAAAAGCCTAAGATATCCTTGAAGTCAGTTAGTCCATTGTTGCCGCCAAATCCCATCTCATTTCTGAAAAAAGCCAGGAGCAGTGCATACGTCAGAGCTTGAGTTATGATCGAGAGGTATACTCCGGTTACTCTGGAACGAAAGGCAAGCCAACCAAAAGCCATGGCGAGTAGCCCAGGCACTAGTACTACCATCAGCATGGCGAACCAGAACCAGTTAAAACCGTGCCAGAACCAAGGGAGACTCTCCCAGTTGAGAAAGACCATGAAGTCAGGCAGAACGGGATGTCCATACATGCCACGATCGCCTATCTGTCTCATCAAATACATACCCATGGCATAACCACCAAGAGCAAAAAATGCTCCATGACCAAGGCTCAGTATGCCAAGATAGCCCCAGACCAGATCAACTGCTAGCGCAAGCAGGGCGTAACAGAGATACTTGCCCAGCAAGGTCATGGTATAGGTGGAGATATGCAGTGGGTTGCTCTCGGGCAGGAGTAAATTGCAAATTGGTACAACAAGTGTTGTTAGAGCCAGTAAAGCGAGCGTGAATCTACCGCCACGATCACTTTTGAGAAGTTTCAGTAGTATCATGTCAGTCACCCGGCAGCACGGCCCTTCTGCGGGAACAAACCCTGAGGACGTTTCTGGATAAAAAGGATAATGAAGATCAGTATTAGAATTTTAGCAAGCATTGCTCCGGCCCATGGTTCAAGAAATTTGTTGGCAACTCCTAGCGTCAGGCCACTGATAAGTGTACCCCATAGGTTGCCAACTCCACCGAAAACCACAACCATAAATGAATCTATAATATAGGCCTGGCCAAGATTAGGCCCTACGTTGGTGAGCTGGGAGAGAGCGACACCGGCAATACCGGCAATGCCGGAACCAAGTCCAAAGGTGAGAGCATCTACTCTGGCAGCTTGGATACCCATTGCCCTTGCCATTTTTCGATTTTGAGATACTGCCCGAACCTGAAGACCAATGGAACTTTTTTTCAGGACGAGATAAAGTCCGGCAAAGACCAGGAGGGAAAAAATGAATATCACTGTACGGTTAGTGGTTAGCGAGAGGATCGGATTGATCTGGAATGAGCCACTCATCCATGCGGGGCTGGCAACACTTCTGTTCAAAGGAGAAAAAATACTTCTCACTGCCTGCTGCAAAATAAGGCTGATACCAAAGGTTGCCAGTAAGGTTTCTAGAGGACGGCCGTAAAGAAACCGAATTACTGTACGTTCTATGACTATGCCGGTTAAACCGGAGATTATAAAAGCAGCTGGAATAGAAAGAAAAAGTGCAATTCCTATAGAACCGGGGAGCATTTGCTGGATTACATAAGTGGTATAGGCTCCAAGCATAATCAACTCGCCGTGGGCCATGTTGATCACTCCAATAACTCCAAAAGTGATGGCAAGTCCGATTGCAGCCAAAACAAGAACTGAGCCAAGGCTGAGGCCGAAGAAGAGGGTCTCTACTAATCCATAAAATGAGATTTTAGAATCAATTGAGGAAAGTACAGATTCTGCTTTACTCCGTATAGTTATATCCTCTTCCTCTGCAATTAAACGGGTGAGCTCGTTATGAACTGCCGGGTTGAGATTACCCTTAAGGTCGTTTAAGGCAAGCATCCTGGCTTCATTGTCTCCGCTCCGTAAAGCAGTAATAGCCATGGCTGTTGTCAACGCTTCACGGACATCGTTGTCCTGTTCGCTTTGAAGCTGTTTTGCCAACAGAGTTGACGATTCCATGGTTAGATTTGTCGTTAGTTTATTGACCGCATCTTTTCGCACCTGGGGATCAGGATTGGTAAGATCGATTTTGGCCAGTGCATCTTTAATTGTGCTTCGTAAGGTGTTGTTGATGGATATTTTCTTTAGTTTTCTTTTTTTGATAGAACCAAGGGGTTTTCCACTCAGGGCTGCGGTGATCTCTATCTTGGGACTTGCAACCCTGGCGTACACCAGGGTGTTGTCCTTTTTGATACGAAAAAGTTTTCCGTCAAGTAGGGCCAGGAGAATTGCTTCTGCGCGTTTATCGCCACTGGTGGCGATCTTTTCAATACCCTTTTTTTTCTCCTGGAAATTTTTCTGGAGAAGGAGGGTTGTTCCTTCATCAAACTGTTCTGCTTTCTCGTTGGCATTGCAAAGTCCGGCCAGAGAGAAAAAAAGCATGCTGAGAAGAAGGATGAAGAGTGCCTTGATTTTGTAAGGACTACTCTGGGCCTGATGCATGGGAATGTCTCGCTAATGTGGTTTGGTATAGTGCAATAATAGTGAGGAACCGGGGGTCGGTAGGAGGCCGATCCCCGGGAAACGAAGGTTTCGTTTATTTCTGGCCGGAGCATTTCCCGGTTTTGACATTATAATTACCGCAGGAAAAAGGTGCTCTCCAGTCGGAAATCAAGTCTTTAGAGCCGGGAAGGTAGTCTGACCATGCATCACCTGCTTCCGTGCCTGCAGTCTGCCAAACGATCTCAAACTGGCCGTCATCCTGGATTTCACCAATAAGTACTGGTTTGGTGATGTGGTGATTAGGCATCATGGCAGAGTATCCACCTGAAAGATTGGGCACCGTTACACCGATGATAGCATCCTGTACCGAAGCGGGGTCGGTGGTACCGGCTTTTTCAACTGCTTTGATCCACATATTAAATCCGATGTAAGTGGCTTCCATAGGGTCGTTGGTGACCCTTTTTTCACTCTTGATAAATTTTTGCCATGATTCGATAAAGGCATCGTTAGTTTCACTGTCCACACTCATAAAATAGTTCCAGGCAGCAAGGTGACCAACCAGAGGTTTGGTGTCGATCCCGGAAAGTTCTTCTTCACCTACTGAGAAAGCAATTACTGGAATGTTGTCGGCTGTAATGCCCTGATTACCCAACTCTTTGTAAAAAGGTACATTGGCATCGCCGTTGATGGTAGAAACAACAGCTGTCTTTTTACCGGTTGATCCGAATTTTTTTACATCTGAAACAATGGACTGCCAGTCAGAATGACCAAACGGGGTGTAGTTGATCATAATATCTTCATCTGCCACACCTTTAGTTTTCAGATAAGCTTCAAGAATTTTGTTGGTGGTACGTGGGTAGACATAGTCTGTGCCTGCAAGAACCCAGCGTTTTACCTGTAAATCATTCATTAGATAATCCACTGCGGGAATTGCTTGTTGGTTTGGAGCTGCGCCAGTATAAAAAACGTTTTTTGAGGATTCTTCTCCCTCATACTGTACTGGGTAAAAGAGCAAACTGTTAAGCTCCTCAAAGACTGGGAGCACTGATTTGCGTGAAACAGATGTCCAACAGCCAAAAACAGAAGCCACTTTTTCTTTTTCAATCAGCTCACGAGCCTTTTCAGCAAAAAGAGGCCAGTCTGATGCAGGATCTACAACTACGGCTTCAAGTTGTTTTCCAAGTAATCCTCCTTTTTTGTTCTGCTCTTTTATGAGCATGAGCATAGTATCTTTTAGAGTGGTTTCACTAATAGCCATAGTACCTGACAAGGAATGTAGTACGCCTACTTTGATGGTATCGGCAGCCATGGCCTGGTTGCCCACCAGAGAGCCAAAGGTTAAAGCACAAGCAATCGAAAATGTGGTAAATTTTGATTTCATTTTATCTCCTTCAGTAAATGTTGATTTAAAAAAAACGTTAGTTTTCACATAAGCTCATTCGGAATATTTGATTGCACAAGGCGTGCCGTATAGAAAAAGGATAGGATGTATTTTTGTAACATGATGATATAGCGCAAGTATATCTCTTGGGCCGAATGGAAAAAGAACTCAGGTATCTTTCCAGTGTTACATAACTGTAAAGAATAAATAAGTGTGGTGACAAAATTGTACAGTAGGCTGTTTGCGGTTCGGTGGGTGAACAAAAATAACAGGAGAATTTGGAAATCAATTATGCTGAACAGGATGAATCAGCGTTTTTTATAGGTATGAGAATCTGTAGTTGCTCCTTTTTGAGATTGATCACAATAAAGGAAAACAACCAGATAAGAACAAAATCTTATCAAGTATTTGTCCACAAGAGTCGAAAATATTTTCAATTATATCCAATTAAGTCGTGTCCAAAATTTGGGCTATAGAAAATATCCAACTCGTTATTGTACACCTCGGTCTCGACTTCAAAGATTCCGAGCAGGGTGTGAAACAAATTGTCATGACTGTGGCGTTGATTTTTGCGTTGTCTGACCGTTTTCACATCAATTTCCTTCGTAATTTCATCGCTAAACCACATAAAAGAACCAATGTGGGTCTGAGATTTCGGTGCAATAGCATATGGCATGCCGTGTAAATATAAACCTTTTTCCCCAAGACTTTCACCATGATCACTAAAATAAAGCATGGCAGTGTTGTGACTCTTGCCATATCCCTTTAACAATCCAATCACTTTGGACAAAAAATAGTCTGTGTACAACAGTGTGTTATCATAGGCGTTGACAATTTCCTGGCGGGTGCATTCTTCTAGTTGATTTGTCCGGCAGACTGGTTGGAACATTTCAAATTCTTTCGGGTACCTTTTATAGTAGGCTGGCCCATGATTTCCCATCTGGTGAAGAACAATTAAAATATCTCTCCCAGGGTGCTGGTCAATATAGTGATCAAGTCCAGCCAGCATCCCCTCATCTCTACACTCACCATCTGAACAGACAGGGTTGGTTGCCGGTGTCGAATAATCTTCAAAGGGAATACGCAAAGCAACCCCTTTTGAATCCGAATTGTTGTCTCTCCATAAAATATCTATGAATTCCGTGTGAGCCAACACATCTAGAATATTTTCATTTGTTCTCCCTTTTTGAGGAGAATAGTCTTTTCTGGTAAAATGAGAAAACATACATGGAATAGAGTATGCGGTTGATGTTCCGCAAGAATACATTTCACTGAAATTTACTATGTTTTCCTGTTCCAACAGTGGATTTGTGGTTCTTTCGTAGCCATTCAAGGAAAGGTGATCGGCCCTTACTGCTTCTCCGACCACTAAAATCACGAGTTCTGTACGATTCTGTTCGTCATCATGTCCCTCAACGACTTGGGCGTCCTTCCCCAGCGGTGCCACGCCTGTTTCATGGGAGGTAAATATGTCAGCTGCGTATTCCCCTATTGAGTAAAGGTAATATGATGGATTTGCGTAATAGCGAAGCGATTTATGTTCCCTGAAAAATGAGGTGTAAAATTTACTGAAGCTGAAGATCATGACGAAGAGGATTAACGTGGAGACAGCACAGTCTCTTGCTTTGCACAGGGCTGCTTTTCTCAAGGAATGAGATACAAGTTTTACCCGTTGAATTAACAGACTGGGGAGTACACCAAGGAAAAGGAAATAATAGAGTGTTTTCCAGCTTGCCAGGTCGGTTATCTCCGAATAGTCCGTCTCTACTATACTCTGGATCATAATGTCATCGATGACGACATTGTAATTATCCATAAAGTAGGCAGTGAATGCAGTACTAGTCAGAAGAATCACCAGCGTAGGTTTTATGGTATATCTTGACGTTATCAAGGTAAGAAAAAGAGTTAATATGGCTGTGAGGCCAGCGGCCAGAGAGAGCAGAAAGCCGATATTCCGGGGGGAGACCGGGTAAACACTCAAAACGTGTTGAAAAAATGTAATATTGGTGCAGAGTACGAAAAATAAGGATGTAAAAATAATGAGGTTTGTCGTGCTGACGCTCTTTTTCCCGGAATAGATAGTATAAAATGGTTTGATTACTCGCATTCTTTTGCTCTCCGAATCATTGTTGTCCACTACTTTGCTCACTCCTCAGGAGCTTTTTTCCCAAATAAATTTTCCCTGTATTACACACTGCAAGGGAGCGCCAGGAAAGGAGTGGTATCCATTAGTTGTGCTATTTAATGGATTAATTTATAGCAGAGGAAAATGAAGAAAAGATGAAGTTGGGACAGGAAAGCAAAAAAGAAAGAAAAAGAGAGATGTTTTAGGAGAACAGGGGGAACTTATTGGTTGTTGCAAAGATTAAAGCAGAAGTATCGTCAACCCCAATAGTGAGCAGTATGCAGCAAAAATATACAATGAGTGTTTATTCAAATAGGCAATCAGCCAGTGAATGGCCATATAGCCTGAAACCAGTGCGGCAAGGAACCCAACTCCCAGAGACAAGAGGAAATCACCTGTTGCCTGCATGGCAAAAAGGTCTTTGAATGCAAGCAGTCCGGCGCCAAGCATAACAGGAACCGACATTAAAAAGGAGAATCTGGCAGCGGATGAGCGGTCAAGGTTCCTGGTCATGCCACCTGCTATGGTAGAACCGGATCTGGATACGCCAGGGAGCAGAGCCAGAACCTGAGCACATCCGACCCATAGAGAATCCAACCAAGTGATTTCTTTCGTACTGCGGTTTCGTTTTCCGGCAATCTCGGCAATAATGAGTAGTGCTGCCGTGAGGAGGAGGAAAAAACCTGTTACTTTGGCATTGGAAAAGGCTGACTTGATAAGATCTTTACAGAGAAGACCGACAATGACCGCCGGTATGGTGGCCAGGATTAAGTACCAACCCATGCGGGAATTTTCTGTGGAGAATGGCGTTCCTTTTATCAGGGTTTTGAAGAAATCCTGGGCAATAATTGTAAGATCTTTACGATAGTAGAGGAAAACGGCAAAAAGCGTCCCCCATTGCACCAGAACATCAAAAACAAAGGCCTGGGAATGATCAAATTCCCATCCTAACAGGTGGGGCACAAGAACCAGGTGGCCTGAACTTGATACGGGAATAAATTCTGTCAACCCCTGAACTATGCCGAGTAGTATTGCTTGCAGCAAAGTCATAAATGTATCCTATAGGGTAAGTTTTTTACAAATCCATCTTCAGTTTTGACTTTTGCGAAGTCATCATCTCTGGAACCACACCAATTATTCGCAAGTCGGATGCCATTGTTGGCCGACTGATATCCGAGGCATCCTAGTACTGATTCAAAAATTTCTTCATGCTGGACTTCAGGTGCTGTCAGCTGCTTCTTTCGGGCATTTTCTAGACCCTGTGCTAACTGTGGTATTGCAAGTAATGCATCAGATGCCCACAGAATAACGGGAACATTTCTCTGCTCTATGGGGGCAATATGTTTTGGAGTTCCATGAAAATGCATATCGTTATTAATTGATTCACCATGGTCAGAAGTATAAATAAGCAGCGCCTTTTTGTCTCGAAGCACATCAATAAGTGAGTCTAACAGGTAGTCGGTGTAAAGAATCGTGTTATCATAAGAATTGTATAACTGTTCCTTACTGCAGTTCGAATCAATACTTGCACATTCAGGGCGGAATTTGGCGAAACTACGAGGGTAGCGATTAGTGTAAAGAAAATGTGAACCTTTGGTGTGCAGTAAAACAACATGTCGTCCTTTCGGATGTCGATCAATTGAGCGACTGGTTTGTTCCACAAGCAGATAGTCATCAATAACAGCGTCCTCTTGCTGACTTGCTTCGGCACAGATTTCCTCACGAATTTTATAGCTATCAGCCCCCACTTTATTATAGAATCGAGTTTCGGCCTGCATTGCAAACAAATCAATAGAAAAGCCTAATTTTTTCAGAGTCTTGAACAGGTTTTGTTCGTGAACAAACTGTTGTATGGGGATACCTTTCTCCTCCACACCCCCTTCTCTTACAAACATACAGTCCAGGGATAGTTTGGTAACTGTATTGCAAGAGGTACCTTTATAGCTGATAACGTTTTTTTCCTTTTGCAGCAGGGGAGTCGTTTCCCGTGCAGACCCCAGCAGAGACATTCGATCGAATCTGGCCGATTCTCCAATTACAAAAACCAGATACACATCATCAAGATTGGCGGTCTCGGTAAACTTGAATAGATCGTTAGGATTTTGAAGATCTTTTTCGAGTTGCCAGTTGACCAGATTGTTGCCAATTGCCATTGCTGTAGCGGCGACCCAGTTACTTGGTAAATAGGAATGCGTGGCGACACCAAATGGATTGGCAGGCATACGGCCATTAGTCAGAGGAATACGGAACTTATGGTAATAGGAGTCAACCCCTTTCAACCCGAGAACGGCAATCAGGATACAAAAACCCATAACCAGGTAGCGAGTTGATCTGGACTTGTAAATTATAATAGGCTTTTTTAGAAAAAAGAAAGTGGGTATTCCCGCAAACACAATGAGAAAAATAAGGAGAGTAAAACCCGTTGATTCAGCAAGTAATGATAATTCTGTGCCGAAGGTCGCCTGAATTATTCCATATCCGATTACAACATGAAAGAACCAGATATAATATGCCGCGATGGTTGAAATAAGCAAAATGGCGATAGCAGCCATTTTGAGTACCCTCTTTCCCAGTAGACTTGCCAAGGTGAAAAGTGCCCAGCAGATAAAAAATGCAAAGCATATATCTGTGAGAACCACAGCTAAGCCAAGTTCCCCGTCCAACTGAGCTTTACGCCAAAAAATCGGGAAATTTAGAATTATCCCTACATAAGCTGATACCATTATCATCCATATCCAATCCTGGACTGGGCTGAGCAAGTATTGATAGACACCGATTGGAAATGTTTTTTTGATACGCATCTGTAATCCTAGCTCAAGCTATTATTTTCAGAGTTTTAATAAAATAATTTTCCTCAGAAGTGTGGCTTGCATATCCCAGTCGAGTGGGAGACGTATTAGCAATATTATGCGACTTTGTTCCGGGCACGATCATTGTATAACAGACGAATATGAAGAAATGATGAAGGCTGAATTGGAAAGAGAGGCATTGGAAGAAAAGTGACTGTTGTCCTACTCTAAAGGAGGATTATGAAAAAAATAAAGATATGTGCAGATCAACAAAAAGCATCAGCGTAGTCTTCATCGTTTCTTCATAAAAGGATGCTAGAATGTGGTGTCATTTTGTTGTATGCTCCCATTCCACCGTATTAAATTAATTAATTTCGATGGACGGGCTCATAATGTAAACTGCCTGAAAGGAAAAATATGAGAATTCTCGTTGTTGATGATGAAGAGAACCTGGTTGAACAGATCCGGGCGGCTTTGACCCAGCAGAAATACACCGTTGATACGGCATTTGACGGAGAAGAAGCTCTGGAAAAAATATACGTTGAGCCCTATGACCTTATTTTGCTGGACATAATGCTCCCCAAAAAGGATGGCTTTGGAGTTCTGCTCGAGTTGCGTGATGAAAAGAAGTCCACTCCAGTCCTGATGTTGACGGCCAAAGGAGCAATTGAAGACAAGATTAAAGGATTGGATATGGGGGCGGATGACTACCTGGCCAAACCCTTTTCCATGGAAGAGCTCCTGGCAAGGATGCGTGCCCTTTTACGACGTAGCAACGAGCGTATATCACCGGTCCTAAAAGTTGGCCCAATCACCTTGCATCCTGCCAAAAGAGAAGTTCACAATGATGGGCAACTAATTGAACTAACCCCAAAAGAATTCTCAATCCTTGAATTTCTGATGTACAATATAAATCGGGCTATATCGCGTGTCAGCATCGCAGAACATGTCTGGGGAGATGCATTTGACCCCTGGACCATGTCCAACTCCATAGATGTGCATATCAAAAATCTGCGAAAAAAAATTGACGATTCGAAGGGGCAGATTATTTGTACCATCCGAGGCATTGGCTATATAATCAAGGACGACAATAAGTGAAAATCCGTAACAGAATTACCCTTTGGATAACAGGTGCCGGTCTGCTGGCTGCGTCCCTTTTTTCCGTTGTCGTCTCCTACGAACTGGCTGAACAGCCTTTTGAATTGGTGGACAGAGAGTTGGATAGCCATGTCTATGCCTTGTTTTTCGGAATCTCTCCCCAAAATGGTGTTCCAATTTTGCCATCAAACACAGTCATGCTAGATTTGCTGGGCAAACTGTACTGGTTTAAAGTTTTTGACCAGCAACATAATAGTATTTACGCTTCCAGCATGACCGAGTTTGTTGATATACCATTGAGGGAAAATGACAAACGGTACAATATTCATGCAACAGTCCCCCTGAAAGCAACCAGCCTTGATCAAGATGAAAGCAATAATGTAACCTTTCGAGTCCGCGTAGCCACCATTCCTTATGAAGGACAAGAATATCTTGTTCAGATTGCAAGACCGATGGAAAAATTCTGGGAAGAACTCATTGAACTGGTTATCGCCATTGGAGCAGGGCTTGTTGTTTTCACTATTACTCTCATCTTGCTTGGATATTTTGTTGCTGGTAAAGTCCTACAGCCTATTTCTGCCATAAACAGTATGGCTCGCGAGATCAGTGGTAAAACCCTGAATAAAAGAATCCCACTGGGTAAGAATCAGGATGAATTGTATGCGTTATCCTCATCTCTGAATGAGATGTTTGATCGCCTGCAGTTTTCTTTCAAGCGCCAGAAAGAGTTTATTGCCAATGCCTCCCATGAATTAAAAACACCCATTGCCATGCAGCGACTCTTTTTTGACGAGGCTGTACAGCGAGATGATCTGCCCGATGATTTCAGAAGTAAACTGATAACTCAATCCGGGGTTGCTCTTCGTATGACTCAATTGGTGAAAAATCTGCTGGATCTGTCGACGCTCGAACGAAATGAAGCCCTTGATTCAGAAATCATAGACTTGGTGGAATTGTCCACATCGGTTTTTGAGGAATTTAACGAGATTATTGAGGGTGCTGGTATACGTCTATCGCTGGATATGGAGGATGCTGTCCCTCTGCTTGCTGATAAAGAAAAGATCCAGCGGCTACTGATCAACTTGATTGATAATGGTATAAAATATAATCTCAGGGAGAACGGTGAAATTCAATTCTCACTCAGTAAAACAGAGAATAGGGTAGAAATAAAAATATCAAACACTGGAAAGGAAATTCCCCAAGATGAACTGGAGCGTGTTTTCAATCAGTTTTACCGGGTTGAAAAGTCACGCTCTACCGCCCTGGGCGGATCAGGGTTAGGCCTGACCATTGTTAAACGGATTGTAGAACTCCATCATGGTACAGTTGAGATAGAAAGTGTGAGTGATCCTGTCAACCGCACTCTGGTGAGAATCCTGTTCCCTGGTAGGTCTTGAGCTGTCTTCGAGGGTAGACTCATGGGAAAACATATGTGACCCCTGTGTTTGTTTGAAATCTTTTCACAATTGCAGGAAATGGCGTATAATAAGCTATGTATAAAATTCTTAAAAGCGATTCACCTCAGAAGCTTGAACTTGAGGTGCAGCGATATCTGAAAAATGGTTGGGCTGTTGCTGGTGGCGTTACAGTGTCGCCTGATATGATATTTTTCCAAGCGGTGTTTAATGCTGCAAAAATCAAATTCCATACGAAAAAATAGATACGATTCTTCGGGTTCAGCAGTTTTGTTGTTTAATAATTCCCGCATCCTGCATCTACTTTGGCAAAATTACTTCTTTCTGTATCCTTTATCTTCGATCAAATTGTTACCCCTGGCATTCTGTACTGCAAGCTCATCGCATCGTTCATTCAAAGGATGCCCGGCATGACCTTTTACCCAGTGAAAACTAATTTCCATACCATTCGTCAGATCAAGGAGTTGTTCCCAGAGGTCAGGGTTTATGGCAAGGTTTCCATCAGATTTTTTCCAGCCC
>JAFLJS010000064.1 GCA_022712895.1 Desulfocapsa sp.
GGCCCATTCTCAGAATTGGCCCTTGACGGAGCTACCATCGGAGGAAAAACTTGACAAAAGTTCTTAAACGACCAAAAATAGATCAAGGTAACACTGTAACTTAAAAGAAAAAACAGGATCTGCTACGTATATAGACACTAAACTTCGACTTGAGCAATTTAAATTAGAAGTATAGGTGATTTTTTTTATAGCATCTTTTTCCAGACGTGAGCAGGATGACAATCACATTGCGCAGTATCAAGCAATTGATAGCTGTAGCTTCACATAGTTTAGTGTCGTTGGAAGCAGCCAGAAGCTTAAGGTTGGATTTTGAAAGGCAGATTTAAGTGAATAGAGAATAAAAATAAAAGCTAAAATGTAACAAAAATCAGACCAATTGAGAGCCCAGGTTTTTTGTCTGTACAATTCCAGGCCCATAAGCCCCATAAGAATCCAGGAAGACTCGTTGCGGCAACTTGGGGCACGAAAGTATTCTTGTTGCTCAACAATATTTGCATTTATTGGGCTTTAACTTTAGCCAGAACAACAAAGGCACCTACGAAAGTATCGTAAGTGCCTAATATGTTTGGTGGAGCTACGGGGGATCGAACCCCGGACCTCATGACTGCCAGTCATGCGCTCTCCCAGCTGAGCTACAGCCCCAATTATTCTTATTGGGTTCACCAATGAAGTGCTTCTTTACCAACCTTTTTTAGGTGTGTCAACTTTTTATGGTTTATTACGCATATTTCTTGAAAATGGAGCCAAAATTTGGTAAAATTAATCTTTTGTCGTGCGATCTTGTAAAAGGTGCTTCTTTTTGCTCCTTTTACGGGCCGTTTTTACGACCTAAATCCGTGGAAATTCGGCTTTGTTTTTTTGAATTCCTGAAAATAAAATCACTATTAATGTTTTGAAATAAGGAAAAAATATGTTCTCACCATTTAACTTTCTCTTTGGTTGGTTGTCTAATGATCTGGCGATCGATCTTGGAACAGCGAATACGGTACTCTATGTCAAAGGTAAGGGTATTGTGTTGCGCGAGCCTTCAGTGGTTGCTGTTCGTCAGGATGCCAGAGGGCATAAAGTCCTTGCCGTGGGCCAGGAAGCAAAGTTGATGCTGGGCAAGACACCAGGGACTATCAAGGCTATTCGACCTATTAGAGATGGTGTTATCGCTGATTTCGAAGTCACTGAGGCCATGCTCAGATATTTTATTAATAAGGTTCATAATCGGCGAACTCTGGTCCATCCTCGTATTATGATCTCTGTACCGTCCGGGATCACACAGGTGGAAAAACGTGCAGTGAGAGAATCCGCCGAATCGGCAGGAGCGCGTGAAGTGTATCTTATTGAAGAGCCTATGGCGGCAGCCATTGGTGCGAATCTTCCAATTACGGAACCCACAGCCAACATGATCATAGATATTGGTGGTGGAACCACTGAAGTTGCTGTCATTTCCCTTGCTGGAATCGTTTATGCAAAATCGGTTCGGGTGGCAGGTGACAAGATGGATGAGTCAATCCTGCAATACATTAAGCGTAAACATAATTTGGCCATTGGTGAACGGACTGCAGAACTGATTAAGACAACTATTGGAAATGTAATGCCGGAAGAACCTTATGAGACCATGGATATCAAAGGTCGTGATCTCGTTTCCGGTATTCCTAAAACCCTGACCATCACCGCAGAAGAGATCAGATCAGCTATTCAGGAACAGGTAGATGTGATTATAGACGCAGTACGTGTTGCCCTGGAAGTTACTCCTCCTGAGTTGTCTGCAGATATCGTCGATCAGGGTATTGTGCTGACTGGTGGCGGTGCTTTACTTAAAAACCTTGATAAAATCCTGAAAGAAGAAACAGGCATGCCGATCATTGTAGCTGATGACCCATTGTCCTCCGTTGTACTCGGTTCCGGGCAGGCCCTTGATAACCTCGATATTTTACGAGAAGTTACCATCGAATAAACTTTTTGAATGTGTAGAATATATACTCCATTTCTTAAAGGGAGTTGGGTGAGAGCTTAAGAGTGAGGAAGAAAAAAAATAGCAGAAAAAAAACGGTTCGCAGTACTGGTCTCCGCCACTGGTTACTCTTTTTTCTGTTAGCTTCTTTTCTTATTGTTGTCTTTACTTCCTCAACTGGTGGGCGTTTTGGCGTTTTTCATCAATTAACTCTTGAAACCCTTGGACCGTTGCAGGGATTTTTTACAAAAGTTTCTCTTAGCAGTACCAAACTTAAAAACAAATACATTGCACTCTTAAATTTGCAGGAAGAGAATGACCAACTGCGTCTGGAGCTGGCAAAGGTTCGGGAACAACTTGATGAGTACAGTGCTGCGTACTCAAGAAATCGTTTCCTCGAAACAGCCCTCGAATTTAAACAGCAGAATAGTTTCCCCAAAAGCATGGCGCGGGTTGTGGGGAAAGATCCATCGTTCTGGTTTCAGACCCTGATTGTTGATCGTGGTGAGAATGATGGTGTGGTTGCAGGTATGGTGGCTCGCACGTCCCAGGGAGTAGTTGGGCAGGTAGTTCAGGTTTCGGACAATTATTCGAAGATTCTACTGGCCAATGCACCATCCAGTGCCATCGATGCTATCATCCAGAATAGCCGTGTTCGCGGGATTCTTAAAGGTGCCGGAGAGCAAGGCTACATCCTTCATTACGTGCTGAAAAATGCAGAAGTGAAGGTTGGTGATAAAATCGTCACCGCAGGAATCGGTGGTGTATTTCCTGCGGGTATTACTCTTGGTACGATTAGCAAGGTACACGCCAAACGTCGTGGGATGTTCCTGGATATAAAGGTGGAACCCGCAGTTGATTTTGCCCGTCTGGAGTTTCTCTTTATCAACCTTTCTGAGGAACAGCTGGTTATAGATAAGATGAGTCGTTCTTCTGTCTTTGGAGAGTAAGGGTGATTCTACTTTCAAGCTTTGTAGCGCTTGGGTTAGTGCTGCTGTCAATACAGACAACTGTCTTCTCGCTTTTTCCTGATTGGCTGGGAAAGCCAGATCTTATTTTTATCCTGCTCGTTTTTGTAGCTTACCGGTTTAACTGGATGGCTGGGCTCTTCCTTGCCTTTTGTCTTGGCTGGATGATGGATGTCGTTTCCGGGATGTTTCTTGGAACCTATCTCTGTATGGCTCTCTTGGTTTTTTGCCTGGTAAAGTTTTTTACCCAGAACAGTCCGGTAAAAGAAACGGCTTATCAGGTTCCTCTGGTTGGTCTTAGCTATTTCGTTTTGCAATGGCTTTTTTATATGTTTTTCCTGTTCACACAACCCGGTGTCCTTCCACCATGGGCATGGGGACGAGTCGTGCAGGAAACGTTTATTCTACTTGTCGCAGCCATTCCCTGTTTTGTTCTTTTCAACTGGATATACGAAAAAATTTCTTTACACCGTCTTGCGTCAAAAGTGAAGAAACGTATTCCTGCGAATCGTTTCCGGTGAGTATCTAATAAATGAAATGGTCAGGATATAATAACCTTGAGGAGCTAGGCGAATCTGATGATGAGAGCCTTGATTCTCTAAAGCGAAGAATCATTTTAGCCGCTCTTGTTGTACTCGTCTTTGTCGCCCTCATTTTTTCCAGGCTCTGGTTTTTGCAAATTTATAAAGGAGATGAGTATAGAGCAAGAGCTGATAATAACAGGGTTCGAGTCAGCGAAATAGCAGCACCTCGTGGTAATATTCTCGACAGAAAAGAGCGGGAGATGGTCACAAATCGACCTTCCTTTAATGTCGTGCTTGTTCGTGAGGATTCGAATGATGTTGATACCTTAATAAAAGAACTTGCACAGGCGCTCAGTCTCGATATCTCTGACATGTGGGATAAGCTCCGTGAAGCAGAGGGGAAGCCGCGGCATCTCCCTATTCGATTGGTTGAGGATGTGGACTGGGCAACCCTTGCTTACGTAGAAAATCATAACCATAACTTTCCCGGGATTCGTATCGAAGCCACTCCTGCCCGTGTATACCATTATGATAATGTTGCTGCCCATGCCATTGGGTACCTGGGGGAAATAAGCAAGAAGGAACTTGCTGCAAGGAATTCTGCTGTTTATAGCGGAGGGGATCTGATCGGCAAGATGGGCCTTGAGCGTTTGCATGAAAAAGATCTGCGCGGTGAAAAGGGCAGTAATTCTTCCGAAGTAAATGCCCGTGGATTTGAACAACAGCTTCTTAAGAATATTGCCCCATTACCCGGCAATGATATTCAGCTGACCCTTGATGCCATCCTGCAGCAAGTGGCTGAAGAATTAATGGGTGCGGGAGACAAGGCCGGTGCCGTTGTGGCCATGGAGGTGAAAACAGGACGTATGTTGGTTCTGGCTTCTAATCCAGTTCTGCCCCTCAATCAGTTTGTGGGTGGAATTTCCCATAAGAACTGGAATGCACTCCTTGAGAATTCGAAACATCCACTCATTAATAAAGTAGTGCAGGCCATGTATCCGCCAGGTTCAACGTACAAAATGATGACGGCCATGGCAGGTTTGGCCACTGGTGTTATCACTCCTGAAACAGTTTTTTACTGCCCTGGCCATTACTACTTTGGTAATCGGCGATATCATTGTTGGAAACGCGGTGGGCATGGTGCTGTCAATTTGAAACGTGCAATTTCTGAATCTTGTGATGTCTATTTCTATCAGGTAGGCTTGCGTTCGGGGGTGGATAATCTTGCGAAGATGGCCAATAAATTTGGTTTAGGAGTCAAGTCCGGTATAGATATAGAGCATGAAAAAGGTGGACTCACCCCGACCAAGGCCTGGAAGTTGAAAAGGCATAATCAGAAATGGCAGGAAGGCGAAACGCTTTCCGTGGCCATTGGCCAGGGCTTTAACCTTGTGACCCCATTGCAGATTTGTCTGATGACCGCTACCATCGCCAACGGTGGAACGCAATATAAACCGCAAATCATCGAAAAAATCACCGATCCCGATGGGCATGTCATCTCTCAGTTTGAGCCAATCATCACCAGCCAGCTGGGCGGTGAAAAAGTATTTCTGAAGCAGATACGCGACGGAATGAAAGAAGTTGTGCAGGGAAAACGGGGAACAGCAAGGAAAGTCAGAATAAAGGGCATGACCATTGCCGGAAAAACTGGAACAGCACAGGTGGTACGCCTCAAACAGTACAAGCATTTAAAAGAAGAGGATATTCCCTATAAGTACCGTGATCATGCCTGGTTTACCTGCTATGCCCCGGCTGATGATCCGGAAATCGCGGTAACGGTATTGGTCGAGCATGGTTTGCATGGTGGATCTAGCGCAGGGCCTGTTGCCCGTGCTATAATGGCCGAGTATTTTGCAGAGCGTTTAGCGCTTGCTGCTGAAGAAGAAAAAAAAACGAAGGAATAAAAAGAATCCATGTTTCGCATAGACAGGCGATATTTTCATGATTTTGACTGGGGATTATTGCTGCTGCTGTTTGTCATCAGTGGTATGGCTTTGATGAACCTCTACAGTGCCTCTTACCCTCCATCGCCTTACGGTATCCCACCGTATTTGAAGCAGTGTTATCTCTTTTTGATGGGAGGTATGGGGATTTTGTTTATCCTCTGTTTCGACTACACAGAATTGCATTTCTGGAATTATCCTTTTTATATTTTTATTATTTTATTACTCGCTTTTGTTCTGGTGGCTGGAAACAGTGCAGGTGGAGCACAACGCTGGATTAATCTGGGCCTTTTCAAACTACAGCCGTCTGAACTTGCTAAGCTGATGTTGGTTGTAACCCTTGCCAGTTATTATTCCCGGAAGGATGAGGATGAAGGGTATGGTTTAAGAGAGATGGTTACTCCGGTGTTGCTGACGGGGTTGCCGTTTATACTGATCTTGAAGCAGCCCGATCTTGGAACGGCACTGATGCTGGGTATCATATTTGTCTCCATGACTATTTTTGCAAAAGTGCGCTGGCAGACCTATGCCGTGGGGATTGGGCTTGGAGGGGCCGCTGGGGTTTTTGCCTGGTTTAACCTTCTACGCCCCTATCAGAAACGACGCATTGAAACATTGCTCGACCCAGGTAAAGACCCCATGGGCCAGGGATATCAGATATTACAGTCTAAAATTGCTGTTGGCAGTGGTGGGGTGGGTGGTAAGGGCTACCTGGAAGGAACCCAGGGACATCTTCATTTTCTTCCTGAACGGCATACCGATTTTGCTTTTTCCGTGTGGGGTGAAGAGTGGGGTTTTAGTGGAAGTCTGTTTTTTTTGATAGCTTACTTCTCACTGCTGATATGGGGATTATATGCAGCGATGACTGCCCGTGACCGTTTCGGGGTTTTTCTGGCTTTTGGCGTGGTGATGCTCATATTCTGGCAGGCAGTGATTAATTTGCTGATGATTCTTGGTTTTTTGCCTGTTGTTGGGATTCCTTTGCCGCTGGTCAGTTATGGTGGGTCTTCTCTTCTTACTACCCTGCTGGCTCTCGGGATATTGATGAATGTACGAATGCGTCGATTTCAGACTGGGCAGAATTTGAACATGGAGAAGGTAAAACTGAAGTAAGATGGATTCGTATTTACACCCCTTAAGGGGGGACTGAAAATAGTACTCTTTTTTCGAAATCATTAATTAAGAGAAATCGTTAGTCTTTTGCTCCACGTAACAGTTCTTCATATGCTGCGGTCAGACGAATAAATTCTTCCTGTTCACCACCTGTATCAGGGTGCATGGATTTTGCTTTCTTGCGATAGAGCCGGGTGATTTCTTTTTTGTTTGCCTTGCGTAATGTCTTAGTATCTTCTCCAAAAAGTGACGCCATCTCATCTTTACTCACCGTTGCCTTTCTCTCTGGCCATCGGAACTGCCTGTGGTCCTCCATAAATTCTTGGGCTTCATCGGCTGCTCTGTTTCTTCTGGGGAAGTGGGCATCAAAAAAGAGAATCAGGTAGCGTATCAAATAGTCCTGCAGTCGCGAATAGTCGCTTCGGTCTTGCCAGAACATGCGGTTTTCGTTGAGTTTACAGAGCTCGTCAAGGAAAGCCTCATCGATCTTTTCAGGAGACAGCGCTTGAGGAATTGTCCGAGCAAAAGCTTCGCTGAAATGAGATTGCAGATCAAGAGCTGCGTAAAGGTAGGATTTAAGCTCAACTTCACGAAGTTTTGCTTCTGCTTCCAGAAAATATTGCTCCAGTTCATCGCGTGAACGGTTGAGAAGCTTTGCTTCAAGGGCAGGCGGCATGGAAAAAACCTGACCCTGATCTGTTGAACCAAAGCGCAGAAAGTGTAGTCTTCGTTTGTCGAAAGATTGTACTGACTGACCGTCGCAAGAGAGGAGTTTAATTTTCGCTTTGCTTCTTCCCGGAGATTTTCCACGTGAGAAAAAATGTTCCATTTTCCGTTTAACAGAAGGTTCCACAAAAGGCCAGAGCAGTTCTTCCAGTTCAGATTCCATATCACGGCCGCAGCGTTTTTCAATTTGAAAAACAAGGTCAGGGTCGAGATGAAAACAGGTGTCATTCGGGTAGTGTAAGGAATCAGCAGGATCTGTTCCAAGGTCGAGAAGTTTTGTGGTGTGAAACTGTTGATGCTCTCTATTCCAGTAAGAAAGGCGCAAGCAGTACTGTAGCGGGCTGCTGAGAACTGTCCGGGATAAGTACAGAAGAGGTTCTGGCTCTCCGGGGTTACGCAGGGCTTTGGAGTTAACTTTTGCTGAGCACAAGTTCTTTCAGGCCCTCAATAAAGGTTGGGTCGCAGTTCAGGGATTTACTGGAAATAAGGCGCATTCCCAGATCTCTTGCCTGGTCATGGTATAACATCTCAATCTCGTACAGGGTTTCCACGTGATCAGAGACAAAACTGATGGGAATCATCAAGATGTTTTTACATCCCTCGTCTGACAGTGTCTGTAACATCTCAGGAGTCGAAGGAGAAAGCCATTCCACCGGGCCTGAACGACTTTGGTAACAGAGTCTTCCGGGCATATTAGTCAACTTCTCAATTTCCTGAATACTTTCCTGTATGTGATCCACGTATGGATCCCCCTCTTCAATAAAAGAGACCGGCAAGCTGTGGGCACTGTAGACCACTTGGAAATCTTCCGTAAATGTTGCAGCAGCTTTGGTTATTTTTGCGGCCAGTGCCTGGAGATACTGCTGCTGGCAGGGGTAGGATTCAATACAGGTGAGATCAAAGCTCGTTTCTGATCTGGCAATGGCCTCTTGCAGTGCACGTACAGAAGAGCCGGTTGTTGCACAGGAGTAGTGCGGGTAAAGTGTAAGGGCTATCAGCTTTTTGATTCCGGCATCAGCCATTTTCTGCAGTGCGGTATCGCTGTCGGGAAACCAGTAACGCATGGCACAGGTGACCTTAAAGTCGCCATGTTCTGCCAGTACTTTTTCAAGGGCTTCACCCTGCTCCCTGCTGATACGTGTTAGCGGGGAACCGCCACCGATCAGTGCGTAAGTTTTCATACTTTTAGGAGCCCGACGCTTGGCAATCCACCAGGCAAGGGGTGTTTGCATAAAACGTGGACCAAGACGTATGATTTCCCTGTCGGAAAAAAGATTGAAAAGAAAAGGACGAACGTCTTCCTGTTTTTCGGGGCCTCCCATGTTGAGGAGAATTATTCCTGTTTTTTCTAGTGTCATGTTAGTCGCTCTTTTTTAAAAAAAAACAAAGAGAATCACAGAATATTAAATGGGTAGTGATATTCTCTTATCACGCTCTGATATATACCCGAATCCATAACAGGCGAAAAGAAAAATGATATCTTGATTATCTTCGAGGAAGACATATAATAATTTAAAGGTAAGATATTTTTTGTCTTAATCCTTGCCTTTGCCCGTTGGAGCGTATCTGCGGATACGTTTAGTGGTGATGTTCAGTTGTATTGCAGAACATCATTTAGCTTGCGCTGATAAAATATCAGTGAGGCCAACTAAGTGCCTTGTTGCTGTTTGTTCAGTGTCTGAATTTGTGTCGACCTCGTCTCTTTACAGTTTGTTGTTTTTTTTGATGAGCAAGGCACTAAATGGAGGAACCGTATGGATCTAAAGGTTGAAGCCCGGAATGTTGAGTTGCGAAAAGGTTGGCAGAAAAAAATTGATGAGGAGAAAGAAAAAATCATTCGTCACTTCGCCAGTTTCGTCCTCCATCTCCGTGTCTCCATCGAAGGGACAGCCAGTCATAAGGAAGGTGGATACGAGATAAAACTTGTGGCCTCTGTTCCTAATGACACCGTGGTTGTATCTAAAAAAGGAGAGAATGTAGGCCCTCTTCTTGTGGAAGCATTTGATGTTCTTTCCTTACAGTTAAAGGAGAGTGTGCGAAAGAAACGGCAGAAACAGCAACGCACTGATGATGCAGCAGATGATGGAGGCGCCCAGCTCGGTGTGATTCGAAAATTATCACCTTTTGAGTCTTATGGCTTTATCGTCAGCCAGGATGCACGTGAAATTTATTTTCATGAAAACGCTTTAAAGGATGTATCCCTTGATTCCCTCAGTGAGGGGG
>JAFLJS010000059.1 GCA_022712895.1 Desulfocapsa sp.
TAAATCAACAACTTCCTTTTCGCTCCACCTATACCCTCTTTGATAAGCTGGAATATGAAAATTATACTCTTGAAGCTCGTGAATTTTTTTAAGTTTTAAAATGTTATCCATATATCTAAACCTCTTTTTTCCATAATTACAGAATAAGCAATGTTTTGTGAGTTGATCTCCATGTTCCAGGATGCACTGCGTGCATCCTGGAACATGGATAACGCGGCCTAACTCTTAGAAACCTTAAGTTTTTTACTCAAGTGCACCTTCTGGAGAAAAACATAAAATTGCTTGGGAAACCAACGTATCATACTATTGTGTATGAACTCAGTGTCAACATCAACAAAGGGCGTGAGATCCCGTTCTTAAGATGCTTCCGAATAAGGTGTCCATGCAATATACGTAACAAATTCTCCATGCCACAAATCAAGCAGGATAGTAAGTTCAATTAACTGTTGAATGGATGACTGAGCCCATCATTGATTATAGTAAGCCTCAACAATATCAGTACCTAATTTTTCCAAAGTTGCGACCGCTTCAGGATCGTTTTCCACGCTGTTAATTGCAACGTTATTCGGTGTCGCATCCTTGCCAAACAACATCTTGAGAGCAGATACCCCGCATTGGTCTTTTGCGTCGCAGGCCAGACAGGGAACATTACCCAAAATGCTTACTCCACCAATAAAAACCATTGATTCCGCAATCATATAGTTTTGGATAGCGGAAATACCGTTTTCACTGGCAGATAGAATTCCTTCATGGCCTTGCTGGATAGCGCTGGTTACAATGGCTGCTCCGGGTTTGCCACTCATCAAGGCATGGCTATGGTGTAATGGATACAATCTTTCCAGAAAAATTTTGGTACGGCTGTCAATGGAAGAGTAGGGGGTAAAACCGGCCACAATAAGAGCATCGGCCTTGTATGCCTTGTTCATTAGCAGGTTTCCGTCATCCTTAAGTATGCAACTGTTGGTTTTTCTGCATTCAAGACAAGCAGTGCATGGTTGGATATTATAGTCACTTAATTTAATAAACTCAGTTTTAACCCCGCTTGCCCCCAAGGCAATTTTGAGGGCGCGGTCGGTATTGCTGTCTTTAATGGGTGATCCTGATACACCAAGAATCTTCATTTCTATCCCCGAAAAATTTTTATTAGAATTACGGTGGCCTTCACTTGTCGTTTTGCGCACACCAAGATTTCCGATCTAACAACTTCGCCCAGACGACATCTATCAAACGATAACTTCCTAAAAACAATGCCAAACTGTAGCTCGCAAACATTTTTCTATCAAGTTGTTTCTGGAAATCAGAGAAAAGAAGGAATGGATCGCACAGAAAGCGCAGAGTTAAAAACGAGACTTTAATGCTAGTGAGAGACTATCTATAATCACAGTTACGAGCCCCAATGAGCTCCTACGACCTCTCGTGTCCACATGTGATCACTTAGGCTCATAGCATTTTGTTATATTGAAAGTATATAGTTCCAAAACCTTTCGACCTTCATCCAATCAACAGTTCAAACAAAACTGCAATCTCTCATTCAAGATTTTTCCGTGGTGGCGATACAGGGAATCGTACCCCATCGAAGATAAAAAACTATTTACATAAACAAACTACTCACGATTATCACTTCGAACCTGCGTAAAAGAGTAGTCTTTGACGACAGGCTTCTCCCCATCCCAGAAAACTGCATACTGCACTCCGCAAAGATGTCGGTGACCTGCTAATAAATCCATCGTTCACTGGCCCAGATGGAGCGAACTCTCTCCAGAAGTTAATATTATGGGAAGCAACTATAAGAAGGGAGGTGCTGGCACAGCAGGTAGCAATATCTTGACCACAGATTATGATCTCACAAATCGTAATAATTTTTCATAGTCACGTCGATCTGCATTTTGAAGAGCATCAATGTATTGTTGCCTGCACTCTCCTGCCTGAACAAGACTTTCACTTCCCCAGGTAAAACGAGAGCGCCCCAAAGTATGTACAAGAAGAAGATCAGCAATCAGCCGAGCATGGCGACCATTTCCATTGGCAAACAAATGTGTAGAGACCAAACGGTGATGAAATCTGGCTGCAATTTCATCAGTAGGATATGCGTTTTCATCAATCCAGAAACGTACATCTTCCAGTATATTTGTCAGGGAATATCCGATTAACCAGGGTTCTACACCAATGTTCTTTCCAGTTCTACGAAATTTCCCAGCCCAACGCCACACATTTTCAAACATTCGTTTGTGTAACAGGCGAACATACTTAGCGCTGAGGATATCACCAGGTTTACGACGGAAAGCCCACACCTCAGCTTCCATGATATTGTCCTGTTCCCAGCGATCAAGCTCACTTTGATTAGTAATATGTGATGGCGTCGTAAAAACTCTCCATCTCCTTCGTTGCTGCACATTTTCTATCATTACGACGTACCTTAGTACGCCGAAATGATAGAAAATATTTGCGCCTCGGATATGAAGTTTTTTACTTAACCATCTAACTTCAGGGTTTTTACGAGTTTATCATATGTGACAGAAGCAAGCCCTCTATCTCGTCAGGATCAAGGGGAGTGGCACCAGGCGGGTAATCAAAGTTCACCATGGTCCCCCCATAACTCTTTTGGCATGTTACGAATCAATTCTTCCACTTCCCTCTCAAATACCTGCCTTTGTTCATCATTAGAAAGTTGCTGATGTTCCAGAAGCATAGAGTGTGAAACTCTGGCCAGACGTTTCCTGGCTAAAGACTCTGCCCGTTTCCGAATACTGTTTTTGAGACTATCCTTGGGGATTATTCCGTAAACAAAGATACAATCCAGCGCTTCTGCTGCCTGTCGCATGGTTCTGATAGTGGCAGAGTCGTTAATCTCATTTTTTTCAAGGCGATTAATCCTGGGTGGAGAGACTCCGAGCCGTTCGGCAAACTGCTTTCCAGACATACCAAGAGCTTCACGGATAGCACGCAACCACCCTTTAAGCGGACGCTGTATACCGCGCATACAAGACATCCGATCTAGAGATTTTTCAAGCTGCTCTACAACAAGTCGTTTTTGATTAGTCTTCACATATTAACCTATAAATTAATATCAACATCCTTACTATTAACTTAACAGTTAATTTTGTAAAGATAAATATTAACTTAAGGGTTAATTATTTATTTATCTACCAGTCCAAAAATTACTCCACTTCATATCTCCTTGCTCCCAAGAAACTCCAGATAGATATCAGAGTCATTTCCAGAAATCCAGCAGTCAAGACGGAGCACTGATAATGCTCCTGCATATTCAACAGGCTTTGCAGTGGTCTTATACTCTTTGTCGTCTTCGGTAGTTGGTCTAAAATGGATCGAACTGAATACTCCACCACCGTGCAGTACAAAGCCATTTTTTCTGTGTACATCTGTTTTTTTCGTCGGCACAAGCTAATCTACTAGAAGATCTGTTCCTTTATTCATTATATCCACATATTGATAATAGCTAAATAGCCGGTTACGCTTTCGAGCAGTTAACTCTCGAACTATCCCTATTCGTACCAGATGATTTATAGATTTATTCACCGTAGCAGCAGTAAGACCAGTTTTAATAACCAACGAACCTGCATTGCAAATTGGATGCTCCAGCAATGCCTGGTGGACCAATCGAGTGGATTTTGCTGCCCGACCAAGTCCACTTATCTTTGCACGGTCTTCATTTGAGAGCACATGCAGTTGCTGAGCAGTATCCACAGCCTGGCCAGCGGTAACAATAACGGCCTCTGCAAAGAAATCCAGCCATGCTTCCCAGTCGCCAGTCAGACGAACGCTATCAAGCAGTTCATAATAATATTGTCTATGAGTTTTGAAGTAGAGACTCAAATAGAGCATTGGCATCTGGAGCACCTTTTGCTCGCACAGTATCAATGTGATCAACAGACGCCCAAGACGACCATTTCCATCGAGAAACGGATGGATGGTTTCAAACTGGACATGAGCAAGCGCTGCTTTGAGGAGCGTTGGAGTTGGTTCTGGCTGGTTATGCAGAAAGAGTTCTAACTTCCCCATGCATTCCAGTACCTGATCAACGGGAGGTGGTACAAAAGCGGCATTACCAGGCCGTGTTCCACCAATCCAGTTCTGGCTGCTTCTGAATTCACCAGGAGTTTGATTGCTGCCACGACCTTTAGTCAATAATACAGCATGAATCTCTTTGATAAGCCTCAACGATAACGGAAACCCTTCATTCAGGCGAGAAAGGCCATGGTTCAGTGCAGCAACATAATTGCTCACTTCCTGAACATCATCCAGTGGTACTCCCGGTTCCTGATCAATCTCGAATAAAAGTAGATCCGAAAGCGATGACTGCGTACCCTCTATCATCGAAGAAAGAACAGCCTCTTTCCGCACATACATATACAAAAAAAGTGAAGTGTCAGGCAGTAGTGTGGAAACGCTATCTAAACGCCCAATAGCAAGCAATGCCTGGTCGAATTTATCTCGCAATTCGGCCGACCATTCAATCATCGGCTCCGGCGGAAGAGGAGACGGAACAAAAGCCTGCACCCGCTCTCCGACTGTTGACACCGTGATGTATTGTCCCTGGAGTTCTCGTTTCATTTTAAACTTATATGCCTCTATATAATACCCAGCTAGAAACTGTGCAATCCACTATTTTTACAGAATTTCAGCCTTGTAAAGGTTCTTGTCAGAGAATAAATCAGGAAGTTCCTAATAAGCAAGGTACCTAAACTTTCTGGCTGAGTTTGCTCAAAAGGCACTTAAACTTAAAATAAGAAGCCCTTTAATTTTAGGTTGGGCCGCTAAGCTAAAATAACAAGCGGGGGCGAAAAGTAAAGAAATTAAGTATTATAGGATATCAAGAGATGGGAGACAGCAAGCCTATCTTAAATTCAAAGATTCGGTCTATCCCAGTTTCTGGTAGTTATGTTTTTTTAGATATATAATGAGACAGCAATACCAGCCAGGAAAAATTGAAGTGGTCAAGTAAAAGTGGACATGTAAAACATCTCAATGTAATCCACGATATTTCTCTTGGCTTGGTCACGGGTTACGTACTTTACCCAGAATACCAATTCCAGTTTGAGTGTTCCAAAGACACTCTCAGCGACAGCATTAACCAACCGACAGGTCAATGCAAAGACAATATAGCCAATCCCAGCACGGGTCAGATTAGGCTGACGTTCATAGGCAGTATAACTGAATATCCCAGCAATCACCTTTTTTGCTCATGCTTGATCGTATTCCGTGACGTTTCAGCAGTTTTTGGAATTCATGGCTACAGTATTGACTCCCTCTGTCTGAATGAAATATCAGAGCAGGAGAAGGCTTTCGTCGCCAGATACAACCAGCCTTCTGTTGTCCATATGTATGCTATATCGCCAACCCAGGCCATATTCGGTGCCGGAACAGTAAATTGCCGTTGCAATATGTTGGGAGCAACTGGCAAACTGTGGTTGCTGTTTGTTGTCGCCTTAAATTTCTTCCGCTATTTGGCATGGACACCTGCAAGTTTCATCAAAGTTCCTGCCTTATGTTTACGTACCGGTGGATTCCAGTTTCTTGGCCATACGGCGGCTACCATACGTCCACCTTGAGGCCTTGTGAATCTCCTTGACCATAGGGATCAGTCTCGCTCGTTCAACGTCTCTGGCTGATTGACGTCTGTTTCTCCAATTATAATAACCACTACGACTGACTTGCATTACTTTACACAACAGACAAAGCGGATA
>JAFLJS010000025.1 GCA_022712895.1 Desulfocapsa sp.
CTAGGTTTACATCCCCCATATATTCCCCGGCAGCATCTTTGAGTATGCCTTGCATTTCCTTTAAGCTTGTCTTGTCTGTGACAGCTTCCCAGATAGCTTGAGACATGGGTGTGAATTTGGCTGGCGGCAATGCCTTTTTCATATCACCATTCACAGCTTTAAGCGCGCTGCCGATCAACAACGCCGCATCATACCCCTGACTGGCATAGAGTGTTGGAGTACGTCCGTAGGTTTTACGAAAAGCAGCAACAAAGGCGTTATTTTCAGGAGTGTCAAGATCTGCGCTCCACTGAGAACCGTTTATAACACCGACTGCAGCATCGCCCACTGCCTTCAGGATACGTTCGTCAAAGGAAAATGCAGGCCCAAAGAGCGGAGTGCTTTTATTTAAGCCTGCCTGGGCATACTGCTTGATAAAGTTAATGCCCATACCGCCTGGCAAAAAGAAGTACACTGCATCCGGTTTGGCTGCCCGTAAAGTGGCGAGTTCTGCTGCGTAATCCGCCTGCCCGAGAGTAGTGTAGACTTCACCGGCAACATTGCCTTTATAAAACCGTTTAAAACCTGCCAGAGCATCCTTACCCGCAGGATAATTGGGTGCCAGAAGATACACATTATTAAACTTTTTCTCTGTCACGTATTGTCCAACCGCCTCATGGAGGTTGTCATTCTGCCATGCCACGTTGAAATAATTTTTATCACACCCTTTCCCGGCAAGTTTGGATGGCCCTGCATTGGGACTGATATAAAAAGCTCCCGAACGAACAACTTTAGGAACTACCGCCATGGCTACATTGGAAAACACTATACCAGTGAGGATCTGCGCCTTATCACGTTTCATAAAACGCTCGGCAATCTGTCTGCCTTTTTCCGGCTTACGTCCATCATCCTCAACAAGGAGTTTCACTGGAATGGTTCCAAGTGTCCCCTGTCCCTGCTTGATTGCCAGTTTAAAACCATCACGAATATCCTCTCCAAGATAACCGGCCTTTGTGGATAAGGTAGTGATCATTCCAATTTTAACCGGATCTGCAGCCAAAGCACTGGACACGCTGAACAGCAGTATTACAAATAAAAGTAAAATTCGTTGCATGACTATTCTCCTATTTTTGTCTTTTAAAAAGATTTCTATAATTAGAAAATAAACGTTGGTGAAGCGGGGAACAAAATCTGTAGTAAATAGTAACTAATGCCAAAGAATACCAGATTTTGTGAAAGGGTCAAGACCTGAACGATGCCATTCTATCTCACTCTCAATACATCAAAACAAAACAGCTCCATCCACTTTTACACTACTTGTTCCTTTTCACAGCAGACCTAGTAATATAAAGGGTGCTGTTATTTGTTTTTCTTATGGTATAGACTCAAATGATGATATAAAACGAGCAGAATACCTTGGCTAAGCAATATCCAGCCACTACATTTCAAGAGAAATATCGTAGATGAAAAAACCGTTTCAATCTAACAGCATTTTTATTGTTATACTCATTGCATTCTGCTCTTTTGCTACTGTGAAAATTTTTTCTGAATACAGAAACCTTTCACATATTGAAACGAAAATTCGCTATGAAGATTCGGTTATCCTCAAGCAATTTCTGGAAGCCTTCCGTTCTACCTATCAACAGATTTTCATAAACAACCATATCCTCATCGACGACATCACAACTCAATTTCTCCCAGCCGTAACGATTTCTAAAATTTCAGAGGAATTTCAAAGAGTCACAAAGGGAAAGGTCACCATCAATACAGTAACTGACAGACCGAGAAATCCAAAAAACATGGTCGATGCCATAGAGCAAAAGGCCATGCAGTTTTTCAAGGCCAACCCACAAGAAACTGAATATTTTAAAAAGATCAATACTGACACAGAACCATTCTTTTTTTATGCCTCTCCTCTTTTCATCACAAAAGTTTGCCTTCAGTGCCACGGCCCTCGATACTCGGTTATCCCATCCATTGCCAAAAAATATTCAACGGCCTACGACTACAAGGAAGGAGATCTTCGAGGTATTATCAGCGTTAAAATGTCTTCCAACAGTATAAAAGAAGACCTGATTAACCTTTTTTTCATTAAAACGACCATTATCACACTGCTTAGTGGCATACTACTCCTAGCGATAATTTTTTTCCTCATCATAAAAGCAAGAAAAAGACATTCTCAGCATACTCATGAGTTGGAGGACGCAGTCCACGGTAAAACAAAGGAATTACGTGAACAGGTTAACCTGTTGCAAGAATATTCTAAAGTGCTGGATTGCAGTGCAATTGTATCGAAAGGAGATCAGGAGGGAATAATAACCTATGTGAACAAAAATCTGTGCCAGACAACTGGTTACAGTGAGGACGAATTATTAGGAAAACCACACTCTATCCTCCGGCACCCTGACATGAAAGCCTCTACATTCCGGAATATGTGGAAAACAATTCTCAACAAATCAATATGGCAAGGGCTTGTCAAAAATCGAAAAAAAGATGGCAGCTTTTCCTATTCCCAAACTACCATCTGCCCCATCCTTGACAGTAAGGGAAATATACTTGAGTTTATAGCAGCCAGAAATGATGTTACCGAGCTGGTAGAAAAGCGGAAGGAACTTCAAAACCTGCTCACGACAGACACCCTGACTAAACTCCCCAATCGTTACCAAATACTACGGGATTTGAGCAGGTTGGAACGTGCCACAATCATTCTACTCGACATCCTTGACTTTGCGAATATCAACGACTTTTTCGGCATAGAAGAGGGGGATTCAATTTTATTGGAATTTGCCCGCAGAGTGCAGCTTGAAGTGAAAGATAGACCTTCGCAGTTGTATAGACTACACGGTGACCAACTTGCCTTATTACTCTTTGACAGTTATCCACAGGATACACTGAAAACAATTATTGAAAAACTCATTACAAGTATCAGCGACACGCCTTTCAAAGCTGGCGACAATGAAATTGTTGTCAATATCACATGTGGCAGTGCCTGCAATCTTAACAATGCTCTCCTGGAAGCAGATATTGCCTTAAAACAGGCAAAGACGAACAGGTGGGATTATGTCATCAATGAAGAAAACAGTACTATTAAGCAAGAGCTGCAAAAAAACCACAACTGTGTCGTCCAGATTAAAAATGCCTTGCGAGAGAAACGAGTTGTTAATTACTTTCAGCCTATTATCAGTGCAAAAACAGGGGAAATAGAAAAATATGAGTGCTTAGTCCGAATTATTGAAAAAGATGGCGAAGTCATCTCTCCTTTCTTCTTTCTTCCCACCGCCAAAAAAGCTCGAATCTATACTGCTATCACCAAGATTGTTATTGATAATGCCTGCACTACGTTTAAAAACTCTTCCTATGATTTCTCCATAAACCTCTCCACTGAAGATATCCTTGATTCAAACATTAGTAATTACTTAAAAACGAAACTGGGAGAAGCAGATCTGGCAAACAGGGCTATTTTGGAGATTCTGGAAACAGAGGGATTTGAGAATTATGACATGGTGAGCCAGTTTATTCAAGAAATGAAAGAAATGGGCTGCCGAATTGCCATTGATGATTTTGGCAGTGGATACTCAAATTACGAACGGCTGTTAAATCTACATGTGGACTATTTGAAAATCGATGGCTCAATAATCAAAAGAATAACCACCGACGAGGTTTCTCTGACTATTGTAGAAGCGATTATTGCTGTCTCAAGCAAACTTGGCATTAAAACCGTAGCTGAATTTGTCTTTGACGAAGAGACCGCTAAACTGGCAACTTCATTAGGGGTGGATTATCTTCAAGGCTTTTATTTCTCCGAACCCCTTGAAAGTATAAAAAGCAACAGAGAAAGCTGAGTCTTTTCATGTTTCACATGACAAAATCGAAACAACTGATGAGTTCTCATCCTCAAACAATACGTATGAACTATAACTACATTTTCTAATGGGACATATTAAGAGCCACTCGCAAACATTTCTTTTTTTACGTTTTCTTGGTGCTGTCTTAATTCCAGTACTTCTTCTCTCCATTTCCGTCTCCATAGGTCTACTGCAAATACATAAACAATACCTGTTCACACAAAAAGAACTGCTCGGCTCTCAAGCAACGCAACAACTCTTTCAGACTCTCACTGACCTCCAGCAGATAAGAGGCCTTTCCCATATGCGAGTATGGAATAACACACCCATTCCTAACGAGCAACGGCCACAGCTAACAGAAACATTGAAAAAGCATTTTGATACTCCCCAATGGAAAAAAGTCAGCCACGAGCTTGGACTTGAAAAAGATATTACAGTTACTTTGCTTAATACAGCACACTCCCTTGAAATCAAAAACGGCACATCCAATGAAGCTGCGAGATTTGAGGCCTTTACCACCATAATTAAAGTAATTAACGGCAGCATCCTTCTCGTGGCAAATGAATCTAATTTGATTCTCGACCCTGAACTTGACACGTATTACAGCGTGGACACAGTGGTTAAACAAATTCCAGACCTAAGTGAAGCATTTGCCATAATACGTGGATTAGGGAGCGGTATGATCACTCGGGGAGAGTCTACCACAATGGAAAAGGAATTACTGAAAGAGAAAATATCTATTCTGCAAGACCAACTAAGCAGATTCACACGAATACAAACAATAATCCATAAGGCAACATCTGAAACAGAATTACCATGTAGCAACAAAGGTCATGATCATAAACTCAACAATATTTCTGCTGCATTTCTGCAAACATGCGCATTAGTACTTGGGGGGCAATTTCATTCATCGGCCGAAGATTTCTTCCAGGAGGGCTCTACGGTCATAGCAGTTCTGATTGAAACCTTTGACGCCAACCTGAATCTACTGGAAAACCGTTTACAACAAAGAGCAGCCCAGCAATTACAACAGATGATGCTCATCCTGATATTCTCCGCTCTCACTTTTGTAATAATATTTTATTTCGCACTCTCTTTTTTCCGACTCCAACAAACCAGCTACCGGGAATTAGAAAAAGTTTCCATTACCGATCCCCTTACTTCCATACCCAACAGACGGTATTTGAATTTAACGTTTGACAATGAAATGCAACGCGCTCGTCGCAACAATAATGGCATGTCTTTTGGCCTTCTGGATATTGATTTTTTCAAAAAATACAATGACACCTACGGTCACCATGAGGGAGATATTGCCTTGCAAAAGGTTGCAATTGCGCTGAAAAGCTCACTGCAAAGGGCTGGGGATTTCTATTTCAGATTTGGGGGAGAGGAATTTTGTTTTTTCTACAGAGCTAAATCTCAGGCAGAAACAGAAATCGTCACGGAGCAGATACGGACTGCTGTCGAACAATTAGCGATTACACATAAGGAGAATAGTGCAAGCAAGGTGCTCACCATTTCCCTTGGTGTTATTTTCATGCCTAAAGTGACAAACGAGGGACTTGACAATATGATTAAACAAGCCGATGCCCTCCTGTACAAAGCTAAGGATAGGGGGCGAAACCAGTCTGTTATAAAGTCTCTGACTCTATGATATATGGACGGGATTACCCGCTACGGTACCGGCAAAGCCATGGATCAGGAAGACGTAGTTTCAATTGACTCAATTACATCAATTAGAGGGTCATCTCTTGATTATTCCATAGCATTCTCAACATGGAAGTTTCGCTGACACTTCACTGGAATTTTGTACCAAACCCGGAAGGAAGGCATCAGGCGCAAGCGAACAACTCCATTCAAGTCCCTCTACCCGTTACTATTCAGCCTTTTACTTTTATCAGTGCTTTTACCACTACCTGTCTTACCACTGTTGGCACGGGAATATGGAGCATGCTATCGATTAAGCGGGAAGGGTATGCGTAAGACTCTTTTGGGCAATAAGCATTGGGAGCCACCCCGGCTTCACTTGCCAGTTTTTTTTTGCGTCGCAGTTGATTTCCTAATTTTCAGTTCTTATTTCATCCCGACTGGACATGCACTTACTCCTCTCTTCTGGAAAAGAATTGTTTGACGCTCACCTTTTCCCGTATTACATTTCTGTTTTCTGATAAACTCAAAAAAAAACAACTATCTGTAATGGGAAGACAAACAATGAGTGAAGAGTTGGATCTCGACTATTTCAAAAAACGCCTTATAGAACGCCATGAATCCATTCTGGCAGATAAAGAGACGCGCAAACGAAATACAGCGCCAAAAGAGCTGGACCAAAGCAGTATCGGCCGACTCTCACGGATGGATGCCATGCAACAGCAACAGATGTCCAAGGCCTCTGCTCGACTAGTTGAGCAGGAACGCAGACGAATTAATACGGCCTTAAAGCGTATCGAAGCTGACGAATATGGCTACTGCATACTTTGCGACGAAGACATTGCAGTAAAACGATTGCAATTTGACCCAAGTCTCCTCACCTGTATATCCTGTGCGCAGAATGCAGAAAACGTGTAATTCAGCTTAACTCAGTGACCATGGACACAATACAATATCAAAATAATCGATACGAAACACCAGAAGGATCTGCTTCTTTTTTTGGCAAACTACTTCCTTCATTCTCTTTTTACAGCAGCTTTCTGAGCCAGATTTACTTTTCAGCAAGAAAAGCAAAAAAAGGCGTCTACGATACGGAAGCATGGCGACTATCCAGCTTCAGAGTTATGCAAGCCCTTGAACGCACAGGCCTGAAGATCACTATCTCCGGCATAGACCATTTACAGAACCTGAATTCTTCCTGTGTCGTTGTAGGGAACCATGTGAGTATGATGGATACAGTGGTATTGCCAGCTATTATCGGTCAGGAAGTACCTCTTACTTTCATAATAAAACAAAGTTTGATGGAGTATCCTGTATTCAAGCATGTCATACGATCCAGGAACCCCATTGCTCTGGGCAGAAAAAATGCCAGGCAAGATTTAAAGACAGTAATGGTTGAAGGAAAAAAACGACTAACCGATGGGATTTCAATCACTGTCTTCCCGCAGACCACACGTGGAACCGGATTTGACCCCAAGCAATTCAATTCCATCGGGGTCAAGCTTGCACTAAGATCAGGCGTCCCAGTGGTACCGGTGGCGATTAAAACCGATGCCTGGACCAACGGCAAACTCATCAAAGATCTTGGTAAAATTCGTCCAGAGGTATCAACCCATTTCGCTTTTGGTGCCCCGATGACAATTGAGGGAAAAGGTCGGGAAGAGCAACAACAGGTTATTGATTTTATTGCCGGTAAACTCGAAAGTTGGCAGACGGAAGAAAACAGCCAATATTGATTTGATACGAGCGACCATCTCTTCATTACAACAATCCTCACCAGCAGCCTAAGCACAGGCAAAAGGAAAAATTCATTTATGGACAAAGTGCGATTTATTCTAGCGGGAAGGTTTATTGATGGGAACGGTACAGATGTGCAAAGAGGTATTTTACTGACAGTACAGGATACTATTATTACCGCCATTGGCTCCGCCAAAGAACTTCCCAGCAACAAAGGCGGTGCAACCGATGACTTCTCACATTGTACTATTTTGCCAGCACTGGTTGACTGCAGTGTCTCCCTGTCGCAATCACCTTCGGTTGACAGTAGCGTCCGCTTATTCACTGAGGAAGCAGACTTTGCAACAAAACTAATTACCCTTAAGCGACATATTCACGACTGCCACACACACGGTGTGCTGGGCGTGGCTGACAGCGGTCAGATAAGCGAACTGCTGAACCACTCTCAAGAGGAAATGTTACAGAACAGCGCAATTAACATCAAAACATCTGGATCTCTCTGCCAAAGCACTCAGAAGTGTGCCACCGCAAACGCTACAGCTGTTGATTTTTTTAAGATCGCATATTCAGCCAGTATTGAAGACGATGCAACCCAGCATCCTCAGTTAAGCCTCCAGGAACTATCCCACATTGTTCAGCATACAGGTGAAAAAAAAGTGGTCGTAGTTGCCAACGGATCGCAGCAGGTAGCCGAAGCGATTGAGGCTGGATGTGATGCCATCGAACAGGGCTACAATATGGGAGAAGACAATCTCAGGGAAATGGTAAAGAAGAATGTGTTATGGATTCCCAGCGTAGTACGAGCCAGAAATGGTTTGGATGGTGTCAGCGGCGGAGGAGATGTGTGCTGCCGTTTTTCGACACGCTACGTGGCACCGGGAAAACCGAATCCGGGAGCAAAGAAACTTTGGGAAAAGATTCTGTCCGAACAACTCGTGCAGCTGCAGTTCGCAAGAGATTTGGGAATAACCACAGCTATTGGAACCGGTGCTGGCAGTGTTGGCATTCTCCACGGTGAATCAATGGTCGAGGAAATGAAACTATTCATCAAGGCCGGCTATTCACTGGAGGAAACCATCCGTTGCGCATCCGAACATGGCGCCAGATTCTTCGACATGCAAAATCTGGGAACACTCACAGTCGGACAACGGGCCACATTCCTGATTACCAGAGGTACAGCAAAACAATTACCAAGAAAACTCTCTTACCTGGAGAACATCTATGTTGATGGTGTTCCCAGCCCTGCCTATTCTAAACACCCAGTCATGCGTTAAGTGCAAAGGAGTCTCGCGTCTCAACGAGACTCCCGAGAAAGATCCTCTTAAGAGAAGCGCTATACACGGTTTGTCATTTCTTTATTTTTTCTGATACTTAATGAAAAGAGATAAGCCAATCAATATTAAGAGCAATCCAGCAGCAGAGACCATGTTCGGCACTTCGGATTTCAGAAAGAAAATGCCTCCCAACAAAGCAAAAACCACCTCACTTGACTGCGTAGCATCAACTGCTGCAAGCTCACTGGAGTTAGATGCTAAATTACGTGCAAAAAGAAAAATACAGGTTGCAAAGACTCCTGAAAATAACGCAATTAAAGCAGTATTCATTATCTGTGATGAACTTGGCACTGACGGATGTATTATCAATACAAGTACTACCCATAAAGGGAAAGACCCCAAAGTCATTAGCAGCACTTTATTAAAAACACTATTTAAGAGTGGTGATTGTATACATGGTACTCTTTTATGATTTCCATTTTTTGCCTCCCACACAAGCTGGTTTCCAAATGGATAACAAAAGGCAGCAACAAGTACAGGAAGACTGCCAGAGAGTAGGGCTTTTAGGTCAAACGCTTCAATGTTAGCAAAATTAACCAGTGCCACACCAGCGAAAATGACCAAAGAAAAACCCCATATTCGCTTGGGGAATGATCGACCGAATAACATGAAAACAAAAAGACTGGCAACAACAGTAAATTGCCAAGTGGCCGCGACCACCCAGCCGGGCGAGAAATCAGCACTAAAGCAAATAAGTGCATAAAACCCTCCAAACCCAATGCTCCCAGCTAAAACCCAGAATCGCCAATAGCAACAGAACAATTTAAGCACACTCTGTAGCTCTTTAACTCCTCCACTTAACAGGATGATTAGTGTCAGGAAGAAGATCATAAAAACATATCGTAGAGATGCTGACCACAACCAGTGCCCACCTTCTAAGCTCATAACTTCATTGAGTATGAATGTCGTACTGAAAAAAGCCCCGGAGAGGACGCCTAAAGAGATGAGTTTAATCATGGGATTACTAGAGTGGATGGATGATTTGAGTAATCGTAAACGGTTGTATCAGTAGGCAATAAACATAAACTCATCATTGTCCAACCAGCCACTTCGTCCCGATTCATCCTTGATCAGAGTATAGTTATTATGTACTTTCACAGGAGTCAACAAACGCCCCTCCTGTATACTTCCACTGGCAGCAGCTGATGCAAATGGTGAGAGACGAAGCTTTGCATCACCTCCAACCACCACAGCATCATGGTAATGGTGATACTGCCCTGCAATTCCCATGACCGAGGCCATTATCACTAACACGCTGGCGGCCGCCACAAGCCGACGTGTTGTTGTTTTCAACCGTGGAGTTACTGGAAAGAGCAGACAAGTCGCAAACAGTATAAAACCTGCCGTTGCCAGTATCGTCCAGAGGTCCAGTCCAAGCAATCGAATAAAACGCTGACTGACAGTTTGTTCTTCCTGGAAAAGGGTTCTTTCCTTGCGCAGCAACTCCAGGTTTCCTCGGATATCAGAATCTCCGGGTGCCAGACGTGCAGCTCTCTCATAGTTGAGAATGGCCATACCTGTTTGGCCATTCTGGGCATAACTATTTGCCAGATTATAGAGCAGTGCTGACGACAAACCATCCCTGGCCAGTGACTCAAAGCCCTCAATGGCAAGTTGATATTCCCCATCATTATAGGCGATTGTCGCCTTTTTAAAACGATTATCCGCCGCCTGTACTGAGAAGGAACCCAATAGCAGAAAGATACCAAATAGTGAGAATATTTGCCAATAGCCTTTAGAGTGTATCACAGATTTGTAAGTTCCTTTTTCAAACTTGTTGCAAATTCCAGCATTTGCTGTTCGTCCAGCTCCTGACCGCTGTAGGCCGATTCGTCGGCTGCGTTAAATATCGTGCATAAAACCGAATCTTGCGGCAGACGTTTCTGAAGATCTGCAAGGGTAATTGCGGCGGCTTCCGTATTCCATAACAGTCCCAGCTGCTCCTGAATGGCTGTTCTGCTGCTGACAAGAAAACCACGACTATCGGCTGCCTGGAGATGTTCTTCTATTTCCCGTTCACGCTTCTCCAGCAACTGCTTCATGCTTTTCTGCCGTTGTAATTGCGGGTTGCCGGCAAACCGTGCCTTTCGTATGGTGATAAACAGTGCCCCACATATCGCCAAGAGTAACACAGCGCAAAATACCTGAAACCATTTCTTTGCAAACAGAGGCTCCAGTTGTTTATTCATTTGTCCTGCATCAAGTTGCAATGGTGCCAGCCCCGGTAGCAGCTGTTCCACTTTTTCAGGTGCTGTTTGTACAGCCTCTTTTCCAGAGGATATCGCCGCCTGTCTTGGAACGGGAACAGATTGTTCTGCCACCTCCACTTCCTGCATATCTATGGGAATGGGGGCAGAGACAAGCTCTTTATATGTTCCACTCTCAGGGTCAAAGTAGCTAAAGGCCACTGCCGGTACTTCAGTCAAGTTACTCTCTTTAGCGACAAGGGCCTGTTCAAACACCTTCTTCCCACGGTTTACATTGCCATCTTTCAAGAACTCCGATGATGGCGAGTAGCTTTTCCAACCTTTCTGTTTCTGCAACTGAGGAACCTGCACCCGATCAAAGTTTCCCACCCCACTCACCGTCATGGTCAGGGTGACCGGGTCACCTTTGGAAATTTCAAGGGGAATCGCTTTCACCTGTAGACGAAAGTCTCCAATCGCTCCACTAAAGGTATCGGGTTTACCCGTTTCCGGAAGTGAGAGTACTGTCATCTCCAGTTTTGGGCTTGCCACTTTCACTTCCTTTTCACGATAAGAACCAAAAAAACTATTAAAAAAACTGTCATCAAAAAATGGATCTCCAAACATCCCACGCGGACGCTGTACACGCTGTTGCTGACGCAAGAGCAGTGTCGCATCCAGCTCCATACTCAACGTGTGTGTTCCCTCCTTGATTCCTGACAGAGCCGAGACCCAGGTAAGCACACTGTAACTACTGTTACCCACCATTTCCCGGCTGCGGTGTGGCTCTCTTCGCAACTGCTGCAAGACGAACCCCTCCCCTCTCAACTGGGGCAAGCTATTCAAATTGGCCTGAATACCGTCACGGAAATAGATCTGGATCTGCACGGGAACAACTTCTCCACTATAACTACTTGTTTTAGTAGGTGTCACGCGCAGAAAAGCAACTTCTGCAGCATCACCAGTACGAAGACGCGTGGTGACCCCACTTCCTGAGCTGGAAGATTGTACCGTTGGCTGAGCAGTTGCCTTAACAACCTCAAAGTGAATGGGGAGTGTTGTCACCATTCCCTCTTTAGATTTTATGGTGATAGGTGGAATGGTGAAACTCCCCTCATGACTCGCTTCCACATGAAAGAGTGAAGTCACCGATGAAGAATAAGCACCGTTTACATAATCCATCCGGGCCGATTGTCCACGTGGATGAAAACGCAACCCGTCGACCACCAGCATATCAATTGTAGCAGAACGTTGCCCTTGCAAAGTGACAATAAGTTTGGCCATCCGATCAACAGGAAAACTCTTCACGCTTAAGCTGGCTGTGGCTGTCACCTCAGCATGCAGTGAGGGGATTATTGTCAGCAGAAACAGCAGAGCCAACAGATACTGAAAACTCTTTTTATTCTTCATTACCAATCCTTTGTAGGTTGCTGACTATCACGACTTCCCATGGGGGCGACAGGTACAAAGTTGAGTTCCCCTTCTTCGTCCTTGAGGCTGTCTAAAAGTTGTTCAGCCTCATCAGTTGTCATCTTGCCTTGCTGCCGACGCTCCTCGTCCAGTTTTTGTGCCTGCTGATCTTGCTGAGCCTGTTTCTCGGCTGCTGCCTTAGCTGCATCCTCCTCCGTATTTCCTTGAGGTTCTGCCTCGTCCTCTTTCTGCTCTGAAGATTCCTGTGATTCTTGATCTTCCTGCTCACCATTTTTTTGCTGCTCGGATGGTTCTTTGCTTTGTTGATCCTGCTGCTGATCACCGGCCTTATCCTGCTCTTTCTCGTCTTGCTCTTTCTTTTTCTGTTTTTCCTCCTCTTTCTGTTCCTGCTTTAACTTTTCAAGTTTCTTTTTCACAAGGGCAAGATTGAAGTTAGCATCATCATTGACAGAGTCAAGCTGTAAGGCACCATCAAAAGAGTCCATAGCCTGCTGCCAAAGGTCTATTGTGTGTTGCTTATCGGTCTGCAGACTCTCCTTTCCCCTCTGAAACAGAGCGTTCCCTAGATTATAGTAGGCCAGCTCCTGCAACCTCAAATCGTCACTTTTTAAGGCCTCGGAAAACGATTGAGCCGCATCTTCAAAGAGATTATTTTTATAAGCAGCCGTTCCATAGTTGTAATGCAACCTGGCATCATTTGGCGTTAACTCTAACTGCTCACTATAAAATGCTGAAGCTGTCAGAAAATCAGCAGCATGGTACGCATCTTCCCCGGCAGAAGCTCGAGCGAAATTACTGATAGGCAACAGGCAACAAAACAGGGCGACGGCCATTGCCTTTTTCTTTCTGCGCCCCGCTGTTTTAACAAAGGGAATACGCAAACTCCGTTTTGATTTTCTACCCCCAATTAAAAATTCAACAATCAGCAGAACGATAGCCCCTCCAAGGGGCCAGATAAAACGTTCAAGGGGAACTTTGTGTCGTTTTTCTGCCAGTTCTTCCTTGGGGATAAGTGACAACTTCTGCTGATAAATTGTTTGCAAGCCTTCACCACTGGTGCCAAGGGGAACATAGAGCCCGCCAGTTACTTTAGCAATTTCTGTAAGACTTTTTTTATCGAGCTGGGAGGTAATAAATTTTCCAGATGCATCCTTCACAAATCCTGTTTTCCCATTCCTAGTGAGGGGAATAAGCTCTCCTTCGCTGGTTCCCACACCCACAGTATAGATGGTCATCCCTTTTTCAGCGGCGTGTTTTGCTGCAAGCATAACATCACCTTCCAGGTTTTCACCATCGGTAATCAGAACCAGAATTTTATGGTTGGCCTCATTTGACAAAACGACCTCAGCTTCAGCAATAACCGCAGCGAGATCTGTTCCTCCCTTGGGAATAATAGCAGTATCCAGAGCCTGTAGGGAGCTTTCAAAGGCGCTGTAATCAATGGTCATGGGACACATCAGAAATGCAGAACCGGCAAAGGGCATAAGGCCCACCCGGTCACCTTCAAGCTGTCCAATAAAATCAAGAACTCCGTATTTCGCCCGCTGTAGACGGTTGGGCCGCACATCTTCCGCCAGCATACTTTTTGAGGTATCGATGGCAAAAAGGATGTCTATACCCTTGCGCTTCACCTCAACCCATTTCACCCCATACTGTGGACGTGCCAAGGCCACAAAACAGCAAGCGATAGCAAACAGCAGCACCGTTTTCTTGATGGCCCTACGTCTTCCAGAAACACTGGCACACAGTTTTCCAAGGAGATGGGAGGAGGCAAAACGAGCCAACTCCTGCTGCCTTCGCCGCTGCATTGTCTTAAAGAAGATAACCAGCAAAACGAGGACAATAGCTCCGGCGAGGAGCCAGAAGGGTTCTGCAAATGTTATAAGACCACTCATGGTAGTCTCCTCCTAGCCACCATGACTTCCAGTCCCAGAAAAAACAGTGACGCAAAAACAAACCAGGAAAACAGCTCCTGATAATTTTCAAATTTTTTGATATTTCTGATGGTGGTTTCCATGGTGTTAATCTCCCCATACACCTTCTCAAGAGATTCTGTATCCGTTGCCCGAAAATATTGCCCACCGGTCATTTCTGCAACACGGCCAAGAGTTGCATCATCAATATCGACCTTGACCCGTATCAGACGTTTTCGCCCCAGCCGATCCTGAACAGGCATTGGCGCCTCACCTCTGGTCCCTGCACCAATGGTATAGATTTTAATACCCAGTGTTTCCGCAGCTTCTGCAGCGACCAGTGGTGGAATAGCACCTGCGTTATTCATTCCGTCAGTGAGCAGGATCATTATGCGTGATTTTGCTTCACGATCACGCAACCGATTAAGGCCGCTGCCGATGGCGGAACCGATGGCAGTGCCATCCTCCACCATACCGATGGAGAGAGAATCCAGACGTTTAAGCAGCCAATCATGGTCAAGGGTCAAAGGACTGACCATATAGGGTCGTCCGGCGAAAGCCAGCAATCCGATGCGATCATTGGGACGTTCGTCAATGAAGGTGTGCATAACAGATTTCACAACATCAAGACGATTGGCAGCTTTGCCCTCCAACGTAAAGTCAAGGGCTTCCATGGAGCCTGAAACGTCGACTGCCAGGAGGATATCGATGCCACTGGCTTCAATTTCAGTGGTGGTGTCTCCCAATTGTGGTCTGGCAAGGGCGAGGATAAGTAAAGCAATGGCCAGCAGCCGCAAAGCAGCAAGTAATCTTCCTGGCCCCACTTTCCGACCTTCAGCAAGATGGGCGGCAATGGACGTTGAAGAGAAGACAAGGGCCGGAGCAAAACTTCTTCTGCCACGAAGCATGGCCAGGATAGGTAAAAGTGCCAACAGCCAGAGGAACTCAGGGTGAAGAAAACGCATCTCTAGTTCTCTCCTTTTCCATTTTGGCAAGTGGTCTCAATAAACTGCTGCACTGCTATTTCCATCTGTTCCATATTTTGCCCGCTGGGAATACTTTTTGCAAATTTTGCCATATCACACAGATCGAGACATCGTTTCAAGCTTTTAGTGTGTTGTGCAAACAGTATCGCGGTATCAATAGAATTGTTACTGAGACTCTGGAAGAATTCGCGGCTTGTCTGCCTGCTACTTGGAATTTGAAAACGGTTTTCGATATAGCTACGTAAAGTGTCAGAAAGTTTGGCTGCATACAGTGCAGCGTGCTCCTGATTCATCAACTTACGCAACTGTATAAGCTCAGCCAGTGCTATCTCATGGAGTCCCGGCAACAGCACTGTCTTCTTTCTGAATTTAAAAAACCAGAGAAGCAGAGCAATAAGCAGACAGCAGCCCAGGGCTATGGCTGCAATCAATAAATAATTTGGATCTTCCGGCAACAGCACTGGCGGTTGGATATCACGCAAAACTTCTTCATTCATCGACGAATCCTCCTCTGCCGCTTACCGAAGAAATTCATCAGTGGCGGAATATAGGAAGTTTCGGTGGATAAATCGAGCAGATCCACACCAGCAGAACGAATGGCACGGTGCAGGCTTTTGGCCCTTGCCGCCGCCACTTCTTTATAGCCTCTGCGTACCGCGGGATCAGAAGTGTCCAACTCTACCTGCACACCGCTTTCCGCATCTTCGAGTGTGAGCCAGCCGACATCCGGCAACTCAAACTCACGGGGATCGGAAATAATCATGGAGATCAGATCGTGACGACGATTGGTCACCTGTAGTTTAGGCTGTAACAGGGAAAGCCCATGCTCAAAATCGCCAGGCAGACAAAAATCAGAAATGAGAAAGGCTACACATTTTCGTTTTGTTACTCTATTTACAAAATCCAGAGCCGCCACCAGATCTGTTTTCCTGCCCTTGGGCTGAAAAAAAAGGATCTCCCGAATAAGGCGTAAGATATGAGACCTTCCCTTTTTGGGTGGAATATACAGCTCCACGAAATCAGAAAAAAGCACTAAACCGACCTTGTCATTGTTACGAACTGCGGAGAATGCCAGCACCGATCCAATCTCAGCCATAACCTCACGCTTGGAACTGGTCGAAGAACCAAAATCACCCGACCCGGAGACATCGATCATCAGCATAATGGTAAGTTCACGTTCTTCGCTGAATTTTTTAACATGAGGAACACCGGTACGTGCCGTAACATTCCAGTCAATGGTTCGGATCTCATCTCCCGGAACATATTCCCGTACTTCATCAAAGTTCATGCCCCGTCCTTTAAACACAGACTGATAGCTTCCGGCTAAGGTGTCATTAACCAAACGTGAAGTGCGTACCTCAACCTGACGGACTTTTTTGAGGATCTCTTTTGTTATTTGTTCTTCCATGAGAAATGCGGCTTATGGCACAGGGACAGTATCAAGAATCTTACGGATAATATCTTCACTGCTTACCGCCTCAGCTTCTGCTTCATAACTGATGCGAATCCGATGCCGCATAACATCCATGGCGGCCGATTTCACATCATCGGGTGTCACATAGCCGCGCCCTGCCAGAAAGGCCAGTGCCTTGGAAACAGCTTTCAAATTGATAGTGGCTCTGGGGGACGCGCCGGTTTCGATATAATCGTGCAGATCAAGATTAAAAGATCGCGGATCACGGGTGGCACAAACGAGAGAAACAATATAGTCTTTGATTTTATCATCCATATAGATGGAATCCACAACCTTGCGCGACGCCATGATATCATCCGCTCCAATCACCGGATTCACATTGATCTTTGAATCTGTATGATCAATGGCATCCAGTATCATTCGCTCCTGAGTCTGGCTCGGATAATCGACTACAACTTTTAACATAAACCTGTCAATCTGTGCCTCTGGCAAAGGATAAGTCCCTTCTTGTTCAATGGGATTTTGGGTGGCGAGTACCAGAAACAGATCAGGAAGTTTGAAAGACTCCTCGCCAATAGTCACCTGCTTTTCCTGCATAGCCTCAAGAAGAGCTGACTGTACCTTGGCCGGTGCCCGATTAATCTCATCGGCAAGGATAAGAGAGGCGAAAATCGGCCCCTGCTTCACCTCAAAAACCGTATCTTTTGGATTATAGATCTGGGTTCCCATGATATCTGCCGGTAACATATCTGGAGTAAACTGAATACGACGAAAATCGGTTTGCACAGCCATGGAAAGTGTCTTTACAGCAAGCGTTTTTGCAAGTCCTGGCAATCCTTCGAGAAGGATATGCCCACCAGTCAACAACCCAACGATCAAGCGCTCAACAAGATGTTCCTGTCCGATAATGCTCTTCCCCATCTCCTGCCGTAACAGCCCGACCCAGGCAGAACTTGCCGCCACGGATTCATTAATGGCCTGAATAGAAGTATAACCTTCTGCCTGCTGTACAGCCACTGCCTGTTCGTTCATTATTAAGCTCCTTCGATTGACGAATGTGAGAGGTGTTTAAGTGTATGAAACAAATAATACCACTGGAACATTACAAGAACCTTTCACGACCATTACATTCATGTAATATGTGTAAGAAGCCCTCAGCACCCTACCTACAAGCATTTATTATTTATCCCTGTTTTTTCCTGCACGAATGGTATACAATATTAAAACCCTAACTATTATAGATACCTAACTGTTTCCCGGAAAACTGATTATGAAAAGATACTGCCTCTTCCTCATTATCTTCCTTCTCTTTTTCCCTTTTCAGATTTCAGCCATTGAACGTTTTGAAATTATCACCACTGCGGAAATGAAGCAGATGCTGACTGACAGGAGCAGTGGCAACGCTGACTTTCTCCTGGTCAATGGACTGGACAGGATGATCTACAATCACGCTACAATCCCTGGCTCCATCAGCATCCCTCTCAGCTCCTTCCATGAATATTCAGAACAACTGGGGCTGGATCTGGACAAGCTGATTATCCCCTACTGAATGGGGTACAGGTGAGTTATCGCCTATAAATTGGCAGTTGCCATTAAACAGACAGGACATACAAATATTACTATCTATAACGGTGGGTTAAAAGACTGGATAAAAGCGGGCCACAAAGTTTCGTCTGTAGCCCCTCTTCCTAAAGTGAAAGTGCATTTTGTCAATGCTGATGAGTTACAGACAATACTGCAGGAAGCAGACCAGCGAAACTGCAAGGACAGAAAAAACAATCCTCTTGTAACCCTTATTGACTTCAGGATGTCCCCTACATTGCAGGCGAAGATGAGGGCAGACACCTACCAGATACAAACCACCTGTAACACCATCAAGGCCCAACTCGATGACTTTATCGACAACAGGGAACTTATTCAAAGTCTCCCCGATATGGGTCAAATCATTTCCATCAGCGAAACCGGGAACAGAGATCGGTTTCTTGTCCAATATTTATCACAATTTGGCAAAACCAATATCCGCGCATTGAAATACGGTATGCGTAGCTGGCTCAAAACGGGCTGTCCAATAGAAAGAAATTCTTCCCTAAACAATTAATTGACATGCTGGCCAGCCTACGTGCAAAACTTCGGCTGATGCTGATCCTTCTCAGCTGCATCATTCCATTGATGCTTCTGAACTATTACATGAATCAGGCAGCCGCCAAACTGGACAACACCCGCTCAACTATTGGTCAGGCAAATAAGCTCTTCACTGACAATTTGGCGGGAGAACTTTCTGCAATCGCAAATACTGACAAATTCCCCCAACTTAAAGAAAACTACCAGACACTCTACAACAGCTGCACGCAATGCCACGATCAAAACCCAGGTGACGCTATCATGGCAAGAAGCTCACTCCTGAAACAACTTCAACAAAACCAACTGAGTGATGTTTTGCTCAGGCAGGCACTCAATGCAAACCTGGATCAACTCTCTGGCGGTGTCAAATACATCCATGAACACCATATTGCCACACTTAAAAATATTCTTTCCAGAAACCAGATAATAGAAGATGCATACTCTGGTGACTTCTCCGAGGGAAAACAATCCGGTATCTCTGCTTCGGAACTCGACATTATCCAGGAGACTGTAACTATTCAAAATATCCTTGCTGATATCATTCGCAATTTTTACGTTCTCAAAGACAGCAAGACCCCCTTTGCCTTACAAACTGCTTTTTCCCACAATATACAACAATTTTACACGGCTATTAATGCCTTCGAATCCTACTCTCTGGATGCACAGGACGGACTGCTGGCGGAAGAACTCCTTGGCTTAGGTGAAACGTTTGAAGGCTCTTTTGAAAAACTTCTTCATTCAGAAGATGTGGAAAGAAAATTATTCCGGCAACTAGAAAATAACCAGCAGACAATCACCCGTACTTTCTCCCAGGTCAACATGCTCATAAAGAACAAACATGACCGACTGAAAAGCTTCCTCCACTTTATTGCTTACGCATCTTTTGTCTGTATCACTCTGCTCATCTTTTTCATTATCAAAAAGGGCAAAATTATCATTAAAACCATCAACCAACTTGTAGATGGAACTGCCAAAATCAAAAAGAATTACAAGTACCGTATTAAAGATAATACTGATTCGGAGGAGGAATTCAGACTTTTATCCAGAGCGTTAAACAGCATGGCAAAAAATCTGGATGAGAGAATACAGACACTCAACAAGGAAGTTGAGTTACGGATGGAGGCTGAACAGAAGAAGGCAGAGACCGAAATCAACCTGCAACGGGCCGAACAGATGAGCGCCATCGGTACTCTGGCAGGAGGAATTGCACACGACTTCAACAACCTTCTCACGGCAATTCTGGGCAACATCAATATCGCCACCTATTGCCTGTCTCCAGAGCACACTATTTACAACAATCTGGTGGATGCGGAAAAAGCATCCAAACGAGCACACAAACTCACAAAACAGCTACTCACCTTCTCAAAAGGTGGAGGACCAGTAAAAGAAACCGCGCCCATAAGTGAGGTGATCCGTGAATCTGCTTTTTTTATCCTTCATGGCTCCAATGTAGATTGTAAAATTGATATCCCCGATGATCTGTGGTTGGTTGCCATAGACAAGGGACAGATCGGGCAGGTTATACAAAATCTGACACTGAACGCTGACCATGCCATGCCAGATGGTGGCCTCATCCTCATCCGATGTAGAAACTACACAGAAGAGGAAGATTCCCCAACCCTCAAGGCAGGAAAATATGTTCAGGTAACAGTTCAGGATCAGGGAAAGGGAATAAGGAAGGAAGATCTGGCAAAAATTTTCGACCCTTATTTCACTACCAAAGAAAAGGGAAATACCAAAGGAAGTGGCCTGGGACTGGCTATTGTCCATTCAATCATTAACAGGCATGGCGGACATATTGGCGTTGAGACAGGCGAAAGAGTTGGCACCATCTTCACCTTTTTCCTACCTGCTTCTCCAAATATGGAAGAGAAACGACAGGAAATCAATGGGGACATTATTTTTGGAAAAGGAAAAATTCTGGTCATGGATGACGAATCCATGATTCTGGAGATGATGAAACACTCTTTGCCATCCCTTGGCTACACGGTAGAAACTGCAGACAGTGGTGAACAGGTCCTATTAATGTACGAAAAAGCGGAAAAGCGTAACGACCCGTTTTCACTAGTCATAATGGATCTCACCATTCCAGGTGGTATGGGAGGTAAAGAAACCGCAGAAAAACTACTGGCAAAATACCCAAATGCAAACCTTCTTGTCAGCAGTGGTTATGCTGAAGATCCAATACTGGTGGACCCTGAAGTATATGGTTTTAAAGCTGCCTTGAAAAAGCCCTACGAATTGAGAGACCTATCCCACTTATTGTCGAAACTGATAGAAAAGCCCTCATCGTCCGCCAACCAAGCAAATGATTGACGTCAGTAAAATGTGACAGAATTTATTTGTTCATACGCTGAACCATACTGGCAATGGTCAGAGTTGTTATAACATACCAGCATATTACGTATACTATCCATGCATTCCTCTTCAGACCACATGTCACTCAAACCTGTTCTCCCTCCGCTTTCAAATAATCCCCAAAACAATTCACCTTTTCACATTGTAACATTCTCTCCATATGCTACCTTGATGGGTCGAACAGATGACAAAAAACAAATCACATAGTCGACAACCCGGACGCGAAATCGTTTCCAGCCTACTCTGGCCTATTTTCCACAAGCATAGAAGACGTTTGTTTGTTGGTGTACTGGCTCTAGTGGGAGTAGATTTCCTTCAGCTCTGTATTCCAAGAATTCTAAAGGATGGTGTGGATTCTCTTGCCACTGGCACAGCACAACAAGACCACCTGCTCTTTCTTGCTCTCCTGATCTGTACCATCGGTATATTGGCGACAATTCTCCGCTTCTGCTGGCGACAGCTGATTATCGGTTTTTCCAGATATCTTGAACGGGATATCAGAAAGAAAATTTTCAACCATGTGATGCTGATGGATGGATCATTCTTCTCAAAATATTCCACCGGCTCCATCATGGCACACACCTCCAATGACCTTGCAGCTGTGCAGATGGCCTGTGGAATGGGACTGGTTGCGGGACTGGATGCCCTAGTGATGTCGACTGCTGCCATTGGTTTTATGTTTTCGATTAATGTAAAACTCACTTTACTGGCCCTCGCTCCCATGCCCTTTCTGGCCATTACCACCCGCATTCTCTCAGGACGTCTACATAAACGTTTCGATCTGGTACAAGAGCAATTTTCCACCATGACAGAGTTTGTGAGATCATCCATTTCAGCAATCCGCTTGCTGAAAGCCTACACCCTTGAAAAATCGCAGACCGAACGTTTTGCAGGTATCGGTCAGGAATATGTGCAATCCTCAATTCGGGTGGCTATTATTCAAGGTCTGCTCTTTCCTGTGGCCACACTGGTTGGTAGTATTGGTATGTTACTGGTGCTCTATTACGGTGGGCAATTGGTGATGAAAGAGATTATCAGCATGGGAGACTTTGTGGCCTTTGTCACCTATCTTTATATGCTGATCTGGCCTATTATGGCCGTTGGCTGGGTTGCGAATCTTTCCCAAAGAGGACTTACTTCACTGCGACGGATAGCTACGTTACTTGGTGTCAAATCCCAGATCCCCAGAGGTTTGGTTCAATGTGATCCAGACTTGCAGACATTCGAATGTAAAAATCTGAATTTTACCTATCCTGGATCAAAGCGACCTGTCTTAACTGAGATCAGCCTCCGTATTCGTCCGGGAATATTAGGGCTCTGCGGCCCTACTGGCTGTGGCAAAACAAGTCTCTGTCAAATACTGGCCCGTATGTTTCCTGTTGCGGACAACACTCTTCTTGCGGGCAGTAAAGATGTCAACCAGCTAAACCCTGAATCGATACAGCAAAACATCAGCTATGTGAGTCAGGAACCTCTATTATTTTCAAGTACCATTGCCGAAAACATTGCTTTTGGTGTACCCGATGCCACCAGGGAAGAAATCGTTGCTGCTGCAAAAGCGGCAGCCATTCATGATGAAATAATGCATCTTACTGATGGGTATGACAGCTCCATCGGAGAAAAAGGAGTTAATCTCTCCGGTGGGCAACGCCAGCGAATCGCCTTTGCCAGAGCCCTTGCCTGCGACCGGCCCATCATGATCATTGACGATGCCCTTGCTGCAGTGGACACTGTCACTGAACAGAAAATCCTTGAGAATGTCCTGCCCCTTCTCCGTAATAAAACGGTGATATGGGTCAGCCAACGTATCAAACAGCTCTCCAAAGTCGACAGACTGCTTGTCCTTGAAGAGGGCAAAATCAGTAGCCTTGGAAGCTACCAGGAATTGTGCCAGACCGATGCCTTCCTACGCGAGATCCATCACCGACAGAGCCTAGTCAACGATGTGGGAGGCAACTTAAATGCGTAACTTCGGATATTTTGAAGAGGGGCACAGAGCCACCATACCGGAACGCACGTTATGGTTACGCAGCATCAAGCTATTAAAACCCTTCAGGCTGCCATTTTTTGGCGCTGTCCTGCTTTCTCTTCTTGTAACTGGCAGTGGCCTTGCTCTGCCTTGGCTGATGCAGCAGGGCATTGATCTCTATATCACTGACACCAGTAGCTCTTTCGATGTACGCATGGCAGGCCTTGGTAGAATCGTTGCCTGGTATGGCACCTTTATCAGCCTTAATTTTATTGCCGCATTTACCCAGGTACTACTCCTTGAATGGATTGGCCAATCTGTCATGCACAATCTCAGGCAGAAATTATTTTCCCATCTACTGTTCCTGAATCTTGAATTCTTCACAAAACAACCTGTGGGCAGACTTGTCACCCGTATCACCAATGACATTCAGAACATGCATGAGATGTTTACCTCTATTATGGTTACTCTTTTTAACGATCTGTTAAAGATGACCTGCATTATTGTTCTACTCATTGTACTCAACCCAAAACTGGGATTGCTGCTCTGTATTTTTGTTCCCCTGGCAGCAATGATCACCTATTTCTTCTCAAAACTCGCCAGAAATCATTTTCGAAGTATCCGCAAACAACTTGCCAAACTGAACAGCTTTATACAAGAAACGGTCTCCGGAATCTATCTGGTGCAGATCTTTGGCCAGAGGCAGAAACTGGAAAAGGATTTTGCCTCTTTAAGTGACAGTTATCTTGACAAAACACTACGTCAGATCAAACTGTTCGGCACTTTTATGCCACTCACCGAGCTTATGGGTTCGCTAGCCACAGCCCTTATCCTCTGGTATGGTGGCGGAGAGATTATTCAGCAGCACCTGACCCTGGGAGAACTGGTTGCCTTTCTCTCGTATATGCGCCTCTTTTTTCAACCACTGCGCGAACTCTCACAAAAATATTCCATTGTTCAATCTGCCCTGGCCTCTGCAGAACGTATTTTCCACCTGCTGGATACCAAATCAATTGAAATTGATGAACAACTTGACCAAAAACGGAAGCATTCTTTACGAGGAGATCTCTGTTTTAAAAATGTCTCTTTTTCCTACGAAAAGAATCAACCGGTTTTACAAAATATCTCCTTCACCATTCGGGAGGGAGAGACAGTCGCCATCGTTGGCCCCACCGGAAGCGGTAAATCGACACTTATAAATTTACTTTTCAAATTTTACCAGCCAGATACGGGGTCAATCAGCCTTGGCGGACATTCCCTACAGCACATCAACACCAATGAACTCAGGCAGGAAATTGCTGTTGTTATGCAGGAAATGCTAATTTTACAAGACAGCCTGCTCAACAACATCAGGCTGGACACAGGAAAGAGTGAACGGGAGATTGAAAAACTGATACGCCAGGCTCAACTGAGTGGCTTCCTGGAAAAACTTCCAGACGGCTTACACACAATCATCGGGGAAGGAGGCAGATCCATGTCCACCGGCGAGAAACAGCTGCTGGCTATCTGTCGGGTTCTCTGCCGTGATCCGTCCCTGTTGGTTCTTGACGAAGCCAGTTCTGCCATTGATTCAAGAACTGAAGAGTTACTGGAGCAGACCCTTGAGACATGCTTTCAGAGGAAAACCGTGCTGATTATTGCCCATCGTCTTTCGACTGTTCAGCGTGCGGATCGTATTGTTGTTCTCGACAAGGGGAAAATATGCGAACAGGGAAGCCATGCAGAACTGCTGGCAAAGGACGGCCTCTACAGTAAATTGCTGACCCTTGATTTTGGCTGATTTGCGAGGTACCAACACCGGCGATGAACGGTAAGCCGACACTCAGGATAGTCCCCCTTGAAAGGCGTTAGACACTAAACTGCTTTTGCTAGAATCCTGTCCAGATTATTGGCAAATGCGGCCCGATCATTTGGCCGTAACGGTGCCGGACCACCGGTATCAACCCCGCTGCCCCGTAATGAATCCATAAAATCTCTCATACTGAGACGTGACCGGATATCATCCTCCGTGTAGAGTTCCCCCCTAGGATTGAGGGCAAGTCCACCCTTGGCAATTACTTCCGCAGCCAGTGGAATATCTGCGGTGACAACAAGGTCACCAGGGGCCAGTCTTTTCACGATTTCTTTATCAGCAACATCCATCCCCCCCCCAACCCGCACAAAATGAATATGTGGAGAAGAGGGGATGCGTAATGGCTGATTGGCAACAAGTGTAAGCGTAAGCCCTGTTCGTTCTGCCGCCTTGAACAAAATTTCTTTAATCACAGCAGGACAAGCATCTGCGTCTACCCAGATTTTCATTCTATTCCTTCAGTTTATATCAATGGACACGTAACCATTGGCCGATTACTATTCATCTCGTATTCTTCTGTAGTAAAATAGCAACTAGCACAACTAAACACTAGCAATAATAACCCGAAGACAGATTGAGAGAGATATGGCCAACGACAAGGCAGTCCCCACCAGAAAAAAATCGCAAGCCAACAATCCACTGCACGGGATCAGCCTGAAAATGATTATGGAACGTCTCGTTGAACACTACGGCTGGCCAAAACTTGGTCAAAAAGTCCCTCTAAAATGTTTTACCAACAACCCAACCATCAACTCCAGTCTTAAACTCCTGCGCAGGACTCCTTGGGCCAGAAAGAAAGTGGAAAGCCTCTACCTGAGAACCTGGTTTAACAGTACGAATTGACTGAATATAGGCACTGAGCTACGTTAGCAAACAAAGACAACTTACAAAACGACTCTGACAAGCAAAGACCAAGGGAACAAAAAATGCACCAGCATGGATATATCGGCAGAAAAATGCGGATTCCGAAACTTAAAAAGAAGCCAGCAATTATTATTGCTGCATTTGGGACCTCAAGCCGGGCAGAGTTGCCCCTCGCGCTCTTTCAGACGGCTGTGGAAAAACAGTTCCCGGGGTATGAAATATTCTGGGCCTACACCTCAGAAATTATCTGCCGTAAATTAGCACTGCCCACCGTAAAAGAGATGCTGGCGAAAGTTGAAGCAGCCGGATTCCGCAGGGTGGTAGTTCAGCCCCTCCACGTCTTTCCCGGTACTGAATACCAGCAATTGGCTGAGACATGCGAATATTTTCCTGGATTACGGGTAGTGTTAAGCGAAACACTCTTTCATCGCTGGGATTTTGTAAAAAACTGTCTGGCAGTAATTGAAAAAGAATTTCTGACAGCCGATCAGGGGCTCAACATCCTGGCACTCCACGGGACGCCAATCACTGCAGACCCTGTGAATATTGTCTACCTGGGACTTGAAAAACTTGTGACTGACCGTTATCTCAATGTGCTGGCCGTCTCCATTGAAGGAATACCGGATCATGAAGCAGTAATGGCAAAAATAGAACGGGATAAGCTTGCGGACAAATACAAAACCGCCCGTATTATCCCTGTTATGTATTTTGCTGGAATGCACGCAGAAAAAGATCTTATGGGAACAGAAAACAGCTGGCGCACAAAACTTGAAAAAATAGGATTTACAGTTGATTGCCCCATGATAGAGCAGGAAGGAAAAGATTTCTACAAAGGGCTTGCCTACTACCCAGAATTAATATCCTTTTTTATGGATCGCTTGCAACGCAGCTTGCAACTGGCGGATCTGTATTAATTAGAAGCTACTTTTTGATATCTGCTGGCCCCAGGGAACAGGCACCACACTCTTCATCCGCGCAACCATGTTTGCAGAAATAGCCAAAGCCCGACTCCCAGGTAATTCCACCCTTTGGACATTTTTCTACATATTCAGCATATTTTACAAAACGTTCAATAATTGATTTGGGTACGGAATGTTCCATCTTACAGGCAGCGTCATCCGCCTCTTTTTTATCAACACCCAACACGTGTACAAGAAAATGTTCCAGGGCCGTATGCCTGCTTACAATATCCTCTGCTGCCAGCCGACCATTATCCGTCAGGGTTATCAAATCATAGGGAGCGTAGTTAACCAAACCCAATTTCCCAAGGATTCTCAGGGCTCCAGTGACTGAAGAGGCACGGACATCCAGATAAATTGAAATATCCTTGGCACGGGCAGCCATCTTTTCAGCCGAGATATGGTAAATGGCTTCCAGATAATCTTCCTGGCTTGCCGTTAGATTTTTTAATTCTTTCATAAATACTCCCTACTTGAACAAGAGAAACCAAATCCTCTAGCACCGATGGTGAACGCTAAGCCAGCATAAGTGCCTCTATGCTGACGTTAATTAGCTGGATTCAATCATACTTCAGTTTTCATTCTTATAGTACAGTTCCCACAAGAAGAGGCACTAAAAAAGTACGGCAAAACGTAATCAAAGTCAATAAATTCCTTCTTCTGCGATCTCCTCAGTATTAAAAAGTCCTGAAATCGCGCAAGGAAGTTCACTTAGGAGTCGGTAGGACTGGCGATATCCCTTCCCCATAGGGCGTAACCAACAGTCCCAATCACACCAAAAACAAAGGCCACAAGGAAATTTACCGTGGGACTGATCATCCACAAAAAAGCTCCTCCAAAAGCAGCAACAGCCACGACAATATCACGTAACATGTAATACAGACCGAAGACTGCCGCTTTGCGTTCCTCTGGTGCCAGATCCATGATCAGTGCTTTTCTTGTTGGCTCGCCGAACTCTTTTAGGCCCCGCAACACAAATACGGGTACAAGAAGGGCAAAGGATTGACAAAAGAGCAAGGCCAGAGGAAAAAGTGTGAAGAAGACAAAGGTGATTAACACAAATATTTTTTTCCCACCCTTATCCGCCATATACGCCACAGGGACATAGATCAACAGTGCCGTCAGCATCTCGATACTTGTCAACAAACCAAACTGCACGGCTGTCACCGGTTCAGCAATGGTTTTCATACACCAGACAACCACAAAAGCATAGGGGATCTGCTCACAATAACGAATCAGGATGTCAGAAACAAGAAGCCGTTTGAGGTCCGTCCCCATATAGTGCATCAACTTAAGTGGATTTCGTTCAGCTGCCAGTCTGTCTCGTTCTTTGGTGGACTCTGATGGCGTATCTTCAATAAAACGCTGCTGAATAACAGTTGCACAGACAGCAAGCAGTAGAGCCACCACAAAAGCTGCCCGAACACCATCCCTCTCTCCCCACAATCCAATACAAACACCACCAAGAAGTGGCCCCAGGGCCATGGGAATACGACGTACAAGAGCCAGCATGGAAACACCCATGGTACGTTTTTCAAGGGGCAACACCTCTGTAATCAGCTTCATGGTAGCTGGGAGAGAAATCGCACTCCAGGACAGAAAAAATACTGCTCCTACAATCACCGCCTGCCAGGAAGGAATAAAAATGACAATGCAAAATCCGAACATCGCCGCAAGGTTAAAATAGAGAAGGGCTCGCCGGGTACCAAGTCGATCGGAAAGATAGCCACCAAGAAAGGAATAGACAGCAGAAAGGAAATTATCAAGACCATTCAACAGACCAATAACCAGAGGCCCACCACCAAGTGCCAATAGATAAATGGGCAGAAAACGCTCAGCCATACGCTCTCCAAGAAGGACAAGCGCAACCATGGCGAGAATACCGAGAGTAGAACGTTTCAATGCCAGAAAATCAGCAACACTGCGAACACGATTTTTTGAAAGGGAAGTCATAAAAATCCTAAATACCACTGAAACTCAGTTTCTACATTAGAGAATCCTCTGCAACCGCAGGGTTACAACAGGGTGCCGACAAATGTCCACGCTCGTCCCTCGCTGCGGGATTATTTGCCGGCACCCTGTCGTAACCCTTGCTACCGGGTAAATCATAAAATGGTGTGTTGCGTAAAATTCTTGATCAGGTAAGCGAAGACTCCGAGTCCGGAATGACAGGAAAGTAGAAATTGATTCTGAGTGCGGCAGGTTTGTTCGATCTCATCTGTCGCTATAGTTTTCCCTATGCGACAGATGAGATCGGGCGAAGATGCTGTGCTCAGGATCAATTTCCAGCTACATCCAGTCGGCACCAGGCGTACAGCGCATCGTACACTTCGAACTGATGTTCAAGATTAACAAAATCATCAGGAAACCGTAGGCCAAAACCAACAGCAATAGCCTCAAGCCCGGCAGCCATAGGGTCGTTCTGCAAATTATCGGTATCAGCAGCATTCACAATCTTTGCCAGACGTAACAGAGCTTTATCTACCAGCTCATACTCTGCAATAAGCACATCAAAAGTACACAAATCATCCCGATGATGCAAATCTGCACCGGGAGTATCATAGGCAATGGCTCCCTCTCTTTCGGCAACAGCCAGCACCTGACTTTTAGGAACAAACATAAACTCGGCGGCAGAATCAATGAAACGACTGATAAGCCAAGGACAGGCAACGCGATCCACATGGATGTGGGAACGGGTAATCCACTTCATATTCTTTCCATCCTATCGGTTGTATGAACCAAAATAGGTCAAAGCACTTTTGGCTGCGGCCTCTGCATCTTCGATAACATGGCCAAACTTACCTTTCAGATCATCACTGAGATGAAAGACATATTCCTGGGCTGCTTCCTCGCCATATTTTTCGGTGAACATTTTTGCAAATTCAAGTACACGTGTAAAATCATGACGTTCATTTTTATTTTCGGGATCATCTATCCATTCGTGTACCTCTCTATACTCTTTTCCGGTTCGTTCAAGACTTGCAGCAACATGTTTTTTAATGGGTGGCATATCATTTCCTCTTTGACTACTCTTGCTTGGTTTAAACAACTTCCCCACCTAAATAGAAAAAGTTATCACTCTCGTTAGTCACAATTACGGCAAAGCGTAACCAAAGTCAATAAGTTCTCTCAGAACTTCTTCAAAGCATAATACTTGCCTAGGAACTTTCGAGGCAGTAAGATTGATGAACTCGTAAAAACCCAGAATTTAGATGGTTAAGTATTTATGCCCTTTGTTCGGGTGAAAAACTTCATATCCGAGGCGCAATTATTTTCTATCATTTCGGCGTACTAAGGTACGTCATAATGATAGAAAATGTGCAGAAACGAAGGAGATGGAGAGTTTTTACGACGCCATCAAGATTGATTAGTATAGAAAAAGATAACATTGTACAGCTCTCACTCAGGTTATTTATCCATTCAACTGTATAAAACCCATTGAAAACCAAACTCTCATCCATAAACCTCCTCACTGAGATCAACAAACCGGAAAATCGGGATTTTCTGTCCGAATTCACCGCCATAAATTACCCAAAGAACAGTCTTGTCTATTCCCCAGGGCATGAACGCGATCTGGTTTTTGTTGTGAAAAAAGGACGATTACGGCTGTACCTGGCAGTGGAAGATAAAGACTTTTCTCTGGCAATCCTCGAACCTGGCGACATTTATGCCACCCACACCCGTGCCCATGTTGAAACGCTTGAGGATGTGACACTCATGGTCATGCCCACACAAAAACTGCACTCATACATGGCAACACACCCTGCCCTGTCGAGGACCATCATTCGCATCCTTGGTGAGCTACTCAAACAATCATTCTCCATCATTGACAGCCTGGTCTTCAAAGATATCAAACAGCGACTGGTAGACTTCTTTCTCTACGAAGCAGGACATAACGGCACACAGACTGAGCATGGTACGACAATCAGACTTGATATAACCACAACACAACTGGCGGCGATAATCGGTTCGTCCAGACAAACCGTCTCAACCATTGTCAGTGCCATGCTAAAAGAGGGTGTGCTTGAAAAAAAAGAGCGCACCCTATACATCATCCCCAACGTAGACCTGCTGCGTAACTATGCGCAATCATAAACGTATACGACACAATTCTTTTTCACCATTCCATCCGTTTCAGCCACTCAGCATTAAATGCTGATCCTTTGTCAGATAGCTGACAGAACTTTCTCAGATTACCTGATATACTGCTCGCTGTACGATGGGGCAACATGCCCTGTCCCGGACCAGTGATATACAAACAGGAGAGTGCAATGACTACAAAAAAGAAAACCATTGAAGAGATGAGTATCTGGCAGGATGCGCAACAGATGCTCAAAAAAGCTGAACGCGAGGGAATCGAAACTGCCTGGGACAGGTTGGCTCAACAAACTCCGCACTGCACTTTCGGTGAATCCGGTGTCTGCTGTCGCATATGCACCATGGGACCTTGTCGAATCAGTAAAAAAGCACCCCTTGGAGTGTGTGGTGCCGACGCCGATGTCATTGTTGCCAGGAACTTTGGCCGTTTTCTGGCGGGTGGCGCAGCAGGACATTCCGACCATGGCCGGGACTGTATCGAAGCATTTCACGCAATTGCCCATGGTGAGACAGAAGATTATCACATCAAAGATGAAAAGAAGATGCTCCGCATTGCTGAAGAGCTGGGCGTGACCACCGAAGGCCGTGAGTTACTCGACGTTGCCAAAGATCTGGCCGACGAATTTTACAAAGATTTTGGCAGTACACGCAAAGAGATCGGTTTTATTAACCGTGTTCCTGAAAAACAACGGGAAACCTGGAGAAAATTAGGCATTATGCCTCGTGGTGTTGATCGTGAAATTACAGAAATGATGCATCGTACCCATATGGGTTGTGACAACGATGCCACCAATACCATGCTCCATTCCGCTAGAATGTGTCTGGGAGATGGCTGGGCCGGCTCAATGATTGCCACAGAAGTATCTGATATTCTCTTTGGTACACCTTCTCCACGCAAAGCACAGGTAAACCTTGGTGTCTTGAAAAAAGATCAGGTAAACATTCTGGTTCATGGCCATAATCCAATAGTTTCTGAAAAAATCCTGGAAGCTGTAAACGAACAGGAATTGATCGACCTGGCAAAAGAAAAAGGAGCCACCGGAATCAACCTCGCAGGACTGTGCTGTACCGGTAATGAACTCATGATGCGTCAGGGAATCCCTATGGCCGGTAATCACCTGATGACGGAGCTTGCTATTATCACCGGTGCCGTTGAACTTATTGTTGTTGACTATCAGTGCATTATGCCAAGCCTTGTGCAGGTGGGAAACTGCTATCACACCAAAATGATCACCACCGCCGACAAGGCCAGATTTACCGGTGCTGACCATGTTAAATTTGAGATGCACAACGGCATGAAACAGGCCAGAAAGGTTGTTCGCATGGCTATTGAACGCTACTCCATGCGTAATCAGGATCGTGTTGAAATCCCCTGTGAACCCGTGGATATCATGACCGGTTTCTCCAATGAAGCCCTGCTTGAGGCACTAGGTGGCACATTGACGCCACTTATTGATGCCATAAAGGCTGGCAAGATTCGGGGTGTTGTAGGAATCGTAGGCTGTAATAATCCCAAGTATAAACATGACTACTGTAACGTAAACCTTACCCGTGAACTGATCAAAAAAGATATTCTGGTCATTGTTACCGGTTGTGTTACCACTGCCGCAGGCAAAGCAGGGCTCCTTGTCCCCGAAGCCATAGAACAGGCAGGACCTGGACTCACAGAAATCTGCGGTGCCCTTGGCATTCCCCCTGTTTTGCATATGGGAAGTTGTGTTGACAATGCCAGAATCCTGCAACTTGCCGCACTTCTGGCCAATGAGCTTGGTGTCACTATTGCCGATTTACCACTGGCCGCCTCATCACCGGAATGGTATTCCGAAAAAGCTGCTACCATTGCTACATATGCCGTTGCCTCAGGAATTTACACCCACTTGGGACACCCTCCGAATATCACGGGTTCTCCCATAGTTACAAATCTTGCACTCAGCGGCCTTGACGACCTGCTTGGTGCTTGTTTTGCCATTGAACCTGATCCATTTAAAGCAGCAGAGCTCATTGATGAGCGGATCAAGATGAAACGTAAAGGCCTGGGCCTTGAAGAATAAGGAATAAGGAATAAGGATACTAGCAATTTACGCTGTTTATTTAATTCACCATTTACTCCAGCAACACTCTGTATGTTGCTGGAATAAATGGCGACGATATCAGACACTTTGATGTGCCCTTTGTTGTTTTGAGTTTTAGTAGAAAACCATGGAGAGATAGCCTAGAATGAGAACCAGAGCGGAGGTTACGGCGTACGGCACTGGGTAGCCAACGGCTGGCATATCTGTTTCGCAGATCTCTTGGGCTGCCTTGAGCGATGGAGTGTGGTTACGGGCACCGGCGACAGCGCCTTGAAGGATTGCCGGATTCATTTTTCGGAAGTAGAAGCCGTATATCCATGCCAGGATGGGTGGGACGAGTGCACCGAGCATGCCAATGACTGCAATCCAGATAACCACAGTGCCTTGGAAGGAATCGAGGATCTTGGGGCCAACGTTTGCTGCCAAGACTGCAATAAATACATTGAGGCCGATGTCCTGCACGAAGCTACGGGCACCTTCACTCATTGGACCGCCAAAGGCTGGGTTTTTAGTGCGCCACCATGAAAAGAGTATGCCTGCGATCATGCAACCTGCAGACGTGCCCAGTGCAAACGGAATGTCTGCAATGGTTACGCTGAAGTGACCAAACAGATACCCTATAACCAGAGCGATTGCCAGATACATGGTTTCGGTGACACTGCTTTCAACCAGTGGTTTACCACCCAGTTTTTTCGCCGCCATGTTCACACACCAGGCGGGGCCTGCAAGACGGATGACGTCACCTTTTTCGAGGATGGTTTTGGGTAAATGAGGGATGGGTTGCCCCCCGCGAAAAAGTGCTTTGAGATAGAGACCAAACCCTATGTGCTCATCCATCTCTTCAATACTTTTTCCTGCATATTCACTTTTGCCAACGTGCACGTCGGCCACTTCAATTTCAACATCTCGCACCCGTGGTTCTTCCACCTCGTTACCCACCAACTTTTCACCACCGGCGATAAGGCCGGCATATTCTCCTCGCACGCCTATGATGTCGCCCATCTGTATGGTGAGGTCTCTTGATGCTGAGATAACCTGATTATCGCGGACGATTTTAAGAATCGCAGCATGTGGGTACTTATGAAACAGGGCTTCCACGGATTGGCCTACAAGTTCTTGATGTTCCACCTTATATGCACGAATCACCATGGGGGAAACACCGAGTACAGATGTGCCCACTGTTCCCGGAAGTGGGTCGTCGCCATCCCCTGCGCCAAAGAGGGCTTCTGCCTCTTTACCTGCTTTTACGGGATCAATACCACAGATCACTGGCAAGTATTTAATGACCAGAATAGTAAAGATGGAAGAGAGGATATAGCTTATTGCATAACCAGCTGCGAGGTTGGCACCCACATCGTTGGCGTTAATGCTTGATGGTAGGGTGACGGCTCCACCACTCACTGCAGATTGAGCAACACCCATTACGGCGGTGATAGTGTAACTGCCGGAGATGATGCCCGCTGCGTACCCTGGTTCCATCTGCATAAGTTTGGCACCAAAAAAGCAGATGAGAAAGTTGGAGAGAGCGACAATCAGGCCGATTACCACAAAATCAAACCCACCGCGTGCAATACCAGAGAAGAACTGGGGGCCAACTTTCATGCCGATGGCATACATAAACATCAGCAAGAAGATGGTGGAGACCAGGCCCGGTGCCGAATAGGTAATGCCAAAAGCCATGAAGGCCGTGAGCGATAGGCCGATCCCCACGATCAAGGTACCGGCGGTGGAGCCCAGGTTCACCCCTTTAATTGTCACTTTTCCTAAAGGGTAGCCTAGGGAGAGTGAAAGAAAGAGAAAGACGAACATGTTGGAGCCGAGGTAGGCAAAGATATCACCTGCGGGTCCGTGGGTTGTGGCACTGGTTGTTTCTGCCGCAAAGCTCTCTGTGCTCAGCACGGTTATGCTGATGAAGAGCACGATGAGGCGTGCTGCAGTTGCCCGCCACCCAGATGGAAATATGGGCGGTTGTTGTATTAATGGCTGGACCATTACACTCTCCTTAACCATGGGAAAAGCTACCGGAATCTTCTTCGCTGCCGTAATGGGTGGTGGGATGTTTTGCGAAGTAGTCGATGCATCGTTTAAGGTCATCCATGAGAAGATCCGAGAGATCGCAGCTCACGCCATGACGCACTAGTATTCTCATGATTACTAAATCTTCCCGCTCGGCTGGCATACTATAGGCTGCAATCTGCCAGCCACGGCTACGGATGCGGTCGGAGAGGTCGAAAAGGTTGAACCCTGGTTCGACACCTTTTTTTAATGAAAAGCTCATGGCGGGAATGCCACCTCGGCCATCGTAGATGATATCGAAGAGACCGAGTTTCTCGATTTCATCGGAAATGTAATTGGCGGTATCGTAGCAATTTTGGTGGATCTTGCGATATCCTTCCCGGCCTAAGCGGAGGAAGTTATAATACTGGGCGACAATCTGGCCACCGGGTCGTGAAAAGTTGAGGGCGAAGGTGGGCATGTCGCCACCGAGATAATTAACGCGGAAGATCAGATCTTCAGGCAGGTCTTCTGCATCGCGCCAGATGATCCAGCCCACACCGAGTGGTGCGAGGCCAAACTTATGGCCAGAAGCATTGATGGATTTAACGCGGGGGAGGCGGAAATCCCAGATCAGTTCGGGTTCTACAAAGGGGGCAAGGAAACCGCCACTTGCCGCATCTACATGGATGGGGATGTCGAGGCCGGTTTCTTGCTGGAGTTTATCGAGGGCATCGCTTACCTCATGAACTGGTTCGTATTGGCAGGTGAAAGTGACGCCTAGGGTGGGAACAACACCGATGGTATTTTCGTCACATCGTTTGATTACTTCTTCCGGAGTCATGATCAGGCGATCACCTTCCATTGGGATTTCGCGGAGTTCGATATCCCAGTAGCGGGCAAATTTATGCCAGCAGACCTGTACCGGCCCGCAGATCATGTTCGGTTTGTCAGTGGGTTTGCCAGCAGCCTTCATTTTTGCTCGCCAGCGCCATTTCATAGCCATACCACCAAGCATGGCAGCTTCGCTTGAACCTGTGGTGGAACAGCCCAGGGTGTTTGCCGCATCGGGCGCGTTCCAGAGATCTGCCATTATGTGGACGCAGCGGCTTTCGATTTCAGCGGTCTGGGGATATTCATCTTTGTCGATCATGTTCTTGCCGATACATTCGTTCATCAGCTGATGGACTTCTGGCTCCATCCATGTCTGGCAAAAGGTGGCGAGGTTTTGCCGGGCATTGCCATCGAGCATCAGTTCATCGGATACTACTTGGTAGGCGTGTCGCGGGTCATGTTCATATAGTGGCATTTTATATTTAGGCATGACAACAGCGAGATCAGAAGATGCGTAGATATCGTCTTCTATTTTTCCTTTAATCGTGTGCTTCTCATGTAGGGCCATTTGCGTCTCCTGTGAATGGGGGAACTACTAATTATGAACTTTCAGCTGTTAGAAACGTAGGAGCAAGAATTGTGGATGCTTGAACCTGGGGAGTTATTGCCAATTCGCCATTTACTCCTGCAACCACGGTGTGTTGCTGGAGTAAATGGCCACAAAATAATCATACAGTTTGTTGGTTAAGGAGGTCTGAAAAAACCCGGTTTCGACCATCACTTTTTGCTCTGTACAGTGCCTGGTCGGCCCTTTGATATACTGTGTCGACAGTTGTTCCGGGTGCTGGAGTTATTGAGAGTAAGCCAAAAGAAGCAGTAATGATTTTGTCCTCACATCCCCACTGGTGCTCAAGAGCAAGTCCCGCTATACGGGCTCTTACATTTTCTGTGAAATCCAGTGCCTCTTCGGGAGTAAGCCCTGAAAAAAGGAGTCCAAACTCTTCACCACCCAGCCTAAAACAGAAATCACTGCTTCTGGTAAGTGTCTGCTGGAGTAATTGTCCAACAGCACTGAGAACCTCATCGCCTTTCTGGTGACCATAGTGATCATTGTATTGTTTGAAATAATCGATATCCAGCATGGCAAAAGCAAGCTGTTTATCATCACGCATTGCCCGACCCATCTCTTTTTTTATGGTTTCATCAAAAAACCGTCTGTTATACAACCCCGTCAAAGCATCCGTAATTGAGAGTTGTTCAATACGTTTCTTATCAGTAACATCATGACAAATAGCAGTATAACCAGCACCTTCCTTGGCTTTATCAAATTTCGGAAAAATTGTTGCTTCCAGCCAGTATGAGTCACCCGCTTTCGTTTTATTACAAAATTCCCCCTTCCATACCTGCTCAGCTTGTATTTTTTGAAGTATCGCTCCTTTTTTTACCCCCCGCACCTCGGGATGCCTGAGCATGCCAGGTTTCTTACCGATTAACTCGTCCTTGGAATACCCGGACACCCTCGCGAATGCCGAACTGACTTCCCTAATACTTCCCCTGGCATCAGTGGTAGCGGTGACGATGTTCTGATCAATGATGTTCACATACTCCTGAAGTTTTTTATTCTGCCTGGAAATTTTCTCATTTAATTTTGTGGGAATCCTTGAGATGGCAATAGACAATGGAATAGAAAGAAGAAGAATGGTGCCAATAACCATAAACATTGCCTTGCGCCGTTCTGCCTTCATCCCCAGAATAGCTTGCTCCTTCGGGAAAAGCAGGAGATGCGCCTGATCTTTCACCAATAAATCACTCAACGACGCGACATAAACAGAATCCATTAATTCCATAGTACTGCCAGGAGTACCATGGAGTATGCTCGTTACAGTATTTGGATAATCATCCTGTAGCGTGTGCCCGGTCTGGAGATATCGAGACCATGACAAATCGTCCAGATAATGGGTAAGATACTGCCCGTCCTGATCGGCCAGCGCAATATTGAAGGTCGCACTTTCTTTAAAATTTTCAAGAAACTCTTTTGCATGAACATTGACAAGCACAATACCGGAAAATTGCTGATCGACATAAACAGGAGAAGCTATTCGAATAACCGGCTTATAAGGGTTCTCAATCTTCTTACGCTCGACATTCAGATCCAGTCGAGAATACCAGAATTTGTTTGCTGCCACCTGTGCTGACTCAAAAAAATAGTAACGGTGACTTTTATCCTGGAGATCTTCCGCAGCAATAATATCCGGTGTCTGTTTCCCTACAACCCAATCGATTCGTATGCGTTCCATCCCCTTGCCATCCAGGTAGCGAACCTGCATCAACGAAGGATTGGTATTACTGATAGAGTAAAATAGCTGATTAACAGTTGCCCTGTTTGTTTCATTGGGGTGACGAATATAATTCTTCAATGCTTTACTATCGCGCAATGAAAAAACTGTACGCTCCAGAAGAGTGACAAACGATGTTAGCTCCTGACGTTTACGCATTAACTCATGATTAGCCTTGTCAGCCAGTTCTGCCTGAATACTGCGAACATCAAGATTGTAGTTAATTAAAGAGGTGAGCACGGCAATAAGTCCACCAAAGCCAAGAAAAAGAAATATAAAATAAAAGCGGTATGAGAGTTGTGAAAACAATGAACGCATGAAATGATTTCCTCAAGCCCTTCAGGGCTATTCTTCTTCCAAATTTGCAAGTTTGATAATATTTTCTGCAATTTCAAAACAATAAATATTTATGTTATTCATCGCATCCATTAGTTCCATATGTATTACGTGAGTCTCCACTGTTTCTTCTTTCATGGCAAGAAGCCGCTGGAGATGCTGCTTGCGGAGTAGAGAATCGTAATCACTGTAATGGAATTTTTTACGATGCACTTTCTGGGCAATGGTAACATCCATATTCAGCATAATCTCTTCAAGCCGCTTTAGCTGTTTGCCGACCTTCTCATGGTAATGGAGAAGCTCACTGGTACCTTCTTCTGAGAAATCCTTCCCGATTGCCTTTTTCCTGGTCACAAGGGGGATAATCTGCCGTGCGATAACACCTCCTATCCTTTCCATGGAATTAAGCACAGCAATCAAACTATTGATCTCTTCGCCCTGCTCTTCTAATAAACTCTGCTGGCTGATCTTTAAAAGATAGAGCCGGATCTGCTCTCCTAAGAAATCAATCTTTCTTTCACGCATTTCAATACCCTGAAGAAGGTTCAACCGCTCGGGAAAGTAGTTATCCTGAGGAAGCTCACAAGAGACAAAAGGTACCATGGATGCATTATGCATTCTTCCTAAGAGCTTGGCCATTCGGGCTATTTCAGCCCGGGCCAGCTGCAGGGCAATCGCAGGGGTATCTAGAATAGCATCATCAATGTGCCATGCACTTGGAATCAGATCCTGATCAATTTTTTTATCCGGCAACAAACGAATGATTAGGGCAGCAAAGAGATTGAGAAAGGGAAGGAAAAACAGACCCACCGAAATATTGAAAAGTGTATGGGCATTGGCCACCTGCCTGGCAGTTGATGAGTTAAACATTCCTGCAATTGATCGAATAAGCTCACTAAACTGTGGAATCCAGAAGACAAAGAGCAGCACGCCGACAACGTTGAAAAGGATATGGGCAACGGCCACACGCTTTGCTTCACGCCCTGTACCGATACTAGCAAGAGCTGCGGTAATGCATGTGCCCAAATTGGCACCAAGTATTATGGGAATGCCCGCTTCAATGGTAATAAGGCCTTGTTGGGCAAGGACGATGACAACACCGGTGGATGCACTTGAGCTCTGTACCAGTGCTGTGAATAGGGTGCCTGCCAGTATACCCAGCATCGGATTTTCAAGGCCTTTCATGGTGTCGATAAAACCGGGATAGCTACGCAATGGATACATGGCATCGCTCATCAGTTTCATACCGTAGAAAAGCATACCAAAACCAAGAAGGATTTCCCCGATGCTACGAGCCTTTTCACTTTTTGCGAGGAGTCTTACGCCAAATCCCACCACAATCATAATCATGGCATAATCGGTGAGTTTAAAGGCGACCATCTGCGCAGTGATGGTGGTTCCGATTTTTGCGCCTAAAATTACACCCAGTGACTGGGCAAAGGTCATAAGTTCCGCCTGCACAAAACTCACAAGCATAACCGTTGTGGCGCTGGAGGACTGGATAATCATGGTGACAAAAGCACCAACAACAAAGGCAATGTATTTATTACGGGTAAGGCTGGCAAGGATTGTTCGCATGCTATTGCCGGCAGTGCTTTTCATACCACTGCTCATTTTATCCATACCGTAGAGAAAGAAGACGAGACCGCCAAGCAGTCCGACGAACATCATAAACCAGGAGATAGAACTATTATTGGGTGTGGAACCGCCAATGGCAGCAATAGGAACGAACAGAAAAAAGAGTGTAGCCAGGAACAAAATACGCATTAAATTTTCCCTTTTTTGAACTGCATCACAACAAATCAGATTCTATCCTGAATGCCGAAAAAAGCCTAATTTGTGGATACCTTTTATAAGGAAAAAAGAAAAGGAAATTCATGACGAAATTGTAAAAAATCTACATCTGTTTTGTCAGGTTGTTGTAAAACTGTCGTTTGGTAGGATGACACACTTTTCCTTGGAGATTTCGAGGCAGACATTTTCCTCAAGCATATACTGCTCTTTTGCGTAAACATCTCGAGCAAGAAAGATATCCACTCGAATACCGCAATCAACAGTTATCCTCACTTTGGTATTCTCGCTTACTATGCTGACGACTTTCCCCTTCCAAACTGCTGCCATGGATTCTGTGGAATTACACGATCTGGAGATAGTAATAGAGTGCGGATCAATCTGCACCCTGCAACTTCTCGTTTCTGCTCTGTTTATGCTATTGGGCACAACAAGTGAGAGCCCCTCGCCAAGCAGCCATTTTCCTGTTTCGGAGGTATTATCACCTCGACGAACAGCAAAAATATTTTCGTTGCCACCTGTGGAAACAGAACCATTCTGCAAAACAATGCTAAAATCAGCCAGCCGTTGGGCCTGCGAAAGGTAATGGGTTGCAAAAATCAGAGATGTTTTTTGCCTTTTGTTGCAATAACTCAGAATTTCGAGAATACGCTCCTGATTCTCTGTATCCACATTAGCCGTTGGTTCATCACATAACAGGATTTCCGGCTCTATGGCCAGTGCTCGCGCCAGAGCAATTCGTTTTGTCTCTCCACCGGATAACTTATGGGCATCTGCATTCGCAAACTTCTGCATACCGACTCGATCAAGCACTTCGCGAATACGAATGGTACGTTGCTCTCTAGAAATCTTTCTTACTTTCAAGGCAAAGTCGATATTTTTCCATACTGGTCCGGTAAAGAGGATAGGGTATTGATCAACGAGAACGACTTTTTGCCGGAGTTTGTGATAAGCCCTGGCACTATATTGCACAGAAATATCGTTGCATGCCATGGTTCCCGTATCGGGTTTCAGCAGAAAACCAAGAACATCAAGCAGGGTTGTTTTCCCCGCCCCGTTGGGCCCGACCAGAGAATAAACTTTTCCTGCTGTAATATCGAGTTTCTCGATATCAAGAATACACCTCTCACCACGATGCACCTGGATATTTCTCAGGCTATACAGCATGCTGATCTCCCCGCCCCTGAAAGAAATGAAAGAGCATATTGATCAGAAATGCCATACTCATAAGCACCCCGCCCAGAGCAACGGCCAGCACAAATTCACCCTTGTCATATTCCAGGGCCATGGCGGTGGTCATGGTGCGGGTAAACCCCTTGGCATTGCCGCCAAGCATCATGGAAATTCCCACTTCGGCAATCACCCGGCCAAATGCGGCAATGATGGCCGCAATGATACCATAGCGTGCCTCTCTAAAAATCACCTTCACCACTTGAAACTCGTTAGCACCAAGTGTTAAAGCTGTTTGTCGGTATCGCTTATCGATTCTGCTTATGGCAGCAATGGTTAGCGTTGTGATCACTGGAAAGATTAGTATAACCTGGCCGATGATAATCGCTTTTTGGGTGTAGAGCAGATCAAGGGGGCCTAGAATCCCTCGTCTCGAGATGAAAGAATAGACAAGAAGACCGATAACCACGGTGGGAAGAGCGAGCAAAGTATTGAGAATGGTGATGAGAAAAGCCTTGCCAGCAAAGGATTTAAAAGAAATAAAAAAAGCACAGGGCAGGCCAAAGCAGGAAGCGATAAGGGTCGCTCCACAGCTGACGGTGAGCGAAACGCCTACAATATTTAAAAGTTCCGGGTCACGGGCAACCACTAAAAGAAACGCCGAAAAGATGCTGTCTATAAGTAAATCCATGCAGTCTCTGTACTTAATTCTGGTTTGTTCTGCACTCTTTTAGAGCATTTCCACCAGGTAAGAATTGTATAAAAAGCATTGCCATCCCGGACTCCAAGTCGGAAATGACAATGCAAGTTACTCAGTTTTACATCTTTATGGCATCAGGATAAAAAAGCTGTTTACCAACAAGGCGGTACTCATTAATCAACTGTTGTCCTTTAGCGGAAGTGATCCACTCAACCAGCTGATTAGCTAGCCCTATCTGTACATGCGGATGTTTCGCGGGGTTTACCGCAATAATGCCATAGGGGTTGACAAGGATTTTGTCACCATCACAAAGCACATCAAGCTCAAGTGCTGGAGTTTTCCCATACTTGAACTTGATATAAGTACCACGATCAGAAAGTGTATAGGCTTGTTTTTCATCAGTATAAGTCATGGTTTTACCCATTCCCTGACCAATGGACTGATACCAGTTTGCAGACGCTGCCGGTTGACTGGAGGTGACCTCTTTCTTTGCCCCTTTCTTGACTATTATCTGGGTCTGCGTCTCCATTGCAAGCCCCGTCGCTTTCCACAACGCCTGTTCTTTGGTGTGCGTTCCACTATCATCACCACGAGAAACAAATGGTGTGGCTGAATTGGCAATTTTCTTCAGGGCCCCAGCAGCATCTTTCATTCCTTTAATACCTGCCGGATCAGATGTGGGCCCCACTATCACAAAATCATTATGCATCACAGCATACCGTTTCACACCATACCCTTCTGCAACAAATGTATCTTCACGCCCCTTAGCGTGAACAAAAATGATATCAACGTTACCATCCATGCCATCACGTATGGCCGCTCCCGTTCCTTTGGCAATAACTTTCACCTGAATTCCTGTATCCTTTTGAAAAACAGGAAGAAGAACATCCAGCAACCCCGACGATTGGGTACTGGTTGTGGTGGACATTTTCAACACTTTATCTGCACCCAGGACTGGACTTGCAGCCAGAACACACATGCACAGTGTAATCATAAAAAATCGTTTCATCATTCCAACTCCGTTTTAAAATTATCCGGGAAAATCATTTTCCCACTGAGGGAAATGTCATACCCAAGAAAAGAATCCGCAAGTTCAGCAAATTCCTTATCATGTAGGATAGCCAGGAAGTCCTGAATACCCTTTTCAAAAAATCGTTCCCGACTGATAAGAAGATCAAAGCGTTCCCATCGTATGGGGATAAAATCAAGATTCAGTATACCGGCAACTGCGCGGATTGCCGGTGCTGCATCAGCTCGTCCTGCTACAATTTCAAGTCCGGCATCCAGATGCCTTCCGACTTCTCTATCGTAGCCCTTAATTGCTTCTGCTGTGATTTCAGAATTTGCAATTTCATAATCCAGCAGCAAGCGAGTCCCTGTTCCCAGAGGGCGATTGACAATGGACACATCATCTTTCGCAAGATCAGAAATGGACGCAATACCTTTCGGGTTGCCTCGCTGTACCAGTATTCCCTGCTCGCGTTTACTAAAATTGACAAACACAGGAGTCCTGTCCAACTCTTCAACTGCAAACTGAAAATTATACTCTTCATTGTCATCTTCCAGTAAATGACAGACACCGATATGACATTGCCCGCTGCGCAGGCTTTTCAAGCCACCCATACTGCCAATATTGGCAAAAAATGCGGTGCAGCCTGAACAATTCCGATGAAAAAGTGAAAGAACTTTCTGGAAAAATGGATCATCACTGCCAGCAAACAGCAATATTCCATTTTCAGAAGACATGGTGTCTGAAGAAACCAGACTGTTTATCACGTTTACTTCCAGCCATTCTTCAACAATTTTACGAGGGAACAGCCACTTCCCTGTCACCTTGGTGGCAGGCAACCCTTTATTATTAATCAGGCTGTACACCATCTTTTCATTGACCTGCAGCAGGTCTGCCACTTCTCTGGTGCTCAAAAACTTACTTTTCATCCGATCCATTGCATCCTCATTTTCATTAATCTCATTTAGAACCATCCTCTGCCTTTGTCAATTCACAACACACAAAGAACTAAAACTTACCAAAAATTACCAAAAGCGACACCTGCGCATTTTTTGGCGCCAGTGAGTACATTTCTGGATAAATATGAAAACCCATTTTGGACTGATTGAATTTGAAAGAAAAGCAAAGATGGGATGTGAAAATCAGTGGAACGAGAGAAGAACTCTCTGTACAAAACAAGAAAACGACCAACGAATGGTCAGGTGATGCAGCCAAGTGAAAATCCTGGCAAATGCTCTTTACTCTGTAATTTTACCAGCAAATTTTTGAGCCACTGGAACAAAAAACAATACCAGTGGAAATGCAATGGGAAATACTATGGTAAATGCCCTGAACCATAGTTGAAAAAAGTTATCTGCAAACCCAACATTGATAAAGGTGACCACCCCAGACATTACGCTCCCCATCATCAATGTCATCATCACTGACATAACTAAATGAAAATATTTTTTTGGGATTTTCTTCAAAGAACAGACCTGATTGCAGAAATTACGTTAAAAAACATGAAAAAGAACTCTAGTTGTAGATGACCTACACACTATTTTTGCCCCACAGGGGATCACGACCAAAACGATCCATCCACCAGTCTTCTGCCTCCACGGCTTCCCCATCACGGGGAATCAGTGGAATTTTAAACTGAGTATAATGGTTCATCAAAACATCATAAGACCGGGTCAGTTTCCGCATCATATCACCCTTGGCCTTATCATCTCCTGCGATATCAGGATGGTACTCTTTACAACGTTTTCGATAACTACGTTTCAATTCGCCAAGGGTTGCACTATCCCCAAGCCCCATAAGCTCTTTGGCCGCAAAGACTTCCTCCCATTCCGATTTGGTCATGACGTTTCCTTACTCTTCCAGCTCTTTTCTTCGCCAGCAATAAGACGTTTAATATTCGCACTGTGTTTCACCCAAATAAGGATAGCAATGACAAGGGCGACAAAAACAATTTCGAGACCAGAGCCAAACAGAAAAAGAAAAAGAGGTATAACGGCTGTAGCAGCAAGAGAACCTGCAGATACAAAACCGCTCATATAGACAACCCCGATAAAGAGTACCAGGGCAGCGAGAATGGCAAGGGGTGAAAAAAAGAGAAAAACACCAAGAGCCGTAGCCACACCTTTACCTCCTGTAAAACCAAGGTATACAGAGAACATATGCCCTACAACCGCGGCAAGACCGCAAAGGGCAATAATCCACACAGAATCTGCTGACGGGGGCAGATAAAATGCCATCAGGAAAACAGGAAGAAAGCCTTTTATCACATCACAGAGTAAAGTCAGAATACCAAGTTTTTTACCCAAAACCCGGTTTACATTGGTCGCACCTATATTACCGCTCCCCTCCCGACGTACATCTTTGCCCACTGCACGACTGAACAACAGACCAAAAGGAATAGCGCCAACAAGATAACTGAGAAGCAGTGCAACGAAGAGAGTGAGTATCATGATTTCTTATCTATTTTTGCAAAATAATGGTGGTTGAATTTGACTAGAGGAAGTGTAGCGCATATTGTTATGAAACACAACTTTGATGCGGAAAGAGAAACCCTGTGCTATATTCTCGCGTCATATAAAAAATATAACGAATAACCACTAATATAGAATAAGCCCATGAGCCTGCGCCAAATCCTTACATTCCCCAACCCTGTCCTGCGCCAGAAGGCAGAAGAAGTCACTGAATTTAATACAGATCTCAACAGTTTCATCGCCGACATGGTGGAGACTATGTACGACGCTCCGGGTATTGGGCTGGCTGCACCTCAAATTGGAAAATCCATACGGCTGATAGTTGTGGATATTTCCGAGGAAGAAGATGAGCACAAGTCTATGGTTATGGTGAATCCGAAAATAACCAAACAGTCGGGCAAACAGGTCGACGAGGAAGGTTGTCTGTCTGTTCTTGATCTCACTGCATCTGTCAAACGTAGCCTGGAAGTCACTGTGAGTTATCAGGATGCAGAGGGAAAGCCACATGAACTGTGCACTGAAGATCGCTTCGCCATTGTGCTCCAGCATGAAATTGATCATCTTGACGGTATTCTCTTTTTAGACCACCTTTCCACTCTAAAACGAGCGCTCTATAAGAAAAAGGTCAAAAAACAACAGCAGGCCGCTGCAAAAAAAGATGCTGGGATAACTGATGACAAAAAATAAAAAATTTCGAATCATTTTCATGGGGACCCCGGATTTTTCCGTCCCTGCCTTACAGGCTTTAATTGATGGCCCTGACGAAGTGGTGGCTGTGGTCAGCCAACCGGACCGCCCCAAAGGCCGTGGTAAAAAGATGGCTGCCACACCCACAAAAATTGCGGCAGAAGCCTCCGGTATTCCGGTACTGCAACCCACCAAAATAAAAACAGAAGAGTTTGCGGACACACTACGTTCATTTAATCCAGACCTCATTATTGTAGCGGCTTACGGTCGTATCCTGCCACCTTCCATCCTTGACCTGCCTCCCCTTGGCTGCATAAATATTCACGGTTCTCTTCTTCCCCGTCATCGGGGAGCAGCTCCCATTCAATGGGCAATTCTTGCAGGAGACAGTGAAGCGGGAGTCACCATTATGCAGATGGATGTGGGCATGGATACCGGTGCAATGTTGCTGCCGGCAGCCATCCCTGTGGCTACGGATGAGACTGCAGGTGGTCTTTTCGACAAGCTTTCAAAACTTGGCGGTACAGCACTCCTAAAAGCCCTCGATTTGTTAAGAGAAGACAAACTCCCTCCTATTGAACAGGATCACAGCCTGGCCACCGAGGCACCGCCACTAAAAAAAGAAGATGGCTGCATTGACTGGCATAAATCCGCCCGTGCAATCCACTGTTTAATCAGAGGGATGGATCCCTGGCCCACTGCCTACAGCTTTCTTGATGGCAAACGTTTTCGTTTTTTCGCGCCCCTTGTTATCAGTGAGACGACAAGCTCTCAGAGTCCCGGCTCAATTATTCAGGCGGATAAAAACGGCTTGCTGCTGGCCACTGGTGAAGGCACATTGCTGGTTCATGAAATCCAGCCGGAAGGGAAAAAACGGATGAGTGTTGAGGCATATCTCTGCGGCCAGAAGCTCACAAACAGTCAGCAATTTCTCCCAACCCCATAGATCTCTGATGCCCACTCCAGTAACCTGCTGCTACCTCGACTGTTTCTCAGGAATCAGTGGCGATATGCTGCTTGGTGCTTTTCTCCATGCAGGTCTCCCTGAGGATCTGCTTATTACTGAACTTTCTAAAATCCCCAATCTGGATTTCAGCCTGAGCGTAAAGAACGATCTGCGTTCAGGTATCGGCTGCAAGCAACTCAGCGTTCACTCCGGTTCTAAACAGCACTTTCGCCACCTTGAAAACATCCTTGAACTTCTTCGGAAGAGCACTCTCAAAACTTCCATACAAGAACAGGCTAGCAGAATTTTCACCCGCCTGGCAGAGGCAGAGGCCAGTGTTCACAATGTGGATATCAAAACAATCCATTTCCATGAAGTAGGTGCTGTGGATACCATTGTTGATATTGTGGGCTCACTTATCGCTTTAGAATATTTTAATATTAGCGAAGTTTGTTGTTCGCCTCTGCCCATGGGACGCGGTTTTGTCAAATGCGCCCACGGGAACCTGCCTCTGCCCGCTCCCGCTGTCTGTGAACTGCTACGGGATATCCCGGTGTACGGTGTTGACCAGGGAAAAGAGCTCGTTACTCCAACAGGTGCTGTACTTGCGACCCAACTGGCAGATACCTTTGGAAATATGCCGGCCATGACCGTCAAAAAAACGGGCTATGGTGCTGGGAACAACATACTTCGTAATGAGCAGCCCAATCTGTTGCGTCTGCTTGTTGGTGAAAAAAATGTTGCGGAAGAAATACAGACTGTCGAAATAATAGAATGTAACCTTGATGACTGGAATACAGAGATGTTCCCTTATCTCTCCGAGCTCCTATTTGAGGCAAACGCCCTGGACGTGTCACTCACCCCTCTATTGATGAAAAAAGGCCGCCCCGGACAGTGCTTGCAAGTTATCTGTGCACCGCACAATGCACTTCCCCTGCGACAGATCATTCTCGCTGAAACCAGTACCATCGGCCTTCGCTTCCGTCAGGAGAACCGGATGACTCTGGCAAGAGAATCTGTGCAAATCACAACAAAATGGGGAAATATTACAGCAAAGCAGGTACAAAAGCCTGATGGGACAATTATTTATCCCGAATATGAAGCGTGTAAAAGAATAGCACAAACTGAACAAATCCCACTATCACGTGTATACAACGCTGTCATACAGGCAGGAGAGAAGAAAGAGTAATGGATAAGATCATCATGTTTCTGGCCACCGGTTTTTACTCAGGCAACCTCCCCAAAGCACCTGGAACCTGGGGATCGTTAATGGCCCTTGTTCCCTGGTTTTTTATGCGTAATATGCCGCTGCCAAGCTATCTTACTTTGGTGGCCGTGATTTTTGTGGTGGGTTGTCTGCTGGCGGGATCAGCTGAAAAAATCCTCGACCAGGCCGATGCTGGGCCAATCGTTATCGATGAATTTGTGGGGATGTTTATTACGCTTGCAGCAGCCCCCAGCCACCCTGCAGCCTGGATTATCGGTTTTTTCCTTTTTAGGTTCTTTGATATACTCAAACCCTTTCCCTGCTCATGGTTTGACACACATATCCATGGTGGATTTGGGATTATGTTTGATGATGTTATTGCAGGCTTTTACGCTCTCATTTGCCTGCAATTGCTGTGGATGCTAATTGGGAAATTATAAACCAAATCTGTTTTTTGGTTTATGAAGTGAAGCCCTTGATTGCTCCTTTCTGCCTTCCATAATCCGTTTTAACTGGGCCAGTTCTGCACTGGCCTGACGCAACGCCCCCTTCACCTTTTCCTGCTCTGCAACTACAGTCGTCTGCTCAAGTAGCTTCTCGATTTTTTCAACTTCCTTTTGAGCCTTGTATAAATCTTTGGCAAGTGCTGGTAAAAACATTTTTACACAATCTCCCGTTTTAGCGTGTACATAAAATCAAAATATCCCGACAACTCAATTGTAGCAGGCAGTCTACTTCCTGCGATTTTTTTTTACTATTTAATTCAAATAAATATGCGTATCACTCGCACCTTTAATGGACATATGCCCAATAGGTGGCAGTTTATTAAAGCCTATCTTTCAACTTTGCCAAAATCGCCCATGAAAAAGGACACACCGTGAACATCTTCCTGGCTGATAAGGGTGTACTGTGGGTGAATATGACACTTGATACAGGTGGCAATCTAATCAACAAAGCTGCCACAGCGACTGTTTTTAATTTTTAGCAGCATATAACGGGCTCACCATTTCCCAGTAGTGCTAATGCCATAAATACTATTTATCTTCCTGCTACAAGGATGATTCTGCCATTTTATGGTGGTCATGGCTTCGTAGACGGTATAGGTTCCAGGTATTGTTTTATTCAAGACCTCACAATCTTTTACTGATCAGCCAAAACATGCCCCATAAAACCCTAGTTGTCTTTTTACTTTCCCTATCGATATTCCTGATAGGGAATGCAAAAGCAGAAGAAAGCCAGTTTTTACGCGATCAAATTGAGCAGATCACCACACAAAGTGACCATACGATCGGGGGTGAACTGGTTAACAGTCCCAGACTACTTCTTACGATTTACAGTAAAAACGATTTCCAACTGTTATGGCAGCGGCCAGACAATGTACAGCAGCTATTCAAAGCCATCTCCTCCAGTGTGCTGGAAGGATTGACACCGAACGATTATCACCTGCAACCATTACTACGTCTGCAAAAGCAGAAAAATGCAGAGCCACACAACCTCACCCTGCATATTAATTATGATATACTGCTAACCAATGCCTTTATTCGCCTGGCCTACGACAAGTCCTTTGGCAAGATCGACCCCCAGCATCTACACAGCATAGAGCGAGATCCTGCCTCGATTATTGAAGAATCAATACGTAATGGCAATATTGGAGACACCCTGGCCTCCCTTTCACCACACTCTATTTTTTATACACGCCTTAAAACAGCACTGGCCAGATACAAATCGATTCAACAGGATGGCGACTGGTCAGCAATCAGTACCGGACCTGCCCTAAAACCTGGCGCAGAGGGACCACGGATACAGGCCTTACGTGATCGTTTATTTCGTTCCGGTGATTTAGCGGTGGAAGATCTGCAATCATCTCTGTTTGACAAGACGTTAACGCAAGCAGTGCGTCATTTTCAACAGCGCCATTTTCTTGATGTGGATGGAGTGGTTGGCAAACAGACCTTGAAAAAGCTCAACACTCCAGTGGAACAGAGAATCAATCAGATCCGCGTCAACCTGGAACGTGCCCGTTGGATTGCACATGATCTGCCAGCCACTTTTATCCTTGTCGATATTGCTCAATTCACCCTTTACTACTACAAAAACAATCAGGTAATATGGAAAACCAGAATTATCGTGGGATTGCCATATTTCATGACTCCAAGCTTTAAATCATCCATCAAATACCTGGTCATCAATCCCACATGGACGATTCCGCGTTCTATTATCCGGCGGGAAACTCTTCCTCAAATACAACAGGATAACAGCTACCTCCAGGAACAGAACCTCCATATTCTCGATTATAAGGGAAAGTTCATCGATCCAGCAAGCATTGATTGGCAGAGTTATTCAGGCCGCAGCTTCCCCTATCTCATCCGCCAGGCTCCAGGCCCCCATAATGCTCTGGGCAGGATAAAATTCATCATGCCAAATAAACATTCAATCTATCTGCACGACACTCCCCACCGTGAACTCTTCTCAAGAGATCACCGCGCCTTCAGTCATGGATGTATAAGGGTTGATAACCCTCTAACTCTTGGAGAGCTCATTCTGCAAAATGATGGTCAAAACTGGAATAGGTATCGATTTGAAAAAGTTATAGCGGGCGGAAAAACAACGAATATAAGTCTCAAAACAGCCTTACCGGTAATGCTCCTCTACTGGACGGTAAATTCGGAAGACAGTAATAAAATAATGTTTACGCAAGATATTTATAAGCGGGATGCAACATTGCTGAAGGCACTTGACGCCCCTCGCAGCTAGAAGCAGAGAAGACAGCCAATCGGAACGGCTTACCAGTAGCGAACGCGTCCGGTATCAAGATGGATAAAGTTAGATTTCGGATAATAGCCAACCCCACCACACTGGAGCTGCAAAGCACATTGTTGAAGTTTTTTTATCCGCACACCAGTCAAACGAACATCTATGGCCTGGCCTTTCATGTGCAAACTGCGCTTAGCCACCTTGGAGCTGTTACTGCGCAACTGTTGATTGGTCTTGGGCGAACGAAATCCGGAGATCACTTCAAAGGTTCCTTGATTGCCAAAGTTATCGCCGATGGAGGCAAGCTGATCCAGCAGATGCGGGTCGATGGGATGTACCTCTCCGGTGCGAAAATCTTTCAGAAATTGATCAATTTCTGCCAGTGCCTTTGTATCGTATTGGCCGACCTCACCATATTGAATATCCAGCTTTTCACCGGTATGAGTATGATAAAAAGATAGAGAACGGGGAGCTTGCGTTGCTAAAGCCAGAACTGGGGCTGCCAAAGCAAGCGCTGCGGCATTGAAGGCAACAGCCGACATAAATTGTCGGCGATTCATGGAGGACACTTTGCGAATACAGACCATAGTTGCTACACACGTCTTCTTCAGGAAGATTTTTTAGGGCTACATACTAAGTGTAGCTCTTTGTTTTTACCTTCTTTATCCAAAAATGTTTCTTTTGTCAACAGAGGGCTGCGTTTACAGAACACCCCCTGTTAAATAACCATGGCCTGAATCTGCTCACCTTTAATGGGCATCCCACCAATCCCCTTATCTGTCCTCAAGCCGCAGGTATAGTTGAAAGGCTAAATCTAAGGAGTAGAATTAGAACATTTTTATTCCAACTTTTTTTAGTACTGCAATGTGTCCAGATAAATAATCGGCGAGCTTTCTCTGCCAGTAGTGGCAAAATATCTTTTACTTAAAAACTGAACAGCTGGAATACTTATTCATTTTATCATACCCCTGTGATAACGTGAACCAATAGAGAACTGTATTCATTCCCCCCAACCGAAGGGTATGCTATGGCATTGATTAAATGGAGAGATTCTTTTTCAGTAGGTGTTCCCAGGTTTGATGATGACCACAAAATCCTTCTTGATATACTCAACGAGATGTTCATAATTGTCCGGGATCAAAAAGGTATCAATTATATCACCGTAGAAATAAACAAACTTACTCAATATACCCAGGAGCACTTTGCCAACGAAGAAGCAGCAATGGAGAAAATTGGATACCCTGCACTTGACGACCACAAAACTATCCACGCCAAGCTACTGGAGAATGTCCATCTATTCAAAGAACGGATCGACAATGGAGACACACAGGCAACAACAACTTTTTACCATTTTTTAAGAAAGTGGTTGCTTACCCATATCGTCGAAGTAGATATGCAATATAAACCGTTTTTAACAGATTCAGAAGATATGACGATCACTGACTAAAGCAGGTAAAACAAATGCACATGAATGAAAGATACTTTCCCGGCCGCAACACATGCTTCCTCTTGGGTTTCACCATTCTCTGCTTTTTTATCGCTACCCTGCCGGCACTGGCAGGCAACGAACGTTTCCTTGTGTTAGAAGACGGAACGGTGCAGGACAAAAAAAGTGGCCTGAACTGGGCTGCTAAAGACAATGGTGCGGATATCATCTGGTCTGCAGCAGTATCGTATTGTAAAAACTACTCAGTTGGCAACCATAATGACTGGCGCATGCCCACTTCCTCCGAACTCGCAACGCTTTACGGTAACAGCCCCAAAGTCAGAGGGAAAGACTACGCAGACCATATTGATGTTATAACTAAAACTATCACCATTACTGGCCCCTATGTCTGGACTGGTAGAAAAAGAACCGCCAACAAAGCTATTTCCTTTGCTTTTAACTACGGTAAAATCAGACGACTGCATCGTGCCAATGGCAAAAATAGGAGGGTATTACCTGTACGATAAACACAGCACACAGCAGCCACAAAGAAGTGTCACTTACTTCTTCGCCTATCATGTTAAGAACGTAAATTACTCTTTTTTAGTAGGTACTTTTTATGCAAAAAACCAAATTCAGCCCGCTAGTTTTCTTTTTATTGGTCTTCATTTTGTCGCCACTTCAAGCCCTGTCTCAAGTGGACAAAGATCAGCACGCAGATCATTTTTATTTCGCTGTTTCTGCCATGGTTTCTCCTGCAAAAACCCTGATACACTTTTCCGAATTTCGTGATTATCTGGAAGAAAAACTCGGCATTCACGTTCACCTGAAACAGCGCCGCACCTACGAGGAAATCAACAACCTTCTCCAGAAGGCAAGTGTACAGATGGCCTTTACCTGTACGGGCGGATATCTTGCCGGTCGGAAGAATTTTGGGCTGGAAGTTCTGGCTGTACCCGTAGTTAAAGAGAAAACTTCCTACCAGTCATATATCATTACCACCATGGACAACCCGGCCAGGAGTCTTGTAGAACTACGGGGTCAGGTTTTTGCCTTTACCGATCCCCTCTCGCTCAGCGGCCGCATATATCCAGTGGCGACAATCAACACTCTGGGTTACACGACCAACAACTTCTTTAAAAAAACATTTTATACGGAAAGTCATGATAAATCGATTGAAGCCGTTGCCACCGGACTTGCCGATGGGGCAGCCATAGACAGTCTGATTTTTGATTCCCTCTATGAACTACCGGACTCTTTTGCCAGGCAGGTTCGTGTCATTCACAAATCCAAAGAGTTCGGTATGCCCCCGGTGGTGGTAACCCCGAGCCTTGACAAAGAGAGCAAACGGGCCCTTCTCAAAGTCCTGCTTGGCATGGCCAATGACCCCCGTGGTCAAGTCGTACTCCAGCACCTTGAGATGGATGGTTTTGCCATTGCAACCCCTGGGCTGTATCGATCTGCTATTTTGCTGCGTAAGCAGTTGAAAGAATAGTAACTGGAACAAAGGAGAACCGAGATATCATGGTGCTGCGTTGGTATGACCGGATTGCGGTACGCCTATCAGTTTCGATAGTGGCCGTTATCGTGGTGACAGCTCTGTCCGTTGCGACTCTGATCCTGCGCGACGAAAAACGTATCTTGCAGGAAGATTTACGGATTCGGGCCTTGCAGCTTGGTGAAATCATGCCTCGACAGCTCATAGAACCTCTACTCTATGAGGAAGATTATGCTCTCTACAGCCTTATTCAATCATACCTGGAGTCAAAAGAGAGCTTTCTCGTCTATGGTGAAATCTACAGTGACCAGGGAGAACTTATACTTTCCCGGGAACGTGAACGCATAGTCCGTAAGCCAATAGCTTCTTTTGATCTTGCTCGAAAACAAGCCGTCTTTCTCCAGGATTTTACAGAGGCCGACAAGGATAATCCGCTGGATCTTCTTATTCCCATATCTTCAAAGCAACTTGGTGTCGTAGGGTATCTCCGTCTTGGAATTTCTGTACAGCCGCTTTTCAATACTCTACAGACTTCCAGGCAAAAGGTGTGGGCAGTGGCCACAGTCATAGTAATTATCGGTATTTTAGTTGCCCTGTGGATGGCAAGACGACTGATCTCTCCCATACTGCTGCTCAATCGTGCTGCCCACAGGGTGGGTGAGGGTGATTTTGGTACCGAGATTCCAGAGAAAGGCGTTGGAGAAATAGGCGAGCTTGCGGCAACGTTTAATATCATGTCTCGCCAACTCAAAGAGCTGGTTACAACCATCAGATCAGCTCAGGAGAATCTGGTACGTACGGAAAAGCTCTATGTCCTTGGCGAGTTTTCCGCTGGTCTGGCCCATGAGATTAAAAATCCATTAACCTCGATTAAGATGCTGATTCAGCGCGCCGGAGAACAGGAAGAGCCACTGCTGGGCGAAGACCTTGAGGTGGTAATAGAAGAGCTGGACAGGATCGATTATACTGTCAGTCGCTTTCTCCGCTCTGCCCGGCAGTCTGAAATGGCCTTTACTGATACCAACATAAACAGTCTGGTTGAGGATGTCCTGGCAATCACAGGAACCAAAATTGAAAAATCAGGGGTTCAGATCCAAAAAAGATTAGAAAAAGACCTTACTTCTTTGCGAGTTGACGGCCCCAGTATCAAGCAGATACTGATGAATGGGATCTTGAATGCCCTACAGGCTATGCCAAACGGGGGAGATCTCAGTATAAGTACCACTCTGGTTGACGATACTCTGCGCTGCACAATTTCTGATACAGGTGATGGCATCTCTGAAGAAAATCTGAAACATATCTTTGATCCTTTTTTTACAACCAAGGAAGACGGTACCGGTATGGGGCTGGCTGTGGCCTGGAATATTGCCCAGCAGCATGGCGGCCGTCTTGATATTGTCTCCCGTGAAAACGAGGGGACTTCACTTATACTTATCTTACCATATGACAACTCTGCTCATTGTTGATGACGAAAAAGCGGTGCGTTATGCCTTTAAACGGACTTTTGGCGATGAATATGCCATCCGCACAGCTGAGAATGGCAAAGAAGCCGTTGAGGCTATTGCGAAGACTGAACCGGATGCTGTACTTATGGATATTCGCATGCCCGGTATGGATGGATTGGAAGCACTTACCATCATCAAAGAACAGCACCCAAATCTCCCGATAATCATGGTGACTGCCTTTGCCGATTCGACTTCGGCCATGCAGGCCATGAAAGATGGTGCCTTTGATTATGTATCCAAACCATTTGACAACGATGAACTGCGTCAAGTAATAGATAAGGCCCTCATCTCCAGTAGAATACATGCAGAACTGCAATGTGGCTGTGGCAAGCAGCGGAACGATACAGACAATCATAAAGAGTGTATCGTCGGATCCAGCTCAGAAGTTCTAAATATGTGCAAGAAGATCGGTCAAATGGCCGGATCTGATTTGCCAGTTCTTGTTACCGGTGAGACCGGGGTGGGAAAAGAGCTGACGGCCCGGGCCATCCTGCAACATAGTAGGCGCAAAGAGGCGCCGTTTATGGTGGTGAACTGTGCCTCCCTGCCGACTGAACTGGTGGAAAGTGAGTTATTCGGCTACGAAACAGGTGCCTTTACTGGTGCCAATAGACAACGGATCGGTCGCTTTGAACAGTGTGACCAAGGAACACTGTTTCTGGATGAAATTGGGGAGCTGCCACTTGGAGCTCAGGCCAAAGTCCTCCGGGTTCTCCAGGATGGCACCTTTGAGCGGCTGGGCAGCAATAAGCAGTTAACAACTGATGTACGACTCATCATCGCCACCAATCGAAATCTTGAGCAAATGACGGTTAATGGCCAGTTTCGGCTAGATCTGCTACACAGAATTAACGTGTTGAACATTACGATACCACCTCTCAGACAACGGATAACGGATCTGCCGGATCTGATTCTCTACTTTCTTTCCCGTTACGGTCGTCAGGTGTCACCGGCAGTGGAAGGGATCTGTGATGAGGCTCTTGCTAAACTCTCTAACTACTCCTGGCCCGGCAATATCCGGGAACTTGAAAACACTATCCGTAGAGCGATCGTTCTTGCTAAAGCAAAGGTCCTGACAGCAGAAGATTGCGTTCTCCAGGACCCGGCCGGGCCTCCAGATGATTTTGAGCAGGTTGTCTCTACACAAATCGACAAATTACTCAAAGGGGACGAGTTGCGTCCCTATCACCATCTCTTATCTGAAGTTGAACAAATCTTAATAAAAAAGGCTCTTGCCCTCTGTGAAGGTAATCAGGTTCAGGCTGCCAACCTTCTTGGCATCAATCGGATGACCTTGAGAAAAAAACTCCCCTCTGCTTAAAAAGTAGACAGCATCCTGTCTACTTTTTAAGCAACTCCGCCACGTTCCATCAAAGAAACATCATCCTCTCTACAGAGTATCTTTGGCGACCAGGCTTTAGGATAATTGTTTTCATGTTGTAATACAAAGTGGTTACGTCCTGTTTGTCGGCCACCATTCCCAGGGTAAATACCACTTCACGACCATATTACGATGTGGCACACTTGGTGCATTATATACCTGTATCGATCGAACCTCGCCAGCCCATGGCGCTGTTTATTTCTAAAATTCTGTAGCAAGGAGGAAAAGATGAAAATCAAACGAAGAGATTTTCTGAAGCTTGGCGCTGCTGCTGGTGTAGCTGCAACAATCAGAAAACCTACCCTGAACGCTTTTGCAAAAGATGACGGCGGAAAAATAGCGGCGGGTGAGCTGCCCGGCGAATGGAAGCCAAGCACCTGTCAGGGATGCACAACCTGGTGTCCTGTGGAGATATTTGTTCAAGACGGACGAGCCGTCAAAGTCAGGGGAAATCGCTACTCCAAGCAGAATGAAGGAAACGTCTGCCCCCGTGGCCACCTCTCTTTGCAACAGGTTTACGACCCTGACCGGATCAAGGTTCCCATGAAGCGTACCAATCCTAAGAAAGGACGAGGTATTGATCCCAAATTTGTTCCCATCTCCTGGGACGAAGCTTTAAATACCATCGCCGACAAGATGATGGAACTGCGAAATGCCGGAGAACCGGAAACATTTTCTCTAATGCGCGGTCGCTACACCTATATGCGTGACGTAATTTACGATGTTATGCCAAAGGTATTTGGATCTCCAAATAATATCTCCCACAGTTCCACATGTGCGGAAGCTGAGAAGTTCGGTTCCTACTACACGGAAGGCTATTGGTCTTATCGCGATTATGATCTGGATAAAACAAAGTATCTTCTTGTCTGGGGCTGTGACCCTGTAAGCTCCAACCGGATGGTACCGGCCGCTATCAAAAGACTTGGTGATGTCATTGACAGGGCTACCGTTGCCGTTGTCGATCCAAAAATGAATAATACCTCGGCAAAGGCCCATGAATGGCTGCCTGTCCTTCCTGGAACCGATGGCGCGCTGGCACTTGGCATCGCCCACGTCATGCTCACTGAAGGACTATGGTATAAAGGTTTTGTCGGCGATTTCAAGGATGGAAAAAATCGATTTGAGTCCGGAAAAGAAGTTGAAGAAGCTACTTTTGAGGAAAAAGAATCCTACGGAGTCATCAAGTGGTGGAATATTGCTGTAAAAGACATGTCCCCAAAGAAGGCGGCTGAGCTTTCAGGAATTCCTGTAGATCAGATCATACGAATTGCCAGGGGGCTGGGTAAAGCGGCTCCCAATGTCTGTGTCTGGATGGGGCCAGGATGTGCAATGCATGTCAGGGGTGCTTATTCGGCCATGGCTGTCCACGCGCTGGCTGGCCTTACCGGAGGAACAGACAACGAAGGCGGCTCTCTACAGACCGCAAAGATCCCGGTTAACAAGCTCAACAAAGAGCTGCTGAAGACTTTTCAGGATGATCTTGCCAAAAAACATTCCAAAATGAAGAAAATAGATCAGCGGGGCTACCTCAACCTGCCGGCTATCAGTAAAGGCAAATCCGGCGGTGGTGTTGTCACCAATAATGTTGTCCATGGTATCCTGAACAAAGATCCCTACGCAATTAAAATGATCATCGGCTACATGAATAATTTTGCCTTCTCCTGTAACGGCACTGACCTTTGGGAAAAAGCCTTAGCCTCCGTACCTTTTACTGTTCATCTAACAACAAATGCCTCTGAATTTTCCCAGTTTGCAGATATTGTCCTACCCTGCGTTGTCAACAAGTATGAAAAATACGGCTTCGTGAAAACAAAAGCCAATCGCTATGCCACATGTACCTTGCTGCAACCGGTCATAAAACCGGTTTGGGATGTTATTACTGATGAAACTGAATTTCCTTTCCTCATCAGTGAGAAACTCAAAGAACGTGGTTTCCCCAATTTATACGACGCGCTTACCACCATGTACGCCGATCCGGAAACTGGGAAAAAGGCCAAAAATGCCAAGGAATTTACTGAATATACCCTGAAATATTATACCGCCCCCTTATGGGATGGTAAAAAAGACAGCCATGGAGACAAAATCAATGGTTGGGAAGAGATGAAAAAACGGGGCATGTGGAATTCCGATCCCTATGAATACAAAAAGCACTGGGGAGGAAAATATAAAACCAAGACCGGAAGATTTGAATTTTACAGTGAAACCCTGAAAAAAGCTCTTGGAGGGCATGCTGACAAACATAACGTCAGCATTGATAAGGTGTTGGAGGAAAGCAATTATACTGCTCGGGGAGAACTTGCATTTGTCCCCCATTACGAGCCACCCCATCGCAATGGCGATATGAAAGAATATCCCTTTGTCTTTATCGATTACAAATCGCGTTTAAACCGTGAAGGACGGAGCCAGAACTGTCCATGGTACTACGAATTCAAACACGTTGATCCAGGTGATGTGTCCCACCAGGATTCGCTAAAAATCAACCCCATTGACGCCAAAAATATCGGCATAAAGGATGGTGATAAAGTACGCATTTCTTCCATTGCAGGCAGTGGTGAATGTGTTGCCCATCTCTGGGAGGGTATTCGACCTGGAACCGTTGCCAAAGCATACGGGCAAGGCCATTGGGCCTACGGAAATACAGCGGCTGCCAACTATGCCAAAGCTGAGGAACGTGGCATTAACAATAATACCATTATCCCCTGGGATATTGATCGTCTTTCCGGCTCTAACGCCAGAAATGGCGGACATGCAGTGGTCAAGATTGAAAAGGTATAATTAGGAGGACACACTAATGACGCAATATGCGATGATTATAGATTTGAGAAAATGTGTGGGTTGCGGGGCATGTGCTCTCGCCTGCAAGACTGAAAACAATACAGCACTCAGGCAAAATGGACAGACCCATAACTGGGCGGATTTTCTCCACGAGACAACCGGGAAATTCCCCGACACCACTTACAAAACCCTGCCGGTATTGTGCAACCATTGCTCCAATGCCCCCTGTGTTGAGGCCTGCCCTGTAGAACCAAAGGCCATGTTTAAAACGGCAGATGGAATCACCATGCATAACGCCGAACGCTGTATCGGATGCCGGGAATGCCAGATGGCCTGTCCCTATAGCATGGAAGAAGTGAAAAGAGATGGGGAATATGGTGAGTATTCAGTTATCAGTTATAACGAGGAAAGTATGCCCACCCAGCCATTTTACAAAAGCAATAAAGCGATTATTGCCGGCTGCACATCCTCTGGACTTGACACTTCCCGTGCCTATCGGGCAACGCCTCCACATCGGACAAAATATGATGATCCTGATTACGAAGATGTTCGGCGAAGCAACATCGTTGAAAAATGCACTTTCTGTCGCCACCGGATTGTGAACGGAAGCCAGCCCTACTGTGTTGACTCCTGCCCGGCAGGTGCAAGAATTTTTGGTGATAAAACCGACTCAAAGTCAGAGGTCGCACAACTGCTTAAAAAGCATAAAGGTTCTGTTTTAAAACAGAAAGAGGGGACAGAACCTAATGTCTTCTATATCAGAACCTACGGTGTAAAATAAGGCGTGAATCGAATGCGCAGGGTCTTCTGTAACAGGGAGAAATCCCCCTGCGCATTACTCAAAAAATTATCTGGATCAGATACTATGACAAGCACAGTAACAAAATACCAGCAGCTTGCAGACTCTTTCAAACTCTTATCCGTTTTTTTCTACGAACCGGAAATGCATCTGTGGGAACAGGAAGATATTCTCAATCAGTTTTCTCTGCTACTACAGAAAACGAGCCCTAACGCCTTTCCTTTCGCGCAGCAGATGTGTGATAACAGAGAGCAGATAGGTGAAGAACAGATGCAGGTTGATTATGCAGCCTTATTTGTTGGGCCCTTTGAGTTGCTTGCAGCCCCCTATGGATCAATCTATCTCGACATGAACAAACAGATCATGGGAGATTCCACCATGGCTGTTTTGCAAGTGTACCGGGAAGCCGGTCTCAAAGTTGATGTGAGGGATGCACCTGACCATATTGCAATTGAACTTGAATTTATGCATTACCTGTATAGCCTAGAGGCTGAAGCTGTTCTGGGCGGTGATCATGAACAAGAGACACGCATGACAAGTCTCAGAACTCATTTTTTGAACACATGTCTTGCCCAATGGGTTCAGCCATTTTGTCAGAGTATAAAAAATGGGACGAATAACGTATTTTATGTAAATCTAGCAGACTGCCTTAAAGCGTTTATTGCTGAAATATCTGAGGCCGATTCTGTGACATTGCAAGAACACAATTTACCCCTACAAGAAAATGCTGACCAACCTCCTGTTTGACAGGATATTTTCAGAAACAGATAGCGCTAAAGTATGCTTTATAAATAAACGTTGTCTAAGATCGCGATTCAACAAGTCAGAGTGTCGAGCCTGTCTGGATGAATGCCAGACAGAGGCTCTAAAACTTGATGGTCGAAGCGTCGTCTTTAAACAGGAGAAATGTACAGGCTGCATGCGTTGCGTCTCAGCTTGCCCAAATGATGCCTTTAATAGTGGCTTAGATCTGAAACGCCTCCTTGAGGGGTTAAGCAGCTCAAGTCAAGTTGTCCTCACCTGTAGAAAAAATGCTCCTTTTCAGCAAAAACTCTACATCCCATGTATTGGTTCGCTGTCAGAATCGTTACTGGCAGCAATGAACAGTGTTGCCACGAATAGTTTTTCCATTGACCTAAGCCATTGTTCCGAATGCATTAACAGACACTGCCTAAATTCCTTCAACCTGAAAGTCGGTAAACTGACCGACAAACTGAAGGTCAGTAAACACATTCCCCTGCGATATAATTTTGAAAAAAACAGTCCTCTTCCCGTTACGGAAAACATAAGTAGACGATTCTATTTAGGAATGGCAAAAAAATCATTGCTTGATCTTGGTAAAAGATCCATGGGTGCGGGTAAGGCAGAGACAAGCGCTTCTCTCAATCATACCCGGAAAGGGCCAGCCACGGATGCAATGGCCCTCCAATACGCTTGGAAGCACTCTTCCTCAAAAGAGTACAAAGATGTCCTCCTTTCTTTTTTCTACACAGCAAACGTCATTACTGAAAAGTGTAACTTATGCCCGGGATGCCAGGGGATGTGCCCAACTGGAGCCTTGAAAAGAACTGACCTGAAGGGTGTAAAACAGCTTATGTTTACTAGCTCAGCCTGCAATGGCTGTAATCTGTGTCAGGAATTTTGCAAGAAAAATGCAATTCAAATTATCAGAGGTTTTACAGGGAATCCTGAAAAGCCAAAATGTCTTTGCTAATTAGCAGTTCAGGATATCATTGCCTGCCAAGCATTCTGGCAGGCAATGTCGGGTATTCAGAAAAATGTAATATTTCTGAGTTAAACCTCACCCTCAATATCCGAATACTCACCTTCCACCTGCAAGGTTATGGTAATGGTCTTAGAGGTTCTATTTCGCCAAAACCAGCCATGCTTCCCATCAAAGGCAGCTTCCATAATACCTTCTTTGCGATCGGTGGAACCTTTGCCATAGCTGTGGTAATTAATCTTGTGTTTCTTGGAATCGGCATGTGCATCAAAATTTGCTTTTCCATCATTGGTCCACCAGATATAACTGACCTGTTCTCCTTTATTCATTTTTAGTTTTATCTCTCTCCACTCATCAGGCTTGAGGGAGAAGGTCGTCTCATCGTTTCTGACAGGGATTTCGACTACAACAGGAACCAGGGCTTTTGCCGTAACGCTTTCTTCTACCGGTTGAGCAACCGGCTCTGCATCAGAGTTAACGATTGAGGCTATATTCTGCACAACCGTTTTTTCGGCAGCTGCTTCCTGGGCAAGAGAAACTTTTATTTCGCCCATCTTGGATAAACCAAGGATCTTACCGATCCCGGTCGGGTCAATGCCATACTCGGCAGGAAGGACACCTGTTACGAGAATAACTGCTGCCAGAGCAACTGCTGCAAAGGTTGATTTTATAAGTTTAGCTGCCGAGGGCAGCTCGGAGTCCGATGGTCTGTTATTGGTATTCATTATATTTTTCTCTGTAATTAGTTATGATGGTGTCGTA
>JAFLJS010000016.1 GCA_022712895.1 Desulfocapsa sp.
AACGTCCCTGCGATTTTAAGTGTATTGCGCAACCCTCGTTCTCCACAGTTCAAGGTAACACCTAAAGACACCAATCTGGCCGAGGACTCGGTGAGCCCGCTGGTAACACCATTTTATATAATGCTTGGCCTTTTTTCCGTAATGTACCCGGTTGCTTTTTTTCGAGCCGTCAGTAATCCGCAGTTACTTGGTTCCATTGTAATCTGTACTGTCTGGGGTACCTTTAATCTCCTTCTTTTGCTACTCTGTCTCGGCGTGGTGTGGGAAAGACGGCAGATCAGGAAAAAATATCGTATGCCCGTAAAAGAGCCGATTCTCATAAGAGTTCAAAATGCTGAAGACAACAACTGGTTGAACGGTTTGGCCACAGACCTTTCGGAAGAAGGTATGGGAATTATTCTGGATGGAAAGACATCACTAACCGAACAAACAATAATAGAAATCAAGACGGAAAATAGTGCCGGAAGACGTTTTCTTTTTACCGCTGAGATTGTCAGGATAATGAAACACAAGGACGGGGTCCAGCTGGGTTGTCAGTATCAGTTCGAAGATGAAGAAAGTTTTCTTGCCATTACCAACTATCTATATGGTGAAAGTGACAGATGGGAAAAGTTATGGAAAGGACGTCAGCATAAGGTACCCATTATTGCCGGTTTTATTTTTGTGCTCAAACTTGGTTTTACAGGAACGTATCACCATTTTAGAGGATTAACTCAAATCTATTGGAAAAAAATACATATATATCAGGAGAAGATATGGAGCAGATTTGCTGCAAAAAAGACAAAACGTTCTGGTTGTTCCTAGTAACTGGAAGCCTTTTGTGTGTCCTGCTGTTTGGGACGGTTCCCGCATATTGCCAGGAGCCGCTCAGGCTTCCATTAACCAAGTTCAATGCACCGGGAATTGTTACACTTAACGATACAGAAGACACTTACAGCCTGAAGATTCCGACACCAAGACGCTGGCAGATAGAGAGTGCAACTTTGCAGCTTGCTTACGTCAACTCAACGGCTCTTTTACCCAGCCGTTCTCGTCTGGTCATCATGTTTAATGACTATCCTCTGGCCCAGGTAACTCTTGAACCCGGAGCGCCTGAAGGGCTTGTTACCGTAGCCATCCCTGCCCGTCTCTTTAAAGTTGGGTATAACGACTTGCAAATTCAAGTCGTACAGGCTTTTAAGGATGAAGGCTGTATTCCCTTGAATCCACCAGAGGTCTGGACAACTCTTAAGTTTATTGATTCCACTCTTCAATTTTCTTTTACTCAAAAAGAAGTCCCTCTGAGTCTGGCTTCCGTCGCAGATTTTCTCTTTGACCCAAAAATGAGTGGAGATAACCACGTCCATATTGTGACAGAGACCATGGACAATACGGATGTATACCTTGCGGCAGTGACTGCTGCTGCCGTTGCTCAGCGCTTTGATTATCGTCCGGTACAGTTCTCAACCGGGCAGGAGTTGTTGCCGGGGAAAGACAATATCGTTATCGGCAGACGTTCATTCCTCCAGGAGGTTACAGGAGCTGATGATGTGCAGGGCGACCTGGGGATATTCCCCATGCCAGGGAAGAATGGTACTCCTGATCGCTTTCATGGCCTGATCTATCTTGGGGGGGATGGGAAAGAGGAAATTTTGCAAAGTGTCACCGCGTTTTCTGTTCTTTCTCTGCCATTGCCAAATCGGCAGTTTTGTCAGATCACCGAGGTTCAGTTGCCACTTATCTCTCCCTATTCAGGTAAAAATCGCCTGGCACCCGAGAAACGATATACCTTTCAAGAGCTTGGACTTACAACAGCAACATTTCGAGGAATTCAAAGCAGTCCACAATCAATCCAATTTACCCTGCCTACCAGTTTCTTACTGGAGGGCAATCGAGATATTCTTCTCCGCCTGAACTTTTCCTATGCAGCAGCCATGCGTGAGGATTCTGTACTCTCTCTGGAGGTAAATGGAAAGTTCGTTGCATCCATACCTCTTAATTCGCCATCCGGCGGGCAATATCAGGGCTATACCATCCGTCTCCCTCTCAGCTATTTCACCCCTGGCCGTAATGTGCTTCAGCTTAGCGCCATCATGACACCGCTGCAGACAACAGCCTGTGAGACACCGCAAACCGATCATCTGGCACTAACCCTCTTTGAGAGCTCAACAGTTCAGGTTCCCAAGCTGTTACGGTGGGTCAAGCTGCCACAGCTCAGTTATCTCTTTAATGATGGGTTCCCTCTCACTGCTGCACCGGATTTCTCACAGACCGCCTTAGTATTACCACAAAGAGATCGAAAAATTTTAACAGCAGCACTCCATCTTATTGCAGGAATAAGCCAAGAAACCGGTGTACTCCCCTATGGGTTAGCAGTTACCGACACGGCGTCAGAAACTGAAGATAAAAATCTTCTTGTGATTGGCTCTCGGGCCGATTTACCTGAAAAAATTATGCACGCGTCCCCACTGGCAAAGAACATTTCAATGCCTGTCCATGGCAGGCTGCCCGGAACTCTGCGTATTGAAGACTGGAAGGACAAACTGTGGCAAATTCTGTTTGATGACGTGACAGAACTTGCCCCTGTCACACCTGACATTGCCTCTCTGGGAACTGACATTCGATTCCGACCGCAACAGGCTGTCCTCTGTGAGTTTGAATCACCATTTAGTCCCATGAAGACAGTGGTACTGTTGTCCGCTGAAACCGCAGAAGATGTGCTTCAGGCCTCCTTACTTCTACAGGAAGACGAAGTGACTCAGCAATGTCGTGACGGCTTTGTTGTCATTAACTTTGATGGAAGAAAACCTGTTGTGCAAACGGCTGCCCTGAGTTCATCCTATTCCGTGGGTGAGATAACATCACGTAACCGAATAAGTTATCTGATAGATACATACCGCTGGCTCTTTATTGGTCTTCTTACCGGCCTGCTGGTCTTTATCTCCCTGGGCTTGACAATCCTTTTAAAAAGACGGCGTAACAGGCGACTGCAAGCAATGGTTGGGGATAACGAATAATGCTTAATTCCCGGTTCATTGCCTTTCTATCCATATTTCTTCTTTCTTGCTGCCTGCCTGTGAGCGCTTCTGCCACTGAACCTGGTACGTGGCCCGGCTTTAAAGAAGAATTTATCACTTCTGATGGACGGGTAATCGATCACAGTCAACAGGGAATCAGTCATTCCGAAGGACAGGGCTACAGTATGTTGTTAGCTGTGGCTTTTGGAGATCTGGAAACATTCTCCCTGCTTTGGCAATGGACAAAAAATCATCTCCAGGTCAGAAAAACGGATTCTCTCAGCGTCTGGAGCTATGGTGAATTACCCAATGGTGTCGTGGCACCCATTGATTTTAACAACGCCACAGATGGAGATATCTGTATAGCATGGGCCCTTTTTCTGGCCAGGGAGCGATGGAACCTGCCGGGGCTCGAAGATGAAGCGCGAAAGATAATGGCAAGTATCCAGCGCTATCTATTGCTGGAAAAATTTGGGAAGACGACCCTTCTTCCCGGCTATTATGGATTTACACAACGAGATGCGATGATTATCAACCCATCGTATCTGGTCTTACCAGCCTTCAAGGTATTTGGCCGCTATGGTGATTGGATACTATGGCAACGAGTCTATAATGAGAGCCTATCGTTATTGTCAGAAAATTCCTTTGGCCGTTGGCAACTCCCGGCAGATTGGTTTCTTGTGAATAAGGATAGCGTCACCATTCTTGCCGATAAACCACCCTTATTTGGCTACGAGGCCATCCGGGTGTTTTTATGGGCATTCTGGGATGAATCTCTTGCTAAACTTTCCGGGGCAGAAATGTTGCTCAACCTGATCGAATCCAGTGGCAGCCTGCCGGTAACAATTAATTTAAATGACGACAGCCTCAATGAGCAGGAGGCTCCCGCCGGGTTTATTGCTATTGCTGCAAACTGTGCGCAGCAATTGGACAGAAGACAACAGGCGGAAAAATTATGGCTTCACGCTGAAAAGAAGATTCAGGTGGAGGAAAAAAACTATTATTCGCAGGTCTTGTACCTTCTGGCTCGTTCTCGGAGAATTCAATGAGTCGCCCGACTGGATTCTTTCTTTGTATTGCAGGACTCTTCTTGATTTGCTTGCTGCCTGGTACGGGAAAAGCCCAGCCCGAACTATCCATGTCCGTGGAAAAAAAACAGAATCAGGCAACAGTTATTTATCAGAAAGAGCAGAAATCCATTTTAAAATCAAAAGATAGATCTGTGGTTAAAGAACCCCAGGAGCAAAAGCAGACCGGGGTATCCAGATCACCACAACTGTTTCTCCAGGAATTGCCGCAACCTGAAATAAAAGAGCCGGAAAAAGCCTCTATAGATCCATTTGCAACTATTCTTGCCTATGGTTGGCAAGAATATGGTCTGGAGAATTATAGCCAGTCGAAGGTGTTTTTTTTACAAGCAGTGGCCTCGAAAAATGCTACAAATCGCCGTAATGCCAAGTATGGACTGATGTATAGCTACCTCAAACTTGATGACACGATTGCAGCCCTGCCCCTGCTGCAAGACTTTGTTGCCCAGGGAGAACAGCTTGAATCAACAGCCCCGGTATTGGCTGCAATCCTTTTTGAACGAGGAGACATTGACGCTCTTCAGCTATTACTTCCCAAACTCTCCCCAACACAACAAAAAGAGTGGCGAGAACAAATTGTTTTTTCTCAATTTCAGCAGGACATCGCTGCAATAAATAAAAAGAGTAAACGAGAGGCAATCAATGATTTTCTTCAGCAATACAAATTAATCCTTGAAGAATGCCAGCAGCCGGAGCAGTTTTTTCGGGTGGCTTCTTTTCTTGAGGCAAATAGTCCTGATTTGGCAAAGAAAATTTTTGCAGACTTGAGTCGATGCCTATTGGACGATCAGCATTGGCAGGAGCGGGTTTTACGTGAACAGTTACGTTTAATGAATAAGAAAGAACTACTCGCGATAGCAATAAATCCCTCTGATGGGAAAATATCAGAACCTGCCTGGAAAAGCTTGCTTCAGGATACCCTTTGGCAGATGCTGGATCAACTTGAGCCACAAGATCCCGAATATGATACTTTTGTTCAAGTACTCTATGAGCAAAATCCCAGTAACCACGAAGTAGCTTCAATGGCAGCTTGGTCCTGTTATCAACGAGGGGAATATAGCTGCGCCAGGGATATCTTTTCTGCCTTGGTGCAGGGCAATCCTACGGATGATGCACTGCTTGGTCTTGGATACGCTCTGCAAAAACAAGGTGCGTTAACTGAAGCACTTGCCCTCCTGGATCAGCATCCAAACAAGGAGGGCAAGCTCTTTAATCAACTGCGCCACGATCTCCATGCAACTCGTGGCGGGGTCCTCTATGCAAATAAAAGCTACCAAGAAGCCATTGTACATCTAGAGCAGGCATTGCTGTATCAGCCAGAAGATGTGGATCTTACAAAGATGCTCCTCTGGAGTCGTTATCACCTGGGAGAGACTGAGCCGTTAGTGGAATTTCTCTGGCAGCAATATCAGGAGAAGGGGGCAAGTGATGATGCAAAGTTATTGTCAAATTTACTCGGGACACTAGACGACCCAATTTTTACCAGAGAGGTGATCAAGGCTTTTGCTGAATCTGAAACGGCAGAGATACAGAAGATTGCTGGTGATTATACTTTTCAACAGAATCATCCGATACTAGCTGACCAGATCTACCAGGGGCCAAGCCCATATGCCGGCAGTGCTGCTCCTGCATTCGATACCATGTTTCATTTTCGTAACAAGGGTGGAGATGATGGTACCTCCAGCTTGCGTGTGGCAACGCTTATTGTACGACAAAAGTTTTCCAGTGATTCTGGAAAAACATGGGCGATTTCTATTTACCCCCTATCTCTTGATTCCGGTCTCCTGGGCGCTGGTGTCCCTGTTGGAAGTGCGTATCGTTCACCCGATGAATCGCCGTTGCTGTCGGGACTGTGGGAAGAAGAGATTCTTGCCTGGGGCTGGCGTGGCACCTTGCAAATTGAGGGAAACCTTGACTGGGATATTGGGATCGGCAGCACACCTATAAATGGAGTGGTAAATCCGACTCCTGTTGGAAAAATACAAGGCCGTGGATCTGATTGGTTTATTGCTGTAGAACGTGACTCAGTCAAAGAATCCATACTTTCATGGCTTGGCCAAACAGATCCATACAGTGGACGTAAATGGGGAAGAATAGTAGAAACAAATCTGAGTGGATCTAAAACAATTTCCTTCAGTGACTGGTGGCTTAGCATTGAAGGAAAGTATGGCTGGTATGATGGGGAGAGTGTAGAGCAAAATAGTTCCCTGACAGCATCGGTCAGTGGCGGATACACTACGAACTGGAAGGATTTCGAACGATCAACCGGACTCTTTCTCTTTGCTCGTGGATTTGAGCGCAATTCCAACTTTTACACCTTTGGCCATGGCGGCTATTACAGCCCTGCACAACAAATTATTGCCGGACCGTTTTTTCGTTTAGCAACATCAAAAGCGACTGATTATTGGTTGGAGGCCTCCTGTTCTGCTGGTCTTAATTATCGTAAAACAGACGAGGCACCCCACTACACTGAGCTGGGGACTGTCGAAATAGGACCTGAAGATCCAGGCTGGCAGGATCTACTCGGGACATACCCAGGAGAAAGTGAAACCGGACTGGGGCTGGACGCACGGCTTCGTGGTATTCTACCGCTTTCCAGAGGATGGTTTGTTGGCGGAGAAGCATCCATTAATAATGTCGCAGATTATACTCAGTGGCAGATGGCTGTTACTCTTCGTTACCGTTTTGGTAAAGGGATGGGGCTTGGTTTACCGGATAAGGATTTTTCAATGTTAACGGATCTAACTCAATGAGTCATATGACTGTGGCAACGGATTTTTCAGACAACAGGATTTTGGTTGTTGATGACAACCCGGTCAACAGAAAACTTCTGGCATCAATTGTACAGAAAGCCGGTTATCAGGTTGTCACTGCTACAGGAGGCAAAGAAGCTCTGGCGCTGGCCAGACAACAATCCTTTGATCTTATCCTACTTGATATCATTATGCCGGAGATGGATGGTTTCACCGTGTGTAAAGCCTTGCAGAAGGATCAACAAACCAGCAATGTACCAATCATCATGGTTTCTTCTCTTGATGTTTCTGAAACGAAAATCCAGTGTTTTGAGCTGGGGGCTGTGGACTATATAACCAAGCCCTTTCATAAGGGAGAAATTCTTGCCAGAATACGTTCACAACTCGGTATCCAAAACCTGACAGCATCGTTACAGAAAAGTAATAAACAACTGCGGGATAGGCAGCATGTTATTGATCAGGATCTGTTGGCGGCGGCAGCAATCCAACGGGCATTACTGCCAAAGCTTCTTCCGTTCACGGATCGCCTCCAGACAGAATACATTTTTCACCCCTGTGAACGTATCGGCGGGGATATTTTTAACGTTTTTGCGCTGGACGATCATTCTGTTGGGATATATATAGTCGATGTCTGCGGGCATGGTGTGCCAGCTGCCATGATTGCGACACTGGTTTCACAAGCCTTGTCACAGAGTGGAAATATTGTCTGTTCGATTTTCAAAGAGGAAAAGTGCTCCCAGATAAAAAGCCCGCTACTGGTGCTTGAGCTGCTTGACAGGCTCTTTCCGATTGAACGCTTTGATCGCTACTTTACCATATCGTATATGACCCTTGATTTACGAAATGGTTCATACTCTTACAGCAGTGCCGGGCATCCCCCGATTTTACTACAGAAAAAGAATGGAGATGTTGTTCTTTTGGAAGCCGGTGGCCCGATAATAGGCTTGGGTGAGCTTGCACCACAACGGGAAGAGGAGTCGGGACAGCTTTCCCCAGGAGACAGACTCTTTTTGTATACCGATGGCATTGTTGAACTTGAAAATGCGACGGGAGAAATGTTTGGTGTGGAAAGAATCAAACGTCTGGTAAAACAACAAAAAGGTATCTCTCTTGCTCACTATGCTTCAGCTATTGAGCAAAGGCTTGAAGAATTTACCGACGTTGGTGTTGCCAGCGATGATATCAGTCTACTTTGCCTCGAATACTTACGCTAGAGTTTGTAGTGTTCAGTCAAACACGTACCTCTCCTCCCAACAGTAGGTCTGTTGGTAATAGTGGCAGTCAGCTGTTTTCTCATACTGTTCTGTGTACGCCGCATATTTTACAGTCTCTCTACGACCATAAACGAACGACACAATTTCTCTTCCAGAGGCCGAAAGCACTGCAATTAACCGAGAGCTGGAAGACATATTTAAGGTCTCGTTGAACGGAATATGGGGTACATCTGATTTTTTAGCATATTAGACAGGCTATACTAGTTTGTTAATAACTGGATTAAATACTTTACCACAAGAAACAATAGGTCAAATCACCATATTATGATAACATGGTGTGATAACAAGCATTGCAACACTAACTACACAAAGGATCGGTGCATGGATTATCTATCTAGCTTTGTCTTGTCGTACATATTGGTAGGAGTATCTGCTGGTTTAATGGCAATTTTTATTAGAAAACCATACCATAAAATGGCTCCCCATGACCTTAGTATTGCTCAAAGAGCTGTCCGAGACGGGAGAGCTACAATTTCCGAAAGAATCGGGTTATTTTTTATAACCTTTACGGGGTGTATATTGTCACCCATACATATAGGGTTTATAGTTTTTCTGGGCGTGGCAATCAGCTTATTATCTTGAAAATAACCTTTTCATAGCTACAACAGTATCATCCAGGAATACACTCCTTTAGCTGCGTTTAGGCTATGAAAACACCAGAGGGCAATGCCGAGGGCAGTCATTTCCATAACTGCCTTCACCTGCCGCAAACCCTTTGTAGCTGGTGGGCGAGGAGGGATTCGAACCCTCGACCTTCGGCTTCGGAGGCCGACACTCTATCCAGCTGAGCTACCCGCCCAAACTCTATTCTTCGCTTACTGTGTGTACAGGATACTACTTCGTTGCCGGAACAACAGTATAAATATATTCACCTATCAACATACCAAAATCAGATGGCAGAGACTGATCACTTGAGCCACCAGAATAGGACGCTGCCCATGCATTATTAGACGTTGATAATACTTTTTTATGGATAACTTTACCAGTTGTAATATCGGTGAATGTAATCAAAACATCCATAAAGGAACTACCTGCAAACGCTCCTCCGAACATTCTGGCTGTGCTGCTTGTTATTCTCATATCAAGAATTTCAAGACTGATTTTCACACTCTTCGCTTTTACTTTTTTTGCTGTGTCTCCTGAAACAGACAGGTAGTTTTTCTTTTCCTTTAACTGCTTCAGAATTTGTGTTCTGCAATCGTCGCCAGCCGTGGGATAATCTGTTTTAATCTGTTCACTAAATTCGAGATTTCCTATCAGCAGAGCTTTAAATCCCACTGGCACCTTATCAACCTTTGGCATCTCTTCAATGTAACCCAGCTCTATCTTCTCAACACCGTCAACCATTTCTTTCTCGACCGGGGCTTCTTCCTGAGTAATAGTCGAACTCTGTCCGCCACCATTGACACAAGCGCTTAAAAGTGCAAAAACACAAAAAGTTGCAAACAGGACAAGTGAGCGTATAGGCAGTTTCATTTTCTCTCCAAAAGAATCATTTATAAAAAAGTTTTTCGAACGGTATGAAAGAATGCTTTTAGCAGGAATGGATGAATTTGTGAAGTAAAATCAAGCTATTTGGAATTACTTATGGAAATTGTTTCCAGATACGCTTCCCACTCAAGGGGCAACATACTTTTCTTTTTGGTGTTACATGGTTTGCAACAGGGAACAATGTTATCTTTTGTTGAACGCCCCCCCCGGGCCAATGGCACGAGATGATCCATGGTGATGTCTTTGAATTTAACTTTTTTCCCGCAAAAATAACATTTACCGGGTGCTGTTTTTTGCTGCCACCAACGGGTTTTACGTAAATCCCTGGCATTAGCCCGTTCTGTTCTGATCTGTGCCTCATCCGGTGCGTCAAAATCAAAAAATTCTCTACTCATGTAACAAGTTCTCCAAGGAGAATTTTCCTGCATGCTCCCACCAGATACAATGATCCGGCGATCAGAATAAGATCTTCTGAAGATGCTAGGTTTTCTGCCCAACTGATAGCGGATTCTACCTTTGGCAAGAGCGTGCATTTATTTGTATAGGCCACGGGAATATTTTTCAGTAAAAGTTCAGGATCTGCGGAACGCTCACCAGCTGGTTTTGTGAGCACTATACTGTGGGCAAGCTCTGCCACTACAGCAAGGGTCGTTTGCAGGTCCTTGTCTGCCATCGCTCCCCAGATCACAATTAATTTATTGTAACTAAATTCTTTCTTCAGAGTCTGAACCAGACTCTCCACACCCGCAGGATTGTGGGCGCCATCGAGTAGATAGTGTATCTCTTTCCCCGTCTGTTCAAGGCTAAAGGACTCTAAACGACCGGGCCATTGTACAGAAGCCATCCCTTCTCGAACAGCATTATCAACAACCTGAAAATCATGCCCCTGTAGAAGTTGAATGGTGGCAAGGGCAAGGGATACATTTTCTATCTGATAATCACCTTTCATGGAACAGTGTAGTTCAGAATATTTGCTACTCGATAAGGATTCCGTCGTGCTCCACTGCCAGGAGTTATCAGGCCTAATGGTTGCGAAAAAGTCCTCTTCATAACGATATAACAGAGCATTCTTTTTCTTACATGCTGCCCGTACTTCAGCAAGACCTGCACCTTCTTTTACAGCAGTCACAACCGGCACGGATTCTTTTATAATCCCTGCTTTTTCTCCTGCAACAGCTGCTATTGTATTGCCCAGATACGCCTCGTGATCCATTGACACATTGGTGATTATCGAGACAAGGGGATTTACGATATTTGTTGCATCCAGCCTGCCACCCAGCCCGGTTTCAAGAACGACCAGATCCAGTTTTTCTTCGGCAAACCAGAGAAAGGCGATGGCGGTGGTGAACTCAAAATAGGTTATCTTTTCGTCACCTAATATTCCCCGTATTTGCGTTGCAATACGGGCAAAGCTATTCTCACTGATAAAAGTATTCCCGATACGAAATCGTTCTCTCACTGAGCTCAAATGTGGAGAGGTATACAGCCCCACCCGATATCCTGCTTCAGATAAAAGTGTCATCAGTGTTACACTGACAGACCCCTTGCCGTTGGTTCCAGCAACATGAACAGTTTTCAATTGTTGTTCAGGATTGTCCACCCGCGACATAAAGGAACGCATGGCGTCAAGACCGAGCTTGATTTTATGAAATTGCAGACCATCGAGATAGTCCCAGGCTTGTTGATAGTTCATCTGTTTTTATATGAGACTGAGTTTCGCGTAATCAAGATGCAAGGTTTTGATACCGTGACGAGGAAAGGCAACATCCACGGAGCGTCCCTGTAGATCCTTGCTCACTATCCCTTCTCCGAAGAATGGATGGCGCACACGTACACCAATGCGTAAATCATCCACAGACAATTTCTCTCTTTTCTTCTTGGCGGGCAGTGCGGTGTCGCTTGCAAAATCCGGTTCTTTAGAAAAAAGAGCCGTTGTCGAATATGGCTCCTGCTCAAGACGTTCATAGAGTCCAGCCCGCAGTTCACTCAGAAAAGGAGACATCGCAACCGTGTGAAATTGTCTGTCCGGGGTCATCAATCTCCTGGGATAGGTGAGGTACAGGTATTTTTTGGCTCTTGTTGCTGCCACATACAGAAGACGTCTCTCCTCTTCCCACTGCTCGCCAAATTGCGCCTTGGAGTGTGGGAACCTGCCATCGGCAAGACCAATAATAAAGACGGCGTCCCATTCCAAACCTTTGGAAGAGTGAATGGTGGAAAGAATCATCTTCTTCTGATCTTCTGCATGCAATCCACTAGTAGTTTCCGGAGGATCAAGGGTGGTATCGTCCACAAAACTCTGCACATCTTTATAGCCTGTGATAATAGACTTTAACTCATCCAGATCTTTCTGACGTTTGGGATAATCATCACGGTAAGCCTTTTCAAACAGTGGCTGATAATAGAGCAGTACCTGTTCATACAGGGTTCCTGGATTCGTTTCCCGACGCATATCCTGTAATAGCTGAACAAGTTTTTCCATACCGGCCTTCCATGGCTTGCCACAGGGGTAATCGGGCAATGCCAGGACAGGGTCGTCGGTGGCTGTGATGGTATCTACTATCTTTCTGGCAGTTTTGGGACCCACCTTCTCAAGATGTAATAAAATTCGATTCCAGGATAAACTGTCGTAAGGGTTCTCCTGTAGACGCAGGAAAGCTATCACATCCTTCATATGAGCAGTCTCAGTGAGTTTCAAACCGCCCCGCTTTTCAAAATCCACAGCCCCTGCGTTTAATTCAAGTTCCAGTTTGTAAGAGTGAAAGCCAGAACGGAATAACACCGCGATATTTTGCAATTCCGTTCCATTCTTACGTAAAGCAGCAATTTTCTGTGCAATAAAATCCGCCTCTTCCCGTTCATCTTTTGCAACAAAGAGCCGTGGTTTTACATCCCCTTCTATCTTGGTAAAGAGGGTTTTCGTATATTTTTCTTCTGCGTTACGAATGATATCATTAGTAAGGGATAAAATGGGCTGACTGGAGCGATAGTTCTCCTCAAGCTTTATCACCTCTGTCCCAGGAAACACCTTGGGAAAACGCATAATGTTATAAAAATCAGCTCCCCGAAAGGAGTAGATCGACTGTGAATCATCACCCACCACCATCACATTCTGATGACCATGGGCAAGCAGGCGCACAATATCAGCCTGGATCAAATTTGTATCCTGATATTCATCCACCATAACATAAGAATATCTGGCAGCAATCTCCGCCTGTGCTTCCGGAACTTCCGCAAGGAGTCGCTTCCAGTTCACCAGAAGATCATCGTAATCCATGAGTCCATTATTGAATTTGAACTCTTTATAATGCTTTTCAAGATTTTTTATATCGTCAACATGTTCACTAAGGTGGGCATAACTGTCATAAATCAGATCCTCAAGAGCTATGGATTTGTTCACAGAACCAGACAACATATTGACAAGAACCCGTTTACTGGGAAACTGTCTATCACGGCCAGTGAGCCCGAGAGAGCTCTTGAGAAGATTCACAATTCCTTCTGCATCACCACGATCAATAATGGTAAAAGATGAGCCAAAACCCAAATGATGTCCGTGTCTCCGTAAAATCGTATTGGCAATGCCGTGGAACGTTCCCCCAACTACACGGCGGCAGGTATCATGTACCAATTGCCCAGCACGCCATAACATTTCCTGGGATGCTTTGCGGGTAAAGGTGAGTAAAAGTATGTTTTCAGGACGCACACCCTGCTCCAGCAGATAGGCGACACGATAAACAAGAGTCCGCGTTTTACCACTACCGGCACCTGCAATAACAAGTACAGGCCCTTCTGTGGTGACAACAGCCTGACGCTGAGAGGCATTGAGCTCGTCCAGATTAACAGAATCCTGCCTGCACTCTGGAGCTATTTGAAAGGGATCATTTTCCATGGGCGGCATTCTAGCACAGTGCCTGACACCACGCAACGTTGGTTGACAGGAATTGCAGGTAGCTTATAATATGAAAAAATTAAAATTGGCGATCGGTATATGCCAAGCAAACATTCCCTTTAACCTTATTAAATCACTATGAACCCAAGTAAAATCGACGCACTTTTCACCACAGATGCCCTCCTGCAGATGTTCCCTAAAGAACGCAGTGATGAATTTTTCGATGCCCTTTTTGGCGATGCCAGCGAAGGAGCCTATGACATTGAACTTGCCTATGGCGGAACTGATGGGAACAACCTGACCATGGAGTTGAAACTTCGCGAACGTCCCGGTTGCTGCCTTGCCTGTAATCTTACGCAAGGTTTACCTCAGGTATTCAGCAGACATCCGATTATTAACGTCAAGGGTGTGGTGGAAGATGTGGACAAACTCTTAGGAGATGAAGCAACCTGCGCAGAATGGTCGTTAGGATTTACAGAACAACGCGAGAAAGCGATGCATATTATCCCCATCAATATCAGCCTTACATAACACCTACTCTGCAATCAGGAATGTAAGAGTTGAGCCACGGCTTTACAAAGCATTTGCAGACCGTATGGCTTTTGAATGAAGCCCTTGACTCCCATGGTCAGGGCTTCTTGTGCCCGTTCATCGTGTACAAAACCTGAAGCCATCAGTACCTTCACTTGCGGATTTATAGCTTTAATATTCTTGAACACCTCGTGCCCCTGCATTTTGGGCATAACCAGATCCAACAGTACTCCTGCTATCTCCTGCTCATGTTCACGATACATTCGCACTCCCTCCTCACCATCATCGGCAAGTAATACACTATACCCTGCCTCTTCAAGAATAGTCCGGGTAATACTGCGAACGATCTCTTCATCGTCAATAACTAGAATGGTTCCACTTCCGTACACAATTTCTACCTCGTCAGAGGCCGGTGTCAACTCCTTTTCCTCTTCAAAAACAATGGACGGCAGATACAACTCAAAGATCGTTCCTTTACCTGGAACAGATTGTACCTCAACAAATCCGCCATGCTGCCGGATAATTGAATACGCAACGGATAAGCCAAGACCTGTACCGCTACCATGTTCTTTGGTGGTGAAGAAAGGATCAAATATTTTATCGAGTACCGCACTACTCATTCCGACACCGGTATCCTGAATACTCACGCACCAGTAATCCTCCTGTCGGGCATCACGTTTCTGTCTACAGAAAGACTCATTCGCTTCAAAGGCATCTACAGCTATGGTTAATGCGCCCCCCCAACTACTGTGCTCACCATGCATAAATGTCATGGCATGGGAAGCATTCACACAAAAATTCAATAAAACCTGTTCTATCTGTGCTGGATCGGCATTAATCATTGCAGATCCGCTTGCATACTGGGCGGTAATTTCAATACTCTTATCAAAGGAATTATGCGCGATATTGACTACATGACGAAGAGACTCATTGAGATCCATCTCCTGCAAGGCCGTCTTTTGCTTACTGGAAAGTACCAGCAACTGATTCACTAGCTCAGACGCTCTCCCCGCAGACTTTTCGATGGTTTCGACACGCTCCATCAATATATCCTTATTGAGCTTGTCCGATACCATTTCATATTTTAACAAAGAAGACGTGCCGACAATACCCGCCAGAATATTATTAAAATCATGGGCAATACCACCAGCCAACGTACCAATGGTTTCCATTTTTTGTGCCTGCTTAAGCTGTTCATCCATTTTATACAACTCGGACATATCGTCAATACGAACCACTGCTCCAACAGCGCCATCTGATAAAGGGTATATAAAGATATTAAACTGCTCGTTATCAGTTTCAGTCAATTTCTGGCGATACAGCTCGGCTGGTACACCATTCCTGATGACATTATCCACCTGAGGCAAAAGCTGTTTAAAGAATGGAATAAACTCGCAAATACTCCTTCCCACAGCTTTTGATTCCTGAAGATCCATATAATCAACAGCCGCCTGATTCAACTCTGTAATATTTCTGTCCTGGTCAACAGAAATCACCATGGAGGACATGGCATCGATGATATTTTTCAGATAGGTCCTCATGGACCGTATCTGTTCACTCTTTCGTTCAATCTCCGAATAAGATGCATGCAGATCATTGGCCATACTATTAAATGTGCTGGCAAGATCTCCGATCTCATCTTTGCGGTCAATATCCATACGTTGATTAAAATCACCCAGCGTGATTTTCTGCATTAAATCACGCAAAGTGATAATGGGCCGTATTACAGTACGACTCATCCCGTAAGTAACTGCGCCCCCAAGAGCCATAAGAGCCATAATCAAAAAGAAGAAGAAAAAGAAGAAGGACTGCTGTTTCTGACGAACCATATCATCCAGCAAATAATATACCTGGACAAAGCCCATACGTTCACCAACGACTTTGATTTCATATATATAACGAAGCATTGTGTGGCTGTTCAGATGCACCACGTCAACTGCTATACCTCCTGCCCTGAGGACACTCTCTGACAAAAGCAGTTGTCCGAAATCTGCAAACACGCCTTCCCGAGCTATAATTTTTCCTTCGTCATCATGAACACTGATATTGGAAACGCCACCCACGGCCATCATATCTTCCAATCGCATCTGAATTGCCTTATGACTTGAATCGAAGATATTATTAGCAATATCATTCTTGTCGCGCTCTATCAATGTGCGAACAAGCAGGGTATTACGTTCAAGGGTTGCAGAACTGATGCGGTTCTGGAATGGAATATAAATTGCGCTGAACACAATTGTCAGCAGAACAAAACTCAGCAAAATCAGGAGGTAAACTTTCTGTTTTAAACCGAATCGAAGCATAAAGCGGAATAAGCTCTCTGTTATGGGATCACTGCTTTGATGAATGATGAAGAACCATTTTCCAGCCGGAGAATCACAACAGGTTTCATGGGGTCGCCCTTTGCGTTAAAACTTATGGAACCAGTGGCTCCAGGGAAGTTTTCGGTGGCAGCCAATGCATCCCGGATGGCATCCCTGTCAGTACTTTGAGCCCGTTTGATGGCATCAACCAGTACCATCAAGGCATCATAAGCTAAAACCAGACGGCCACCTTTAATGTTTTCATTGCCATAGCGAGCCAGCAGTTTATCACTTATTGGGTTTGGATTTTGTGGATGCCAGTGTGTGGTATAATAATTTCCGTCGATTTCATGACCTGCAAAGTCATACATATCTACGTTCCAGCCATCACCGCCTAAAAACTGTACATGACCATTCATTCGACTACATTGAAGGATAATAAGCGTTGAATCTCGGGCATAACTGGACAGGTAGACAACATCTGGCTTCAGTCTATGTATGCCTTCAATTTCGGAAGAGAAATCGGTTTTTAAACGAAGGTAATCATAATTAGCTAATACTTTACCACCCAGACGTTCAAATGAACGACTGAACTCTCTGGATAAACTCTGACTAAACACGCTGTCCACATTGGTGAAGACAACCGCAGTTTTCGCTGACAAATCAGCCCGTGCAAACTTAGCCATAACTTGCCCCTGAAATGGATCGGTATAACAGACGCGGAAGATGTAATTACCCACTTCGGTAACATCGGGCTTCGTTGCCAGGGGAGTAACGAGGGGAATCCCCTCTTTCTGGAAAATTTCAGCAATGACTTTCGTATTAGAACTCCATGACGAGCCAAGAACTGCAACGACATTGGCCTGAAGAGTGTCCAGACCTGCCTTCTTTGCACCAAGGGAAGTACTGAAGTTGTCAAACTCGACCAATTCAATCTGGCGACCGATCACACCACCAGAAGCATTGAGATCTTCCACAAGCAGATGAATCGCTTTAAAAAAGTCTTTACCCACTCCCGCAGCCCGACCAGTTTTCGCAAAAATCACTCCAATACGCACAGGTTCAGCAAAGGCTGTTGATGCAAAAAAACTACAAAGCAATCCGATCAGTATCAGTTTTCTCATTCTCCACTCCTTTTACCTGTGATTCTTATATGCCCCCCATACCTGACCCGCTCCCTCCACTGCTGCTGCCTGCTGCTTTTTTATCATCCTCAAGCTGGGTAATTTCTGCGGCGGCACCAGCTTCCAAAAGTTTTTTCTTCTCTTCCAGAGGAGCATCTTTCATACTATCAGGCAGTTCCACAATAACCTTGCGATGAGCATAGAATATGCCCTGCGCATTGAGTGCTTCAGTGATACGGCGATAAGCCTCACGGCGAATAACAAAATGTGTACCGGATTTTGCTTTAAATTTAACCCGGATGGTCATCACCGATCCCTTTATTTCTCGCACACCCGCTGACTTAACCGGATTTATAAAATCATCTGCAAACTCTTCGTCATCCAGCATTTTCTGACCGACTTTCTTAATAACCTTTCGGATTCTATCAACATTGGCATCATATGGAAATTCCAGATTAAATTTCACAATAATACCGCCACGCATAAAGTTGGTGATGGAACCTAGATCACTATGGGGTACGATCTGTAGCATTCCCCGATGATGACGCAGCATCACATTTCTAAGCGTTATGGATTCAACAGCTCCTGAAACAGAACCTGCCTGAATATATTCTCCCACGCGAAAGGCATCATCGAGCAGGTAGAAAAAACCGGAAAACACATCACTGACCAGTTTCTGTGCACCAAAGCCAATGGCCAGACCGACAACACCAGCTCCGGCGAGCAGCGGCCCGATATCAACGCCAAGAGAGGAGAGCACCACAAGACTCACCGTAACAAGAAGTACAGTAGCCATAACCTTTCGTACCATCGGCAACAGGGTATAACTTCGCCCTCGTTGGGCAGCCCCTCCGAACTCATCATCTCCTGAGGTTTCTTCTTCTTTCGGTGTCGATTCAGCAATTTTCCGTTCGATATAGCTGGAGATAAAACGCCAGGCGATAAGCCCTAAAGCCATGGCCGTCAGTGATTGAAAAACAGCTCCTGCAATAGTAGAAGCATAAGGGATATTATAGCCCCAGAGACTCATGGCCCAGATCAGCAACGCAGCAAGAACCAGCAGACGCACACAGCGACTTGCTGTCACCGTAATTTTTCGTTCCCGTTCCTTTGCCGCAATGAGCGTCGCTTTCATCTCCTCATCAGCATCTTCCATGGCACCAGGATTGTAGAGTCGAAGGCTGGCCATTGAGTTACGAACCACCCATTGCCCAACAGCATCAAAGATCAAAAAAAGTGGCAACGCCGTCAGACTCAATAAAAATGCAGGACTTTCCTGCTCCACACCGGCAGCCTGGCTATTTATAAGTATGGCAAGGCTCATGAGAAAGTACAAAATCGTTGGCACATGCCAGTATTTTGCCACTTGCTCCACGACCCAGTTTTTAGTTTTATTCCGTTCGCTCTGCTGCAAAATTCGTTCTCTCACAGCAGTACGATTCTTTAAAATACCAAGAATAATCAATCCAATCAGTACGAAAGCCGAAAGATTTGCCATAAATATGAAGTTGGAGTTACTACAATCTAACACCGTCAACAGAGCTAAAAATATCACAACCGCAGAGGTATAACTGCAGAGAATGACGATAGCCCTGTGCATAGTTATTGCGGTCTTGTCAAGCATGGGTAACACTCGTAATTCAGGGGTCTTTGGAGCAGAAACAATAAGAGAGAGTTGATTAATAATACGAAAAAATACAATTGAAAAAAGCAATGCCAGAAAAAGGTAACGTCTCCCCCCACTTTCACTGCCCGGAAGAATCTGAAAAAGAACAAGAGCAGCTACGCAATACACAAGAATATGGATAAAAGTTGGAATAGAACGCATTACTCCTGCGATAAAACGCATGGGGCCATCAAGATCAGGAATAGCCTGCTCTTTAAATTGTTTGCTGAATTCTGCAGTAAAACGCCTGGTGCCCAGCTCTGCAAGAAAACCTACGCCAAGTGCTGCGGCAATAAGAATAAATGAAAGTAAGAGTCCGCCCACGGTACCATTCCCAACATTTTTTGCCATTTGCCTGATATCGCTGCCCATACTGATTAGGGGAATATCATCAGCACCTGAGCCTGCCCGCTTATCTTCATCAAGCATATGTAACCAGCCCGCTGCTTTGGGAATCAGGCCACCACCGTTACTCGTTGCTTTTGCCATCGCTTGTGCATCTTTAGTAAGTTCTGCAATCAGCAAACTCCGAACCTGTTCATCGCTCAGTTTTGCAAGTGTAGAATCAATTGCCCCGGGAGGGATCTCGATGGTTACGCTGTCACTGGCAGTGAATGGCTCGGCTGCAAAGGATGTGTCTACAGCGAATGTTAATGAGATAATGAGTAAGAGACAGGCCAGCATACTTTTGTTCAAAGATATCATGATTACCTTTCCGGTTGAAATTCCACTCTTCATGGGGGTGAGGAATTGTTGTAGCAATATGCATTGCACATAACATTACTGCTGTATTTTACACAATATAAGCAACAAAACAAATTTCTTTCTTATTCGTGAGTAAACACATACCCTAGAGAACGTCGACTTATAAAATACTGCGGTTCTTTGGGATTCTTTTCAAAATAGCGACGCAGACGAACTATATAGTTATCCACGGTACGAGTCGATGTTCCCTTGCTGTAGCCCCAGCCGATCTCAAGCAATTTGCTCCGCGACAGAGGTTTTCCTCTGTTGGTGATAAAGAGTTTGAGTAATTTAAGTTCCTGCTCGGTCAATTGAATGCTTTCTGTCCGGTTTTTGGCAATACCTGTAGTAAAATCAATTGCATTGCTACCAAAGCAATAGGGTACAGATTCACTTCCACTGGTTTTAAACGGATTTTTCTGTTCCTGTAGCCACTGATCTCTGGTCAACAACCGTTTAATGCGCAATAACAATTCTTCAAGGTTGAAAGGTTTGGTCATATAATCGTCAACGCCATCCACAAAACCATCAATTTTGTCATTCGGATCGCCTTTGGCAGAGAGAATCAGGATGGGTAGACGCTCATCTTCCAGACGGATATTCTTGAGAATCTGCATACCATCCATACCGGGCAGCATCAGATCAAGCACAATCAGATGTGGGCACCACTGTTTCCAGCTGGCTATCCCCTCCAGTCCATTCCCGGCAATCTTCACATCGTACCCCTCAATCTCGAGATTTAGGGCAATTCCCTCAGAGATATGGAGATCATCTTCAATTAGTAAAATTCGTTTTTTGTCTTTACTCATCACCGATCTCCTTGTGTTCCAGTTCAACCCTTGGCAGGGAGACAACAAATTCTGAACCTTTTCCAGGTCCCTCACTGTGGGCTGTGACTTTCCCTTTGTGCAGTCTCACCACTTGATCAACCATATACAACCCCAGTCCGGTTCCACCGGCTCGAGTCAGTTCCTGCTGCTCAATCTGAAAAAACTTTCTAAACACTTTCCTGGCCTGGGATTTTTCAAAGCCTACACCGTTATCAACAATGGCCAGTTGAATATTATTTCCTTCCTCACAAAAGCTTATATCTATTTTCGGACGAGCATTTTCATTGTAGCGAATGCCGTTGGACAACAGATTCATCAGCACCATCTGGAAAAGTGCCTGATTGATGGAACAGTAATATTTTTGCCCTTCCGATTTGTTCACCTGAATATCACTCTCGCGGAATAACTGCTCATTCTTCCTATAAAATTCTACCACTTCCTCCACCAGATCCACAACCACAAATTCAACCCCCTGCACCTTGGCCTCAAGACGGGCGAGATTAAGAATTCCATTAATATTATTGGTCAATCTTGAGACATCATCCAGCATATAGCCCAGATATTTTTTCTGCTTATCCCTTGGCAATTCGACCCTGACCATGGTTTCCAGATACAACTGTAGTGAAGTCACGGGAGTCTTCAGTTCATGGGTAAAACTATTTATAAATTTATGCTGCGAGCGATACAGGAAAAGCGTTTTTCGTTGATAGACAAATACAAAGATAATACCAAGAAGAATAATGCCCACCAGAATCGACAAAACCATGATAACCACCCAGGTCTGCCAGGCAACAAACTGCTCAGCATCAAGATTGGTTTTAGCGATCACCCTCTGCAGACCACTGCTCACCTCAACATACCAGTAGATATACAAAAATAGGGACAGAGCAAGGGCAACGATAGAATAGACAAAGATGGCAATGGGATGAATAAACCAGAATGTACGCTTCATATCTGCCTACTGTTTTGTAAAAGAATTGTCATTCGTTTTTCTTCACTATCTTTAATTAGATTAGGGTTTTATCCTCATGTTTATTAACAGACACAAAACGTCTCTATCCATTTACACAATGAGGTTACCCTAATGGCTACTACACATCCTATCCATCATCTTGGCACAAAGGCAAAAATTCTCCTTTCCAGTGTTTTCGGTCCTTACGCTCAGGATGACGAATTTGGCAGCAGTAAAATCAATCCCATGGAACTGTACCATAATCAAGTGACCCGTGCACAGGGGGTGTTCTCATTACGGATGTTCCATCGTTCATTTGGGCTGCTGATGATTCAGGAAAACATAGATGCACCCTGCACCCTGCTCGATTTTCCTGATCTATCACGCTTTATCGATACCATCCGCAACAACGACTATGATATCATTGGCCTCAGTTCTATTATTCCAAATGTGGGCAAAGTGAAAAAGATGTGTGAACTGATCCGGGAATATCAACCAAAAGCGACAATTGTGGTTGGCGGCCATATCAGCAATATGGATGATGTTGATGAGGTACTTGATGCAGATCACATCGTCCGCGGAGACGGAATCGAATGGTTCAGGCGTTACCTGCAGCAGGATATGAGTGGAGCAGTCAAACATCCGGCGGTTTCCTCTGCCACAAAAACCCGTATTTTAGGGCACACGCTTTCGGAGACTCCTGCCGAAACAGCAGCCATCGTTGTCCCATCTGTAGGATGTCCCATGGGCTGTAATTTCTGTTCAACTTCTGCCCTGTTTGGCGGTAAGGGAAAATTTAAAAACTTTTACGACACAGGAGAAGAACTTTTTGATGTTATGAACGAACTGGAGGAAAAACTCAAAACAAAATCATTCTTTATTCTTGATGAAAATTTTCTCCTGCACCGGAAAAGGGCTCTCGGTCTGCTTGAACAACTGAAAAAGCATAACAAGAGTTGGGCAATTTATGTGTTCAGCTCAGCAAAAGTTCTTCGTTCATACAAGATAGAGCAACTTGTTGAACTGGGTATTTCCTGGGTATGGATGGGACTTGAGGGTAAAGAAAGTCAATACGCAAAACTTGCAGGAATTGAAACCAGAAAACTGGTATCAGATCTTCAGGAACATGGTATTCGTGTTCTTGGGTCTTCAATTATAGGCCTTGAAGAACACACCCCTGAAAACATAGCTCAGGTTATCGATTATGCGGTTTCTCATTCTGTTGATTTTCATCAATTCATGCTCTATACAGCCAACCATGGAACACCACTCCATGCCCAGTTGAAAAAGAGTGGAAGACTGCTGCCGCAAGATGAGTTCAAGCTCTCTGACAGCCATGGTCAGTACCGCTTCAACCATCGACATCCTCATATTCCCGCAGGTGTAGAAGAGGGATTATTGCTGGATGCCTTTAAACAGGATTTTGAAAAGAACGGGCCAAGTCTTTTCCGACTGATCAGGACGACCCTTAAAGGCTGGAAACACTATCAGTTCACCACCGACAAAAGAGTTCGTGATCGTTTTGCTGAAGAGGTGAAACCATTGCGCAGTATGTACGCAGGTGCTGTCTGGGCCATGAGAAAATGGTATCGCCACGACAAAAACATGCATCAACAACTTGATGATCTTCTACATGATATCTACCGCACTCTGGGTCTACAGCCGAGATTGATAGCACCGGTGGTTGGTCGATATATTTACCATGCAATGAAAAGGGAAAACAAAAGGATGGCTGAAGGCTGGACCATTGAACCCGAAACAGTTTTTGAAAAAAACAAGGCGGCCTTGGCCGAAAAAGCAAACAGCTCAGCCACCGTGGTTCAATCGACTCCCATACAGGATCTCGCAGACCTGCCACAATCATCATTGGCTATATCAGGTGTGAAAGGAAGCAAATTGCAACGCACTTGAATCTAGGGTCGTGTCCATGATGAATTGTCGTAATATTGCGCAGTAATTTTTTGTGCCTGTTGATTTCCAACTTAAGATGTATAGTTGGGCTATGTAGCTTAAGTTGAAAATCAACAGGCGCGAAAAAGGACAAGCAAGATGCGACAACTCAGCGTTGATACGACACTAAGCTATACTCATTGACAAAGAAATCAAAAACAGATTTCGCTACGTTTACAGCAGGAAAACATGGGCCACCACCTGGACAGCAAAAACAGCATCGTTCCCCTTATCGATCGATTGAATAAATACCCGATAGGTCTGCCAGACAATGAGAAACTCAGGCAGATTCTAGCGATTCTCTTTTCAGAAGAAGAGGCCTATATTGCCTCACGGTTTCCCCTTGAGGAATCCACCATTGAAGAGTTAATCCGTGCGACCGGTTGGGAGCAAAATCGTCTGGAAATAAAACTTGAGGAAATGGCTGACAAGGGACTGGTCATGGATCTAAACTATAATGACCAGACATTTTATATCCTGATGCCTGGTTTGATTGGATTCTTTGAATTCACCTTTATGAAACGACGTCAAGATCTTCCTGTGGCAGAGCTTGCGCAACTCATGCATGAGTATCTGCTGGGCGACCCCAAACAGAAAATGGGTCGGGAGTTCTTCGGAAGCAAAACGCCACTTACCCGCACTCTTGTGTATGAAGAGCACATTCCCGTCAGTTCCACCATTGCTACATATGAAAGTGCCAGAGAAATAATTACACATGCAGACTATGGTGCCATCGCCATGTGCTACTGTCGCCATAAGAAAGAGCATTTACAGCAAAACTGTGAGAAAGGTGCTCCGACACAGGAGATATGTATCTCTTTAGGAACTGCGGCACGATTTATGGTACGACGAGGTTTTGCTGAAAAGAGAAGTAGTGATGAATTGCTCGCTATTCTCAAAAAGGCAAGGGATCTGAATCTAACCCATATTACGGATAATATACGCCACAAGCCTTCCTTTATTTGTAACTGCTGCTCCTGCTGCTGTGAGTTACTTGGTGGAATTAATCGGGGATTTCCAATGGGAGTCGCCAAAACAAATTTCAGTCTGCACATTGACGTAAAAAGCTGTATTGGCTGTGGGCTCTGCAAAAAAGCCTGCAATGTCATGGCACTGAAATTTGTTGATGCCCCGGAGAAAAAGAATGGAAGACGAATGGAGGTTACCAGTGGTCACTGTCTTGGCTGCGGTGCCTGCATCTCCGTATGCCCGACACAATCATTATCACTCACTCCTCTACAGCGCCCTCACCCTCCGAAAGAAAAGAGAGACCTTTTCAAACAGATTCTCAAAGAGAAAAAACGCCTGAGTCCGTTTATCATCAGTGGAGTTAAAAAACAACTGCGAATACTCTGGAAAAAGATCCCCTTCTCTTAAGGACTGAAGGGTTCGTAATCAGCTGGTGAAATGAGTGGCAGACTTTAGAAAAAATGAAACTTCAAGCCAATATTAGCATTTAATCCACTGGCATCCAGATTATCACCGTCAATATTATCGATATCACTAAAACGATACATCACCTCTCCAAAGAGTTTAAAAAAAGAACTTCCAAGTTCCATATCAATACCGGCTCCGAGATAGCCTCCAAATGTAGAGTCAAGATTCAAATATTTTGCATCGACATAATTATAGGAGATCCCACCCAGTACATAGGGATCAAAACTCCCACCAGGCATCAGATGAAGTTGTGCCCCTAAGTCAAAGGGGGTAACGGTAACCTCATCACGTCCGTAGTCACTGTCGGCAAAATAATGGACTCGACCATCAATTCGCAGCGCATCAATAATAAAGGGTAAACTGACACCAATACCTGTGCCATACGTACCGTCCACGTCACCTTTTTCCCAGTAACTCCCAAAGCCATACACATCAACTGCCATCGCCTGGGAACTGCAGCAGAGAAGACTGAACAACAAACCGGTAAAAATAATTTTAACTTTTTTCAAAACACTCTCCCTTTCAATCACTTAACATTCGCATATCAATTTATCTATTCTACTTACCATAAAATGCAGCCTATCTATATAGAACATTAAACAAGCTCCTGCAAAACACAAAAAAAAGGGATGACCCTTTGCAGGACCATCCCTTTTACACTTCAACACTGGCAGTTGTACTACTAGCCGCAGTTGACTCTGGATCTACCATCAGATTTTGCACTGTAGAGGATATCGTCAACCCGTTCCAACCATTCGTCCAGATCTTCTTCTTTATTCCACTCGGTCATACCGATGGAAACACCTAGATTTCTTTTCTCACCAGCCTCAACTTCCATCTCACTGACAGCCTCACAGAGTCTGTCAGCAAGGATTTTGCCACTTTCCAGATCGGTATCATCCATAACCAGTAAGAACTCATCACCACCAATGCGAACCAACAGGTCTGTGGAACGGATGGCCTTACGAAATACATTGGCAACCTGCCTGAGAACGGCATCGCCCTTCTGGTGTCCGTGATTGTCATTAACCAATTTAAAGAAATCAAGATCAAGAGATGCCATGGTAAGAGGACGCTTATAGCGTTTAGCCCCCATCATAATATCATTAATTCGTTCATCAAAAACACGTCTGTTAGCAAGACCGGTGAGAACATCTTTTCTGGCACTTTCAAATAATTCTTCATACTCAATGCCGCGACGCAACGACTCAGCAAGAATAATAAGCGATTCATTAATCAGGTCAATTTCAACTTCTGTAAGAGCATTTTTATCTTTTAAGATAATCAGAATACCTGCATCTTCTGCTGTTTCAATAAGCCATTTATGTGCATAGTGCCCGTCTTCACTGGTATACCCTTTAGCATTTTGTTCACTATTACTCAAAAGCTCTTCAGCAAATGCGATGATTGAACGACGTTTAGGACCATGTCCTGAACAGTAGAGATGTTTCTTGGATCGAACCTGATTTCGGTATCCTACCAACTCATGCTCAACGTGTGGCATAAGCCATACAGAGTAAGCTTCAATCATTGCTGAGATATCGAGTACACCAGCCATACGGCCATGCAATTTAATCATGAGATCAAGGCGTTCACTCTGACGTCTAAAATGATCGAGTTCAACCATAACCTGGTCAATCCCGTTGATTTTATTGTCATCTGCTGTATTTTGTGAGAGAGTCGCTGTTATGCTCATTTCATATCCTTTTTGTATTATTCCTTTTGGCTAATACTCTTATCGGCTTGTCTCAATAAAAGATTTAGGAATTCCCTACGCTTTATCTTTAAGCAATTAGCATGCCACCCCTATCACGGCAAGATATGTCAAAAATAGCGCGACAAATCATCATTCTTTTTATATTTTATTTCAGCAGCTTAAAGACATCCGCAACCACACCGACCCTTTTCGTTCATTTTTTTGACACCTGCTGGCTACATTTTAAAAGCAGCAGGAGCGCCCCTCTCTCAACCGTCAACATCTTGACAGCCGCTAACTTTAAAGGCGCATTTTTTGTGTTCTATTCTTGATAATTTCAGAGTGATACGTTAGAAAAGAGCAAACTTAATCAGCTCAGCACAGGCAAAATATATGGAACTAAAACAGAAAATCGGTCAACTCTTTATGTTTGGTTTTCAGGGAACCAAACTTTCGGTTAACAGCCCCATCGTTGACGACCTTTGCAAAAACAACCTGGGAGGAGTTATTCTCTTCGACAAACTACTGGCAAAAAAAGAAGCAGAAAACAATATCAAGAACCCTGCTCAACTAAAAGCATTAACCACAAGTCTACAGCAATATGCGTCAAGTCCACTGCTTATAGCTCTTGACCAGGAGGGTGGATTAGTTCGACGTCTGAAAAGTGAAACAGGATTTCCTGAAACAAAGAGTGCGCAGGCCCTTGGTGAGGCAGATGATACAACACTGACCACAATCCATGCCTCCTGCACTGCTGTGACCCTTAAAGCCCTAGGAATCAACCTCAACCTATCACCATGCGTTGACCTTAACTGCAACCCGGACAACCCGATAATCGGGAAGCTGGGTCGTAGTTTTTCAGCTGATGCTGACACAGTTTGCCGCCATGCTGCAATCTGGATTAAAGAACACCGAAAGCAGCAGATCCTCACCTGTCTCAAACACTTTCCTGGTCATGGCAGCTCTCAGGCAGATTCCCACCTGGGATTCACAGATATATCCAAGACTTGGCATAAAAAAGAATTGCTTCCCTTTAAATATCTTATTGAAAAAAATCTTGCAGATTGTGTGATGCCCGGGCATCTCTTTCACAGCGATTTTGATAGCAGCTACCCAACCAGTCTCTCGCCGACTACTATTCGTTCGATTTTACGTAAAGAACTGGCTTTTGATGGTTTAGTCATCACTGACGATCTCCAGATGAAGGCGATCACAGATAGATACGGACTTGCAGAATCTGCATGCCTTGCACTTGCCGCTGGAGTCGACATGATTATTATTGGAAATAATCTTGAATATGACCCACATTTATTAGGGACAATCATCCCAACGGTGATTACGGCCATCGAGAAAGGAAAAATATCCACGGCTCAAATAGATCAAGCACTGCGGCGAGTTGAAACAGTAAAAAGAAAAATACACTACTCATAGGAATCACAGGAATGGAACAAATAAACACAGACGATTCACACCCCACAGTAATTGGCTATATTCTCTGGATTTTCGGCTTCCTTGGTGCCCATCGTTTTTATTACGGACGCCCCATAACCGGTACCATTTACTTCTTTACTCTGGGGCTCTTTTTTATTGGCTGGATAGTTGATCTTTTCCTGATTCCTGGAATGAGCCGGGAAGCGAGGCAAAAATTCAGGGAGGGGCCCATTGATTACAACATTGCATGGTTGTTACTTACTTTTCTAGGTGCATTTGGGATTCACCGTTTTTATCAGGGAAAATGGATTTCAGGAATCATATACCTGCTGACAGGCGGAGTTTTCCTTATTGGTATAATCTACGACTTCTGGACAATGAACGAACAGATTGATGTAATTAATAGCGGACAAAAGTAATCTTGATTAACAGTCACTGCTCTCTCCTGGGTTCTCCTTCCTTTGAGAATTCCTGTAAAAACTCGTAAGTACGATATTTATTTATGCGGTAATTAGCGACACTGTGTTAATATAGATAACCACTCCCAGACTCTTAAACGAAAATAGTGCCGTCAAAAAGTACCGATATATATTGCCAAAGCATACTACTTTTGTAAAAGTTCTCCCGAAAATTGTCCCTATGAATCAGCTGACCATTACTGAATTACTCAAAAAGAACGAAATTCTTGGAAAAGAAAATGAGACACTGCGACATGAGAGACAGGAAACCAAAAAGCATTTAGAAACCTATCGGATCATACTAGACAATATCCAAGCACTGGTCTTCTTGAAAGATGCCGCCGGGAAATACATCCTGATTAACAAAAAATATGAATATTTAACTGATACCACTCTAGTACAGATAAAAGGTAAAACGGATTTTGATATATTCCCAACACCTGTCGCAGAACTATTTCGCAGCCAGGATGAAGCTGTTAAAAAGCAAAAGATCCCTCTGGAGTTTGAAGAAACAGTATCTTTAATTGATGGCGAACACACTTTTATCACACTAAAATTCCCAGTTCCTGACATTTACGGCAACATCTCTGCCGTTGGAGGGTTTTGCACTGACATAACAGAACGCATGGAATTTGAAAAAGAGAAGGAATGTTTAATCAGAGACCTTCGCAAGACACAAATGTCGTTGTATGAAGAAATAGAGAGAAGACGTGAAACAGAACAGAACCTTCTAGTAGCTAAAAAAGGGGCCGAGGCTGCGAATAGTGCTAAATCAGAATTCTTGGCAAATATGTCTCATGAAATGCGAACGCCTCTGCACGGTATACTCGGCTATGCGAATGTCGGCCAAAAAAATACCGAGAAAGTGCCAAGGCAACGTCTGGGTGAATACTTTTCTTTGATCCATGAAAGTGGTGAGCGATTACTGATGTTTTTGACGGATCTGCTCGATCTTGCCATACTTGATGTTGAAAAAGATCGCTACAATATCCAACCATATGATCTCTGCCTGAGTATCACCAGAATAATTGACGAAATCCGATTTAAACTCCATGAAAAGAATATATGCGTTTCTTTCCACAGCCAAAAAGCACATGTCGCACAATTTGATCGCAATAGGATTATTCAGGTTTTACACAATATTATGGGAAATGCTATCAAGTTCAGTCCACCGTCAACTACCATTGCAATTACAGTTAACGATGTGGAAATTGAAGGAGTAACATTTCAACAGATACAGATAAAAGATCGAGGAGTTGGGATTCCTGAATCAGAGCTTGAAATGATATTTGATAAATTTCATCAGAGCAGTAAGACAAAAAATGGAGCAGGAGGTACAGGTCTTGGCCTTGCGATTTGCAAAGGCATACTAGAGGCGCACTCAGGAAGGATCTGGGCAGCAAACAACCCTGATGGTGGTTCATCATTTTACTTTACTTTACCGACCCTCCCTGCCAAGTAGTGCTTACCACTCAAGCTTAGCTAAGCATGTCCTGTGGTAATCACAGTTTTTTTATTTCACTCGAGCATACACTTCTTCTATTTTGGAATAATTTTCTTCAAACAACTCCACAATATAAGGGTCAAAATGAATACCCTTTTGTTCCAGGACCACCTTCTTCGCTTCTTCAAGCGGCCAAGCCTCCTTGTAAGGGCGTTTGGAAGACAGGGCATCAAAGACATCACAAAGAGCCGCAATTCGCCCGGCAAATGGAATTTCATCAGCAGCTAAGCCAAGAGGGAAACCTGTACCATCCCATTTTTCATGATGGGTTAGAGCGATAAGATGGGCCATATTCATCAGCTCATTATCAGGCCCATACAACAAATCGGCCCCAATCAATGTGTGCCGTTTCATTTCATCAAACTCATCGGGTGTGAGTGTCCCCTTCTTGTGTAAGATTGCATCACTGATTCCGAGTTTTCCGATGTCATGCATGGCACTGGCATGGAAAAAGAGGGTCAGTTCATGCTCCTTCATGCCATGTGCTCGAGCAAGTACCACACAATAGTGTGCCATTCTTGTAATATGACGACTGGTCTGCTGGTCATGATACTCAGCAGCCTGCACCAGACGATTGGTAATTTCTATCTGCGTTTCACGCAGTTCACGGGTACGCTCGAGAACCATATCCTCAAGTTCATCTCGATGCCTCTGCAGTTCGCGCTGTGCCATACATAATGCAATATGTGTCTGCACCCTGGCCTTTACGATGACAGGGTTGACTGGCTTTATAATATAGTCAACGGCACCAAGCAGAAAACCACGAGTCTCATCTTTCTCCTCATTCATTGCTGTAACAAAGATCACAGGAATAGATGCCGTCTCCGATCGTGTTTTCAGAGCCTTACACACCTCATAGCCATCCATATCCGGCATCATCACATCCAGAAGAATAAGATCCGGTCGTTTTTCACATGCGGCCTTGAGCGCATCCCTGCCATTGGTGGCCACAAGCAGGCTGTAATTATCACGTAGCGCACTTACCAATATCTTGATATTGGCCGGAATATCATCAACAAGAAGAACCGTATTTTTCACTCTAATCATACTGCCACCTCTTTCAGCATACGCTCTATTCTGCCGATAAAATCAGCAACACGCTCAAAATTGTAATTTCGCAGATGGTTTTCCATTCTGGTAATTTCCTCGTCAACATCATGCCCTTGAAAAGCATTTTTATTTTCGAACCAGAATTCTTCTGCCATGGGATCAAAAGCTTCGCTCATATTTTTTAACTGTGCCAGAATTTCAAGTAAACCTTCCCGGTTAACTTCAATCTCGCTAGACGATGTGGCAGATTTTTTGGGCTTGGCAAACAGTGTATTAAGTTGCGTCAGGGACGAGTCCAACTGTGCAAGTTTATTCTCAATCAACACAGAGTAATGTTCCACCACCAATGCAGCTTGTTCACTGGCATTTTCCTCATCATTATTCTCAGCAATTTTCCGTAAAGCCTGCTCAAATTCCAGGCTTACTTCCTGCAGTTCTATTGCTGACAGATTTGCAGCTGTCCCCTTCAGGGTATGTGCTTCCCTTATAGCCAGGGCCAGATCTTCTTTCACGAACTGCTCCATTTTACCGATTGTCGCAACGCCAAAATGGAGCAGATCTTTTAACATTCTGCAGTAGGCTTTCACATTTCCTGCCATTCTGGCCACTCCAGATTGCACATGTATTCCGGGTAACTCTTCAGGCAACTCCACACCATCTTCAAGATGTCTAAATGATGATTTTTTCTCACGATAAAGGCTATCAACATGATCGGGTCGTGTCCACCGCGTCAGTACAGAAAACATTAGCTCGGGAGTAATGGGTTTTGCCACGTAATCATTCATACCAACCTTCATGCATCTTTCTCTATCACCCTGCATGGCGTGAGCAGTGACCGCAATAACTACAAGATCAGCCAGTGCCGGGTTTGCACGAATGATTCTAGTGGCCTCGAAACCATCCATCACCGGCATCTGGATATCCATGAGCACCGCATCAAATTCCCCACCACGATCCTGTAGAATATTGACTGCCTCCTGTCCATTATTAGCAATCTCTACAATGATACCTACACTCTCCAGAAGCTCAACGGCAACATTCTGGTTGATACGATTATCTTCTGCCAGCAGAATTCTAACTCCGGATAAATGCTCAGAACTCACCAGTTCAACTCCAGATATACGGTCATCCAAACTTGCATGCATGGCTTCAGGATAATTGAAAATATCCATAATGGTATCGAAAAGCAGAGATTGCTTCACAGGTTTGGTAAGGAAATAATCCACCCCCGCTTCCTTGGCTAGCACCAGTTCCCTGTCGTCTCCAAAAGCGGTCATCATGATAATAGGAACCTGCTCAGCACCACTCATTCCCCTTAACTTGCCGACGCACTCAATACCATCAACGTCGGGCATTCGCCAATCAACAAGAATAAGATCATATTTATCAGTTGTTGTTCGCAGCAACTCCTCAGCGTCAGAACAGGACGAGACAGCTTCAGACTGAAAATGAAACGATTCCAGCATTTTCATAGTAATGCAACGGGCAGTGGCATTGTCATCGATAACCAGGACATTGAGGCCTCTGATGGTTGCAGGAACCACATATTGAATTTCTCGCCCCTCTGGCTGTTTGGTAAACTCAATGGTGAAATGGATGGTAGCCCCTTCCTCCTTGGCACTATCCACCCAGATTTCACCACCGTGTAAATTAACAAGACGCCTACAGATTGAGAGTCCAAGTCCAGTTCCACCATACTCTCTGGTCATGGAGCCATCGGCCTGGGTAAAAGGTTCAAAAAGGGATTCGTACTGTTCCTTTCCAATCCCGACACCAGTATCATTGACAGAAAACAAGATCTTCAAACTATCATCTGTTTCTGAATCCAGGGTGGCATGCAAAAAGATCATCCCCTTTTCTGTAAATTTTACAGCGTTGCCAAGGAGATTTATAAAAATCTGTTCAAGGCGCAGGGGATCACCACAGAGAGCAACTGGAGTTCCCGGTTCTATGCCAATGACCAGTTCCACATCTTTTGATGTCGCCTGATCACCGAAAAGATCTGCCAGTTTATCAAAGAGCTGATGCAGTTGAAAATCTACCTTCTCAAGACGAATTTTTCCTGCTTCAATCTTTGAGAAATCAAGGATATCATTGATAATAGCAAGAAGAGATTCTGCCGATGAGCGTACCGTCAGCATATATTCACGAAGTTTAGGACTTAACTTTTTGTTAAGCGACAGCCCAACCATCCCAATAATAGCATTCATGGGTGTTCTGATCTCATGACTCATATTAGCAAGAAAACTTGACTTTGCCTCATTGGCTGTCTGCGCCTCAAGCATTGCATTTTCAAGCTTCTCGGTGCGCTCTTTTACAAGATCATGGAGAGAATCATTCAACTCATGCAGCTCGTAATCACGTTGTCGAACCGCCTTGCGCATGGACTCAAAGGCAGAGGCCAGTTTTCCTATCTCATCTTTTGCACCGAGTGGAACAGGATGACTGAAATCGCCACCCTTCATGGCATCTGTTGCCTCCACCAAACCATCAACACGCCTGATCCAGTCGCCAATAAACTTGATAATTAAAAATATCCCAAAAGCCGCTGCAACATGTGCAGCCAGCAGAGAGACCAAAGCCTGATGCAGTTGAGCCTTTCGAACGGCACTGACAGAAAGCGCAACAAGTACCTTCCCCACCACTTTTCCTTCAGACCCTCCTGTTTCCATAGAATCAGGAGTCCATGCAGAAAACTCTTTGTCTGTCCGAAAAATGATCGCTTGATCAACAATCAGGGACTGGCCAAGGTCACCACTCTGGGTGAACAGAGTAAAAGGATATTCGTCTAAAATTCGCTGGGCAACAATTTCACCCACATTGTTATAAATTAGGAGGAACTGAATCTGCTCATTCCAGAGAAAGCCGTCAAGCAACCTGTCGAGTTCCTGTACATCCTGAACAATCAGAGGTAATTCTGCAGCCTGAGCAAGACCCTGAACAATTGACTCAGCAGATTTCTTCTGCTCCACTGCGATAAGCTTGTTCGTCTGAAAAATATTAATGCCGGTGGCAAGTGAAAGGGACACCAACACTACGGATACGACAATAAGTGTTGCTTTAGTTCGAAGAGAATAGCTTGTGGAAAAAAAAGTAACCATCAGGGAGTGCCGACAATGTGTGCTTTGGCAAGCAGTTCAGCAGACAACTTTATTCCCAGCCTCTCTGCAACCACCAGGTTGACTGACAGCGTCACCCCTGAGGACAGAGGGCAAAATTCTTCACTGGTTAGTCCGAGACAGCCTTTGACAAGCAAGGCGGCATATTTCCCCTGAGTCACCGGATCTGCATCCAGGCCCAGCAGTGCCCCTGCCTTCACAAAAGAGCCTGAAAAGCCAAATACCGGAATACCGCTTCTAAGTGATGCCAGGAGCAAGCTCTTCACTATAGCTCTGTTATAAATAGAGGAATCAGCAGAAGTCCAGACCAGATCACTTTTCCGTTCAAAGAGCTCCTGAATTGCTGCGGCTTGTGATTTCATTGAATCAATGTCCACAGCTTCAAGTTTCCACCCTTTTGGCAACTGCTTCTTTACATCGTTAAGCGTTTGAACGGACTGTTCGGAAGTCGAACGGTAAAGCATGGCAATTGAATCAAGGGTGGGCATGGCAGTTTTTATGATGGAAAATTGTTCCACCACTGGTTTCACAACTGACACACCAGCGACCAGTCCACGAGCCGGATCAATCCCGACTTTTTGTGGATTAACGACCATACAGTAGACAAGGGGCACAGTGTGAGGAATCAGTTTATTGACCTGTGCCGCTGCTCGACTGCCAATGGCCACCCATATTATTGGTAAGTATTGTTTCTGCAAGACATCATAACTCTGCGATTCAAGCTCTTGGGATATGACAGTCACACTCTTAATTTTTTGGTCGGCAAGGGATAACTCAAGGGATGTTGCGGCCTGTCGGTAAGGTAATGCGTCGGAGCTCAATACCAGTAGCACTTGATCTGCGGCTTGAGCCTGGATGGAAAGACAACACAAAAGAGTAGCCACAAAGATCCATAAGACCTTCTTCCTCGCAACCCCACGTGCTCTACTTGCCTGTTGGTACGCCATATTTACTATATCAATCGAAAATGATGGACGGTTTTCATTCACATGCAGTATATGTTTTTCACTACGCAAAAACAAATTATTTCCTAACACTGTTGACAAATTGTGAGCCCGTATTTAGTGCAGTACCCCTTGAGAGGGGGTATGTACTTTCGCCACATTCTTTTCAAGAAAAACAGGAAAGAATCTACAAAGTACTAAAAAGTATATTGTAAGCGTGCAAAAAAGGTCCGGCCGGGAATTTTATTTCCAGCCGTCTGGTCAATTCCCACAAGGGGATCATAATCTTTATTTAACAGATCCTTCACACCCAGCATAATTTCACCTTTCTTATTCAGGAAGCTTTTAGCAACAGTAAGGTCCATATGATTTGAGGAAGATAAGGAATCATCTGAAATATCTTCTTTCACACCGTCAGCATAGACATATTGTCCATTTAAGGTCCAGCTTTCAGCAATGGTCCACCGACATTTCACACCGACTTTATTCGTTGCCGGTAAAAATGCCCTGATGGACTGGTGCGGGTATTCCGTTTCAAAATTACTGTAACCGTACCAAGCCGTCCAGAGCAGAGCACCCGATTGATACTCAAGTTGTACTTCACCGCCAAAGCCATCGGCATCACCGGTATTGGTAATGTCGACAAATACAGCTGTTGCTCCAGAACTTGTTATCTCCCACTCTCCCTGGCCACCAATCAGATCTTTATACCACATATAGTAGAGATCGGTTTTCAATTTCAACTGTTGCTGTATATTCCAGGAATACCCGGCCTCAAGAGACCATGCCTGCTCAGGATTCATATCCGAATCCACTCTGTAGTGTTGCTCAAACGGCAACGTACCAGGAGACGAGTCATAAATAGCATTTCGGATAAAGCCCACAGGTTGCCTGTACGATTTGGCTACACTTAAACGCAGGACATGATCCATTTCAGCATCTATTCCATAGATCGACGAGAAACGACCGGACCAGTCAGCATCACCTTCGGAAAAATAATCCATCCGTAACTGTGACTCAATGGCCAGCTGTCTCGAATATTGGTAACGATCAAGAGCAAATATGCCTCCCCAACGCTCATAAATATCATCATCTACAAGAGTAAAAATCTCATATTCATAGGCACGTGAGGAAAAACGAGTGCAACGAAAATTTCCTCCCAGAGCAATGGAGTGGTTATCAAGACCACTGAAGGATACCTGCCCTTCAAAATCATTCTCCCGTACTTTATATTGTGCATTCCCATAGGATGGTCGATCCATATCCTGATAACGCCCCACCCAACGCAGATAGCCTTCCATACTGGAATTAAATTTCTTATCTGCTCGAAGATACGTATTCGCACTATCCAGTTCATTCTCTTCATAAGACTGAATACTGGAAGTTTCAAAAGCACCTCTTGCTGTACCTGTTATTCCAGCACCAAAGGAAAGCTTCAGACCAGTTGCTGTTTCGTAAATAAAAGCGGTGCGTGCAAGTGTCCGACGCATAAAGTCATCTGCCGCCTGCTCTTCTTTTAAGTCAAGTGCATCAGCAGAAGACTTCAAATCTTCATAAGCAGCAGAAATAAGCCAGCGCCAGTCGCCACTGCTTTCGGCATAACGAACCTGAGAGAAACTATCACCAAAGTTACTCACACTACTGCTCACAAACATCCCCGGTATTGAACCCGGATCTTTGGTTATTATATTGACAACGCCACTCAGAGCATTCGCTCCCCAGGCACCACCACCAGAGCCACGTACAATCTCTATACGTTCAATATCTTCGATGGTTACAGGAAGTGAAGAGAACTCAGGGCCACCAAAAGCAGGACTGTCGGCAGGCATACCATCAACAAGCGTCATCATCCGATCCGAAAACATACCTTGCAGACCATGAACCCCCACCCCGTAACGACTCCTGTCCATTCGCAACACATCTACTCCTGGGGCAAAACGAAGGGCTTCTGAAATTGATGTGTACCCGCCATAATGAAGATCATCGCTGGTCAAAACAGTTACCGGTACCGACAACTGATCCTTAGACTGTTGGAGTCTTGATGCAGTAACCACCAGATCCATATCCTGAAAAAGCAGCAGTTCATCGGCCTCGACAAACATATCTTGTGCTTCAGCAAAAGAAGACATGATAAAAAAAAGACTAAAAGAAGATGAAAAAATTGACCTGTATATACCCACAAACCCTCCTCTTACAAACTGACACCCCTAAATATTTAAAGGCATTGACGTACCTGAGCATATGCAACATAGCAGCAACCCATTCTCTTTGCCAAGAGAAATATTAATTTTTAGGTGTAATTCAGGCCAGATGAGACTCATTGTCACACAGCGGAATTTTTCATATCTGCCCCTCTCCAAGAGCCCCTTTTAACGTTCCGCCCAAACTTGCCTAACCAACATATGACCTGATACCAGACAGGATAGTTTCAAATATAAATCGAATTCACGGATCGTCATTTAACCAAAGCATAAAAATAATCCTTTAATATTTATCGTAGCTGTCCTTTGTCTTGACTCTTCAGGCATGGCTCGGTAAATTCCACAATATTTTATTTCTTCCTAATCTTCGTGCTTGATTGCTTTTCATATAGAGACAAAAACTAATGAATCTGGATCCATTTCCAAAACCATTTTGCTGCAAGGAAAAGCCCAAAATAGACTATCCCTGTTCCTGGCTCTACAAGGTCATAGGCACTGATGAAACGGCTCTTCGAGCTGCCATTGAAACAGTTCTTGGCACCGAGAACCTGCTCATCACCAGTTCCCATTCATCCACTGGTGGGAAATACATTAGTTTAAATGCAGAAATCATCGTGACCGATGATGAGTCAAGACTGAGTGGCTATCAAAATCTTAAAAATCATGCTGCAGTGAAGGTGGTAATGTGAGCAAAAAGAACAAAAACTCGCGCTTGATCCCCATTCTCCGGGAAGGTGTGGCAGTCATTCAGATGGTTTTCTTTAAAAACCTCAAACAGGTCATTGGCAGGAAACATCCTGAACTTGCCGGTTCTGAACAGATTATGCTCGCTGGTGCCATCACCAATGAAATCTTTGGTTCCCACAACAAAGATGCAAAATTCCTGCAATTCCAGGCAAAACACCGTGGAGCTATTGAGCAGGAGCTATTGGCCATCAAAGATGAACTACCACAATTAGTTGATCCCCTTGCTGATGCGCTACGTATTCAAGTTTTATGTGACAAGCAGGAAGAGAACGATTCAAGCAACACCCTGCAACTGGCTGACAGTATCAATCTGCTGCCACCAGATCGTGAGGTGCCTATGCCCTCTGCATTTATGGAGACGGTGCGAACACTTGGCACGCTCTATAAACTCATTGTCCCACTCGTTGAAATTGACATAGCAGAAGAACAAGATTTACTACAATAATACGTTTTTTATTCACCCCAATTCTTCCACAAGGAGAGAGAAGATGCACAAATTTTTTACTGGTCTGGCCGTAGTTGTCGCCGCCGTAGCTTTCGTACTGAGTCCGGTTCAGAGCCACGCCTCAACCGACACCTTTACTTTCGGTTTGCTGATGGTAGGTCCTTCCAATGACCATGGCTGGAGCCAGGCTCACTTTGAAGCAGGCAAAGAGATAGAAAAGAACATTCCCGGCAGCAAAATGATCTATATCGACAAGGTCAACCCTGCCGACAGACCCGGCGTAACCGTTCCTTTTTTAGTCGATGATCTCGTTGGTAAGGGTGCCACACTTATCATCGCTAACTCAGATGACATGAAAGATGGTATTCGGGAAGCCGCCATGCTTCACCCTGACATTAAATTCCTCCACATTTCAGGTGATGATGCAAAGAAACAGGACTCCCCCTCCAACCTTGCCAACCTGATGGGCAAAATGGAATATGGACAGATGATGGCTGGTTTTGCCGCTGCCATGACTTCCAAAACAGGAAAGATAGGGTACCTCGGACCTCTGATTAATGATGAAACCAAACGTCTGGCGGCCTCCTGCTTTCTTGGTGCACGTTATGCCTGGACTGAAGTATTAAAAAAAGATCCCGCCAAACTCAGCTTTAAAGTCTCATGGATTGGCTTTTGGTTTAACATTCCAGGTGTTACCTCTGACCCGACCCAAGTTGTGAAAAACTTCTTTGATGCCGGAGCCGATGTTGTAATTTCAGGGATTGATACCACTGAAGCCCTGATTGTTGCAAATCAGCGTAAAAAAGAAGGCTCAGATGTTGCTGCCATCCCATATGACTTTTTAGGTGCCTGTGAAACAGCACCTGACGCCTGCCTCGGTGTTCCCTATTTTAACTGGGTTCCCGGATACACCCATTTTATTTCCGCTGCAATAGATAACAAGTGGAACAAAGAATGGTTGTGGCTTGGCCCAGACTGGAAAGATATGAACAATATGATGAGCTCTTCCATTGGCTTCCAGAATGGTAAAGCACTGTCTGCCGACAACGCTAAAGCTCTTGCTGCCTTTTCTACAGGGCTTGGTGATGGCACCGTGGATCTCTTTTCCGGTCCTCTCAACTATCAGGATAAAACAGTGTTCCTTAAAGCTGGCGAAAAAGCCACAGATGAGCAGATCTGGAACCTGCCGCAACTCCTTGAAGGAATGAAAGGCGCCTCCAAATAATCTGGAATGGATGTAGAATTCCAACATATCTCCAAGCGCTTTGGCTCTGTTCAGGCGCTCAGTGACGTAAGCCTTACTGCAAAGCAGGGCACCATTCATGGTCTTATTGGCGAAAATGGTGCCGGCAAGTCTACGTTAATGAAAATCCTCACCGGGTATCAGGCGAAATCCGGTGGGGATATTTTAATTAATGGAGAGAAAATTGCGCTGAAGACACCCGATGATGCTGCACAGATAGGCATCGGTATGCTCTATCAGGAACCCATGGACTTCCCACATCTTACGGTTCTTGAAAACTTTTCTCTTGGTTGCCCTGTTCTGTCAAGGGAACGATTTGCAGCCTCTCTGAAACATCTCGCCTTCGCCTTTGGATTTCAGCTCGCCCCTAAACGCCGAGTAGAGCTTCTGACTGTTGGCGAACGTCAACAGATCGAACTATTACGCCTGATCCATTGTGAAACCAGTGTCTTGATTCTTGACGAACCCACAACCGGTATTTCACCAGCTCAAAAAGCACTTCTTTTTCCAGCTCTCAAAAAACTTGCAACAGAAGGTATGACAATCCTTCTTGTCTCCCACAAACTTGAAGAAGTGGCAAGCCTCTGTGATGAGGTGACGGTTCTACGACATGGCAATGTCACCCACCACACATATGCTCCTTTTCGTTTCCCTGAGTTACTTGAAGCGATGTTTGGCGCCGTTCCTGAACAGAAGGAAAAACCTGTAGCCAGAGCAACAGGAAATGCAGTTCTCACCATGAATAACATCCAGGCAGGTGGAGAACGACAGGGCCTGGAACTGAAAAATTTTTCCGCAAAAAGTGGTGAAATAATCGGACTTGCCGGACTTGACGGGGCAGGACAGGCGACATTTTTACGTCTGGCAGCTGGCCTCACAATTCCTGAGCAGGGAGATATGCAACTCTTTTCAACAAAGCTTCCCACATCCAAAAAAGCAAGTCGGATTGCAGGAAAGCTACAAACTGTTTTCCTACCGGCAGATCGTCTTGAAGAGGCACTCTTCACAGATATCAGCCTCAGTGAACATTTTAGTTTACGTGATCCCAAAAGCTCTTTTTGGCAAAAGACGGAAACAAACAGACAACGGGCAGCAGAAGCCATCAAAACCTTTTCCATCAAAGGACAATACGACGATACTGCCGACAATCTTTCCGGCGGCAACCAGCAGCGCCTGTTACTTGCTCTTCTTGACCCACAATCAAAACTAATATTACTGGAAAATCCAACCCGGGGGCTTGATATTCGTTCAGGACAATGGGTATGGGAGTATCTAACCCAGACACTATCCCCTGAGGCCTGTATTATATTTTCGTCTCCGGAACTCGATGAGATCCTTCACTACAGCGATCGTATTCTCGTTTTCTATGATGGCGATATCGTATTGAATAGTTTAACAGCTGAAACAGATCATGGCAGTGTCGCAGCTGCAATGACCGGGATGCGTTCCTAATGAAACAGCTCATCCAGGATATATTCGTTGCGGTTTCACTGGTTTTTGGCTTCACCTCTCTGGTTCTGTTGATTGCTGACGCACCAGTTCTTGATGCATTCAAAAACATATGGCTCGGCTCTTTTGCCTCCACCATGAAGTTCAGTCAGGTTCTTACTGTCTGGGTTCCCCTTGTACTCTGCTCCTGTGGACTGTTATTTACTTTTCGGGCAAACCTTTGGAATATTGGTATCGAAGGCCAAATTATTATGGGTGCAATTGGTGGCATGGCTGTGCTTCGCATGCCAGGCCTTGAGAACCCTGCTCTTATTCTCTCACTGTCTTTTGTTGCTGCCATACTTGGCGGCGGTGCCTGGGGACTTTTAGCCGGACTCCTAAAGACACGAGGCGGCGTACATGAAATCTTTGGCGGGCTTGGCCTCAACTTTGTTGCCCAGGGATTTATCCTGTGGCTCATCTTCGGCCCTTGGAAACGTCCGGGCATAGCATCCATGAGCGGTACTGAGCTCCTGCCCCTCAAACTCTGGCTCAGTTCACCTCCAGGCTGGAGAGTTGCCTATGCAGGGCTGGCCATAGCCATTACTGCACTTATTCTTACTTGGCTGTTTCTCTATAAAAGTAAACTGGGACTCAAACTCAAAGCCATTGGCAAAAATCCAAGGGCAGCAGTACTTTATGATATTTCTCCAGAAGGCTACTATCTGCTCTCCATCATCATAGGCGGCGCATTTGCCGGTATGGCTGGTTTTATGCAAATCACAGCGGTCTACCACCGCTTAATCCCAGCCATCTCCAGTGGCTATGGCTACCTTGCCCTTCTTCTGGTAATGCTTGCTGGTTACCGAATTGTTCCCATCCCCTTTCTTGCCCTCTTTTTTGCAGGTTTGAATGTGGGTTCCATTCAACTTCCGATAGTACTTCAGGTAGACTCCACCCTTTCAGGAGTTATTCAGGGATGTTGCGTATTGAGCGCCCTGTTTGTTCTGGGTATGCGACAGAGGCGCAAACAATCATGATTGGTGATATTCCCTTGTCAGTTCTTGTGGCATCAGTCCTTGCTGCCAGTGTTCCGTTAATTATTATTGCCCTTGGTGAGATGATTACCGAGAAAAGCGGGGTAATTAATCTGTCTCTGGATGGTGCCGTTTTATTCTCTGCCATGGTGGCATTTGTGGTGGCTAAAGAATCTGATTCTCTGATAGTTGGCTTTCTGGCTGGTGGCTGCGCCGGAATGGTGACTGGTCTAATTGTTGGATATTTTTCAATCTACCTGCATCTTTCCCAGGTGGCCGTTGGCTTTGCCCTTTCTCTACTCTGCCGGGATCTTGCCTATTTTTTAGGAAACCCATATAGCCGGGTACAGGGGCCAACTCTTATCTCCTCAAAACTTCCGTTCCACGACATGCTTCCGGATTTTCTACAAAAGATAACCACCCAACCGCTTACAGTTCCCTTTGCCTTAGGGCTCATTGTTCTGCTGGTTTGGTTTTTCAAATCGTCCAGAGCAGGACTGCAAGTGCGATCAGTAGGTGAAAATCCGGCTGCCGCATTTGCCAGAGGTCTGAATCCAAATAGAATCCAGATGCTTACCGTTCTTGCCGGATCATTTCTGGTTGGCATCGGTGGTGCCGCCTACTCGCTTTCTCTCAAACCGGGATGGGGAAGACCACAGGGTGCAGAAGGTATCGGCTGGATTGCACTTGCCCTTGTGATTTTTGGAAGTTGGCAACCATCCCGTGTGGCATTGGGTGCTCTGTTATTTGCTTTTTTACAGGTGTCCGGCATTGGACTGCAAAGTCTCTTTCCCACAATCCCCTCACAGGTATTTCAAACAGCGCCATTCCCGCTGATGATTTTCACCCTTATTATCATGCATTATTCCACCAGCAAGACACGGAAACATGGTGAAAAAGATAGTGGACTGCACAAGTGGCTGGGAATTCTATTTATGTCCCGTGCTCCTAAATCATTGGGAAAAAGTTATCGGCAAGAATGAAGTTCTTGGGTAACGGTTGCTTGTAACATTAACACGGTGATATAAGGGAATATCAGTATTCTCTTTGATACCGAGCAGGATCATAATTACAAAACGTCCATTAGATATTTTTCTGATTCGTTAAAATAGCTTACCTAGGGCACAACTCGATTGGAGAAGGAGCAAATGAAAAAGCTTACACAGCGACCTTTCATGTCTTTTCTCATTAATTTTTTACTCATACTGGCTTTATTGGCAATTCCTGCCAGTGGGGTTGCAAAAGAAGCATCCTTTAAGCTCTCCATGCCTACAGAATTCATCCCTGCCATGGATAAAGATGGCTCCCCTCAATACATAACTGCTGAGCAAATAGAAAAGACTTTGCAACACCATAGCAAGGGGTTCAAAAAGTTATATTGGAATAAAACAATTAAACATTTCATACTCACTCGCCATGGATGGCTGAAGGAACTCTTAGCAGTCTACAACATCATGCTTAACGACATTAACGTACACGCCAAGGCAGATGTCTGGGATTGCGAAAATTTCAGCTCATTTTTAAACGCACTTGCTACCGTAAGAATCTGGAAATCGGGATATTACGATACACGTGGTGCCATAGGTTGGATGCGGGTAGATGCGAAAAAAGAATGGGCCGGACTACCTCCGGTAATGCATGCTCTGGTCTTCGCCGTGACAGAATATGGCCTACTTGTTATCGAACCGCAAAATGGCCAAATCGTAGAGCTTAAAGACTACCCGAACAAAGAATTCATACAGGAGGCATTTTTATTTTGAAACATCCCTTCACAATAAAAAAGATCTGCATCAACCTCTCTGTCCTTATCGTCTTTTTTGGCTATACCGAATCTCATGCTGCTGATACGATGTTCTTACAAAAAGCCCCACCCCCAGAGATTATAGCCGTAAGCGGTAAGGCTAAACTCCTTTATGGAAATTTTATCAGGAAACAATTACAAAAAAGATTTCCGACCTTAAAAACCATAGTTGTTGGCGATAAGCGCTATATGTTTATCACAGAGAAATGGTTTAAAGGTGTCATTGACTGGACAGAATACTTTATCACACAGCAGGTTCCTGAGATCCATCAGCTGGAAAATCTGCCCCTCGCATATGAGGCAACATTCACGATGTTGATGTCCAATATAGCCAATATTGCAGTGTCCAAACGCTATAGTGTTAATGGCTCCGTCTTAATCGGATTAATGGTGGCAAAAAGTGAAAAACCATGGGGAGCAATCCAGGCAGACGGAAAACCTCGTCAATATGTCATTGGACTAACAGAAAATGGTTCCATGATTTACCATATCCCCACCCGACAAATCTCTACTGGAAAGGATTTCCCTAATAAAGACCATACGTCCGGGATTATTTTTTGAGACAGTGGCTAAGACCATTTCTATAGATGAAAAGAGTAATACATACCCCGGCTATTTGGCCAGGTCCCCTCTCAATCCTCTTAGCATCTGTATCACGGTAACAACATCAGCATCAAGATCAAAGCCATTAAGGGTCAGGTAAGAAATTTCCTGATTCTTTCGTTTATCAAGACCTCGGTTGTAATAATAATCGTAGTAACCAAGCAGGATCTTGCAAGCACTGGCAAAATCATCATTTTCAATAAATGTGGTCACTTCCTGCAGTTTAGGTTGGGTCAGTTTTTGGGCAATTCGCTGACAAGCCTCAATAAGTTGTTGTCGATCTGTACTTGTGTACTCTCTTACCAACCGATCAATTCGTGCCTGCAATGGTATATCAATAATCAACAGGGGTGCAGCCCGCATCTGCTGCAGCAAAGGTGGTGGAAGATGCACCGATCCGATAACATAACTTTCGTTTTCTAGAAGCAGCAGCTCTTCAGGGTTGATCAGTCGCAATTCTTCGCAAAAAACATTTTCAAACTGTTCAGTGCTGGGTTGTTCTTTTTCGTTAATATGCCCGAAAACTGATCCTTTGTGATGTGCCAATCCCTCAAGATCAATAATCTGCACTTTCCGTTCTTTAAGGGCGAGCAGTAGATCGGTTTTACCACTGCCGGTTTTGCCACCTACCATCAATAATTTCAGGGGCCTTTCAATAAAACTTCTGATTTCCCTCCGATACTCCTTGTATCCCCCCTGAATACGTCTGGCTGCTGTTCCAGATTCATTTACCAGACGACACACTTCTGTGCTGCGTTTCCCGCCACGCCAGCAGTAGATGACAAGCTTTGCCGGGTGGAAACTTTTAATTTGAGCCAAAATTGCGTCTACTTTAGGACGTGCAATTTTCTCCCCCAGCTGCAACGCCTGGGTTTTCCCCACCTGTTTATAGATGGTGCCAATTTCAGCTCGCTCTTCATCAGCAAACAGGGGGATATTCACGGCACCCGGGATATGGCCCTTAACAAACTCAATGGGTGAACGAACATCAATGAACTGTACGCCATCGTCAGATGTGATTTCTGAAAAGCTTACAGAATAGGTCACGTGATCTCCTCAATAAGACGCACCGCAACAATACAGCAAACAGTGTCCAGGAAAACGTATTCCTTTTCGTTTGCTAAGGAAGCGAGCAGTCTGTTCATTTTTTATTTCCAACGGCTTCATGCTGTTCCTTCTAGCAATTCAAGAAGGAATTACAAGTAAAAATACGAAGCACCCCCCCCCCTACATCATTTTATTTGTCGCCACTCATAACTCCAATCAATACTTGCGTC
>JAFLJS010000052.1 GCA_022712895.1 Desulfocapsa sp.
AAGTAGTCACTGGATTCGTGAAGCACTACAATACAGTTCGCCTTCATAGCAGTATTGGGTACATTACCCCGAACGACAAACTCCACGGTCGTGAAAAGCAAATTTTCAAAGATCGAGACAGCAAACTGGAGCAGGCAAGAGGGGACAGAAAAAACAGGCGGCTCAAAAAAGCGGCATAGAGAAATCGTGCATAACTTAATGAGCCACTAAACTTTTAAACAGGGCGGAATTCCAATTCCGACTGAAGCAATACAGAAGGACAACTTCACTGAATTTTTTTCAGAAATTCTGATAACCAATTTGACTAAAATCAGAACGACACTGCTATGTAAAAGTTAAATATACTGTCCCCCGAAAGTCAAAGATTTCTTACCAGCACCATGTTTAAACAGTCCTTGAGAGCACCACTGCTTTTGCCCCTGGTGGAGGAAAAGACTGTAATTCAGTGTCTCGTTTTGCCACGACAATCAAACGTTCATCAGCACCCATGTTTTTCAAAATTCTCACAACCCCTTCCAATGCTTTTGGGCGTGAAATAATTGATATAATTGTTAACAAAATAAGTTTTATGTCCAGAAACAGACTATGATGTTGTGCATAAAAAATCCCGAGCCGACTTTTCCATGGCCTGATGATTTGATTGTAGAGTAAATCGGGATCATCAGACCCATCTAAAATATCCCCTTCATCAGAAAAAACAATTGATGAAAAATCAGTAATCCCTGGAGAAACATCGAGTAAATGTTTCTCATCGTTAGTATACAAAGCGACATCTTTTAAAACATTTGGACGTGGCCCAACTAAACTCATTTGACCAAGTAAAACGTTCCATAGTTGAGAAAACTCATCTAGTTTATACTGTCGAATTAGACGTCCAACTTTAGTAATGCGCATATCATCCGCGGCAGTGGAATCAACCCCTGATTTATCTGCATTTATCACCATGGAACGAAGTTTAACCATATGAAACAAATTACCATTTTTTCCAACTCGTGGTGCCATATAAAATGGCGACTGGAAATCTTGTAACCAGATAAGCAACATAAAGACAAGCAGGACTGGCGACATGATCAACAAACCTGCCAGCGAACATATAATATCAAATAATCTCTTCATTTCATTTACATTGCGTTACATAGAAAATGGGTACAAAAAGAAAGTCAGATCAAGTTTCTAATCTTTTCAGAAATAGCCAGTGCGTCAAGACCATACTGCTGTCTAAGGTACTCTTGGCTACCAACAATTGAAGAGAATCCAGCCTCCAACCCGATCCTTAAAAATCGTTTAGGGTGTACACTGTTATCAAGAAGTGCTTCGGCAATAGCACTACCAAGCCCTCCGCAAATGGTATGTTCCTCAACTGTTACAACATTTTTCGTTTTTCTGGAAACTTCCAGTACCAAGTCAACGTCCAAAGGTTTTACGGTATGCACCGAAACAATTTGGACAGAGACACCTCCAGATTCCAAAATATCAACGGCCTTCTGCACTTCCTCTAGAATCCCGCCAGTAACCAGAATCGTAACATCCGTCCCTTCTTTTAAAACCCTGGCACGACCAAGCTGAAAGGTTTCATCCTTCTCTAACTGATCATCATTTCCAAAAGACTTATCCAATCTTAGAAAAAAGGTGCCTTGCGTATCTATAATTGCATCAGTAGCCATTTTTGTTTCCCATAATCCACACGGTGAAACAACGGTCATATTTGGCAAAGCACGCATAATGGCCAAGTCTTCAGTGGCATGATGCGATATCCCCAAAGCCCCATAACTAAACCCGCCACCTATAGAAACTACCTTAACATCAGCATTATGATAACAAGCATCGTTACGTATTTGCTCCAGACAACGAAGAGTACTGAAATTACCAATAGAATATGTAAACACAACATGGCCTTCCATGGCCATTCCTGTCGCCACCATCGTCATGTTCTGCTCAGCAACACCTACATTGAGAAACTGATTCGGACAATTTTTCCGGTACTGATCAAAAACACCAAATCCCAAATCTCCAGTTATCAGCATAATGCGTGGATCTTCGATGGCTCGTTGTTTTAACTGTGCAATAAAAGTATCTCTCATTGTGCAGCCTCCAATTCGGCCAGCGCTGCATCAAACTCTTCACCCTGTGCTGTACGGTAATGCCAAAGAATTGAATTCTCCATAAAGGAAACACCTTTTCCTTTGGTCGTGTGACCAATAAGAATCTTAGGCCCTCCTTTCATTCCAGCCAATTCATTCAAAGAGTTTTGAATTGCAGAATGATCATGTCCATCAACTTCCCTTACTATCCAGCCAAAACTTTTCCACTTATCTGCAAAAGGTTCTAGTCCCAAAGTTTCGGATACTGTGCCCAGCGCCTGAATTTTATTATAATCAATAATAGCAATTAGATTATCTAATTTATGATGCGCAGAAAACAGGATTGCTTCCCAGTTGGAGCCCTCGTCACACTCCCCATCTGAAAGCAAAACCACTACACGATGCTTTTTATCGGATAATTTCGCAGCCAGGGCCATACCGCTGCCAACACCAAGACCGTGACCAAGACTCCCTGTGGAGAATTCAACTCCGGGTATACCTTTATGGCTAACATGACCACTCAGATCAGAACCGTCCTGATAGTGTGTGCTTAATTTCTCTACAGGGAAAAAACCAGTCTCTGCTAAAACCGCATACACTGCCGCACCAGCATGTCCCTTGCTGAGAATAAATCGATCACGATCGGATTTCCTAGGATTTACCGGGTCAACATTCAAGAAGCCGCCATAAAGGACAGCTAAGATATCAGCCATACTAAGAGCTGCTGCAATGTGAGAACTTTGACCTGAACTTGTCATCTTCAAGGTATGAATACGAATTTTTTTTGCCAGTTCAATAGTGTTCATATGGTTCGCGGTATTTTTCTGAAAATGGTTATCTTTGATAAAAATATTTTATACAGTCTGACACATAATGGACATCATCGTCAGATAGGGACATATTCATTGGAACCATAAGAATGGTTTCAAATAATCTTTCTGTATACGGTAATGATTGTCCAAAGCCTAATTTTTTGAATTGATGAACCGCCTTACCGCCCCATTGGATAAGGGTACCGACCCCTTGTTCCGTAAGATACTCTTTTAATTCATCACGTCTTTCAGCTTCAATCTCATAATTCTGAAAAACATCAAAATGATCAGGGCTACTATCAGGAGCTGGTGGCAAGACCAGCTGTTCAATACTACCTAATTGCTCTTGATATATATTGGCGATATGACGGCGTCTGGAAATCACCTTATCGTATTCTTTGAATTGCAAATCAAGGAATGCGGCTTGGAGGTTGTCTAATCGGCTGTTTCTCCCCCAGAGATCTACATCACCAGTTTCAGGATTTCTGCCATGGTCACGCATGAGCATTATTTTATTATAAATTTTCTGATCATTACATAACACAGCGCCACCATCACCAAGACACCCTAAAATTTTTGCAGGATAAAAACTGATACATCCACCAACCCCAAAGGTACCTGCATGACGACCTTTAAATCTGGAGCCAAGCGCCTGGGCAGAATCTTCAAAAATCAGTAAATTATGTTTATCAGCAATTTCCTGCACCGCATCCATATCACAGGTTCGGCCATTCAGTTGGGTGGGCATAATGGCTTTTGTTCTCGGGGTAATTGCCTGTTCGATGGAAGCCGGGTCTATCAAATGATCTGCCCCCGCTTCAACCGGTATGGGTATTGCTCCATTCACATGAATAGCGGATGCTGTCGCCACCATAGTGTGGGAACAGAAAATCACCTCATCTCCATAACCAATACCAGTAGCAGCTATTAGCATTTCTAAAGCATCTGTAGCGTTAGCTACACCAACTGCGTATTCAGCTCCGCTGAATACAGCCAAATTCTGTTCAAAATCAACCAAATCCTTTTGGGTGATAAATGCGCCACGGGAACTTACATCTTGGAATGTTTTTAAAAAGTGCTCTTTTTGAGATTCAAACAAAAAAGAATAATTAAAAAATGGAACGTGTATATTCATCCGGGAAATCCCTTATTATTTTTTAATAGCTGAACAATACAATACTTTATGCCTCTTATCTGGACTGGAATCGTCAAGAGGGGTAGGGGCCTGATAATCAAGCATTTTCCCATCTATTTCTACAGGCATGAGGATCAACTTGCCAAAAAAAATCCGTTTGAATAATTTCTTCCCTTGGGTATCGCCAGGTATTAGATTGAATTTCACCGCAAATCTTTTTAGTGGACGAAACACTCGTTGTTTCAAAGAGACTTTTGAAACATCCATATAGCCAAATAATTTTGAAGCAAAACCATTTTTACTAAAGAACTCATTCAACTCTACTGCGCCAAAATATTTATACGAATAAGGACTAGGATTAAAATCATAAAGATCTTTATTTGCTGTAGCAATTAGCACCTTCCCGTCTGGTCGTAAAACTCGCCTGCATTCTTGTGCGAACCGGTCAACATCTGGTATATAATAAATTGCTTCGAACATAATGATTACATCTTTGCTGTTATCAGCAAAAGGCATATCCATTGCGTCAAATTGACGGAATGTAAACTTGGCACCGTAATGTTTACGAGCTAATGACAATATAGTTTCGCTGTAGTCACCTGCTTCAATGTTGCTGGCAACTTCAGAGAGGTAAGCAACGCCTTGCCCTGTGCCACAGGCGACTTCAACCACATCTTTGTCTTGACAATAATTTTCAGCCCAAAAATAACGATGGCAAAGCCTTTCAACCTGTTCTTTACTTACCTCATCGCCAGACAATTCAGTTACTGAACAAAAATCTATTGTCATTACGTATTTTTTTGAAATTTTCCGACAATATCCATGAGATATTGGGCCATTTCACCAAACACTTTAGTAGCCTCAAACTGCTCAGTGAAAATACTCAGGCTATTTATTGACATCACATTCCGTTTTTTAGGATCAAGTAGTTTAAGTACCTCATGCACAAAACTCACTGAATCTCCTGGAGTATATACAGCTCCTGTATTTGTATTAGCAAGTAACTTTTCAGATTCCCCTGTTAAACTGGAAAGAACAGGAAGACCTGTGGACATATATTCGATGACTTTATTTGGTATTCCTTGTGGTGCCCCTATAGCATACGCCGCCAACCCCACATAAGCATGACTTAACAAATAACGCAAAACATCTTGATTAACCCAGCCGGTGAAAACAATATTCTTTTTACTCTTCGCTTCAGTCTGCCATTCTCCCATTCGCTCACCATCGCCACAGAAGACAAACTGTATATCATCACATCCTTGCTTTTGTAGTATTTCAGCACCTTTAATAACAGGAATAAGATCATAGGTATGGCCAAAAGAACCGATAAAGAGAAAAATCTTTTTATCAGAATTGATGCCCATCTCTTTCACGTGGCTTTTCATCTCGTTATCATCACTTTCACTTTCGATAGCTGGATATCCAAGGTGAAAAACTCGATCAAAATCATTTTTCTCCCTGCATGCCTTCCTCAGTCCCCACTGCATATAATTCTCTGAAACACCGGTTATCGCTGTACAATTCTTAAGAGTACTGTCACTCAACCTAAAAAGTGGCAAAAGTAATAACTTACCAGCACACTGAAGAGCCATAGGCAACGCGTTCACAAAAATATCAGGCCACAAATCACGAATATCAACTACAACAGGTACGTTATATTTCTGCCCATATTTAACCGCCTCACTAGCCAATTCAATCGATGGAAAAGAGCACAAAATAATATCGGGCCTTTCTTCGATTTTTGAAAACTTGGTAAACTTACGACCAAGGATATGATGATCATATAAACGAGCCAAGGAAATATTTTTTTTATAACCGCTCCCTTTCAGCAAAATAAGTTTAAATCTATCAGTCAATTCCTTTTGCTTAGTCCTATCAGTGACATGCTTCTTTTGAATATGGTTAAAAGTGGAAGTCCACCATATTAGATCATGGCCAATTTTGTGTAAATAATTAGCAAAAATACCAGTTCTTAGTAAACGCACATCGCAAGATATTGGCAATGGTTCACCTATAGTAATGAGCCAAATTTTCATACTCAGTTTTTTTTGTTTTTTTTGACACTTAAAAATAAAATAACCATTGGAATGGCGATACAATCAATTGCAATCCCCTTGTAACCATCTATCCCGGTTCTTATCATAGCCGGGATTCCAGCAGTAAAAGAACATAAAAAAATAAAATATACTTTTGAATATAATCTCCTTCCGACTATTCCAAGATGGTTATACAGGGTCACCCACAAAGTCCCCCAAGCTATACCGCCAAATATAATTCCAACCAGACCAAAGTTGAGATACCAACCAGTTGCATGATGAATCGAATACCCTTGTCCATATAAGGCATTAACATGATTACTATAGTGATAGTATATCTCAAGAGGGCGGTCTGGCCAAATCGCTCTCGGCACAACCGAAGCAATAAGACTTATAATACTGGAGCCATAGGTTAGAGGGACGTCTTTTTCCAATACCCCATACATGGAAAAATGTGCACCAAATGCCTCATTGGATGAGCCTAAAGACAAAAGAGACATGAGAATATGCTTTGGCTCGAAAGTAGACCAAAAACCGGATATGGACAGTCCACGGACATAATCAATAAATATAATCATCCACAATAAAACAAAAGCTACCAATCCAATCCAGTATTTTTTAGTGTATGCGAACAACGTATTACGTCTAACGCCACTTGATCTATTCAGTACAAACAATAGCAGCCCAAAAATCAAAGCAAAAAACAATTCACTTTTATTTCCAAGAACAGCACAAAATGAATAAACAAGAGACAAAACTGACAGATATATAACTAGCGTTATATAACGCCCAGTTTCTTTACCTATTATATAGTTCGCTTTATTTCCAGACAATAAAACGACAAATCCTAATGTTGCGGCAAATAGCGCAATTCGGTTTAACTCTTGATGTATGGAAAAGAACAGTATTTGCCCTTCTCTAGCCATTGTTCTGCTCATTACATATCCAGATTTCCCTGCAGCAATGGCTTCCGACAAACTATTTCTTACAATTAAATAGCTAAGGCCTAGAGATATACATGACAGTAATAATAGTTTAATGTGTGAAACTATTACTTGTGTTGTCTGCTCCCTCCTTGGGTGAGCAGGCTTACTGCCAACAAGCAATACCACTATTAAAACGACTATAAATATTGAATAATAAAGTAATGCCACAAAATACATATCATCCAATCTTATCTGGAACAACTTCCTAAACAGATAATGATAATGAAATCCCATACTGGCAGATAACTCACCATCATTCAATTGATCGTAAACTAATGGCCAAGCACCATATAATGACCAGTAATAAATAAATGCTATCCCCACAGGAAAAGACAAGTTATGTGTCTTCCTCCATAGAAAGAACGTTAAAATAAAAATGATTAAAGTTACAATCGTGAGTAGTAAATAGAATATCATATCTGATCGTTAGCAGCTGTTTAAATATATTTCAATAATTTGATGTGCAATTTTTTGTTCAGAAATGTTTTCGATAACTTTTCTTCCATTAGAACGTATTCCAAGATGTAATATCTTTATTACTGCCTCAGCCAAATCAGTTGCATTGCGCACTGTAATACTTGACGGGGTCACCCCAACAAGACGCTCATGCACATCTCCTACATCAACAGAGACTATCGGCAGATTACAAGCCATTGCTTCCTTGACTACCATTGGTGATCCTTCATAATCACTGGTCATTAATAGACAGTCTACAGCGTTATAATACAAAGGCATATTATCGGGAGGAATCTGCCCCCGCAAAACCTCAAGCCGGGTAGTCGGATAATATTCCTGTACAATTTTAATCGTCTCTTCGGCCAAATCAAGCCTCTTGCCCACGGGATCAGTTCGTGCGTTAAATAAGACAATCGGTTGATCCATTTGCCATCCCAAAGATTGCCTAGTGCTGAGTTTTGACATAGGTTTAAATAACTCCACGTTCATCCCAACCGGGATGACACTAGTCTTCGTTTTGCCTAGCCACAATCGTTCTTTCAATTGCTTACTAACACAAATAATACGCTTCGCTTTAATCGCCGACAATTGTGATAATAAGTGAGATATTTTATGTCGAAACGTATTATCACCTGGAGCAGGATTTAGGTCACTCCCATGGAAAGTGATAATTAAAGGTTTGCTGGTTCCCAAGGCACAAAAGCAAGATGTAACCGTACCAAAATGAGCATGAACAATATGGGGATTATAGCTGGCAATCTTTTGCCGAAATCTTCTCATCTCAGATAAAACTACTTTGATAGCAGTACGAGACTTTAGAAAAAAACGTTTAACTTCAACCTTCTCACATTCGAGAGAATCGGACTGACGATGACTGAAAGGATTTATAGATTTTCTCCCATCACCAGGAATAACAATAAGAACTCTTATAGGTTCAATTACAGCAGTTTTATTCATCTTAAAAAAGGCCTCCATTTCATAAACCATTGATTAATAGTATATTTACGACCTTTCTAAGTTGGTGTTTCTTTTTGCGAAAAGATGTCTGCAGTGTAATAACGTTTTCATGTCCCGAACAAACAAACTTTCTCTTGCTGGTGGCACAAACACAAAAAGCCACCACCTAAGTAGTTTCAAGAGACAACGTTTATTTAATGGATTTATAATCATAGTTAGAATATATAGTTTTAAAGAAGACACATAGTGACCAGCTAACAATAAATTATCTGCATTTCTGAGTTGAGTTACTAAATATTGTTTTTCTTCAGGCAAACAGTGTTTTGCTTGCTTCACAGCTTCGTTAAAATCTTCGTTCCCGTGATCACTTCGCATTTTAGCTAAGTTTCTTGTAATCAGAGTGACCTTAGCCTGAACACCACTTCTCTGGGTTGAGACGGCAGTTGACGTACGCCTATGATGATAAAGAGCTTCTGGCAAATTCGCGCCATCAGAATATTCACACAACCTCCAAAAAAAATCATAATCCTGAGAACAGTTAAATTCCTCCCGATATCCCCCTACTGCATTTGCATGAGTTTTCCTGAAACAAGTTGCTCCATGACAAAACGGGTTTTCGGCAGAAAAAGCTGCGAGTATACTTTTTTGCTTTAAAGGAAAATTAGTTTTCCACAATATATTACCTTTTTCTTGATGCAGTACAATATTGCTACCAACAACAGAAATATTTGGATTTTTTTGTAAAAAGCGTACCTGCTCAAAAAGTCGATTTGGCTCTGACCAATCATCAGAATCATGGCGGCAGATAAGTTTTGCACGGCAGAATTTGAGACCATAATTTAGCGACTTAGTAAGTCCTTGATGTGACTCCTTAAACAAGCGAATACGAGAGTTTTGTTTTGCAAAGTGCTCCAGAACAAGAACTGTTTCTTCCTGGTCGGAACCATCGTCAATAATAATTAATTCAAAGCTAGTGAAGGTCTGTACTAATATTGATTGTACAGCCTGTTTAAGATAAATGGGATTTTCATTAAAAACTGCCATTAAAACAGAAATTTTCGGGTCTCCCGGCGATTCTTGTTTATGGGCACTGTGGATCTTTACTTGTTCATTCACCAAGTAACCCTCCATTGATGGGCCCACAAAGCAAACATCAACAACACCCATACTCTCGTACTATTTACCTGACTTGGCCGTTCTCTAAAAGATTTGAGTACATGTCGCTGAGATTGTTGTTCAAGTAGTGTTGAAGGCAGGTATTCGTCTAACAATTCGGATAAAGAACCCTCTAACCAACGTGTAATAGGAGAACCAAAGCCCTGTTTAGGGCGATCAATTATTTCGGAGGGTAGAATGCCGTTGTATGCTTTTCGCAGCAATAATTTCTTAGCCTTGCCGCACACAAGATCGCCTATCGGGAGAAACTGGGCCCATTCAAGTAAACGGTGGTCAAGAAATGGCGAACGTCCTTCCACCCCGAAGGCACTCAAGGCAATATCCATCTTGTACAAGAGATCATTCGGCAAGTACACATGCCGATCAGCCCTTAGTGCCCGATAGAGAGCCATCTTGGGTTGAGTCGAACCTAGAAAAGGATGGCCCCTAATAAATTGCTCAAACGAATTTTTATTTGTATCGCTGTTTAGTAAGTTTATTCGCTCGTTATAACGAAAAATTGCTTTTGATTGAAAATATATCAGCCACGGATCTCCAATACGGCCATCTTTCAAGCCAGCGGCACAAGCTAACCTTTTTAAAGATTGCTTCCAGTAAATATACTCATAATGTCGATAACCAGCAAATACTTCATCAGCCCCATCCCCGTTTAACACAACTTTACAATATTTTCGTGCTGCACGTGCAAGATAAAAAGACGGGATATTTGATGTGTCAGCAAAAGGTTCATCATAGTGCCAAAGGATATGTTCCAGATCATTTTTAAAGCTGCCCCCAACTTCAATAATTTCATGTGGTAGACCTAATTGTTCAGCCACCTGGATGGCATAAGGCAGGTCAGTCTGATCTTCGTCAAAGACAACGGACAAGGCTTGAAGCTTTTTCCCCTGAGCGACAACTTCGGCAGCGACTGCCGAAGAGTCTATGCCACCGCTCAAAAAAATGCCAATTGGTACATCTGACCGTAGACGCAAACGTATGGATTCGGCAAACAGGGTGCGGAACTCAGCTAATCGCTCTGTATGTGTAGTAGCAGGTCGACAGGGCGTGGATTCAGGAAACCAGTAACGTCTAATTTGTACCTGCTTCTTCTTGAACTTTAAATAGTGCCCAGGCTGAAGTTTTTGAACCTTTTGAAAAATTGCCAATGGTGCAGGCACATATCCCAAAGCCAGATACAACTCAAGTGCCTGGGCATTCAATCTTGTTTCACAACCAGGCACTTGCAGCAAAGCTTTTAACTCAGAGGCGAAAGCAAAACTATGCCCATCCCAAAAATAAAGTAAAGGTTTTTTACCAGACCGGTCACGAGCCAGAAATAACGTTTCTTCGGACCTATCCCAAATAGCCAAGGCAAACATTCCAACCAACTTCTCCAAACATTTTTCTCCCCAATGTACAAATGTTTGCAGCAAAACTTCCGTATCAGAGGTGGTTTTGAAGACCAAGCCTTCTTGTTCCAACTCTTGTCTCAGTTCAATATAATTGTAGATCTCACCGTTAAATACTATGGTATAGCGTTCATCCGTTGTGGACATAGGTTGGTCTCCAGAGACCAAGTCTATTATTGCTAGCCGGCGGTGCCCCATAGTTACTGGTGCAACAAAAGAAATATCATTTCCGTCTGGCCCTCTATGTGCCAGAGTATTACTCATTGCCTCTACAACCTGCTCATTATTTTCGCCTGTCCTGCTCCATATTCCGACAATGCCACACATTAAATCATCTTTTCCTTTAAAACTTTGCCATGATAAGCTGTAAATCCCCAATTGGATGGCTCAATTTCAACCATACCAACGTCCCTGAACCAACTATACACCTCATAGGATTCGTGTGATGATTGGTGAGCAGGCGTGACGCTATCGAATGTATCCAATAGCCTCCAATGTGGGTCAGGCAACCTTACTGTAGGGTAAACTAGGCGTAAGAGATGCCCAAGTATTGGGATTTTGGTGAGAGGATAAATTGCGTAAGTACCAATGTAAGCATATATAAGAGATGGCTTATACCTGAAAACAGGGGCCAGAATTTTGAAAAACATTCGCCAAACTGTCACCCGAGGCGAATCGTAATAGCCTCCTTTTCCATAAACCGAAATTGCCACCCACCTCCCTGCTTTAACAGTATTCACCATTTGCTTGAATCCTAGCTGTGGATCTGGAGTATGATGTAAAACGCCAATACTGAATGCACCATCCATAACTCCCAATCGAATAGGCAAGTTTAGGGCATCAGCCTGACAAATCAAGACATTTTTATCCATAGGGAAGTTTGCTCTTGCGGCTTCCACTGCCGCACTATAATCGATTCCGATAGCCCGACCTTTTTTCCTTCTCACCATATCTATAAAGCGACCTGAGCCACAGCCGACATCAAGTATTAACTTGCCTTCCATATCGTCAATCTCTGAGCCAATGATTCGCTCGAACATACGAGACGTATGCCCCTTCATAGGACCATTAATGTTCTCCGACTCGAACTGCACTCGTGACCATTTATTCCATTGGTACCCAAACGATTTTGAGTAGTTGCCCTTTGTATAGCCTGCAAAACGAGGAATTCCTCGCACAATAGGATATTCGTATTTATTAGAAGCCAAAATACCTTCTAAAATAAAATCGTCTTGACGTTCATTAACCTCAATTAATTGTAATGCTTCTCCAGATTGAGGACATTGTAAAAATTGTAGAAAAGACAAATGCATAATTCACACCTTTCTTAATAAATAATAAATAGTGCCGGATAAGTAGAATTTTAACTGTCGGATTTTTAATAGAGAAGGAAAGATATTCCCAATCGTTTCTGACGATATTCGGCGATGGATTTTCAATCCCACCACCTCTAACATCCCCTCAAATTCATCATAATTCAACATGTTAAGGGAGATTTCACCCCTTTCTTTTAAGCTAACTATGCGACTACCTTTCTTATAAAAAAACATTTTACCTTCTGCCTGATCTTTCTCTAAACGGCTAGACCAATACCTGCATAAGGCTGTTTCGTTAATAATCCATGGTGCCCAAGGGAAATGAATGTAGGGGAAAAGATGGTGTCCACCACGATGGTGTATAAAATTGTAGCTAAGCAAGATATACCCAGTCTCTTTCAATACTCGTGACGCTTCAAACAGAGCTGCCTTAACGTCTGAAAGATGTTCAAACACAGTGTGAGAAAAGATGGCATCAAATGTTTTTTCTTTATAGGGTATCGCCTCAGCCGAAGCGTTTGTAGCACAAAAGACGGTTTGGCCATAATGAGCGGCACTAAAACATACTTTTTCATATTGATATTCTAGAGAAACAACTCGTCGTGCTCCAGTCTCTTTTAGTAGATTACTATATTGTCCAAGCCCAGAACCAAGATCAAGTATTGTACAGTCTGTAAGCCATAATTCCTTCGGCAGCAGTTTTTGATAAGTAGAAAGATCGGCTGCCATTTCTGTAACATATGCATTGTAATCCTTATACAAACTATTTGGATAATGCCTTTTAAAAATAATGTTCCCAATCCTGATAATAGTATTTTCTGTGGTTGCACTAAGCCCAAAAACACCCTCACCTGCTACGGCTACTAGTTTTAACAATGACCATTTGAGAACGATCCAACATTCAGCAAGCAGTGAATAGAATTGCTGTCCTCCTTTTATGTTTGATAGCTTCAAATGGACTAATTCTTTAAACATAATCCCAAGCCTCTGGTAATCGACGACCAACTAACTTTTCCAACTTCGCGACATCATCTATAAATCTGTTACGCAAGTTTTCACGTTCTGCAACAGATAGAGTAGGCATCGATGCTTGTATTCTATTAAGCTGATTTATATGCGTTTTCAACCAATTTTTACACTTTGTGGGCAACAGTTTTTTTACAGGTTCTCGCCAGGCAGCACTTGCATCATTCATAATACGTCGAATATATTTTGACCTAACGCCCCCACTCGGATTATAAACTTTAAACTCAGGAACATACTCATCATTAACATCTAGAAATTTGCAAAGATCTTTATAATGGATTTCTGGACTCTGAAAGAATTCTTCAAAAAATAAAATTTTAACATGACTAAACCTGTCAAGATACCTCTTTACCTGTTTTGCATATTTGGCCCTATCTACATAAGCAAAATTATAAACCCAATCCTGCACAGTACGTTTAAATTCGTCATCTTCCATTCTTTCTTCTTCTACTTGTAGTGCTTCAAAAAATGATAATTGTTCATGCCCCATCCTGACCATATGTCCCCATAATGAGTACGTCATATCAATGGGATTCCTTAAGATAAGAACTATTTTAACATCAGGCCCAAGGAAAGTGTAAATATTGTTAGGTGCACTTGGATCATACAAATAGCCTCCAGAAGCCTCACCGATAGCTTTTTCATGGTTCACTGATAAAAACAATTGTTCATACTCTTTAGCTGTTTGTATTCCACTCTCCTTAAGAAAGAAATGTGGCTCTTTTTTGTTGTGGTACAATAAAGATGACGGTGTGAATACTTCTGGATGTTGATTCAAGTAAGCATTCAGAGAAGTTGTACCTGCCTTGGCAGATCCTACAATTAAAAAATTAGGTTGATTCTTCATTTTACACCAGCAATAATTATTTAATTAAAAATGATTTTAATGGGAAAATCGTAGGGTTGAGACCATTTTTTTTGATAACCAAATACACCATAATACAATTCCAACTTACCATTGTTATTGATGACGCAAAAGCCGCACCAGTTATCCCCCACATAGGAATGAACGTCATATTTAATACAACATTAAGAATGACACTAAATCCCATAATGATAGCCAATCTATCATGATAACCTGTCATTGCGAGAACAGTACCGACCGCTCCAGCCAAACTATTGATAAGCTGCCCCACCATCAAAATCATAAGTGCCTGTCGAGCTTCGAGAAAACTATTCCCAAATATTCCGAGGATCATATCACCGAAAAAAAACAAAATTATACACATTGGAATAGACAAACAAAAAGCACACCATGCAGTTGCGCTAAGAATCTTTTGTAAAGAAACGGTATCATTTAAAGCATGAAAGTGTGATATCTGAGGACCACCAACAGTATTAATAGCATTCAAAGCAAATCCGATTAATAGGACAGTTTTAACTGCACTTGAATACAACGCAACTTGATTTGTGCCTTCGTAATACCCCAACATAATAGTGTCTATATGGCCTAATGCCACATAACTTCCAGACATTATAAGCAATGGTAGAGAGATTCTAAGAAGTGGTTTTATATTGTAAATTCTACGATTATTAGAAGTGGGCCAGTTTCTACGTAAAGCTAAAAATAACAACAACAATACAAGAACCAATGCACTTATTTTACATATTATCGCAGTTCTGACATCTAGATAACCTTGGGATAAATAGACAAAAATTAAAAAAGTTATAAGACTCAATGGCTCTACAACATTAACAATACCTTGTGACAATACAATATGACGCATAGCTCTCAAAACGTTGGCCAGCACATTGCTAGTCGCTACCATTGGTAACAATAAAACCATACTCCAAACAGACCATTTATATGATATTATTATTCCCACATTCTGCATGGAAATAATAAAAATCCAGACAATGCTAACCCCTACCCCTACAGTAACAGGTAGAATTATACCTAAACGCTTTACACCGTTGGCAGCTTCCCAATCTTCATTATGTAAATATGAAGGCAGAACACGTATTACGCCATTTTCCAATCCCAATGAGGTAAGCATAGCTAAAATTGCTAACCAAGAAAGAAACAACATATACATCCCATATTCAGACATTCCCATCCATCGAGCACATAGAATATTAAGAGAAAAAGCGATGCTTGTTCCAACTATCCGAAAGCAAAATACAATTACTGTCTCTTTCGCAATTATTTTGAAAATAGTGTTATCTTTCAAGGTCATTTTCTTAGTTTTAATGTAGTCCATCCGATTAAAGGGATGAGTGTAGCAAATAGTTCACTGCCTGCTGACGGTGGGCTTTCGCTAATTCGGGATATCGAACCAAAATAATATTTTCAATCTCCACTGAGGGAGTTTTGGAAGAATACGGATCAGACCACGATAAAATTCTTCTTAATATAACTTTAATCAGTAGTGTTCGGTCCTGAATTCAAGTGATAAGTGCATACACCCGTTATTTTTTGAACATTCACGCCTGCTAAGCTTTCAAACGCTTCATAGGGCGTTTTGAAGTTAAGACATTTTCTTGGTCTGTTGTTCAACTTGTCCACAGCGTCAAGAACTTGTTTCATTGTTATATCCACAAGTTCTATAGCTTTTGGAAAGTATTGACGTAGCAAGCCGTTGGCATTTTCATTCTGTCCTCTTTCCCAGGAATGGTAAGGTTTGGCAAAATAGGTTGAACAAGCAAGATCAGTTGCTATCTCTTCATGGAGAGTAAATTCTTTTCCGTTGTCAAAGGTCATCGTTTCTACGAACTCTTTTATAGGTGACAAGAGAGACACTATTGCGTCTTTAACATATCTTGCTTTCTTACCGGCCAGTGGCGCAGCAAAACGTAGTTTATATTTCCTATCATCAAGGGTTACTATTGCCCCTTTATGGCTTTTACCTATGACCGTATCAGCTTCCCAGTCGCCAACA
>JAFLJS010000017.1 GCA_022712895.1 Desulfocapsa sp.
GTAAGTGTTACTCGGTATCTCGGAGCCATAATAGTTCCCCATGGTTTTGGAACAATTATAACACACTATGTCGAACATACGAAGTCTTATGTTTTACATTGTACTAGGATAGTTTTACGCTTAAGAGCATGAGGCTATGTTTCTGGAATATACGCCTATTGCGCTATCAGTAATTTTTTTAGACTTTCGGTCATAAGAGCGCATTCCGTTTTCAAATCAAACATGTAGCCAGACAAACGCCATTTCGTAACCGTGTAACGCATTGTGCCGATAATGACCCTGATGATCTCTTTTTCAGCGATATCGTCTCGTATTTCTTTGCGTTTTTGACCTTTTTCGATAATGCAATGGAGCGCTTTTTCATGCATCTCCAAAAGCTTGAACACCTCTTGCGATAACTCGGTATTATTTTGAAAGATACTCTCAGAAAAAATCACCGCGGTCACTGCAGGCTTTTCGATAAAGAATTGAGTATGTCGTGTGAAAATGGTTTCTATTTGTTCAAGAGAGGGAACATCTGAGGAGCAAGACTCCTTAAGAGTTTTGTAAGCCGTTTGTTGAAACATCTGGATAATACCAAGTAATATTTCGTTTTTACTTGTAAAATGGCGGTATATCGCCCCCTCAGTTAGCTTTATTGCTTTCGCAATGTTTTTCGTTGTTAAGGCATTTATAGACTGAGCAGCAATCAGATCAATCGAGGCATTGATAATTTGTTTTTGACGTTCTGTAAACGACTTCATAGTAAACATTTCTTTATACCTTTGTACGGTAATATTTAATACTTGAAATAAAAAGCGCACTGCCAATACCTATATAAATAGGAGCGAGTAAAAGGCGGGGGAAAATATTTGTGGTGCGAAGAAAAATGCCCATTGACATCATAACAGCGATAAGAATGTAGCTTTGCCATTTTTGAAAAGCAAAGACACAACTATAATCAGGCATTTCCATAATGCGCCGAATATTGGTGGCAGCAACTTTTCTAAAACCAAAAAAGGCAATGGTAATACCTAGTAAAATGCCGCATAACACAGCGACTACGATTGGCCAGCCATCATATAATTGTAACCAGCGGATGGCAAAACTGTTTAATAATATTCCCACCCCGCTCCACATAAGCCCTGAAAGAATAAGGAGCGACTTTCGGCTCACAGCAGGCTTTTTTAAGATACGCAAGTGTGTACTCTGTAGTTTGTTATAAAATGAGTCGGGCTATGTGTAATTGCCTACAAAAGCAATGATAACAATGAGAACTGCTATCATCATAGCCCAATGGTTTGAAAGTTCAATGGAAATCTTACAGACTTATGAGATAAAAACACCAAAAAAAAAGCATGTGTTTAATAAAAAACACATGCTTTTAATAGTAGAAACAGAATTAAGTGTAGAGATTAATGCTGGTCACCAGCATCAATTGCAGGTGGAGGTCCATTTAAATCACGCACACAACGGAACCCGGTCTGGAAACTCATATAGGCCGGTCGTGAGATGTTTTCCGTGTAGGAGCGAAGATCAAAGTCATAATCCATCTGGCTGCCGCCATACATAAAGCGCTGATCGGTACCGGCAACGATATCTCCGGTCCACTCGGCAACGTTTCCGGCCTGGTCATATGTTCCGTAGGGGCCAGGGCTGTCAATTGTTTCAAAACCCCCGTGGGTTTTACCATTATAAAAGCCAACTGGTAAGACAGCGTTCATTTTATCAAAAGGGTCTTTACTGTGATAGTAGTTGGCCCGTTGCGAATCCGGTTCATGGACAAAGGGGAAGTTACGTCCATCAGTGCCGCGTGCGCCCTTTTCCCACTCAAGCTTTAAGGGGATACGATACTTGTTTAAGAGCGCGTAGGCATTGGCACCAAACCAGGAGACGTAGTTTGCTGGATATGCTTCATATCCTTTTTTCACTGCAAATTCGTCGTTCGTATAGGTGATTCTGGCACGCTGGCCATTAAGATCGTAATAAGGATAATCGCCGGCAGCAAGTTCTATCTCATGCCGGCCTCCATGGAACTTATCACCTTTATAATGGCCCATCACCACATCGTCTTTAACAGTGATAAGCTTTTGAGCCATGGCCGTATTGAGATAGTCGGCATACTGGCTGTTGGTTACCTCTGTAACCATGATATCAAAGTCATAAGGGATATTGATATCATGGTGGTTAAGGCTGGATAGAAAATGTCCGGCCTTAACAGTAACCCAGGCGTCAGAACTTATTGTAAGTTCGGCATGTAAGGTGGATGGGTCAGTATCCTTTGATATCGCATCACTGACCTGCGGTGTAATCAGCAAACCTGCTATCAATGCCATACCGGCCAGTTTTTTTCTGAAAAATCTAAATAAAACTATGGCCACGTATACCCCGAGAATCGTTTCTGTAACCCCTAGCCCAATGTCAGTGAGAAGCATAAAGGCAGTGACAATCCCTTCCTGATTTTCTTCCTTAACAAACATCCGTTTCAGGGAAAAGAGTGTCATCATGGCAAAGCCCAGATTGGATCCTAAAATAACTGTCCAGCCGAAGATTTTTCTCAACTTTGTTTTGACGGGAAAAACCTCACTCATCAGATAAAAAAGTATGATTGTTCCTGAAAGTACGGATAATATATGCCAGTGGCCGACCAGGGTGATGCGCTCTTCACGAAAGGGGATGTAGCGGAATAAATCTTCCAGTTTAATGGCCATGAAGATACCTACACCACTAACGGTGAAGTTCATGAAAACCATCTGCCACAGGGAACCAAATTTCAACGGATCTTCTATCAATCTTTTAAGTCGAACTTTAATGCCAACTTTTTCTTTTACTGCATCGGGACCAAAACCCATGAATTTTCGCCAACCGAAAATGACCAGCATCAAGGCGCCCGACATGGAGAAAACAGCACCGACATAAATAATAACATGAGCGGTCATCTGATAAGGTACTACAGACCAGACACCAAGGGTGAGGATAATAGTGCCAATGATGAACAACCACATGGCAATTAAATGAAGAATACCTTTAAAATCATGCCAGCGGCCCACAATCAATGATACCGCAATACCGATGAGAGAGAGCATGATATGGAGATGACCAATGATGGAGAGCTGCAGGGCGGTATGGGAGACGTGACGAACACCATTTTCCCCAAGGAATGTCTCGTGACCATTGCCCCAGTAGGAACCGGTAACAGCACCAAATATTGCTGATCCAAGTGTTGCCATACCCATTGTCCAGAAAGCCATCCTTTCAAGGGGGAAACCACTTTTCAGGTGGGCATACTTACTGTCTGCTGGTTCATAGAACTCTTTATTCCAAGGCCACAGGGCACGACAGAGTGAGATGCCTGCGTAAAAGACCAGTGCCTGTCCAACAAGGAAAAGGCCATGCAACGCCCAGTTACGTCCCCAGTAAGCAAAGCCAAGGCCGCATATAATAACCAGAAGATATCCGACAGTTATGGTATTTCTTATCTTTTTCGCACTATCTACAGTCATCTTGACAATGTCAGTAATAATATATACCAACAGAGAGAGAAAGCCGATGGCAATGGTGTGGTACAGCATGATGATTCGGCCTTCACGATCTTCGGCTAACATCTCCATGCCAAGTAGGCTTTTGGTGATGGCTGCTACTCCCCATTCTTTCATTGGCCCTGATAGGGTACCAAAGACGGCAACTACTATGGAAATGATTGCCACATTGAGAAGAATCAGTCCCTTTGTTGTTGTGAACAGATATTTCAATCTGCCGACTGTGTTATCCATTTTAATTCTTTGCTCCTGTATTATTAGTTATATTAACACGCTCAATTGATTAAGCTTTTATCTCGAAAGAGAAAGGGGAATTACTTGAAAAGTATTCCACACTCGAAGAGTGTTACATCGTAAAAATCTTATCTGAAAAATCTTTTCGGATTCGTGTTAGTTCTGTTTTAAACCAGGGGGTATACTTTTCCGGTCTGGCGTCTATATCATTCTGTAATTTATCAAAATTCACAAATTTCCAATCGGCTATTTCACTGTCATTGACGATTGGCTGATCATCACATCTTCCGGTAAAAACTGAACAAAGTTCCTTTTCTGCTCCGAGTTGCTTGTAGTTTGCCTGATATTGGAATTTAAACAAAAACTGGACTGGTAATTGGAGGCCGACTTCATCCAGGAGCCGTCGGCTAACGGCTTCCGGGTAATCCTCTCCCCTACGTGGATGACTGCAAACGCTGTTTGACCAAAATAACGGCCACAGCGGTTTTTCGGCACTTCGCTTTTGAATCAAAAGTTCATTTTTACTATTAAAAACAAAAATGGAGAAAGCACGGTGAAGTAATCCGTTGCCACTATGGCATCTATCTTTAGTTGAATGACCAGTGACAGAATCGTTGCCATCTACTAAAATAAGTGCCTCGTCGTGGAATGAAACTTGTCTGTTATTTGTCATAATCTATTAATTAACGTTGATGGCGTCGTAAAAAATCTCCATCTCCTTCGTTGCTGCACATTTTCTATCATTACGACGTACCTTAGTAGGCTGAAATGAATGAAAATATTTGCGCCTCGGATATGAAGTTTTTTACTTAACCATCTAAATTCTGGGTTTTTACGAGTTTATCAACGTTTACCAGCACCTTGGATTCGCCCATTTAAGACTCCTTCATACGGAGGAGAAGGGAAAGAGGAGTTTTTTTATTCAAAGCCCCAAATGGGCGAATCCAAGATGCCGGAAAATTCTTACATCTTCAGCATTCAATCATGGCAATACTATTGATGGATACTTCGTTCTATTTTTGTAACTCAATGGCCATTTGAACCACTGACTGTATCTGTTCGTCAGCAATTTTGCCTCTGCTGATATATTTAACCACATGGTTTTTATCCAGCAGGATCACATTAGAACTATCCTCTTTTAGTCCCCATGATTCTCTTAATTCTGCATCATAATCAAAAAGAATTGTTCGCTTATATTTCTCTGCTTTATTCCCTGCAATGGTACGAATTAATACATCAGGCTTCCAGGTAGATTTGCAATCAACAATTCCAAGTCCCATGTAATCCGTGCTAAGCAAAAGCCCGGCCTCTCGGGCCTTGCGCATGGCTTCATTAAAAGGCTCATTGACCTCAGACTCATCTGGATCAACATAGTTAATGAGTAAGACTTTATTGGGCCATGTCGCCATGGTAAATGCTTTGTCGCCAGCATCCTTAAAAGACCAGTCAGGGGCAGTATCCCCAACCTGCAGAGGATCGGCGGCAGAAGCTGTACCATACGTGAAGCTCAATAAAACCAGTAATAACAATATATTTCTCATCAGCCTTTCCTCATATGTTTTTTATAAAATTAAGTGCCTGAAAACTCGTAATGCAACAGGCACCTAATTTTTATCCAGGTATTGTTAGAAACTATAACTCAGTTGGAAATAGAGGATGTCCTGTGAAGCTTCCAGAGTATGGGGAACCATACCGCCAGGGGTTGGGACATTTCCGGTCACAGAATTCTCAAAGCCACGGGTATATGACAGGGTACCGGTCATACCAGGGACGGAGGCCCATTTTTTGGATACCCCTAAAGAGAGATGATGTTCAATCACAGCAACTGCTCCCAGGTTGTACTGGACATCTTCGGGGTCAATTCCTGTTGCACCGTAATTATATCCTGCAAGTAAGGTAATATTCTCCGTTACCGCAAAATCAGCTCCAATGGAATAGACCCATTGGTCTTCCCAGCCAAAGGCAATGGTTTCGAGAGTTCTTCCGGTGGTATCTTTCAGATCAATGGAGTCCATCACACTTGAGTAACCAATCCATTTGATATCGGCTTCAATGAGCAGTTTTGGCATTGGGGTGAAAGCCACACCGAATGCAGCTGTCGCTGGGGCATCCATATCAAAAAGATATGTTCCAGGGACTGATGCAAAGTTCGGCATAATACCGTCTTTATCGTGGGTACCGTGAAAGTTATATTCAGCCACGTCCATTTCTGAGATATAAGAAGCGCCTAGTTGCCACTTAGGTGAAATTTCATAAATGGCACCAATGGAACCGCCAAAACCAAACTCTCCAGTTTGAGGTAAGGAAAACTTTGCAGTACTCATGGCTAAGGTTTGATAGCCAATCTGTACTGAGGCACCAAGGGATAACTGCTCCATGGGTTTGTAGGTAAATGTTGGCTGGAATTTCAATAAGCCTTTAGTGGTAATTACTGCTGTTCCAGGATTAGGAATAAGACTCTGAGAGAAATCGGTACCTAAACCCGCAACACCTCCAGCGGCTACAGAAAAGAATGCCTTATCACTTAACTTAGTTACAAGTCCGGCTCCAAGGGCAAAGTAATTTTCAGAGTCACTATCTGTGCTGATCATGGGATTAGTGATTGATCGTTCTGCGTGTAAAAGTCCTGCACCCAAATCAAAAGCGATGGTCTCGATATCAAGAGCACCAGCAGCGGCAGGATTATAGAGCACACTGGGAGCATCCACTGGAGAAGCTACAATGGCTCCACCTCGTGCCCATTGCTGTGCTGAAACACCAAGCATTTGATCTGCATTTGTTGCCATTGCCTGGCCTGTCAAAAGTAATGATGTCGCAGCCAGTGTTAAAAAAACTTTCTTCATGTTATCTTTCCCTTTGTGAAATGAATAACGGTATTAATTTAAGTAATACCGTTATTTTATTTACGCTGTTGCTTCTTCTGCTTTAGTCTCTTCCTTTAGAGGAAAAAACTGCTTCCTGAAAACTGGAGTTACAAACATTAGAAATAATGCCAAGGACATCGCCCCACCAACTCCCCATTCAAAGGAGTTACGAACGATATAGCCATTAAAACCGGCTGTTGCCGTTGCCAGGGAAACAGCAATAACCATATAATAAGCAAATGGTTTTCTCAGCCACAGGAATGGCACGGCAAGGACGATCAGGTATGATGCGATATAGTTCAGATATCCACCAAGGAGTAGAACTAGGGTGTTTGGGTCGTAAATAGGCTCTACGGTTTTCACCAATTCACCTGCGTTGATTTGTGCCTGAGATATTTTGGTTAGTTTCAAGGCTTCATAATGATCAAGGTTGGTAAAGAAGTTACCAAGGGGGGTTAAAGCGGATGGTGCATGTTCGGTCAGGAATTCTGGAAGAAAAATGAAATAACGTACTCCGTGCTGCGCGTTCATGAATACCATACCCGCAACTATGCCAAGAAAAGTATAGGGGATAAAACGAATAAACTTTTCTTTGACTGATGCCTGGTCGCTGAACAGGAATACATAATAAAAAGCCAAACCAAGTACCAGTGTCATGAAAACGGGTGGCAGCATGGAGAGACCTTCTGGTGGCGGCAAAATACCTGCTACCGGACCTTGAGAGTAATCGGCTACAACCAGAACCATCCATGGAATCAGCATTGTCATACCTGCCACAGCAGCTACAGCCATCATTCCCATGAGTGTTGCTCTTGCCCACTCTTTCCCTTTGTAAACAGCTGGTGCTAAGCAGATAGACAGTGATCCACATAAGACAAGAAGAACCATCCAAATACCATACGTCACACTTAATATTGGTACTGCTGTATAGAAATCCGGATCAAATGGAATCAATCGTTCCATCACATTTTCCAGAGCAATTTTCAGAGTACGCATTGCCTGTTCCGGGAACACATAGATCATACATAGTCCAGCGACAACCGCTGTGACTGCCATGATCTTCCGTTGAAGTTCACTTGAATTACTTTCCATCTAATCCTCCTGTTTGCTTTATCCTGCTATTTGCAACTCCATCAAAACGATAGAGCGAGTTTGTTTTATAAGACTCCAAAAGTCATAATTGCCATGGAACCGACCATGTAGAGAGATGCGCATTTAAACAATCTGAAATTGATTTTTTCCGACGGTCTGACTGCGGCATATATTGATAAGGCTATGATGCCAATGGCCATGACAGAAATCAGCCGCAGATATCCCCAGGAAAGTCCGATGGCACTTGCACCAATTCCAATGGCTAATGCGGCGCAGATACTGGAGACGGCTATGATGAGCCTAGTTGTGTCGGGCCCGTACTTGTTTGAAAATGTGGGGATTTTTGCGCGATTATAATCTGCTTGGTTCTTAATGTTAAACGTGAGGATATGGGTGGGAATCCATAACAGTATTGATAGGGCAAATAAGATACCGATGGGGTCAACCTCACCTATTGCCAAAACCCTGCCGGCGAGGATGGGCATGCCGCCACAAATACCACCCCATACAATAGCCCAGGCAGTACGACGCTTCAGCCACATAGTGTAAACAACAACATCGATAAAGAGACCGGCAAAAACAACAGCACCATAGAGTGGTGCAATTAAAAAAGCCCAGCCAATGCCGATTGCTGACGCCAGCAGACCGACGGTTAATGCCTCTCTGGTCTTGATTTCACCAGTTACAAGTGGACGATGTGATGTCCGATCCATTTTGGCATCAATATCACGATCCCATACCATATTGAGAATTGTACTGCCTGCAATGGCAAGAAAGAGACTACCCGCTAGGGATAGCAAGGATTGCCAGCTCATTATGGGACAATTGGAACTGACATAACCGGCTATTCCAGTAACTAGCAGAAGGCCAGTTTGCATGCTTTTGATTAATTTTAAATAATTTTTTATTTTTGTCTTCACGAAATCCCCCTCTGACGATGGCTGTTAACTGCGATACGCTTTGAGTACTATCTGTGCTTTTCTGATATTTCCGACCTTGATTACCATTGGCTGGTCTTTCCATTCGAACGAATTGTGTTCAAATTTGTTTCTGGTTATTTTATTTTCGATGTCCATACCCCAAACGCTCCAGGCTTACGCTTTCTTGTAGATTTAATTGTAAGTGATCCGGTCTCAAGTGAGTGAGTACGCACTCACTTGAGAGGTAAAATAAAAAGCCTTCTGTGCAAAAAAGGCTTTCTCTGAAAAAAAGTAAGTATGTACTCACTTACCACCAATTGAGTTGGAGTGTCAAGATTATTATTGTTACTTACTTGTTATTTCACCTTGCCCAGCCTGAAAGTGTGCAAGCTCTATTTATTGTAAAAAATACGTAAAACCTATAAAAACAAGTAACAGTGCAATTGTAATAGCTAATGAAGACGTTTGTCGAAATGACAAATGGGTAAGCCATAAAAAGAAAGGATTCGACCTGAAAAAAACTGTAAGGAAAAATTTCTAAAATCCAAATAGAGGCAAGTCCCAATTTTGTGTATTTACTTGACAGGGGAACCAGGAATCTGATAAACAACAGTGAGGTTAGTAAGTGTTCACTCACTCCATGGTTGAACGTTGAATAATACTGTAAATAATACCCTGAAGCAAAAAAGATACGCATCATGAAAGAAATGACATTACCTGTCACATCGGTGGCTGAGACAAAAAAACTACACTGGGGCCCAGTTTTAGCAGCAGTTATTCTCACAGCAGGCATGTTGGTTGTTGTGCAGATTATGGCCAAACGACCGATGCTGATGGTGGATCGATATTTCCCTGAAATGGGATGGATTGAAATTATCGCCCTATCACTTTATGCAGGTTTTTTAACCCCCAGAATTCTTAACCCCAAAACATCTATTCGCTGGAGAACAATTCTGTGGCTTACTTTTTCAGTTATTTTCTTCAGCCAATTAACTCTCGGTATTTTGGGGCTTGAAAGTTTTTTAATGACCGGCAAACTGCATCTTCCGATTCCTGCCTTGATTCTTGCTGGCCCAATCTACAGAGGAGATAACTTTTTCATGCCAATTCTCTTTGGCAGCACCCTACTTTTTATCGGTCCAGCCTGGTGCAGTTATTTCTGCTATATTGGAGGTTGGGATTTTCTGGCCAGTCAGCAGGTGAAGCGTCCACGGCCCATGCCAAAGTGGCGTCAGCCACTGCGTGTTGCTATCCTTATTTTGGTTGTCGCAGCAGCCTATTTCCTGAAGGTTAGTGAAATCCCTGTCGCGCTGGTGGGCCGCCTGGCTGCTCTTTTTGGATTGGGTGGACTGGCTGTCATAATCGTTCGTTCCCGAAAAAAAGGTGTCATGGTGCACTGCACTACCTATTGTCCCATTGGGGCAGTGGCGAATGTCTTAGGCAAGATTGCACCTTTTCGCCTACGAATTGACGACGACTGTACAGGGTGTCGAAAATGTGCCATGGTTTGCCGATACGATGCCCTGAAACCTGAGAATATCGAGCAAAAAGCACCTGGTTTAAGCTGTACTCTCTGTGGCGACTGTGTCGGGACTTGTAAGAACAGCAATATTCATTACAGCTTTCCAGGATTATCTCCCCAAATGGCGCGAACACTTTTTATAGTAATTGTTGTGAGTTTTCATGCAGTGTCAATAGGTGTTGCCAGGATTTGAAAGTGTTGAAGTAAATTTATAACCTAACGATATAACTCATCGTAATATCTTCTGTAATACAACAGTAAGAAGGGAGTAACTATGTTTAAAAAGATAATGATAACGTCTGCACTTAGTGTTGTTGTTGTTTTTGCACTTACCATGTTTTTTGGCTTCGGAGGATCAACCGACAGCGTAGCAAGTGAGGATAAGAGACCAGCGGAAACTATTTTAAAAAAGGCCAATATCCCAACTAATTTCAACCATGAGCAACATCAGGAATTATTTGAATGTGCTGATTGTCACCATGGTAGAAATACTGATGGAACCAAAGGGCCCTACATTGAAGGCGAGGAACAAACTTGTGTTACCTGTCATAACAGCAAAGATATGGCAGATACCATTGTAAGAGGTGATAACAAACTCAACACTTATGAAGGTATTGGTCATGCCAGTTGTGTCGGTTGCCATTATAAAATATTAAAGCAAGGCAAGGTCTCCGGGCCTACAAAAAGAGGTAATGGCAAATGCATAGCCTGCCACCCCAGCCAAAAACAGTATTGTCCTGTTAGAAAGTGGCTGTAATGGATGAAAAGAACGATGAATACAGCTAAATGAAATTTATAAGAAAACGGATGGAGTGGTTACTATGAAAAATATATACTTTGTATTTGGTGCCCTTTCAGGGGCCCTTGCTGTTGCCATGGGTGCTTATGGTGCACATGCTGGCGCACAATTTCTTTCACCAGAAGCAATGATAACTTTTGGCAAAGCAGTACGCTATAGTATGCACCATGCCTTAGTATTGCTTGTAGTGACCATGGCGATCAGCCAATGGCCACAGGTGAAAAAATATCTGCATATTGCAGGTGCCTTGTTTATCTCTGGGATTGTTCTATTTTCTGGTAGTCTTTATCTACTTGCTTTAACAGGAATTAATCTGGGCTATATAACCCCAGCTGGAGGTGTTTGTTTTATTGGTGGCTGGCTCTGTTTGGCCATGGCAGCGTGGAAAAGTCGATAATACTAAAATTGGGAAAAAACAATGAACCTATTTGATCGAATTGTTTTATTGGCGACAGGAGGCATTGCCATCTACATGATATGGTGTCTACTTAGAAAGCAGAAAGAGAGTACAACAGCAAATGTTTCAAACTATTATTACATGGCTTCATTTACAGTATTGCTTGTATCAGGTCTCCTTTTAATAGCATTTGGTTGGGAGATATTAGGCCTTTTTGGTGGTGAAAGTATAGCCAGTAAATTTGTTTCAATTGTCGCAACACTCATTCCATTTTCATTGGCTGCTGGATTAGTTGCAAGATTTTACCCTGAGAAGCTTACACCATACCTGGTAGTTTTAGCCGTTGGTTTGTTGCTAATAGGTAGTTCGAAATTTATTGGTATGCCAACATTAGCAAAAATTGTTTACCCTGTTTTTCATTCTATTGCTGGCTTAACAATTTTTATTATTCCGATTGTTGCAGTTAAACAAGGGAAAATGAGCACTGATTTTTATGGTGTTACAGCAGGTGGAATGCTCATTAGTCTTGGTGGAATAGCACTTGGTTTTCTAACAGCCGGAAAACAACTTTTATTCTTCTCTCATGAGTTTGTTCTTATGATATTAGCACCATTGTTATTTTTGACGGCTCTTGGATATATGTGGGGTTTAACTAGAGGTGAACCGTTTACTTTGTAAGGGATTAACCTTCTTTTAGAAGGTACTGAATAAAATTGGACTTATTTCCCGTGTATCAATGCTGGATTTTAAGAGAAACTTTTTCACATTTCGTTCTTCAATAAATATGGGTCAATATCTGCTATTTATTAGTATTGTAGTACTATTTTCATTCCCAGGCACGTGCTGGGCAAAAGGACAGATAGTGGTGGGTGATTTTTCTAAGCAAGCACAGAATGCTTTACTCCCTGTCCATTGGGAGCCTCTGGTATTTGATGATATTAGTAAACACACGATTTATACCCATGTATTAAATGAAGGAACTTGGGTTGTTCAAGCTAAGAGCAAAGAGAGTTCTTCAGGCCTGATCCGTAAAATTACCATTGACCCTGAGATATATCCTTCAATTTCCTTTCGTTGGAAGATTCAAAATATTTTAGAATCTGCTGATCTAACTAATAAAAAAGGAAATGATGCCCCGGCTAGAGTTTTTATCACCTTTGCTTATGATTCTGCTCAGGTTGGCTGGTTTGAAGAGGTGAAGTTTAAAACCAGCAAACTTTTCTACGATGAATATCCCCCTGTTGCTACCTTGATATATGTTTGGGCCAGTCATCTTGAAAAGGGAACGATTGTTGATAGTCCCTATACCAATCGAGCAAAGATCATTGTTTTGGAGTCTGGTGCGGATAAAAAGGGGAAATGGCTGCATGAAAAACGTAATGTTTATGCAGATTATTGCAGGGCTTTTGCGTCCGAAAAAGTCCCTATGATTTCCGGGGTTGCTATCATGACGGACACTGACAATACTGGTGAACAGGTTGTTTCATGGTATGGAGATATTGTCTTTTCTGGTTCTCTTTCTAAATAGTTTTCTGAATCTCCGCAGATTTGTAATGTGACCCACAAGTTTGGCAATAGCATCCGTACTCATCGTCTAAAATTAAACAAACATTTGATTTCACAACCATTAAAATAACCAGGTAAATAATTGACTACTCCCCCCAAAAAAAAGAACGAATTTTCCAGGCTGCATTACAGCCATTCGCCAGACAAGGTTTTGCAGGGACTGGCTTGCGAGAACTTGCTGGCCGGGCAGGGGTAAACCTGGCAATGATCAATTGTTTTTTTGGTTCAAAAAAAGCCCTGTTTACAGAAAACATGGATAATTTCTTTGAAGGATATCTTGCCATTGCCAAAAAAGAACTAAGTGGTGAAGAAACATTATCTGTTAAACTCAGGCGATTTATAAACAGCTCTGTCCATTATTTTGATTTTGCTCAGGACTCTTTGATAATTACCATTACTGAGCTGCCTCATGATGATCCTGAGATCATTTCATACAAGGCAAATTGGGTGAAGCAGATTGCCGAAGTATTAGAAAAAGAGATTTGCATACCTCTTGCGAAGGAAACCGGGAGAAATATTCCGTCAACCTGCATGGAACCAATGCTGACTTCTCTTATGGCATCCCGTTTCTTGTTTTCCCGGGTCATGGGTCAGTTAACTAAAGAAACGGGGAACGACGCAGTTGATATCACTGCATACATTGAAATGATCACAAATGTATTTGTGCAGGGAATTACAGACCCAAATTGGAAACTCAATCCTAAGTAATCCAACTTCTAAGAGACATGAACAATGACTACTCAAAAAAGACGTATTGAAGCTCTATTTGCCTCTCAGGCCCGGACAATTATTAAATTTCGTTTTCCGGTGCTGTTGATTGTACTGGCCATTGCGTTTGGATTGGCTTCTCAAATGAAACATCTAACAATCGATACCTCAAACGAAGGCTTACTGCGTCCAAATGACCCAATAATTCTAACATACAATGATTTTCGAGACCAATTCGGACGTGATGATCTCTTAGTTCTGGCCATTGAAAATGATAATATTTTCAGCATTCCTTTCCTGGAGAAACTTGAAAGACTGCACGAACAACTCCAAGAACAGGTGCCCCATATCGATGAAATCACCTCCCTGATAAATGCCCGGGATACCAGGGGAGAAGGTGACACTCTACTCGTTGATGACTTGCTGGCCCATTTCCCTGAAAACGATCAGGAACTCTCAGCATTGAAAAAGCGGGTCATGAACAATCCTCTTTATACGAATATGCTGATTTCTGAAGATGGTACATTTACAACCATTCTTTTAAAGTGCGATACCTATTCATCAGCTTCTGTGGGAACCGATGAACTTGACGGTTTTGATGATGGCTTTTCAGAAGAGGCCTTTGACCAGCAAATAGATGACCAGCAACCTGACATTCTTCCACCGTATCTGACGGACAAAGAAAACACGGCAATGGTGCGTGCTGCAAAAAAGGTGGTTAAAGAATTCAACAGCGAGGATTTTCGGATTTATATGGCCGGTAGTCCGGTGGTTACCAATACGGTCAGAATGCTCATGATGAAGGATATGAAAAAATTCCTTCGTATGGCCGTACTGGCTATAGGCATTTGTCTATTTGTTATGTTCAGGAGGGTTTCCGGTACTTTTATGCCACTTCTTATCGTAGCTCTGACACTGACATCCACTTTGGGAATTATGGCTATAGCAGGTGTCCCGTTCAGGACAACAACTATTATTCTACCTTCTTTTCTTCTTGCAGTAGGTGTCGGAGCATGCGTGCATGTGTTATCGCTGGTCTATCAATACCTCAGGAAGGAGAGCAACAAACAAGAAGCAATTATCCATGCCTATGGCCACTC
>JAFLJS010000066.1 GCA_022712895.1 Desulfocapsa sp.
GGCCTCCGGACCATTCACCACCAGCCTTCTTGCCATTGTTGCCATAGATAATGGCCTGGCTATTATGATTTTTGGTTTTGTAATCGCTTTTGAGCAACAAATTACTGGAGCTGCTGGAGGTTCTTCTGCTCTGATTATTCTGAATGGTTTTCTCTCCATTGGCCAGTCCCTGCTGCTTGGTATCGTGACGGGTTTTATTCTGGATCTGGTTCTGAAGAATTTGAAGAGTAAAGAAGAACGTATGACTGGAGGACTTGCTCTGCTCCTGCTCTGTAGTGAGGCCGCCACCTTTCTCAACCTTTCTTCCTTGCTTGCTGGAATGGCAGTGGGTTTTGTCCTGGTGAACAGGGCTGAGCGGGACGTTCGTCTATTCCGGGCTCTAAATAATTTCGAACCTCCCATCTATGTACTGTTTTTTACCCTTGCCGGTACGCATCTGAACATTAGGGTTCTTGGAACCGCTGGACTGCTTGGTCTTATCTATTTTCTTGCCAGAATCAGCGGCAAAGTAATCGGTGTAGCACTGGGGGCTAGGATTTCCGGGGCACCCAAATACATAGGGCGTTATCTTGGCTTTGGTCTGGTTCCCCAGGCGGGAGTAGCCATTGGTTTAATTTTTCTGATTGCGGCAGATCCTGCTCTTGGTGAGTATTCAAGTATCATTACGCCCATTGTTCTTACCGGGGTGTTTCTCTCGGAACTTGTGGGGCCTGTGATTGCTCGTTTTGCAGTGCAGCAAGTTGGTGAAGCCCATAGTTTGAATGAAGGAAATGGAAATGGCACAAATGGTGATTTGGAAACTGCGGATGATAAACATCTCAGGTCGCCGGATGGTGTTAGTATTCCTCCCTGGACCTGGAGTAAACTCAGCCCCCAGATTCCCTCAAAAGGGGTGATAGCTTTTGGTGGCTCTCATGACGTAACAGTTGCAGGCCTTGCCCGCTTTGCAACTATTTTTGCCAGTCATCGGAATTGTCTGCCCATGGCAATACGTGTGGTAGAACCAGGTAGTGAGGATGTGCCAGGACTCTTTGCCCCTGAATTAAGAGAAGTTACCAGTATGGGCTACCCATTGGTCACGGAGGTAGTTCCTGACAAATCTATCACCAGTGGCATCGTAGCAGCTGTTGAGTACAATGATGCGAAAATGGTGGTTTTAGGTGCACCACTGTACGGTGTGGCTGATGATCATCAGAATATACTGGAAAACGTGGCAAATCATGTACTCTGCCCTGTAGTTCTGGTACGGTTTTTTGGACAGATGCATACGGAACGAATACTCGTCCCTCTGGTCAGTATGGATGATTTAATGGAGGTCTATTCGGTAATTGTGGCTCTTGACAGAATAGGGGAACATCAAATCGAATTACTCTATCTCTTTTATTCTGACGAGGCAACCAGTGTGTTGGCGACAAAAAAAGAGGAACTGGCAGAGTGGCTTGCAAAGCAAGATGAAAAGGTTGATGTGAATGTCAGGGTGATTGCCACCGATGCACGTCTTAAAACCATTCAAGAGACTGCTGAGTCCTTTGACTTGGTGGTTATGGGGGCTTCAAGGAAAAATGTTCTGAATAAACTTTTCTTTGGCTCTCTTGCCGACGCAGTTGTTAAAAATGTGCAGAAAAATATGCTGATTGTTTATATGCCAGAGGAGTTGCACTAGCCTTTTTTCCTGTTGCTTCTGCGGGGCAGTGACACCAGTGGGACAAGATGACAGGGAGGGCTGTTTTTTTGTTGATAACATAAGCTGATGGTGGATCGGTGTTAATTTTCTGTAAATCGTGAAAATACTTGTCCAAATTGTAGCGTTAAGGGTAAAGTGTTAGAAATAATATTATTATGGGGTTCTTTTCAATTCCATTCAGACAAAAAAGTTTTTGCCTACAGCCCAAACAGCTATTTCAATGTACACACACTATTTTCGACTCAAAGAAAAACCTTTCTCAATTGCCTCGGACAGTAGCTTTCTCTATACGGGTAAGCAACATAGCGAAGCCTTGGCCCATTTGCTGTACGGTATCAGCAGTGATGATTGCTTTGTCTTGCTCACCGGTGATGTGGGCATGGGGAAGAGCACGGTATGTCGTGGTCTTTTGGAGCAACTACCGGAAGGAACCGATGCAGTTGTTGTTGCAAATCCATGTATAAGTGTCCTTGAGTTGCTGGCTACCATCTGTACAAAACTTGAAATTGAAGTGGGGGAAGTGGTTGATGATGAACAGCCATATCTTGATGCTCTCACTGCCTACCTTCTGGAAGTACACGTTAAAGGGCGGGTTGTTGTGCTTATTGTTGATGAAGCGCAAAACACAAGTCTTGATCAGTTGGAACAGCTCTGTTCCCTGGCTACCCTTGAATCTCTAAATAAACAACTTCTGAAGATTGTACTCATTGGTCAGACGGAGTTGAGTCAGATTCTTAATCAGCAGGATGCTTCACGGATCAGCAAGTATATCACCTCCAGATATCATCTGTTGGCACTGGATCAGAAAAGCAGTGCAGCCTACGTGCAACACCGGTTGATTGTTGCTGGTGCACAGGAGAAGATTTTTTCAAAGGCGGCTCTAATCAGGGTTTTTGAACTCAGTCATGGTGTCCCGCGGATTATTGATGTGCTTTGTGATGAAGCCTTGCAATCCACCTATTTGCGTAAAAAATATATGGTGACAGCAGGCGATGTTGATAAGGCTTCAGGAAAAGTGTTGGGCAACGTTGTTGAAAAGAAAATAGAGATAACCAGAAAGCAGTTATGGGCAAAGGTTCTTTGTGGATTAGCACTCTTTCTAGTATTTGGGGGAACGCTTTCCTGGTACTATAGCCAGACTATTGTACCTTCTGTTCGGGGACAAAGAGCACCAGTTGTTGCGGCCCTACCCAAAATTGAGATGGCCGATCCTGTTCCTGTGATCGTTGAAGTAACAGAGGAGGAGGCGGTAGGTCCTGAGCAACCTGGAGCAACCATTCGTATTGTCCCCCTTGAGGTAAATGAATGATACAGGTGGTTTTGCGTTGAAATCATTGCTGGACTCTTTTTTTCTCTGGTTTGCCGGGCAGAACCAGTTTACGCAACTTGTTAGTGTTGGTTTGTGGACTTTTCTCTGTGGCGTTATTCTCACCTCTTTTCTTCTCTGGATATTTTTTCGATTTCTACAGGATACTAATCGCAGGCAGGTCAGACAACTTGTTCTGAAAAGCAAATCCCTGACTGACGAAGTGCAAATGGCGAGGGAAAAAGAATCTGATCAGCGAAGTCAGATCAGTAGACTTCGGACGCAACTGGAGCAGGAGAAACTACACAGCAAGGAAAAGCTTGTTCTCCTTGATCAGGCCAAGGAACAACTGCGCTTACAGTTTGCTGAGCTTGCCACAGGGATTCTAGAAGAGAATAGCAGTCATTTCAGTCGGGAGAGCCAGGAAAGGATGGAAATTTTGTTGGCACCCTTCCAGGAGCAACTTTCTTCATTTCGTAAGCAGGTGGATACTATTCACCACACGGAGACCAGAGATCGTTCGGCTCTGCAACATGAGATTAGCACGCTACGAGAAGTTAACCAGCAGATGAGCCGTGAGGCGTTGAATCTGACTCGTGCTTTGAAGGGAGATAAACGCATCCAGGGAAGCTGGGGAGAGCTCGTACTGGAACGGGTTCTTGAGCAATCCGCCCTTCGAAAAGGTGTTGAGTATGAAACGCAAATATCATTTAGGAATGAAGCAAACAGGATTCAGCGACCGGATGTGATTGTTCATCTCCCTGAAGAACGGGATGTAATAATTGATTCAAAGGTTTCTCTTAGTGCCTGGGAAGCGTACGTGAATTGTGAAGAGGAACCCCAGCGGCAAAAATATCTGCGTTCCCACGTAAAAGCTATCCGGGATCATGTGAAAGTTCTTGGGGCCAGAGATTATACAGCCATTTCAGAGATTCGGTCCCTTGATTTCGTCTTAATGTTTATGCCGGTGGAAGCTGCCTTTATTGAGGCTTTTCAGTCCGATGACAGCCTCTTTCAAGACGCTGTGACCAGTAAAGTTATTCTTGTCAGCCCTACAACTTTGCTTACCAGTCTCCGTACCATTGAGAGTCTCTGGACCTACGAAAAACAGAGTCAGAATGCCAGGGAAATAGCGAGACAGGCAGCGGCTCTCTATGATAAATTCTGTGCCTTTACTGAAGATATGGAACGTATGGGGAAACAACTCAGTGCCCTGCAAAACAGCTATGATAGTTCCTTGTTGCGTCTCAGCCGGGGACGAGGCAATCTTATTTCCAAAGTAGAAAAATTTCCGCAGATGGGTGTTAAAGTGAAAAAAACAATACCCGCCGCCATACGCTCAAATGCAGAGCTGTAGTAAAAAATAACAATTATCATTATTATTTCTTTACAGCTACTTGAATATTGGGCATAGTGTGGAGAAGAAATTATCTGATTCCTCATTTGTTATCTTTATTATTTCAGCTTGTGGAGAAAAATATGTGTCAGGAAGTTAGAAAAACATGCAGTTGTGGTGAACGTCATGCGCAGTTTCATTTACGTGATAATATCATGGGCCAGGAAGTTATTGACCGTTTATTTTGTCCATCATGTTCGACGAAGCAGGAGTTCGATTCCGAAACAATGGTGAAAGATAATAGCTGGGTTATCGAATATGATATGGATCTTGCACGAATGTTTGCTATTACAAAATTGTCCATGGATCCATCCCATGTAACTCCGGAGTTGATTTTTGACGAAGGGTACGTTACTTGGCGTGAAATGTATCCGGGCGAAACGGAAGATATTACTGAAGAACGAAATGAAATTATTGCTTTGAAGGATAGTGATCCAAAAGAGTATCTGTCAGCTATCAATTCCTGGGCTGTTGAACGGATTCAACGTCTGAAGGATGATGGTTGGCGAAAGGCTGTCCAAGCCTGTTGAGTCGAGGATAACTGAGCGCCTTGGCATTATTGCCAAGGCGTTTTTTTATGTGAAGTGTGGAAATGGTGCGGGAGAATAAAATGGATGAATATGTGAAGAATCTTTTTGCAACGTGTGCTGTTATGCTGCTTCTGGGCATAATCCTTTGTTCACCAGCTGCGGCCCTGATTACAGGCAGTGTTGATGCGGATGGTGTTCCTGTAACAGATTCACAGCGCAAGGGTGACTATAACCAGATGGTTGAAGAGCGGATTATCCGTTTTCTGATGCCATTCAGCAAAACATTCTTCTACCTTGACGGCGCTACGCAACGTGGTCTTTCCTACGATACTGCGAGAAGATTTGAAACGTTTGTCAATGATCACCTGAAAAAAGGGCATTTGAAAGTCCATGTTGTGATAATCCCCACGGAACGCAGCAAGTTGTTTAGTTTTGTGACTGAAGGCTACGGGGATATTGCCGTTGGTAACCTGACTATTACAGATGGAAGAAGACAACAGGTCGATTTTTCAGATCCTTTCCTGAAAAATGTGGAGGAAGTGGTTGTCACCAGAAAAGATGTACCGGAGCTGAAAAGTTCAATGGAACTGGCTGGTAAAGAAGTCTATGTTAAAAAATCCAGTAGCTACTATGAGAGTCTGATAAAGCTGAATACAGCACTTGTTGCCACGGGGAAAAAACCACTGACAATCACTCTGGCGGATGAACACCTGGAAGATGAAGATCTTTTGGAAATGCTGTCTGCTGGTGTGATACCGCTGCTAATCATTGATAAACATAAGGCGGATTTCTGGCTGACCATTCTTGACAATATTAAGATCCATCCTGCTGCATCCGTTAATTCAGGTGGCCAGATTGCCTGGGCATTCAGAAAGAACAGCCCACAGTTGCAGGAAATCGTGAATGCTTTTGTGAAAGAAAATAAGAAAGGCACCCTGCTTGGCAATATGGCCTTCAAAAAATATCTGAAAAACAATAAATATATTAAGAATCCAGTGGCCGATGAAGGCCGCAAACGACTGCAGGAGGTGATGCAGTTTTTTAAGGTTTATGCCGATAAATATGATTTTCCCTACCTGATTATCACAGCTCTTGCATATCAGGAATCGCGCCTGGATCAGAATGCCAAGAGTCACGTGGGGGCCATTGGTGTGATGCAGATGCTGCCCTCAACTGCCAAAGATAAAAATGTGAATATCTCAAACATTCATGAGGTGGAAGCAAATATTCATGCAGGCAGTAAATATTTACGATTTATCGCAGACAGATATTTTAGTGATCCGGCTATTGATAAACTTAATAGAGGGCTTTTTACCTTTGCTGCCTATAATGCAGGACCTGCCAAGGTGGCAAGATTACGTAAAGAAGCTAGAGAGATGGGCCTTGATCCCAATGTTTGGTTTCAGAATGTGGAAGTGGTTGCTGCCAAACGAATCGGTCGGGAGACTGTCCAGTATGTGAGCAATATCTTCAAATATTACATTATTTATTCTCTGCTGGAGGAGAAAGGAAAGCTTTAACCCATTCTTCTCCAGAACATTTTATGAAAAATGCGGGTTAGGCGGAGAAACTCTGCTGTTGGGCAACTTGGATCGCCAAGTCAGCCCTTGATTCGGAATCCATTTTCCTGCCTTGTTCTTTGCACCAGGCGGGAAATGTTTCCGGATCAATAAAAACTTTTATCACAACATCGCCATCGGCTTCAACTTTACTTTTCATCTCTTCCGCCCGTCCCAGCCAGTTTTCGTAACTGGGTGGCAGGAGGTGGCGGTCAGGGAAAAGGTCCATCAGTGTATCCCAATCTTCTTTTTTGTACCAAACCATGGCCTGAATACTTGGAGCCTGGTTCTGTTTGTTGTTCTCTGTCATTTCAAACCTGCTTCTTTAAAGTATCGCATGGCGCCGGGGTGGACTGGTGCGGAAAGACCTTCCAGCATATTTTCTTTGGTGAGGCTGCTGTAGGCCGGATGGAGTTTTTTAAAGTCATCAAAATTTTCAAATACTGCTCTGGTTAATGCGTAAACGACTTCATCAGCTACTTTGGATGAGGTGACAAGGGTGGCTTTCACACCAATGGTCTGAATATCCTTCTCATTCTCAGCACCTGGGTAGAGTTTTATTGGAATCGTTGCATGAGTGTAGTACGGGAACTTATCCAGTAGTGTATCAACATTTGTAATATCTGCAATAACCACTTTTCGAGCACTTGAGGTTGCTTCCTTAATTGCACCCGAAGGGTGGCCAACGGTGTAGAAGAATGCATCTATTTTATAGTCTTGCAGCATTCCTGATGCCTTTATTGCCCTAAACGATTCAGTTTTTAAATCTATTTCGTAATCAATTCCTGCGGCAGTGAGGGTGTCAATTGCATTCTGGCGCTGACCTGATCCGGGGTTGCCAATATTGATATGCTTGCCCTTTAGATCGTGAATACTTTTTATTCCCGAATCGGAGGCTGCAACCAGTGTAACGGCTTCAGGATGAATGGAGAACACTGCACGAAGTGTTGTTTGTGGGCCGCGATCTTTCCATTCTGCCAGGCCATGCATAGCCTGGAATTGACGATCTGACTGTACGATGCCAAACTCAATGTTGCCAGCGACTATGGCATCAATGTTGAACACGGAACCGCCTGTGGACTCAATAACTGCACGGATGTTATGTCCTTTTTTGGTTCTGTTGACCATTTTTGCAATGGCACCACCTGTGGGATAGTAGACACCGGTGATTCCGCCCGTACCAATGGTCACAAAGGTAGACTTTGTCTGGGCGTAAGCAACAGTAGCAGATAGCCCAATAATAGCTAAAACAAGGGATAGCGACAGTTTCCTCATGCTGAACTCCATGCTGATTTACGGGAAGAGACGAGTGGTTATATTTCAAATTGCAACGTCAGTGTAGTCGGAATAGAGGATATTTTCCACAAGAATTCATTTACTTTCCTTTCCCAGGCTGAAATGACAGTCTGTCTCAATATTACTCTATCGAGAAGAGAGTTCTTTCCGTGGAGGGGAAGAGAAGCGATGACTATATTCGCAATAAAAGCCGTGATTTTATTTTTACTGATATTGGGGCCAGGTGCACTGCATGCTGCTTATGCTGTATATATGCCCAAAAACCTATTGGGGAATTGGTTATTTAAATAATCTGCTAAGTTCATGTCCTGCTTTGGTAAAGAGTAGATAATTCACCGGCAGCAGTATAAGAGTAGAGATTGTCGCGAACATTATTCCGAAGCCAAGAGAGATGGCCATGGGGATTAAGAACTGTGCTTGTGTTGATTTCTCAAATATCAGAGGAGCAAGGCCAGCAAAGGTGGTAAGTGACGTGAGTACCACTGCTCTGAACCTGGCTACTCCAGCCTGACTTACGGCCTCAGCTAGTTGCATCCCTTCCCGTCTTTTACGGTTGATAAAGTCGACCAGAACTAAACTGTCATTGACCACAACGCCAGTGAGTGCAAGCATGCCCATCAGACTCATGATGGTTAGTGGTTTGCCCATAAGCCAGTGGCCGCCAATGGCACCAACTGCTCCGAATGGAATCATAGACATTACTATCAGTGGTTGCCAGTAAGAACGGAAGGGAATAGCCAAGAGCCCATAAATAACAAAAAGTACCAGGATTAGACCGCTTTTCAGTCCCTGGAAGGATTGGCGCTGTTCTTTAGCCTCCCCCTCAATGGTGTAACGAATGGCTGGGAAGCGCAAAAGAAGATCGTCCATAAACTGAACAATCTCACGCTTTATTGCTTCGATATTAGCTTTTTGCTTATCCACATCTGCTGTAATACTTAAGGATCTGCGCTGATCGATACGGGTGATTCGTGATGGACTCTGACTGGCTGTCAGATCCGCAACTTCGATAAAAGGTATTTCGGCTCCCCCTGCAGTTCGGATAAGCATGGAATCCAGATTGTAGAGAGAGTTTCTCTCCTCTTCAGGATAACGAATGTAGACCCGAACATCGTCACGTCCCCTCAATATGCGTTGCACCTCATAGCCAAAAAAAGCTTGCCGGACTTGTCTGGCGAGATCTGACAAGGTCAAGCCAAGAGCCTGGGCTTCTGGCTTTATCTGTAGTTGTAATTCCTGTTTTCCCCGGGAAAGACTATCTTCAATATCAAAGATTGCTGGAAACTCAGAAAGCTTGTCTTTAACAGCTGCTGCGACCTGTTTCAGTTTGTGGAACTCCTGTCCGGTGAGTTGCACATCTATGGGCGAGCCTCCCCGACCAATCTCTGCTCGCATGGTCAGGCTTTCCATGCCAGCTATGGGGCCGATTAATTTTCGCCACTCCTTTACCAGTTGAGTACTTTTTATGGAGATGACACGTTTCTCCGGTGGTTCAAGTTCCAGGAGTACTCGGCCTTTATTGGGCTGGCCAGCAGACGAACCACCCGATGAGCCAGTGGTGGAGAGAATGTTTTTAATCACACTTCTGCCGCTTACAGGATCACTGTATTTCTCTTTAAGTTTTCCTGCCTGGCTGACGATGTGCTCAATTGCATTGTCTGTTATGTAAAAAGCTGTACCTGCAGGCATGGTAAGTGTCAGCCGGACTGTTTCACTTGGTACTTTTGGGAAAAAGACAAATCGAGTCCAGCCACTGAAGACCACCGAAAAGACGATAATTAAGATTGCCAATGCCACGGCAAGTGTATTGAATGGGTTTTTCAGGCAGCGGTTGAGGACAGGCTGGTAAAAACGAAAGACAGCCTGTTCAAAGCCATTGGCAATAGCTTGCTGCAATCTTGCGAAGAAGCCCGAGTTCGATTTCGTCTGACGTTTCAGATGCTTTAAATGTGCTGGAAGGATCAGTTTTGATTCGACCAGAGAAAAGAAAAGTACCGGAATCACAATGGCTGGTATCTGAGCAAAAATCTGACCACGGACACCTTCAATCATGGTCAACGGATAAAAAGCCGCCATGGTGGTTAATACACCAAACGTTACCGGGATGGAAACTTCTTTTGTTCCAGTTATTGCAGCTTCCAGCGGGTCTGTTCCTTTTTGTAAATGGGTATAAATATTTTCCCCTGTTACAATGGCATCGTCCACCAGAATACCAAGAACTGTGATAAAGGCAAAAAGTGAAATGAGATTGAGAGTCACTCCCTGGTAAGGCATGGCCCAGAGACCGCCCAGGAAACTGACAGGAATACCAATACAGACCCAGAAGGCGATGGCCGGGCGCAGAAAAAGAGAAAGAAGGATTGCCACCAGTATGCCTCCCTGTAATGCACTGTTGGCAAGAGTTTGCAGCCTCGCTTTCACAATTCGGGAGCGATCCTTCCAGTAGTTGATCTGGACACCGGACGGCAGGCTGGAGCGTTTAGTTTCGATATAATTTCTGACCTGTTTTGCCACCTTAATAGCATTCTGCTCACCGATGCGGTACACCTCGATAAGTAGAGCATTCTGTTTGTTAAATCGAACCTTAATAGGCGTTTGGTCGAAACCGTCTTTAATGTTTGCAATGTCACCCAGAAGAAGCCGAGTACCATCACCTGTTGTGCGAATGGGAATTGCGGCGAACTCTTCGCTTGAATAGGCCTGCCCCTTTGAACGCAGCAGAATTTCACCACCCTTTGTTTTAATGACGCCACCCGAAAGATCGATAGAACTCTGTTCTACAGCTGCCGCAATTTGGGCCATGGTCAGGTTGTAGCGGCGTAAGGTCTGTTCGGAAATCTCTATGGATATTTCAAAGGGGGGAACAGATTCAAGAAATACCTGGGTTATTCCGGGCAATAGCAGGAGCTCTTCACGTATTTTCGTAGCCAGGGCGCGCAGCTCTTTGTCATCTACCTGTCCCGATAAAACCACACTGATAACTTCTCGCTTTCGTTGTGCCTGACTTACCACCGGACGTTCGGCATCTGCTGGGAAGGTGTTAATGGCGTCCACTCGGGTTTTGATATCACCTAACACTTCACGGAGATCATACAGGCCATCTACCTCCACAGAGACCGTAGTGCCGCCTTCCGAGGATCTCGAAATAAGCTGCTCTATTCCTTCCAAGTCATAAACAGCCTCCTCCACACGTACAGCAAGACTCTCTTCTGCTTCTTCCGGGGTTGAGCCGGGCAGTGCAACTCGGATATTGACAACATCAAGCTCAAAAGCGGGAAAAACCTCAAGTGGGATGGAGATAAACGTCGCACGCAGTCCAAGAAAAACGATAAGGATCATAAGGAGATTTGCGGCGATATGGTTTTTTACAAACCATTCAATAAGTTTGTGCATTATTGAGCTCTCGTTTTCCGGCCTGTTTGTACAGCTTCTGTACCCGTGGTAATAGCACCCAGTGGTGTTATTACCAGCTGTTCACCTGTGATTATGCCAGAGTCAATAACGGCAAACTGTTTGCCTCTGTTGATGACAGAAACCTGGCGTCTTGCGAGTTTGCCGTCAGCCAGGATGATTACTTCGTTGTTGGTGTATAGGGTGTGAGAAGGAATGATAAAAACCTTGCCAAAGGTCTTGCCCTGAATATTCACCCGGACAAATTGGCCAATTTTAGGCAGTTTTTTGCGGTTGTCCTGGTGGTGTAACCCATTGTTTAAATGCACTACCACGAATAACTGCTGGTTTTTTGGGTCAAGGATCGCTTCTGTTCGTGCAATATTTCCCTGCCATTTTTCTTCTGTTGTCCCCTGGCCGCTACTTATTTCCACTGCTGCTCCCAGGATTTCGGGAGACGTGGCTGATGATTGTTCCGGTAGATCCAGAAGTGTCTGCTGCCTGTGGTTAAGGGGTATGCGGACTTCAAAGTTTTTTGTTGCATAGATCTTTGCCAGTGTGCTTCCGGCACTCACAAACTGGCCAATATCTACATTCTTTTCAAGTACACGGCCACCGTAGGGTGCTCTGATACGAGTACGTTCCAGCGCCAGTTGTGCCTGTTCCTTTTTTGCATCCGCACTGAGAACAACGGCGCGAGCCGTAGTCAAGTAAGGCTTTCGGAGAACAAGGTCACTGGCCTCAGCACCTTTGCCAAGCCGTTTCCAGTTCTGTAAGGCCTGGCTGGATCGTGCTTCCTCTTCAACAAGTTTTGCCCTGGCTTCGCTAAGAGCCGCCTCAGTGATTTTGAGTGCTGCCAGATAATCGCGATCATCAATGGCAAAAAGTAGATCATCTTTTTTGAAAAATGAGCCAGCCTGCACATTGCTGCCAAGCTCGGTTATAACCCCTTTTATCTGGCTCACTACTGAGCCCTTGCTGCCCGGTTGTACGGTGCCAAAACCATGGATTGTCACCTGGTA
>JAFLJS010000024.1 GCA_022712895.1 Desulfocapsa sp.
GTTCGCTAATTTTAGCGATTATTTTCTTGACATGTCTGTCTGGTTGGTTATATTGTTCGCTAGATTGAGCGAACTTCCTATACGCTTAAAAACAAAGGAGGAAATGCGATGAAAAGTTTCAGGAAAATCGTATCAGAAAAAAGAAGAGAAAAAAAACTAACTCTCAGAAAATTAGGGGAGTTAACTGGAATCTCTGCGAGCTACTTATCTGAAATCGAAAATGGAGTAAAATTACCCCCTAAAGATAAGGATAAAATTAAAAAATTGGCGAATACTTTGGGGTATGAATTTAAACGTCTACTTACTTTGGCTCAAAAAGAGCGTACAAAGGGTAAGATACCAAATGTTCTGGAAAGGTTATTTGGACAAGATGATGAACTTGCTTTGGGGCTATGCCGTGAAGCTGAAAAGGATGATACTAATTTTGAAGAATTAAGAGAAGTTTTCAAGGATGCCCTAAAATCATGGGAGGCGAAGAAAAAGTAATGGGAAATTTAAATTTAAATCAAAAAGTACCCGTTGTTAGGCCTCTCAGCAGAGCGAGAATTGAAAACGACACATTGAAGTTCCTCAAACAGCACCAGCCAGATTCACTTAAATACGCACAGGAAGTGGATATCGAAGCTATTTTTGAAATTGTTATTCCCCAAATTAAACCCGGACTAAAAACACGGTATGTTGATTTGTCTTCTATAGGATCAGGTATCATGGGATATACAGATGCTAATAATAAGGTTTGCTGTATACATCAAGAGCTATATGAGGCTGCATTAGCTGATCCAACTTCTTCCGAAGGTAGACGTTTTAGAGCAACAGTAGCCCATGAAATTTCACATTGTCTCTATCACTATTCTTATTTGAAGACTTTTCAATCATTTTGCTCAGTAGCTGGTAAAAACACTTTAATGAGAAAACGCAGCGATATCCCTGCATACAAAGATCCTGAATGGCAGGCATGGGAACAAGCTGGAGCATTATTGATGCCTAAGCCATGCATTGAGAAGCTAATAGAGGAAGGAAAGAGTGCTTGGGAAATTGCAGATATTTTTAATGTTAATCCAGTTTTCGTGCAAGGTAGGATCGAAAGGTTGAATAAATTAAAAAAATAAGGCTGCCAAATCTAACGCAGACAGGCAGCCCTTTGACTTTGAAAAAAGTCGGTAAAAATATTGTGGTAAATATTTTCTATCCCGGCAGAAACTCAAAGTCAAGGCAATATTGCGAAAGGAGGTGATATGCTTGGCTTTGAAAAAGATAGTAACTAAGAGGAAAAAGGGAAACCTAATCTTTGTTAAGTCGTTTCGACATTGGCGTAGCGGCAAAATAATAAAGGCTTCCGACTACGGGAAAAAGGCGTTTGTCTTTTCTAGATAAACAACAAGTTTGTGGGGAGGAGACTGTATTTCTCTCCACAAACAATTTTCAAGACATAACTCTTTGATAAAGGAAAATATGATGGATAATTATCACATAACTAAAGCTGGGAAACAATGGAAACTAAAAAAAGAAGGTAACGAAAGAGCCTCCATTGTCACGGACACAAAAAAAGAAATCATCAATCAAACTAGAACGTTTATGGACAATAAAGTAGCATCCGTTAAAATTCATAAGGGAAACGGAAGGTTTCAGGAGGAGCGAACTTATCAGAGGATAAACGACCCAAGAAAAAGTAAAGGTTAACATTATAATGGTATTCAGCTGAAAACCACTACGTCAAGTTTCTTTTTTGCTTGGGCTAGTTTCCGGTACCTTCCACGCTTAGTGTCGTGATGTTTTCAGCTGATACCGGTCTTTTTCGCCACCTGCTCAGCCACACGAGCATACCTTGTTTATTTTAAATTGTTCAGGATCGTTCTTTGAAAAACGAATCCTGTCATCATCCACAGCTTGTGACTTAGGTCATTGGTCAGCTTTTGATTAAATTAACGCAAATGGGCATATGAATCATGACGGACTTATCTGATGGAATTGATGCAATCTATGAGAATAGGAAGAAATTTATAATTATAGGACTGACAGGGCGTACTGGCTCTGGATGTAGTTCTGCTGCTCGAATTCTATCTGAATCAATAGAAAACATAACACTCCCAAAAGCAAAATTATGTGGAGATGGTGACGACAGGAAATATAAAATAATCTACGATTTTGCTCAAAACAATTGGGAAAAATTTCACTGGATACAGATTAAGGATGTCATTACTTCATTTATTCTTGATAATTCATTTTCTGACTTTGAAGAGTTTGTGTCAGACATTCTGGCAAACGGGTCAACAACTAAAGAGCAAATAAAAGAACAACTTCGTAATGCAATAAAAGAACAATACACTCTACTGTATACTGAACGAGACAAATTAAATACAGAAAGAAAAGAACTTGAGTCGGCAAGCATAATAGAAAAAGATAAAATTGAGTCTCGGAGAGAAAAATCTTATAAGTTTTATTTTGAAACACTTCCTCCATTCACTAAAGAACTTAGAGAAACCTTAAACATATTGTCTGGAGATAGTTACACTAAAATATATCAAGTAGTTGGTGACAATATTAGAGCATCAGGCAAGGCATTTGATAATAATTTTAATGCAAAAAATATCTATCGAATATCTATCAGAGTAAATAAAATCATTAAAATTTTCACAAAGAGAGCCAAGAAAAATAAAGATAATGTTTACATTGTTATAGATACACTTAGAAACCCTTTTGAAGCCATTTATTTCAGAGAAAGGTATGCAGCATTTTATTTGCTTTCTATTAACACCAAAAATGTCCACAGAGAATATAGGCTAAAAAAATTATTAAACTTAAACGATGCTCAACTCGAAGATATTGATAAAAAAGAAGGCGAGCATGACTATGATGATGAAAATTTTTTCATATCTCAAAACATCCCCAAATGTATAGAATTGTCTGATATACATATAAATAATCCGCATGTCGCAGAAGACGACTTTAGCACTCTGAAAAAACAATTAGCTTGGTATGTTTCTCTAATAATGCACCCCGGATTAGTCACACCATCAAGGGAAGAAAGATGTATGCAGATTGCTTATAATGCTAAACTAACATCAGGGTGTATCTCTAGACAAGTTGGCGCAACAATAACAAATGAGGCAAATTCTGTTAGGGCAATTGGTTGGAATGATCCAGCTCAAGGCCAATCACCATGTTTGTTGAGGAATGTAAGTGATGTCTTAAACAGTGAGGACGGAACAGTATATAGTCAATTTGAGAAAAACAATAAAGAATTTAGAGATGAAATCAAAAGTAAATATGAGGACAAATTAACGGAAGAAGCCATTATTAAAAAACTGTGCGGCAGAAATGTTTCATATTGTTTTAAAAAGCTAAAAAACGAGGTAGACAAAAAGAAAAATAAGGGAGGAAATCAGGTACATACTAGATCATTACACGCAGAAGAAAATGCTTTTTTACAAATTGTTAAATATGGAGGAACTGGAATTAAAGGAGGCTTTCTTTATACGACAGCAAGTCCATGTGAATTATGTTCAAAAAAAGCGTATCAGCTAGGTATTAAGAAAATTATTTACATTGATCCTTATCCCGGCATAGCCAAAGATCATTTCTTACGTATTGGAACAGATTATCCATCACTTGTACTATTCCACGGTGCAATTGGAAGAGCATACAATCAATTGTTTGAATCGGTTATTCCCTATAAGGATGAATTAGAGATCATTTTCAGATCAGAATAAATAAGCTAACCGAAGAACCGACTAGTGATTTATGTTCACCATTCTTAACAGAGATAAGCCTTTCCAAGACTTAAATGAATGGTTTCTGTTTTTCCTCTAAGGTTTGAAGTACCACATCGAATGCATTGAAACGCTATTCACCCAAATAGTTGGTACAAAAACTTCCATGTCCAAAATAGTGTAATTTGACAGACATAATCCAACCTCTCGCAAAGGCACATCAGTTTGTGTTCAAAATAGTCATTTCCTTATTTCTTGGCATAATGTCCAGAATAGTTTGTAATGTTTTTAACTTTTAAACGGGAGGTCACACATGGCAAATGGAAATGAACTCAAGAGTCAGATACAGCAGGGTGTCATTCTAAAATTTTAGGGTCTTCTTTCTAAGGAATCTCCCCCGTTATAGGTGCGCACTTAACTGCGCACTCCTTTTCTTTTTTTTGATATATGTCATTCAAATACAATACCTTATGCCGTGCGACTCCTTTGTGCGCAGGCACCGATATAATTTCTATGTCAGGGGGCATTTTGGTGCGAACCTAACTGCTAGCCATGCAGCAAAAGACGAGGTGAATGACTACTTCTCAGTCACACGACATGTTACCCCTTGAAAACAGATAATTATTTATTCACAGTCTGTTAGACAGGGGCATGGAGTAGAAAGGTCACTGAAATGTAGGAGGCTTCAGGTAACGTTTATTTCTATTGAAAGGTACTCATTTTGGGTTTTGGATCAAAAGGAAGTTTAATCATGCTTTGGTGGCAAGTTGATCATATGCAAGTAAACTGGCAGGATCAAATGAGTCAAATTCCCATCTTGGTAAACGTCTCTTATCTTCTTTATATTCTTTCAAAAGGTGTTCTAAATCACTTGGCTTAGAAATATGCAATAGACATTTAACATTGTCAAAATAACTTGATGATATCGATCGAGCAAAAATTTCAAATGGTCGTTGAAAATGACCAACATAAACTAAAGTATCTGGGAACCATGATTCAGGGTATGCACTACTGGTTTCGGACTTCATGAATAGAACGAAATCGGCTTGCATTAAATATCTAAATTCGATTCCTGATGATTTGGTACGTTGCTTAAGGGTATCAGCACATAACGAAAGTCGATTGAGTTCCAATCGTTGGTTCCTATGATCAAAAGATGGCAAATATTTACGAAATACACCATATCCAACCATCACTTCGTTGCCATAATCGGGAACATCTGACACATAAAATTGTTGTGTCAATAACAGGTTTATTTCATTAAATCTGTCCAGTTTGAGAAATATTGCAACCATATACAAAAAGAGTTCATGAATAATAAATCTGAAATTATCAAAGTCTGATTTGTTCCATGCCCTTACATGCTCTGGTCGATGCATATAAGGTATTAAAGATTCAAAAAAACGATGTAATTTCAACATATTTTCTTCTGTAGGACAGTAATGAGCAATAGCGAAAAATAAACGGATTGCTTCATTCCGATATGGAAGAAATCTTTCTACATTTTCTATTACGGCATCATCAAAATCACCTTCAACATCTCCCAACCTGAACTTTTCAATATTTTTTGAAAAAATGGATAAGTATTCATCAATAGCACCTGATACATAAGGTTTATCGTCTTTGATTGCAGATATTGCACGTTTGCAAGAAGATGTTGTACCTAATGCAATACCATCTGACTCATCAAGAAATGATGGTCGTTTTCCCAATGCAGGTTTTACATGAAGTGGCTTTCCGTATATCCACCTCAACAAGGTTTCAAAATTTTCGGAATAATTGTCCGGCTCACTTAAATCAATATATATTCGTGACTTGTAGTAAGTAGGTAGGAAGGGCTTTCCTTCTTCATCCTTTTCAACAACAACAGCAACAAACTTATCCTGTTCTTGTTGGTCATAAACTTCTTTAGAAATGATCTGAGTTTCAGTACCGACTCCTCCTGCACGCCCATCAGCCTTCTTCGCATATGTTTCATCGGATACAATAATAACTTTTTCGATAGAAGGATCAGTGACCATTTTTTCCATAAATGCCACTGAATCATGCCCTTCTTTTAAATCCCATTTATCCAATATGATCTCAACACCTGATTCTTGTAATTCTGTGGCTAATTCTAACACCCACTGCTCATGTGCTTGATCAGACCAACTATACGATATAAATAGTTTTGGATTTTCCATTGTTGTAGCCATTTGTGAGAAAAAAATTAAGTTATTGGTGCTGACATATTTGTATCATTAGCCTTCATATACACATCATCCAACAAAGCACCAAGGATCATGGTACGAACATCAGGATTAGTAAAAAACGTATCCACAATCTTTTCATTCCGGCCTTGCCGACCAACAAATGCTTTCATTGCTTCAGATTCAAAAACCTGCTTGAACTGATCTTTTGAATTTGCACGTGCCTGTTCATTCAATCTGGCATCATTGACCATGTCACCTGAAATCTGTTCAAACAGTAATTGATCTGCTTTTGTCCATTCAGTGCCAAAACGTTCATTGATGCTATCTATGATTTTGGATAACGGTGACGTGTGTTCTTCCTTTGCACCACCTGTTCCAACTTCAGAGGCACCTGTGACAGGTTCAAAATCATCAATTGCCAATGCGGCACTACCATCAAACGTTTTTTCATTTCTGTATGAAGAAAGGGCAACATCATCATCAAGGTTAATCATCCCACCACTAGACCTGTATGGCAGTTTGGTTAACAGGTATCGACCGTAGGCATACATTTTTTCAAGATCAGCGTCAGTCCAGTCAATGATCTGTGAAAGGAAGGAATACAACCGGACAAATGCCTGAAGGGTACTTTTGAATTCTTCTCCTTCATCAAGATATTTCTCTTCATCGGTTGGCACAGTGGGGTCACGATACTCTTCTTTGTAACGTGCAACAGCCGGATCAATCAATTTATTAAGTTGCCCATGATCACGTTTTGTCTGTTTCGCCTGTGGCTTAAAGTAGACCTTGGCAAACTCTTCCACATCAGAAGAACGTATTACAGGTGGAATTTGTATCTTTGTGAGTAGGGTATACAGTTGATTGGGGTCTGTCGGCACATCAATTTCAGTATCTTCAAAATATGGTTTGAATGATTCTTTGATGTCATCAACAGAATTGGCAAAATCAAGCACGAATGTGTCAACTTTTCCTGCTGTTGTACGATTCAAACGTGAAAGTGTTTGTACTGCCTTCAGTCCTGACAGCGGTTTATCCACGAACATTGTATGTAATAAGGGTTGATCAAACCCGGTCTGATATTTTTCAGCCACCACCAACACCTGATATTCAGGAGAAGCAAATCTACTGGGAAGTTCTTTTTCACTGAACCCATTCATTCCGGCTTCAGTGGTTTTATCAATTCCACCATTCTTATCAAGCCTGTCTGGGTCTTCTACTGTGCCAGAAAATGCTACCAAAATTTTGATATCATCATACCCATGTTCTGATATGTATTTGTCAAAAGCATCTTTGTAACGAACCGCATGAAGCCTTGAACGTGTCACGACCATGGCCTTTGCCAATCCACCAATCTTCTTCATGGTGAAGTTCCTAAAATGCTCCACCATGATTTCTGTCTTCTGTGCAATGTTGTGTGGGTGTAGGGTCATGAACCTTGCAATTGCTTTTTTGGCCTTTTTCTCATCGACTTCGGGATCATCCTCAATGGCCTTGGACAGTTTGAAGTAGGTATTGTATGTGGTGTAATGTTTCAGGACATCAAGAATGAAACCTTCTTCAATAGCCTGCCTCATGGAATACAAGTGAAATGGATGTGGATTGCCGTCACCTCCAATCACACCGAACATTTCCATGGTCTTTTTCTTTGGTGTGGCTGTGAATGCATAGAATGAGATGTTCGGTTGTTTGCCACGGCTTTCTGCTTCAGCAATGACCAACTCTTCCAGTGATGGTGGATCTACATTCTTGCTATCATCAATTTCAGCAGTAGCAAGTGTCTCTTCTTCATTCAACGATGCATCACCATAACCGCCACCAAGCACACCACGAAGGTTCCCAGCACTCTTGCCACTTTGACTTGAATGGGCTTCATCGACAATTACAGCAAAGTTTTTACCGGAAAGATCTTTCACCTTGCCCATCAGGAAAGAGAACTTCTGGAGGGTTGTTATGATGATTTTTGTGCCTTTGTTGAGTTCATCAGCAAGGTCGGATGAATGTTTGTCTTCATCAATCTTGGCAACCACTCCATGTTTATGTTCAATCTGATAGATGGAATCCTGCAACTGTTTGTCAAGGTTCCTACGATCCGACACAACAATGACAGATGAAAAAATTGGTTTATTGTCGCTGTTATGAAGGCTTGAGAGCTGATGTGCAGACCATGAAATAGTGTTGGTTTTACCGGAACCTGCACTGTGTTGAATCAGGAAGTTTTGACCAACACCTTTATCTTTGCTTGTTGCAATTAGATTTCGTGTAGCTGCAAGTTGATGGTAACGTGGAAATATCAATGTCTCTTTTGTCTTCTTCTTTCCGGTTTTTATATTACGGATTTCTTCTGTTTGTAAGTGGATGAATCTGTGGATGATGTCAAGCCAACTGTCACGTTGCCAGACCTGTTCCCATAGATATCCGGTCTTGTATCCAGTTTTATAATCATGATCGACTGTATTGCCTTTGCCACCTTTATTGCCAATATTGAATGGCAGGAAATATGTACCATTCCCTGCAAGACGTGTTGCCATGAACACATCATCCGTATCAACGGCAAAATGTACCAATGCACGTTTTTTGTACTGGATCAATGGTGTGTTGTTAGTGGGCTTCCTATCCTTGATATATTGCCTGATAGCACTGATGAACTTTTGACCTGTGAAAGCATTTTTAAGTTCAACGGTGGCAATGGGAAGTCCATTCAGTGAAAGCAACATGTCTATGGAAGATTTTGATTCGGTATCAAAATAAACCTGTCGCATCACTGTTAATTGATTTTGTTTGTACAGTTTTTCTGTTACAGGATTTAGGGTGGTGGGTGGTCTGAAATAAGCAAGGTTTATTGTTTGACCACGATCTTTGATGCCATTACGAACAACGTCCAACAGGCCACGTGAATCACATTCAGAAGCAATTCTTTTGATTATGGAACCGTCAACACTACTTGCACCATAACTTGCTGTCAGTTTGTCGTATGCTTCTTTTTGGGTGTTTTTGATGAAGGATAGAAGTGTTGAAGGATCAAGTGCAAGTTCAGCATCGAATTGAGTTGAATCAGCCTTGGTATATCCGGCATGATCAAGCAACCATGATTCTATGGTAATTTCAAAATCGGTTTCTGTGGTGGGTTTTGTTCCCATGGTGGTGAGTCCTGTTGTGGTTATGCGTTCCTTACATCAATTTTTCCTGTTACTGCTGCTGATATTAGGGCTGTTCTACGTTCCTGTAAAAGTTTGGTGGCTTTGTTTGCTTTGGTTATGAGGTTATCGATTTTGTTGGTTGTATTGTCAAGGAACCTTATGATATCGACCTGTTCTTGTGTCGGGATTTCAAACAAAGGAATGTTGCCAATATCAGGCATATTGAAATGCACAACAGTTGCTCCTTGTGATAATTGTTCGATAAACTCTTGAGACAATCCTGCATAGATTGAATAAACGATGTATTTTGAATCTACTTTTGGTGCTTTTTTTATTAGTACTGTTCTTTGTCCTAAGCAAACGACTGGTGTTTTAGGAACTACACAAGCCTCTCCAGCAGGAGCTTCTCGTGTTAGTATGACATCGCCATGTTTTGGAACACCACGCTTTGTCCACCCCCTGTATCCTTCAGAATCAGTGTGTTTTGCACTTTTTGTGATCAACTTTCCATTACGAATGTTTGCAGTTCTTGCTACTAAATATTTCCCGTCATCAACAAAGTGTACTGTTTTGTGTTCAGTGTCAATTATTTGATTTACGACATATTTTAATCTTGATTTCAACCAATGTTCTGGCACTTCACCAAGCCATTCAACACCACTATCTTTCATTTTGGTATCAGGATTAATGCCTTTGGTAACGGCATAGGAAATAACTGCCTGTCGTTTCTCCTGTAGCAGTAAAATCAATTTTTGTTGTTTGTTGATCAGGGTGTCGATCTTGGTGGTTTCACAATCAAGGAAGTTGGCAATGATGGCCTGTTCTTCTTGAGATGGAAAAGGAAAAGCAAACGATTTGAATTTTTCAGTAGGAAATCTCCATCGACCTAATTGTGAACTACCTTGCCCATGTGAATAAAATATTTTTCCCCAATAACCCATTTGCAGTAAATATAAATAATATTGAGGGGTAGAACGATTATCCACTAAAGAAAAAACTCTATAGTCTGGACTTGTCACTCCATGGAATTTAGATATGTCAACAAATCCTGTCAATAAATCCATATGGTTCATCGCAAAATCATCAACTTCAACAAACTGATATTTGCTATAATCCATTGATAACTGGCCTTCACCACTTTCAATGTCTTTTATCTTTATTCCCTGTTGGGTTATGGAAAGGACATCATGACCAATTTCACCGGAAATCCTTTTTCGTATTTGAAAGAGATATTTGATTTTCTTCAGGCTCCATTGATCTGGCACAACACCTAACCACTCAATACCTGAATCCTTGTATTCTGAATAAGCAGGATACTTCATGACCGAACTTCTCCAAGAAGTTCCATGATTTCAGCCGAAACCTTATCCAGATCAGCATCAATTTCTTCCAAAGGTCGTTGTGGTACATACTTATAAAAATGCCTGTTGAAGGGAATTTCATATCCAACCTTGGTCTTTGAATAGTCAATCCATGCATCCGGCACATGTGGGATAATTTCACGTTGAAAATATTCTTCAATATCTTCTTTCAGTGGAATGTTTTCATAATCACGAAGATTGGTATCGGCTTCAGGATCACCGTTCTTCTTACATATGATATCAGCCTCAGGATCATGTTGACCAAGGGCTTTCCATATGGCGTTTATCATGGCTGTTTTTACGTCAAGACCTGCAACCTTTAATGATGTTTTCAACGCCTTCAGAAACACGTCACGGTTCATATACGTGTGTTCTTGATCCAGTACCTTGATTGCACCAAAAATTGCTTCTTGTTTCGATTCAGGCAACTTCTTGAATGAAGCAACAGCCTTTAGTGTTTCAAGACGTTCATCACTTACAATGAAGTTCAGTTGCAAGGGACGTTCAACTGTTATCCGGTTATGTCCGAAATCAGTATTGTCGAATATCTTACAGAATTCACCTGCTTCATAGTCACCGAATATTTCAGTGATATTGCCAATCTGATCATCGGAAATCTGTTTGCGTTTACTACCAAGACTTTTACGCATAGGGGTATGAAATCCAGTAGCATTGATCAACTGAACCTTGCCTTGCCTTTGTGGGTTCTTCTGATTGGTAACAATCCATATATAGGTGGCAATGCCTGTGTTGTAGAACATGTCATTTGGCAAGGCTACAATGGCTTCAAGCCAATCATTTTCGATGATCCATCTTCTTATTTCAGATTCACCACTTCCGGCACTTCCTGTAAACAGAGGTGATCCATTCAGGACAATGGCAAGTCGTGAAGAATCATCACCACGATTGAATTTTGAAATCATATGCTGAAGGAACAGCAACGAACCATCTGATACACGTGGCAAACCTGCACCGAACCTGCCACCGTATCCCATGGAACTGGATTCCTCTTTTATGAAATCCTGTACCTTTTTCCAATCAACACCGAATGGTGGATTTGACAGCAGGTAATCAAATTGTTCATCAGGAAGACCGTCTTGTGTGAAAGAGTTGCCGGGGAAGATGTTCTTTGCATTTTGGCCTTTGATCATCATATCGGATTTGCATGTACCATATGACTCATCATTCAACTCTTGACCATATACTTCAAGATGTGCATCAGAATTCAGTTCACGAAGGTAATCTTCAGCAACACTCAACATACCCCCTGTTCCACACGCAGGATCATACAGTTTGCGGATGACACCTTTCTTTGTCAGAACGTCACCATCTTCCTGAAACAAAAGATTAACCATCAATCGGATCACTTCACGTGGTGTGAAATGTTCACCTGCAGTTTCATTTGATTGTTCAGAAAAACGCCTGATAAGTTCTTCAAAAATGTATCCCATCTGAATGTTACTGACTGTGTCAGGATGTAGATTAGCTTGTGCAAAGCGACTGACCACCATGTACAGAAGGTTATCCTTATCAAGCCTTGTGATCTGGTCAGGCAACTTGAATCGGTCTATGAAAATTTCACGTGCATCAGAACTGAAACTGTTGATGATGTTGTTCAGGTTGGCTGCAATGTTATCAGGATCATCAAGAAGCTTTTCAAACGTGAAAGGTGAGGTGTTGTGAAAGTTTCTGCCGGATGCCATGTTCAGCATCGTTTCTTTCATTGTGTCGTCAATGCCTTCTGGGAGGGTATCGTATTGTTTCTGGACAACTTCTTTTGTTGGCTCAAGTACACAGTCGAGTCTGCGTAAAACGGTGAAGGGGAGTACAACTCGCCCATATTCTGATTGCTTGAAGCTTCCACGTAATATTTCAGCAATGCTCCAAATAAAACCGACACTTTCATTAAAATTCTTCATATGGGTAATCTCATAATATATGTTTGATCAAGTCCAAGTAACTGTTGGCGAACCAGAATCACATCATCGGGAACTGAGAGGCTGGGAATAAAGGTTTTACCACTGCCTGTTTGATTAACAGTGTGTGCAGAAATTGCCAAGAAAAACGACATCCTGTCAACTGTAACTTAACCGAGCATTATGAGTAATTACAAGAAAAACAATAGGGGGATTATTGTATGATGAGAAGATTCCACCCATACAGTGTTGAATCACTACTTTATGGTTGGATAATTGTTATGACCCAGTTTACTTTTTTTGTTCTGGCGCAGGGTGTTTTGGGAGTGAGTTTGGTTGGTAATAAAGGCAAATATTTCATTAATCAACAACTGCTGTTTAATACAGGGCAAATAGGTACTATAAAAAAACCTTGACTACTTTTCATTATAGGTCGTATAGTACCTGTAATGGCACGTTGCTTATGTTCAACTCAAAGGGTGTGACAATGAAATACAACTCAGGAAAATTCTCTGATCTGGCCGAACTTCAATTAGGTAAAGATTTGTGGAAATTTTTAAACGAAAAAGAAAATATCATTCGGATGGAATTGGCTACTGAATTTAATAAAACCGCAGCGGAGTCAGTTTCAAAACCATTACTTGATAAGTTCGGAAGCGATGTTGAGGTTAACAGAGTTAAACAAATGATTGGTCATATGATCAGGCAAATCATGGAAAATAAAGGGTATGAAATGGGTTCGCAGAATATAAAAGTTACTATCAAACGTCTTTTCAGCAAAGCTTCAAAATATAAAGATGGCACCACCAAAACGACTAAGATTGGCTATATCAATAGAAACGATCAAGAAAATATGGGGAATAGAGGTGTAGAAGGTAATGACCACTGTCAGAAAGCATACAAGCTTAAGTGTCGGAAATGCGGAACTGAGTATGGTGCAAATGGAGCTGATATTTTCCAGCGAAAATGCCCTGATTGCCAAAATGGACAATCAGGTATTCCGTATTAAAAGTTAATACACCAGTACTTGGTTGTTTTTGCTGGTAGGGTGGGGAGTCTATTGTTTTCATCTTCAGCAAATATTCGATAAACACTACGGTTGTGTAATGTTTATGATGTTGGGCATTGAACTTAACCCTTAGCCAAGGGATTTCTTGAAATCCAATTTATACTTATGAAAAATATTATTCATGAAACAAGCATACTGTTTCTTGCCATTGTTTTTATCGTTATCTTGTTTCCAACACAAGGCATTACCGAAGAGAATGGCATAAGACGGTCGATGGTAAAGATTTATACCACACAACTTGAGTATGATTATTCGATCCCTTGGAAAAGGGGCACACCTGTACAAGTGGGTGGGTCTGGCACAGTCATTGCTGGTAATCGAATTCTTACTAATGCACATGTTGTTAGTGATAGTACATTCATACAAGTTCGTAAATTTGGGCAAGCAGAAAAATTTAAAGCAAACGTAGTTGCGGTTTCACATGAATCGGATCTTGCTCTTCTTTCTGTTGATGATGAAACGTTTTGGGAAAATGTCATACCTGTTCAACTTGGTGGATTACCAGAGTTACAAGATAATGTGTTTGTTTGTGGGTATCCAGAGGGGGGAGACAATCTCAGTATAACTAAAGGAGTAGTTTCACGTATCGAGCATCATTATTATGCCCACAGTTTAGAAAAATTTTTAGCAATACAAATAGATGCATCAGTAAATTCTGGGAACAGTGGTGGTGCAGTTATTAGTAATGGGGAAATTGTAGGTGTTGTGATGCAGTCACTTAGTGATGCACAGAATACAAACTACGCCATTCCTACCCCATTGATCCAGCGGTTTCTTACTGACTTAAAGGATGGTAAGCATGATGGAATCCCTAAAACATCGATTTTAATGCAATCGTTAGAAAGTAATTATTTAAAGTCATTTTACGGCTTGCCTCTAAATCAAACTGGAGTGTTGGTTGAGAAGATTATCGATCCCTCTACAGTGGTTGGTCTATTGGAAGGCGATATTATAATGACGATTGATGGTCACTCCATTGCAGATGATGGGACTGTAGAATTTCGAAAAGATGAAAGAACCCAAGGTGATTATTATGTAGAACAAAAGCAAGTTGGAGATACGATTCGTTTAGGGGTTTTTCGGGGAAAAGCAAAAACACAGGTTGATATAAAACTGGCAACAGGTCGATATTATCGAGTTTATAGAGAACAATATGATATTGATCCACTATATTATATATTTGCTGGGATGGTCTTTGCTCCTTTAACAATAAATCACATGAAGTTGTATGGTGATAACTGGGTTGAAGAGGCTCCGCTAAACTTATTACACACAACTTTTCATAAATATTGGGAGGAAGACAAAAGAGAAGCTGTAATGATCACAACAGTGTTACCAGATGATATAAATGTTGGTTATCACGAGATGTATGATGTGATTGTTGAAGAAGTAAATGGTACCACTGTTAGAGATCTTTCACATTTGATTTCTTTAATTAACATGTCCGGTGATAGCTCATTAGTTAGGATTAAACTGGAAAATGGAAATCTAATTGTCATCGACAGTAAAGACGCAGTAAAGACACATGACGATATACTTGAACGATACGGTGTAACTGAGGGAAGAAATAAATAATGACTACTCTTACATGGCAATTGTGTTGGTGTCTGTGCACAAAGAACACACACGCTGTAATGTATTGTATTTGAAAGAAAAATATTTATGAAAACCAAAAAAGTATGCAAAGAAGTGCGCACTACTGCTATTGCTGATTGTCATCCAGTTGTTGTCTGTGTTGTCGACAGAGATAAGCGAAAAGATAAGCGCAAGTGAGAGGCAGTGCGTTTTTCAATGTTTGTCGTAGCAAAACAGCAAGGACACAGCACAGGCGGGAGGGCTGTCGGTTAAGTCGCCTTGCTGTACCGCATGGCAATTTTTTTTTCATATCGACCATGGATGGGATTGTTTGCTCTTTGCTCATGCATGCTGGCTTTTATTCCCTGTTTTTGCTGGTTTTTAGACCGCTGATTACAGTGATGTATGTGTCTTTTGAGAAGCACAGCTAGCGGTCATTATGAGGAGACTCAGCAGGAGCGAAAGATGTTTGTACATAAAGACCAATTTAAGGATTAGTCAATTAATTATTAACAGGTGAGGTAAAAACCAACAGCTACCGTCTTGCCTTCCTTATGTATCCACTCTTTCTCCACCAATCAGGGTACACTTGACCGTTGATGATCTTGAGGCCTTAGGTAAGCCGTTTCCGTGAGATTGTTGTTGAGCCGAAACTATATTGTTCCATCATCGCTTATCAATAGTTAATAGATGATTGTTGAGTTTCTCGCACCTTGTCGCAGTCGTCAACGGCAGGAATGGACTCAATGGCATGCATTATACTCTTGTGGTAAATTTGTTTTTACAGCACCGATTAAGACATGTCGCTTGTACCATGTGTTACTCACACAGTTGCGCACTGTTTCTGCTCATGGGGTATGAGTAAAAATGGATATGAACGTCCTTGCGCAACCTCGACAAACACAGAAAAACCTCTGTATTATCTGTGTGTTATATTGTGTGTAATGGATTTATCTTGCTGTACATCTTGGGTTGTTTACATGTTGCTCATGAATATTGTTCACTGCGTTTATGAGCAACAATGGACACAAAAGCCCTTGCACAATATCGGCAAAAATACAAAAAACATCAGTAATATTAGGCGGATGTGGTATGCTCAAGAGCTTTGTCTTGCGATACACCCTGTGTTGCTCACTTTTGCTCACCCCTGTGTATGAGTAAAAAAGGATATGAAGCCACATGTACAATATCGATAGGAGACAGAAAAAAACCAATAATGCCGAAGAAGTACACCACACTCGGTGCTTTTGTCATATGTTGCTCATGATTGTTACTCACTACATTTACGAGCAACAGTGAACGCCAACTCTTCAGTTTCTCGCACCTTGTCGCAGTCCTCAACAGCAGGAATGGACTCAATGGCACCAATGTACTCTTCGGGTAAGTTTGCTTCTTCAGCACCAACTAAAACATGTCGTTTGTACCATGTGAAAGGCTTAAGTGTATTGTTCAGATTGGTAGCGTAGTCTGTGACTGCCTTAAAGGAGTGTTTTGTATTGAATACTCTGATAATTTTTTCATCGTAGCCATTTCCTAGACCTTCAGCACGATCCAAAGCAGACTTCTCAGTTTCGTCAATCTCGTACAATCTTCCAAGAACGGTGTTAGAGGGGTCGTTGGTGTGGTGAGCATCACATTTAGCGGAATCATCCCTACCATGTTTGTGAAATACTAACTGATGTTCTGGTAGTGAGAATGTCCCTATTGGCACAGCGCTTGGAACTCGATGCTGAAGACGCTTTACTGACATATTAGAGCCGTATGCGAAGTATTTCATATTGCCTTCTTATTGTTCATGCAGGGATTATGATTTTTGCATGTTGTCCTAAACAGTTGATCATGTAGTTGGTACCTGTCACTGTCTATGAGGTCTTGAGGTTTGAGGTGTATCGTTTTCTGAGATTGTTAATTGAGCCGAAGGAGTATTGGTCTGTTATTGTTGTGGCTCAGTGTTTTTTGTAGGGGAGTTTTACCTGTGCCAGATCAACAAGACAATATTAGCTGGTTTGGTTTCCTTTTATAGGGAAGTCAGTATTTACAGTTACAATCTTGGACTACCCTTCTGTAAGTTTACAAATAGTTTACACATACGAAAAAAGGCACTCAGCGAGACTCGCTAAGTGCCTAATGTTTGGTCGGAACGAGAGGATTTGAACCTCCGACCACTTGTCCCCCAGACAAGTGCGCTACCAGGCTGCGCCACGTTCCGAATGTATTATTATCGTTTCATATCCCTTATTATTGTTGGCTCTAGGAGCCGGTGTAAGGTTATGATAAGCTTGCGGTATTTGTAGTGCAATATCACTCGATTTCATACTCGGTTACCCTGTGATGATTTGGGTTTAAAAAAGAAGTATGATTATAAAATGAATCGCATTTGAGGTCAAAAAATTACCCCGCTAAAGCTGACGAAGTGGATACTATACCACCTCGTCCGTCTACGCAAGGAATACTTGGGGTGTGTTATCGGCACGTCTGGGGTTTAAAAAAAATGATTAAACAACCCCACTTGTTTTAAAGGATTTTTTATTCTCCTAACTCTTTATATTTAACACTGTACTTAAGAGAATACTTGATATTACGAACAATATTGTTCCCCCTTGATGTCTTTAACAAGTTGCTTAAACTCTAGCCCCAAGGCCACACACTGTTTATCATCCATACAATTATCAGCGTCAAGTTCCCCAATTTATTCACTAGCAGTCTTTTACTTTATCACTTCTTCAGTGAGAGGTTCTCCAGAGTTTTTTTGTTGATTAGCTAATGTCTTTTATTCCGCCACATTGAACGTCTCGGTTCATTGCAGTCAGGTTTATTTGTTTTTTCTCCGATCATCAACGGTCACTAAAATAAAGGAATTACCCTCTATGTTAGATTGCAATACCATAAAGTGGCATTGCAAGTGGTGTGCTTTCTCAACTGAACTTTTTAAGTGTTTGATCATTTTTCATTTTGAAATGACTAACTATCAGAAGAAAGGATCATTGCAAAATATCTTTCAGATGGTATGCTCAAGACCTATATAATTGTTCTCGTGTGGTTTAAAAGATACCGAAGGAGATGATTTGTATGGCAAGTGAATATACTATTAGAATAGGAGGTGCTGCTGGCCAGGGAATTAAATTCATTGGAAGTCTTCTGGCCAAATGCTTTAGTGATGCGGGGTTTTATACCTTCACACACCAGGATTATATGTCTCGAATTAAGGGGGGGCATAATTTCTATCAAATTCGTATCGCTAACCATCCGATTTCCTCATCAAGAGATGTCATTGATATCCTACTTGCCCTAAACCTGGAAACCGTTGATATCCATGCTCAGTATCTCAATGAGAATGGACTAATTTTATACGATCCCAAAAGTGTTAAGCATCACTCTTCCAACCCAGAATTCATACAAATACCTTTTACAGATATCATAACAGATCTTGACCTTGATCAAGTGATGAAAACTTCTGTGGCAGTAGGTTCCATTTTGGGATCTGTGGGGCTTGAAACACTTTTGGATTTCACTAAAATTATTCATAGTTTCATTCCCATAGCAAGTTCAGGAGTGGTTGCATCACAATCGAGTGCTGCTCAAGCTGGGCTTGATTTTGTATTGCAAAACGTTGACTCTAAAAAACGTTTTGTTCCTATAGAATTGGGTGATAAAAAAAAGAAACTCATCTTAATGAACGGCAACCAGGCCATAGGTAAGGGGGCATTGGTAAGTGGATGCAAATTCTATTCTGCATATCCAATGACTCCAGCCACCTCTATTATGCTTTATTTGATTTCCAAAGCAGAGAAATATGGGGTAGTCGTGGAGCAGGCTGAAGATGAAATATCTGCCATAAATATGGCATTAGGAGCCTCCTATGCCGGCGTTAGGGCCATGACAGGAACCTCTGGCGGTGGCTTTGCCTTGATGACTGAAGGGCTCTCTCTTGCGGGGATAACAGAAACCCCCATTGTCATTGCTGAGGTGCAGCGACCAGGACCTGCAACAGGTTTGCCGACTAGGACAGAACAAAGTGATCTGTTTTTTGTTATTTTCGGTGGGCACGGTGAGTTTCCGCGAGTTGTTTTTACGCCCGGAACTCCAGAACAAGCACTTTTTCTTACCAATAAAGCCTTTCATCTTGCCGAGAAATACCAAATCCCAGTCATTATTCAATCAGATCAGTATCTGGCTGACACTCAGTGGACCTTTGAAGACATAAATGTTGACTCACTCCAATATGAGGACTTTCGTCTCCGTGACTCAGAGTTATCAAATATTGATTCTTACCAACGTTATGCGTATTCCGAGAATGGTATTTCTCCTCTGGCAATTCCTGGTGCATCTAAACATTTGGTTGTGTTTGACAGTGACGAGCATGATCAGGATGGACATATCATAGAAGACGCAGAGACTCGTAATCTAATGGTGGAGAAAAGATATCTAAAGAAAATGCCTCTTCTCAAACAGGAAATTGCACCTCCTTCTTTCTATGGTACCGAGAATCCAGATGTTGTTCTGATAGGGTATGGGTCAACCTTCGGGGTTCTCAAAGAAGCGGTAGAGCATTTAGCTGATGAACATAAAATAGCAATACTTCATTTCAGCGAGGTTTATCCCTTCCCGATGAGGGATGATTTTGACTATGTGGAAATGCTCAGTAAGGCAAAGCGAACTATTTGTGTCGAAAACAATGTTACTGGTCAGTTTGCTAAACTAGTAAGAATGGAGACCGGGGTTGAGTTTAGTGCCAGTATTAATAAGTTTGATGGCAGGCCTTTTGGACTCGATAATTTGCTGGGAGAAATAAATGCTTACCTACGATGATTATAAAGGCCCGAAACCGACCTGGTGTCCAGGGTGTGGAAATTTTGCAATTTTAAATACCATAAAAAAGGCCCTGGTTGAACTTAATATTGCCCCCCATCAACTGACATTGGTCTCTGGTATCGGACAAGGGGCAAAAATGCCTCATTATATGAAGTGTAATACTTTTAATGGTCTTCATGGCAGAACCCTTCCTGTGGCCACAGGTATTAAACTCGCTAATCATGAGATGAAAGTAATAGCAATTGCAGGTGATGGCGATTGTTATGGCGAAGGTGGTAATCATTTACTCCATGCCATCAGAAGAAATGTGAACGTGAAGCTATTTGTCCATAATAATCAAATTTACGGTTTGACAAAGGGGCAGGCCTCGCCAACAACAACTGAAGGCACCATTACAAAAACCCAACCTTATGGTAGCTTTGCATCACAACTAAATCCACTGGCAATGGCAATTTCTCTTGATTGTAGCTTTGTCGCACGGGGATTTGCAGGAGCTTCTGGTCTGCCTTTTCTTAAAGAAATCATGAAAGAAGCGATCAATCATAAAGGGTTCGCCATGGTGGATATCCTACAGAACTGCATCGCTTTCAATAGAGTAAACACTTTTCACTGGTATAAGGAAAGAACGTATAAACTGGAAAGTGACTACGACCCTTATAATCGTGTTGAGGCATTTGAGAGGGCACTGGAGTGGGGGGATAAAATTCCAACTGGAATATTTTATAAGAACGATAAACAAACCCTTGAAGAGCATGTTCCATGTATAAAAGAGAACTCACTAATCCAGCAGCCTTTTTCATTTGTGGAAGCGAAGAAGGAAATTATTGAAGATTTGTTAATGTAGGATTTGAAAAAACAATTCACGTCGTACCGGAAACAAGCCCAGCTGACGTGAATTTATGGTGTGGTGCGATGTTTACTTTGAAAAAAAGCGGCTGACTTTGTGCAACCTGCCGAGATAAAAAGAGAAAACCACCAAGACTACTTTTCTGTTGAACCGCACAACTTCCAGAATCTGAGTTCTTCCTCATTAGCAATGAATTCGACATTGTTAGTAAGAGATGGCAGAAGATGTGATTGTGATCTACTGGTTATTTTTTTAGAAGATCTTGTACTGCTAGCAGTTCCTTTTTAATCTTTTTAAGACAGCTGGAAGATACAGGTGTTGAGTCTGCAATCTCATCAACTTTGCTACCTTCGCTTAGAAACTTTTTTGCACCGGATATGGTGAATTCCTGTTCGTGCAGTAACGACTTGATCTGGAGAACCGTTTCAACATCCTCACGCCGATAAAGCCGTTGATTGGAATTTGCCCGTTTGGGTTGGATTTCACTAAATTCAGTTTCCCAATATCTGAGAACATGGGGTTCCACGCAGGCAAGCTTACTTACCTCGCCGATTTTAAAATAGAGCTTATCAGGTATATCGGCTCTCATTCAGTGCCTTTTTCTCCTTCGTTCTACTCGTTAACCTGCTCACGCATTTTTTTACTAGGACGAAAGCTTATCATCTGGCGTTGTTTAATGGTGATAGTCTCACCAGTGCGAGGATTGCGGCCACGGCGCGGTTTCTTGTCACGCACATTAAACGTACCAAAATGGACAAATTTGATGGATTCTCCTTCCAGCAGTCTGCCTTTCATGCGATCAAGAAAAGTGTCGATTAGTTCAGAGCAGGTGCTCTGGGAGTAGCCAAGCTGACTGGTAAGTGCTTCTGCCAGTTCTTTTCGTGTGAGATTACCTTTGTTCATTGTATATCAACCTTCTCGTAGGCTTCCGTTGAATTTGGAAGTCAGTAAATTAATCAGTTTAGTATGGGACTTGTTAACGTTCTTCTCTGTCAAAGTTTTCGTTGGTGAACGATACGTAACAGAGACGGCGATACTTTTCATGCCTTTTTCCAGTGTTTTCCCCTGGAAGACATCAAATATATCGCAGGATTCGATGAATTTTTCTTTGCTTTTCTTTATGGTTTCCAGCATATCGCCTGCTTTTGTGCCTACAGGTACAAGGAGTGCAATATCTCGTTTAATTGCAGGGAAAACAGGAAGAGACGTGAAGTTTTTAGCTGTTGTTTTCAAGTCGCAGAGTAGATCAAAATCAAGATCTATAAAATACAAATCCTGTTTGATGCCAAATTCTTTGGCGACAGATCCTACAAGCTTTGCAACCTGACCAACGATTCCTTTGGGAGAATCAAGGATCAGGCATTGATTGCTTTCACTATAATTTTCACATTCATCGTCTTCAGGGAGTCGGATTGTAACAACGTCTTCCTTCCCACATCCACGAAGGCGTAATGTCTCAAGCAATAACTCAACTGTCCCTTTGGCATCGAAAATATCTACACCGGCGTTATCATTGTAGAGGTAAGATGATTCTCCACTTCTTCTGCCGCTGAGGATACAAGTAAGCCTATCTCTTTCAACTGGTTGCTCATTTTCTCCTTGAGGAGTAAAAACTTTACCCACTTCAAAAAGTTTTACAGCTGATTTCTGGAAGTTGTTATTTCGTTTTAAGTTTTCGAGGAGACTGGGTAACAGCATACTGCGCATAACAGATTGCTCCTCACTGAGAGGATTGAGAAGTTGCACCAGATTCCGTCTTGGATCATCATCTGCCAGAAGCATCATTTCCAGATGCTTTTCTGTGACAAAACTATAGTTTATAGCTTCTGTAAAACCGGTATCTGCAAGAAGGATCGAAATACCTGCTCGAAGTTCTCTTTTAGAATCCTTATCGGGGTAGCTGAGATGGACTGTTGGCAGAGTGGTTGGAATATTATTGTAGCCAACGAGGCGTGCAACTTCTTCAACCAGATCAACCTCTCGCTCAATATCTACGCGAAATGTAGGAGGGTTAACCCAAAGGGTGTCATCGTCTTTGGGCTTACAACGGATACCAATAGAAGTCAGGTGGTCAGCAATTTTGTCATAATCAAGATCAATACCCAACAATGAGGCCGTTCTTGAGATGCGGAGCGTTTGTGAGTTTAAAGGTCTTACGCCACCGTAATAATCGGCACCACCTTCAGTTTTCTCGCCTCCTGCAATTTCACATAAAAGATTTGCTGCTCGTTCCAATACAACCAGACATCCTCCTGGATCTACACCACGCTCAAAACGATAGGAGGCTTCACTTCCAAGATTCAATTTACGGGCTGTTTTACGTATGGAAATGGGATTAAAACAGGCACTTTCGAGGAGGATATTTGTGGTCTTGTCGGTAACTTCTGAATAGAGACCACCCATAACACCGGCGACAGCTACTGGTTTTTCCGCGTCGCAGATAAGGAGCATATCAGGGTCAATATCCCTTTTTTCACCATCAAGGGTGGTGAATGATTTTTCGTCGCTGCGTGGGTTACGAACGATGATCTGTTTGCCAGCCAATTGGTCGTAATCAAAAGCATGTAGGGGCTGACCATATTCCATCATCACAAAGTTGGTGATATCAACGACATTATTGATGGGACGAAGGCCAACGGAAAGAAGACGTTTACGCAGCCACCAGGGAGATTGTCCAATGGTTACATTTTTGATCAGTTTTGCAGTGTAACGCGGACAGAGCTCGTTGTTTTCGACATCAACACTGAAAAAACTTCTATTAATGTCAAGGCTTGCCTTTTCAACAGGCCGGGTAAGTGGGGTTCTGGTGATTCCTGAAACCTCCCTTGCAATGCCAATAACGGAAGCACAGTCAGGACGATTAGGGGTCAGATCAACTTCAACGACTAAATCATCCATTCCCAAGGCTGTCAGCAATGGTTGGCCGTGTTCAGTGTCAGCAGGCAATTCCATAATCCCTTCGTGGGATTCACTGAGTCCGAGTTCTCTTTCAGAACAAAGCATACCAAAGGATTTTATTCCGCGAACCTTTGAGGCTTTAATCTTGGTACCATCGGGCATAATTGTTCCAACGGGAGCGAAGGCGGTAATAAGGCCTTCACGTACGTTGGGTGCACCACAGACAATATTGAGTACTTCTTCGCCCGTATCAACTTGGCACAGGCTGAGTTTATCTGCATTGGGGTGTGATTCTACTTCTAAAACTTTTACGGTGAGTAGGTTTTTCAACTCAGGGAAAAGTGGATCTACACTGTCAACTTCAAGGCCTAACATGGTGAGATGATCGGAAAGTGCCTCGGGAGTGAGATCTCCGGTATCTACGTATTCCTGTAACCAGTCGATGCTAAACTTCATAATGTGTCTCTATCTCTGTAACTAGAATTGAGAAAGAAAACGAAGGTCGTTTTCATAGTAAAGTCGGATATCGTCAATGCCATATTTGAGCATGGCAATACGTTCAATTCCTAGGCCAAAGGCAAAACCACTATACACCTCGGGATCGTAACCAACTTTTTTAAACACTTCGGGATCAATCATTCCAGATCCGAGAATTTCAAGCCAACCTGTATGTTTACAGACACGGCAACCTTTGCCGTTGCATATAACACAGGCAATATCAACTTCTGCGCTCGGTTCGGTAAAAGGGAAGAAACTGGGACGGAAACGAAGCTCGAGTTTTTTATCAAACATCTTCTGGGTGAAGATGGTGAGTACTCCTTTTAGATCAGCGAAAGAGACGTTCTTATCAACTAGGAAGCCTTCAACCTGATGAAACATGGGAGTATGGGTGATGTCCGAGTCACAGCGATACACCTTGCCAGGGGCAATTACCCTTAGGGGGGGCTGCTGTGTTTCCATGATTCTCGCTTGCATGGGAGAAGTGTGAGTACGTAAAAGGATGGAATCGCTGATGTAGAATGTGTCATGCATATCCCTTGCCGGATGATGGGCAGGAATATTCAGCGCTTCAAAGTTGTAATGATCATGCTCAACATCAGGTCCTTCGGCCACTGAGAAGCCAAGGCTCTCAAAAATGGCACATACCTCGTTCATGATCTGTGTTACCGGATGTAACTTGCCGGTTTCAGGCTTTCTGCCAGGGAGGCTAAGGTCAATTACTGAACTATCGTCACTGGCGGCTGAGCTTGTATTAAGACTTTGCTTCTTTGTGTGAAAAAGGGATTCAAGCTCTTTTTTCACACTGTTAGCCAGTTGGCCTAGACGTGGTTTATCTTCCTTGGGGACCTTGCCCAAATTCTTCATAATAGAAGAGAACTCGCCTTTTCTACCAAGAAATTTGATTCTGAACTCTTCGAGTTGCGCACTGCTTGAAACTGTATTCAACTCTGCTTTAGCAAGGGTTTGTAGCGTGTTTAGTTCCTGCTCCATGATATCTTGGTACTCTACTCTTTAAAACAAGATGCCGGTTTCATTCTATGAAACCGGCATCAAAATAAGCTGCATGCAATAGACTGGATTAAAACCCGTTATTATGCATTGGCCTCTTTAGCAAGATTCACCACTTGGGTAAATGCTTGGGCGTCAAGAATAGCCATGTTGGCAAGAATCTTACGGTCAAGCTCAATGCCGGCTTTTTTCAGGCCACCTATGAATCTTGAGTAGTTGATTCCATTCATCTTGGTACCAGCACTAATACGGGTAATCCAAATTCGACGAAAATCGCGTTTTTTATTGCGGCGATCACGGTAAGCATACTGCAGTGCCTTATCGACGGCTTCAGTAGCTGTACGGTATAATCTGGACTTTCCACCTCTGTAACCTTTAGCAAGCTTCAGGACTCTATTTCTTCTTCTGCGGGCTTTAAAGCCCCTAGTAACGCGTGGCATATCGTTGCTCCTTATCTATTCCGGAAATTTTCCGGGAAATGACTCTAGTAAATTCTAAAAAAAAGAACTCCCTACAGGTAGGGAAGAATTTTTCTGATTGTGGGTGCATTCGCAGGATCAACGATTCCGGACTTACGAAGCTTACGCTTACGTTTGGTAGACTTCTTAGTCAGGATATGACTGGTAAAGGCCTTGGAACGTTTGATTTTTCCAGATCCAGTTTTCTTGAAACGCTTTGCAGCGCCTCGTTTTGTTTTCATTTTAGGCATCTTATACTCCTTATGGATAGCTTTGTAACTGAACTGTGTTACGCAGCCAGTATATTTTCTATTCTAAATATTATATGTCTATTCGCTTTTTGGTCCAACAAACATAACAAGTTGGCGACCTTCCATCTTTGGTGTTTGCAATATGATAGCATCATCCTCAAGGGTGGCTGCAATCTTTTGCATGGCTTCCATACCAACAGTCTGGCAATAGACGATTTCTCGTCCACGAAAACGCATGGTAAGCTTAACCTTGTTATTCTTGCTTAGGAATTTCTTCACATTTTTGATCTTGAACTCCAGGTCATGCTTTTCAGTCTTAGGCCGAAATTTTATTTCTTTTGTCTCAACAGTGGTTTGCTTTTTCTTTGCTTCCTGCTGTTTCTTGGCCTGTTCATACCGAAATTTGTCGTAGTTCATAATACGACAAACTGGAGGTTTTGCATTTGCTGAAATTTCTACGAGATCAAGATCTTCATCGTAGGCGCGTTCAAGGGCATCCGCTGCGCTGAATATTCCTAGTTGTTCACTATCGCTGCCAATAAGTCGAACTTGTGCATGACGGATATCTTCATTTGTTTTTGCTCGTACTTCTCGCTGAACCGGTGCCCTTTTTCCTCGACGTTTAATGTCACTTCCTCCAGAAAAGATGAATAAAATAATTGAAGTCTAGAAATCGACAGGGGGTAAACGTATACCCTGATTTATATTCCTCGTCCTTCAATACACTCTTTGTTAATTTTGTCTGTAAAATCATCTATCTGCATATCGGCAATATTTTTTCCATTACGTAATCTTACGGTAACTGTGTTATTCTCTTTTTCTTTGTCACCAATGATAAGCATGTATGGAATCTTTGCCATTTGTGCTTCTCTGATCTTATAGTTCAATTTTTCATTTCGCAAATCTTTTTCAATACGCAGTCCGGCTTTACGAAATTTTTTGTATACTTCCTCACAATATTCGGCCTGATCATCAGTAATGTTCATGATGCGTGCCTGAACAGGGGCAAACCAGAGTGGAAAAACACCAGCATAATGCTCAATTAATATGCCGATAAAACGTTCAAGAGATCCCATGAGTGCGCGATGGATCATGATGGGCTGATGTTCACTATTGTCAGCACCAGTATATTTCATCTTGAATCGTTCTGGCAGATTAAAATCAACCTGAATGGTTGAACATTGCCAGGATCGTCCCAGTTGATCTTTGATCTTGATATCAATTTTGGGGCCGTAAAAGACACCTTCGCCGGGATCAAGCTTGTATTCAAGGCCTTTTTTCTCAAGGGCGAGTTTCAAGGCTTCTGTGGACTCTTCCCAGTTCTCATCAGTTCCGACATATTTGTCAGGTCTTGTTGAGAGATATATTTCGTACTCATCAAAACCAAATGTTTTCAGAATCTCAAGGTTTAGATCAAGAATGTTAAAAATTTCATCTTCAAGTTGCTCTGGCATACAGAAGATATGAGCGTCATCCTGAGTAAAGCCACGTACCCTGAGCAGTCCATGTAACGCTCCGGCACGTTCATAACGGTAGACGGTTCCAAGCTCACACCAACGTAGAGGAAACTCACGATAACTTCTTTTACGACTATTGTAGACACCGATATGGAAAGGGCAGTTCATGGGCTTAAGCTGGTAAGCCACACCATCTATATCCATGGGCGAGTACATATTCTCGCCGTAGAAGTCAAGGTGTCCGGAAGTTTTCCACAGATCCTGGCGTGCAATGTGCGGAGTGTAAAGAAGCTCGTAATCGTTACGATAATGTGCGTCTTTCCAGTAATCCTCAATGAGTTTACGAAGCAGTGCGCCTTTGGGCTGCCATAAAACCAGGCCAGGGCCAATGTCATCCTGCATGGAAAAGAGTTCAAGCTCTTTGCCAAGTTTTCGATGGTCGCGTTTTTTTGCCTCTTCGAGGGCGTTCAAGTGCTTTTTAAGTGCTTTTTTGTCAAAGAATGCTGTGCCATAAATGCGTTGCAGCATTTCTCGTTTTTCGTCACCACGCCAGTATGCACCGGCAACACGCTGTAGCTTAAATGCTGTTATCCAGGAAGTGTTTGGTAGATGAGGGCCACGGCATAAATCAGTGAATGTACCTTGCTCGTAGAGGGAGACAGTTTCTTCGCCAAGATCCTCAATGAGTTCGACCTTGTATTTCTCACCTTCTGCTGCAAAACGTTTGATTGCTTCTGCTGCTGGTATTTCGGTTCTTATGAAAGGTTGCGCCGAACGAGCAATCTCAGTCATTTTAGCTTCGATCTTTTCAAAATCGTCAGGAGTAAAAGGCTGCTCTCTATCAAAATCATAGTAGAAACCATTTTCAATGGACGGACCGATGGCAACTTTTACGGCGTCTCCATAGATAACTCTGACAGCTTCTGCCATAACGTGGGCAGTGGAGTGTCGTAAAATGGATAAAGCCTCGTCTGACCCAATCTGGATGGGTGTGAGAATGGCATCTTCACGAAGTTGCACACTCATGTCAAGAATCTCGCCATTCAGAAAAACGGCCACAGTTCTCTTGCGCTGCTTGTTGGACATCAGCTCAGAGACGACATCCTGAACGGTACAGCCCGCAACCATGGTCGCTTCGTTTCCGTCTTGTATGGAGATTGTAATATCGGTCATCAGTTCAAATATGGTTATAAAAGCAAGGGCTAAAGACTCTGTGGTAAACATTACACACGAGTTTTAGCCCATTCAATCTGGTAGGCGCGGGCGGTTTCGAACCGCCGACTTCCACCATGTCAAGGTGACACTCTCCCGCTGAGTTACGCGCCTGTTCAGTTCTCCAAAAGCCAATGAGGCAAAGGAGATAACCTAAACAGGTTCAATTACCAATATCTTGCAGTTCTGTCAAGGGAAAACAAGTGGGAATAAAACCTGACATGCGGGGTTTTTATCTGGTTTCAGAACGGCCCTCAATGGCTCTGGCGAGGGTGTGTTTGTCCGCATATTTTATATCCATGCCCATGGGGATTCCGCAGGCGAGGCGGGTGAGTCGAATTGGCTTTTTTTTGAGGAAATCAATGAGGAAGCTGGCAGTGGCTTCACCTGGGACTGTTGAGCTGGTGGCGATAAAAACTTCTTCTATGGTTCCAGAGTTAATACGTGCCTCAAGTTCTTTCACTTTGATTTCAGCAGGGCCAATACCATCCATGGGCGAGAGTACCCCGTGCAGAATATGATAATGGCCTGCATAGTTACCTGCTTTTTCTATGGCTAGCAGATCGCCTGGTTGTTCAACGACACAGATCAGTGATGCCTCGCGTTTTGGGTTACCGCAAATAGCGCATGGATCATTTTCTGAAAATGTAAAACAACAGGAACAGAGCTGGATAGAATTATGCAGTTGAGCCAAGGCTGCTGCCAGCTCTTTGGCTTCTGCCTGTGGACGTCTTAGAATATTCAAGGCCAGACGTGATGCTGTCTTTTCGCCAATTCCAGGAAGTTTACAAAAGTCCTGAATAAGACGTCCTAACGGTTTTGGGATGATTTGTTGTGACATAATACGACTACTGCCGATTAAGAAAACATGTTTGAGATACCGGGAATGTTCATGCCTCCGGTGAGTTTTGACATCTCTTCTTTACCAATGGCTTTTACTTTACGTAAGGCGTCGTTAGTGGCAGCGGTTATCAGGTCCTGCAGCATTTCCTGTTCATCAACGGAAATAATGTTCTGCTCAATGTTTACCGAAAGTATCTCGTTGTTTCCGTTGGCTGTTACGGTCACCATACCACCACCGGCACTACCTGTAGCAGTTTTTTTCTTCAATTCTTCCTGTATCCCTGCCATTTTCTGCTGCATTTGTTGAGCCTGCTGCATGATGGAATTCATGTCCATGATAGTATCCTAAGTGTTTGTTGTAAAAGCGTCTGATTACTTTTATCTACTACGTGGGCCAACGCGAATATCACCAATCTGCCCACTGAAAATTTCCGTTGTCATCAGTACTAAAGGATCGTTGGCCAGCTTTTGTCGTAAGCGATGAGGTGAATCTGCTTTGTCGACCTCTTTCTTGTCACCTTTTACTGGTGTGATAAAATGAAGTGTAAGATCTTTCTGAAAGAAGTCTAGAATAAATTCTGTGAGGAGTTTTACGTTTTCCTTTTGCCTCAGTACAGAACAGTTGTTGTGGTCTGAGTAATGTAACTGCAACTCTCCGTCTATTTCTTGTGCTTTATCGGCTCGTTGAAGATCTTGAGCCATCCATATTTTTCTGTCTTTCACATGGGCTATAAATTCAAGCCAGTCTTTCCGCACATCGTGCTGATGAGGGTGGGGGATTGGTTTTTTTTGCGGCTTTGGTCGTGCTGCTGTTACTTGAGCTTTGCTTTCTTCTGGTGGGGCCTCTGGAGTTGGAGGCTGGACGCTGATAATATCGGGTTCTTTCGGTAGCGGTGGTTCTTCTCTTGCTATTCTGGGTGTCGGTGATGAACTAGAGATCGTTTCAGCTTTTATTTCAGGAGTTTTTTTTTTGTTGAATGTTTCTTCAGAAGCAGGTCTTTGAGGTACCTCACTCTTTTGGAGAAGAGTATCCAGTTTTGCAAGTAAAGAAGTTACGGATACCACATCATCTGCTTGAATAATTTTGAGAAAGGTACTCTCAAGAGACAGCCGTGGCTGCGCTGCATAACGCATTTCTTCCACACCACTCATGAGAAGGTTGAGTTTCATATGTAAGGTGTTGTGGGAGTATTGTTTGGCGATACCTTGGAAAAAATCCAGTTCCTGTCGAGGGATATCAATGAGTTTCTGACAGCCGTCAATTCTACAGAGAATAAGCGTGCGAAAGGCGTTGAGGAGGTCAGTTGTGAATCGTTTGAGGTCCACACCAAAATCAAAGGTTTCGTCCAGCGCCTGAAGAGCATTTTTCGCTTCACCTGCAAGCAGGGCCGTAACAATGGTGTGGATGATGTCACGAGAAACAAGGCCTAATACTTCTATGACTTCATTAACCGTAATATTCTTTTCACCATACGAAAAGACCTGATCCAGAAGACTGAGTCCATCGCGAACAGACCCTTCTGATTCCCTTACAATGAGATCAAGGGCAGCCGTTTCCATCACGATGCCTTCTTCTTCACAAAGTCTTGCAAAATGAGTACTCAGTTCAGGAGCTGCTACTCTTTTCAGTTCATAACGCTGGCATCGGGAAAGGATAGTAATAGGGATTTTATGCAATTCGGTGGTTGCAAACATAAAATGCACATGGGCAGGAGGCTCTTCAAGGGTTTTTAATAGAGCGTTAAAGGCCTCAGTAGTGAGCATGTGTACTTCATCTATAATAATAACTTTGAACTTGGCACTCGTGGGCAGGAATTTGATTTTTTCTTTGAGTTCCCGGATCTCCTGTATACCACGATTGGAAGCACCATCAATTTCGTATACATCAAGGGCTGCACCATTTTTTATTTCAGTACATGAGGTGCATTTACAACAGGGATTACCATCCACAAGATCTTCGCAGTTAATGGCCTTTGCCATAATGCGGGCAAGGGTTGTTTTACCAACGCCCCGAACACCGGAAAAAAGAATAGCGTGCGCAACCCTTTCGCGGACAAGACTATTGCGCAAGGTTTTAACAATAGGAATTTGACCAACAACTTGAGTAAAGTCCTGGGGGCGTGATTTTCTGGCAAGAACCAAATAGGACATAAGATGACGTCAACCTGAAGTAAAACTTGATGAGAAATGCAGGCCAAACAAAACAATAAGGTAACAGTTTAATAGTGTTGCAGGTTCGTTTGTTTGTGTCTTGGCGCAATAGTCCACTATGCGACAAGGCACAAACGAATGAAGATGCGGCGCTGTTGAACTGTTAAAAAAAATGATAGCCGGGCGGTCTGTAACACATCAGAGGGTTCATTACCGTTGCTCCCTTCCAGGCCTGGCGGAGTTCATGATCTCTAATTGTACAGGACCCGACTATCAAAAGCAAAATACACAACCCTCTGAAAGCCGTCAAGAGGATTTCCTGTTAAAGAAGATTGAGCAGTGTTTTATTTGATATCATCCGCATGGCATCGAAAAAAAACGGCTATAACAACAGACAGTTGCAATAGCCGTTTTGCGCTTCTGGCGGAGAAGGAGAGATTCGAACTCTCGGTACTTGCGTACACACGCTTTCCAAGCGTGCGCCTTAAGCCTCTCGGCCACCTCTCCAGATCGAAGTTGTTACACAGCGAATGAGAGCCTTTGTAGCCTGTGTTAAGAAATTTCGCAATCAAAAAAGAATGGCGGAACCGTATTTACACCTTTTTTTTCAGGTGAAAAACCTTTATCTGTTTCCTTGCTGTAACGTTAATGTAATCGCTATATACTCTAGTATACAAAAATTATCTGTGATTTACGCGTTTCACACATAGAGTATTTTACGATCCCTTCTTATGAATTAGGCTTTTATCGTGTCTCCAACTATAAAGAGGCAAAAAAACTGAAAAAGACTATGATTTTTGTCGTTTCTTTCTAAAGAAATCTTTCAACAGGGATGAACACTCCTGTTCACATATTCCTCCTGTGATTTCCAGATGATGATTAAGGATATTATCAGATCCGATATTGTAGCAGGAGAGGGCCGCACCGGTTTTAGGGTCATAGGCTCCAAAAACAAGCCTTTGAATACGGGCATGAATTATAGCCCCCATGCACATAACACAAGGTTCTAGGGTTACGTAGAGAGTAGTCCCTGGCAATCGGTAGTTCTCTAGCTTTGACCCGGCACTTCGTAAGGCATTGATTTCTGCGTGGGCAGTGGGGTCATGTCTTTCGATGGGACTGTTTGCGCCTTTTGCAACAATTACACCATCATGTACCAGCAATGCACCAACAGGAACTTCTCCATTGTTCGCAGCTGTACCTGCCAGTAACATGGCTTCTATCATAAATTGCTTATCTGTTTGTTGCTGATCCATAATCTACTAAAATTGTAAAACGGATTACGTTAAGAGTATCTGTAAAATGATTTTTCGTTAAACTTTGTCACCACAATGGGATTGTCGTCACCTGAATTTGTGCTATATACCTTGTTTAAAAGGTTTAATAAATACCTAACTGTTGATAAAAAATTAACCTTTGCGAGAGACTCCACAAATGATTTAATGAATTAAGTTTGCAATAAGAATTCTTTTCACATATTATTTTAAGTGAGTTACGAATGTGAAATTAAGATCCATACGGAACATAGGTGTATTATGTATACAATTTTGGCGTATGCTATTCCAGAAGAAAGTAAGGATATGTTACAGAAAGCACTTTCAGAAAGATCCATAATTTCTTTCTGCTCAGTCAAAGACGAATTGTTTGGTGAACTGAAAGATAGTGAATATGATCTGCTGTTTCTTTTTTTAGACGATGCCAAGGCACAAATGGAATTGCTGGAGAACGTGTACAGGCGAACCCCCCACACACCAATTATTCTTATAAGTCCCGAGGAAAACGCAGAAACAGTGGTGACTGCAATTCGAAATGGTGCCTTTGATTATCTAGCACATCCCGTTTCTGTGGCCAGGTATGAAGTCGCGACACGGAAGGCTTTTGAAGATAAAGCCCTGCGTAATGAAATTGCCTACCTGCGTCACAAGCAGGATATAGTGTATCATTTTGATGATGTGATCGCTTTCAGTCCTGCCATGCAAACTGTCTTAAAGAGTCTGGAAAAGTTTGCCCGTACGGATTCAACTATTTTGATTACAGGTGCCACTGGTACTGGCAAAAGCTTTCTCTCCGGGACGGTTCACTATAACAGCCCTAGAAAACATAAACCATTTATCAAGATTAACTGTGCGAATATTCCTGAAGATTTACTTGAGTCTGAACTTTTTGGTCACGAAAAGGGGGCTTTTACAGGAGCTGCCAAATTACGGGTAGGGCGCTTTGAACAGGCAAGTGGTGGTACGCTTTTTCTCGATGAGATAGGTGAAATAAGTCTTGGATTGCAGACCAAGCTCTTGCGTGTACTTGAAGAGAAATGTTTTGAGCGAGTTGGTGGCAATAAAACAATTTATGCTGATGTGCGTGTTATTGCTGCGACCAATAAAGACCTTCCAGAGCAGATCAGTAAGGGGAGGTTCAGGGAAGATCTTTACTATCGGATTAACGTGCTTCCTATTCGGCTCCCTAGTTTGACTGAACGACCGCAGTGCTTGCTACCACTCGCGCAGTATTTTTTGCTGAAATATGCAACATCCCTTGGCAGCTCAGTACGTGGATTTACAGATGCGGCCCTTAAGCAGATTCAGGAATATAGTTGGCCTGGCAATATTCGGCAGCTTGCAAACACCATCGAGCGAGCTGTAATTCTGGAAGATGATGATATGGTTGGTACTCATACCCTTTCTTTGCCCTCAGAGAAGAGAAGTAGTGTGACTGGTGACTTCAACCGGGAAGTAAACGGATCATTGGCGGGGCAAGAGAAGGAGCTTATTCTGGACGCACTCGAGGCCTGTCTCTGGGTGCAGAAAAATGCTGCCCAAAAATTGGGGATCAGTCCAAGAGCTCTTAATTACAAGGTTAAAAAATTTGGCATTACCCACCCGAATTGGCGTAAGCACCGTTAACGGGCCAGTTTGATATTCGACGGAAGGGGTATGTCTTATCTTCTACTCAGCAGAAAGAATGTCCTGAACCATTGCTGCAACCTGAGGATCAGGGTCATTTGCCATTGTCTGTACAATGGCTATGGCAGAAACTGTCCCTATAATGGATAAAACGCTGATTGCTTCACCACGTACCCAGGGTGTTTCGTGTTTTAATACATCGCTGAGGGATGGGATGGCAAGCGGTACATCGTTTGGTCGCTCCTCAATTAAATATTCAAAGAGAACGGAAACACCAAGACGAACAGCAAAACGTTGGTCGGTGAGTAGCTGACCAACCCAGTCATAATAGCGGCAATCCTGCTTAAACATCTCAACGATATTTTCAACATGGCCCATCTCCAGAAAATCGGCGATGACCTTCAGCAGTTCCTCATCATCGACCTCTGTTGCTTTTTTCTGCTGGTGGATACTGATTTCCATATGGACTATCTCTGAAAAATATCAGATACGTAACGTCTTTGAGCGCTGTTATCGTAATCTGGCAATAAAAGGGCCCACAGCTTCGGCTCCTTCAGATTCCACAAGTTGTATGGTACGAGATCCGATAACGGCCATATCAGCCTTTCCTTTAAGGACATCAATATCCTCTTTGCTGCGGATACCAAAGCCAACGGCTAATGGAAGATTGGTGGCAGCTCTACAGCGTCCTAAATACTCTTTAAAATCATCTCCAAACTCCGATTTACTTCCTGTAACTCCACGTCGTGCAGCACAGTAAATAAAACCACGTCCATGACTGGCCAGTTCTTCCATGCGAGTGTCTGTTGACGTTGGCGTAAAAATCAGGACGGGTGCGATCTTGTATTTGTCCGCGAGAGCAAGAAATGATTCTCCCATTTCCGGCGGAAGATCTGGGATTATAAAACCTTTCATACCAATATCAGCTGCTCGTTTAAAAAAAGCTTCTTCCCCGTATTTAAATATGATGTTGTAGTAAGTCATAAAGAGGAAGGGAATATCGTGTTGTTGAATAATTTCAGCTGCAAACGTGAAGCAGTCATCGACTTTTGTGCCACCAGCCAATGCCTCCTGGTTGGCTTTTAAAATGACCGGTCCATCAGCCATGGGTTCTGAGAATGGGATCTGCATTTCAATACAATCCACTCCGTTGCTCACCATCTGTTCTATCACCTCGCGGTTGACATCAAGGGAAGGGTAACCGAGGACAATATGGGTCATAAGAAGAATTTCTTTATTCTCTAATTTTTTGCGTAGTTGTTTTTCCATGATTCTATCCTGAATGTTTTTTGCTGTATTCTTTGCCCCTGTCGATAATAAACTTTTCCCAGGAAGGATCTTCGAAGGCGTGGGCTATGGTGAAAATATCTTTGTCGCCTCGGCCGGATTGATTGATAATAATCGCATCATCTACTGAAAGTTTGCCGACTTCTCTAAAGGCTCCGGCAAAAGCGTGCGCAGACTCGAGGGCTGGGATGATTCCCTCCTTCTTCATGGTGAGGTCAAGGGCCTGCATTACTTCCTCATCTGTGGCTGATTCAAACCGTACCAGTTTTTTCTCCCAGAGATCTGTGAGAATTGGTGAAACACCAACATAATCAAGTCCAGCAGCAACGGAGTGGGTGTGTTTCATCTGTCCGTCTTCATCTTGTAGAAACATCGTTTTGTAGCCCTGGGCAACTCCGGGAGTGGCATCGGAGCTGGCAAGTCGTATGGCATGGGCTCCGCTGTTTGCACCATGGCCACCAGCTTCAACACCTACCAATTCAACGTCTTCTTCCAGGAACCGTTTGAAAATCCCCATGGCATTTGAGCCACCTCCAACACAGGCATATATCTTTTTGGGCATTTTGCCGTGGGCCTGTATGATCTGATCCACTGCTTCAATACCTATGATGGATTGAAACCAGGAGACCATCTCCGGGAATGGTGCTGGGCCACAGGCAGTACCAAAAACATAATGGGTGTCATCCACGTTGGTGACCCAATCACGAAACGCCTGGTTAATGGCATCTTTCAGGGTTCTAGAGCCATCTTTTACAGGAATTACGGTTGCTCCCATTTTCTCCATCCAGAAAACATTGGGACGTTGTCGCAATACGTCTTCTTCACCCATATAAATAGTACAATCAAGACCAAATTTTGCAGCCATGGTGGCTGTGGCCATCCCATGCTGTCCAGCACCTGTCTCCGCAATTACACGTTTTTTACCCATGCGTTTCACCAGGAGTCCTTGCCCCATGACGTTGTTGGCTTTATGGGCACCAGTGTGGTTTAGATCTTCACGTTTGATATAGATCTGAGCGCCACCAAAATGGTTACTTAGATTTTCTGCATGGGTGAGGGGGGTGGGACGACAGGAATAGGTAGACATAAGATGAATGTACTCTTCCCAGAAGGCTGGGTCTTTCCGGCATCTTGCGTACTCAAGTTTTAGATCCTGAAAGGTTTGATATAAGACCTCAGGGATATATGCTCCACCCCAGCTGCCGAAGAATCCATTTGCATCCATGTAATGACTCCAGTGAAAAAAAACTAAAAAATAGTTTCAATATTACCGATAAAAAGAAAACGGTAATTTTATATTGGTTTAAATTTAAAGGGAGCGCATTATGAGCATGCAAAGCAGTGTCACAGAACAACCTTCAATTCCGTTAGAAACAGTAATTACATTTCCTAAAGGCATTCCCGGATTTGAAGAATACACTACTTTTAAGATTTTTCACAAGGATGATGGCAAAGTTTCCGCATATTGGTTGGAATCCTGTGATGATCCAGAAGTAACTTTTACCCTTGTAGATCCAACAGCCTATGATTTGAATTATGATATTTATCTTGATGATGGAGAAGTTGAAATTATTGAGGCCGACAATCCTCTTGATATTGGGGTGTTTTTGATACTGAAAAAAGACGAAGAGAACTATAAGAAAGCAGGTCTTGGAGCCAATACTGGTGGACCACTGATTATAAACGTTCAGAAACAACTCGGCTTACAAAAAGTGATTAAGCATCACAAGAACATGACTGTGCATTGATGGCAGTCTGTCGCAGTTGTTGTCTGCATGCTGCTGCAAAATCTTCAGGATAGTGGCCGTTTATAAAGCGTAACTGCGCTTCGCTGAAAGCCCCCGGTGACTCTGGAAGCCGGGGAAGAAAGCTGTAAAGCAGGTGTTGTTTATACGATTGCTGGTCAGTGATTCGTTTCGGATATTCGATGGATGTTACCATCCTTGCCCCAAGACCTGCCAGGGTTTTTTGCGCTAGAAGAATCCCTTGGTTTAATGAGTTACGGGCACAACTATCTGCTTCTACTATATTTCCAATAACGTCTCCATCTGAATTCTCAAGTGCCATTAGTTGGAGTTCCCATTGGGATGTCTGCGCTTTGGGGACAAAGAGTATGGCGTGCTTATCTTCCCACAAAATCAGGTTTGCCTCATGGTCGTTTCCGATTCTTCCATCCATACGGACATTGTTTCGAATACAGCTGAGATAATCATTGAAAAACTCACTGCCTGTCTCTTTATTGTAGCATTCAATAACTTCTGCAATCATATCACCGCAACCAAAAGAGTGCATAGGTTCATGACACCTATGATCGTCATCGGTAAATTTTTCAACAAACTCTGGCAGCATGGCATACTGTTGATGTATTTGCTGGTGTGATGCGTGCAATCGATATCCGGTTGGGGCGTAATCAAAACCAAAATTCCATCCCCAGAGAGTTGCTGAAAACTCAGGGGTTAGTCCACCATTTATTTTAACAAGAATTTCTCTGCGCAATGTTTCAAGATCATCGGTGGATAACTGGGGTTGATCTGTTTGAAATTCTATGCCGAGTAAATCGGCTAGTCTTAGAAAAGTACGTTGGTAATAGAGGTGTCGTAAACCGGTAATATCCGAGAATGTGAGATTTTCAATAGAATAGCGGATGGCATCGTCTGCCATGTTTGCAGCATAGTGTCCGTTTGCGATATAGGAATTACGCCTCAGATATTCGAAAACGTGGCTGTCCTCTTTTTCAAACTCTCCTATAATCTCACTGTTTCCCTGAGCACCAGGACGGAGAACCATGGCCTTTTGGTAATCAGTCGGTAACATTGGGTTATTGGCCACTGCCTCAAAAAGAGGATGGTTGTGAATAATAGCACGAATCAGGGCGTTGTCGGCTTTTCTGTAAGACAGTCCTGTGGGAATGTCCTGTGAGTCCTTTTCAAAACCACAGGACATTTCGGCAAGACGTATGAGGTCTACAGGATCGGTTGAAGTCGTAGCTAAGGCCAGCAAAAGGGGGTTGGGCAGTTTTTCAAGAAGCGATGGTTTGAGTCCTTCGTCATTCAGTAAATTAGTGAAGGAGATATCTTCTTTATGCGGTAGGCAGATTCGTTTTGGTTTGTGAACATTTGCCTCTGCCCATTCTTTATCAATATATGTTGAACCACGGAAAGAGAATGGGTTGGGAATCTCGTAAATCCAATCGGCTCCTTCAACTATTACTGACCCGGATGGGTAATTGGCTTCGTTAGAATGGCTGTCTCCTGAATCAAAGTGACCAAGATTTTGAATAACTTTTTTGTTACGGTGATTTTCTACTGTGTATTCGGGTTTATGGATACCAAAAATAAATTGACCGTTGGGGGCTACACAGCTACGTAATTTCATTATTTTTTCTTATAAATTATTAATGCTTCCTGATACACTGCTGAGCGGGAAAGGCCAAGATCACTTGCGATCTTTCTGCTCACATCTTTAAGGGTTAACGATGTGTTGTCACGGTACCAGATGAGGAGTTCTTCGACGTTATCCCCTTCTGCTCGGACTAATTTACCAGGTTGAACTATAAGGACAAACTCACCACGATTATTCTTGCTACTGGCAAGTGCAAGTAACTCAGCTATTGTTCCATACTGTAAATCTTCGTGTATTTTTGTTAGCTCTCTTGCCCAGGATGCTTTTCGATCTCCCATGACCTGAAGAATATCGTTAAGTAAGCCTTGTATGCGACGAGGTGATTCGTAAAATATAATTGGGTGAGGCTGGTCAGTCAGTGAGGTGAGCAGTGTTTTGCGTTGTGATTTTTTGGAAGGAGCAAATCCCACGAATAAAAAGGATGAATCAGTGATTCCAGAAACAGAAAGAGCAGTGGCAAGAGCTGAAGGGCCGGGAATCGGTACAATAGTGACCCCTTCTTTTTGTGCAAGGCTGACAAGTACAGCGCCAGGGTCCGAAATTCCAGGAGTCCCGGCGTCAGAGACAAGAGCAATAGATTCCCCAGCAAGTAGTCTCTCTACCAGCTGAACAGACCGCTGCTGCTCTTTTTCCCGATAATAGCTGATGAGAGGAGTGGTGATCTCAAAGTGGCTGAGAAGCTTACGGGTATGCCGGGTATCTTCTGCAGCAATGACATCAACTTCCTTGAGGATACGCAAAGCGCGTAGGGTTATATCCTCAAGGTTGCCAATGGGGGTTGCAGTGATATAAAGAGTACCCGATTTTTCTTTGATTTTACTATCCATTTATAGGAATAAGAGGAAGTTATTCTTTGTCTTTTTTCTTTTTACCGGGCAAGACAAGGTTGAGTATGACTCCAAGTATACCTGCAAGTCCAATACCTTTGACAGTAAAAGCTCCGGCGGAAAAACTCATACCACCTATACCCATAACCATAATAAGTGAAACAATGGCAAGATTTCGTGGTTCAGTGAGATCTTCCTGCGCTCTTACCAATGTATTTAAACCAACCACGGTAATAGCACCAAAAAGAAGAAGCATAATGCCCCCCATAACAGGAGAGGGGATGGTCTGTAGAAGTGCTCCAACTTTGCCAATAAATGCAAGGGCTATGGCAATAATAGCTGCCCATGTCATAACGGCAGGATTGAAAATTTTGGTAAGAGTTACAGCACCAGTAACTTCAGAGTAGGTGGTGTTTGGTGGGCCACCAAAGAAGGAGGCAAAGGTTGTGGCTATTCCGTCACCAAGCATGGTGCGATGAATACCTGGGTCTTTGATATAATCTTTTTTGGTCACTGATCCAATGGCCAAAATATCACCAAAGTGCTCAATTGCTGGAGCAATGGCTACTGGTACAATAAAAATAATGGCTTCCAGATTCCATTCAGGATAGGTGAAGGATGGCATGGCGAACCAGGCTGCCTCATGAACTGGTGCAAAATCTACTAATCCGAGCGGAATAGAAATAAGATATCCGGAAATAACTCCACATAAAATAGGAATAAGTTTTAAAAAGCCACCGCCAAGTAAAGATACAGCAAGGGTCACGGCAAGTGAAGTTGCGGAGACTATAAGTGCAGTGTTGCGAGGAACAAGCTCAGCTGATCCATCACCAGTCATTCCAGTGGCCATGAAGACAGCAACGGGAGCCAGGATAAGGCCAATAACCATAATGACCGGTCCGGTAACAATTGGAGGCAGAATCTTGTGAAGGATTTCACCACCTTGATAGTAAATTATAATGGAAAGGAGGACATAAAATAATCCGGCAGCCATTAAGCCACACATGGTTCCTGCGATACCCCAGGTCTGAACACCGTAAATGATAGGAGCAATAAAGGCAAAAGAGGATGCTAGAAAAATGGGTACCTTACCTTTAGTGACAATCTGAAAAAGTAATGTACCTACACCTGCAGTGAAAAGGGCTACATTTGGGTTTAAACCGGTGAGAAGGGGAACAAGAACCAGGGCACCAAGTGCAACAAAAAGCATCTGTGCACCTAGGATAATATCTTTAGCCTGAAACTTATAATCTGTGTCGTACTGTGGTGTTTCCATCGTGATTTCCTTTTTTGTTATTTGGTTCCAAAGAGTTTGTCACCAGCATCTCCAAGCCCAGGAAGGATGTAGCCATTTTCATTTAAATGATCATCAAGTGCAGCAGTGAAGATATCCACATCTGGATGGGCGTCCTGTATCCTTTTTACACCTTCTGGCGCAGAGACAAGAAACAGACCTTTAATAGAAGTACAACCTGCTTCTTTTAATAATCTGATGGTTGCATCCAGTGTTCCACCAGTTGCCAGCATAGGATCTAGAATAAGAGCAGTTCGTTGATCTATATTTTTAGCGAGTTTCACATAGTATTGAACAGGTTGCAGGGTGGTTTCGTCTCGGTAAAAACCAACGATGGATTCTTTTGCAGACGGAATAAGGTCAAAACAACCATCCATCATGCCCAGTCCAGCTCTCAGAATAGGTACAAAAGTGATTTTCTTCCCCTTAATTTTTTCAACTTCTGTTTCACCAGCCCATGTTTCAATGGTACGAGTTTCGGTGGGGAGATCCTTCGTTGCTTCATAAGTGAGTAATCTGGCAATTTCAGAGGCTAGGGCGCGAAAATCTTTGGTAGAAATATCTTTTTGCCGTAACAAACCGACTTTGTGACGTACCAGTGGATGGTCTACAACATGAACAGGCATGATACTCTCCTTGCTTAGAATCAAAAAAGAAATTGTGATGGAAATGTTCACTGATACATACAAAAGATAGTTGTTAAACTCAATGAAAGTTATAGAAGGGATGAAAAAAATAATGCTAATTTGGGAAATGATTAAAAACAATGACAATCAGGTTTGAAAAGTACTGATAAAAAAATCTTTTTCTGTTACCCTGTGACACTAATTATACTAGTCAATACTGAAAAGATACGAAAATACAACACTATAAATATATCAGGTATAACTGTGGAAAAAGAATCGTTTGTACTAATAAGAAAAAAAATGAATAGAACCCAGAAACAACTAGCCGAATTGCTGGGTGTTTCTTTAAAGGCAATTCATAGTTATGAGCAGGGCTGGCGGAAAATTCCACTGCATATTGAAAGACAACTCTGGTTTCTTATTTATCAAAAGAAAAAACAGGACGGAGTGGTATCAGAACCATGCTGGGAAAGAAAATCCTGCGAAATGAAAGATGAGTGTTCAGCGTTTGAATTTCAATGTGGTGACATGTGCTGGTTTGTTTGTGGAACAAAATGTGAGTGTACCCGTGACATCGATGTCAGAGAAAAGATGGATGTTTGCAGAAAGTGCAAGATATTGAAAACTTTGTTGAAATAGTCTAAAATCCTCCATCATGTGTCACCCGGCAATTCATTATATTTTCATGGTATTATCGGGTGACAGAAGTAATCTCCCAAAGTAGTTTTCTATCTTTTTCAAAATAATACTTCCCCACAATCAACTCCAATAAGTTCCAAGCAAGATTCAAGCCCCCAGGCAACAAATCAGTCCACCACCTCAAATCCAGAAAGAAAGATAAAACGAAAAGCAGGGGAGGGGAGTCGATGCTGGTTTGATGGTTCTTTACCAGGTGATGAAGTTTAGTTGTTTAAAGAAAAAGCAAAAAGAAAAGGCTCCAATCAGAAAGAACTGATTGGAGCCTTTAAAAGACATCGGCGGTGACCTACTCTCCCACATAGTCACCCATGCAGTACCATCGGCGCAAAAGAGCTTAACTTCCGTGTTCGGAATGGGAACGGGTGGGGCCTCCTTGCTATAACCACCGATAAATCGGTTAAGATATATGTAGAAG
>JAFLJS010000073.1 GCA_022712895.1 Desulfocapsa sp.
GCTGGGTACCGTTCGAGCGATTTGTTCTCGGTGTACGCTTCAGCGTGCCGGGAACTAATCAGGTCGGTCGGTGTACCGCACAGCTCGGCCGTTCCAGGATGCACGCAGTGCATCCTGGAACTTGTTTATCACCGTATTACAGTTTCCCTAGTATATCTCCCAACCAAAAGCACAAGAATAAGTTGCAAAAGCAATTCGGGAAATATTTAAAAATGATAGTTAGAAACCATTACACATTTAACGGACTTAAATCACAAGATATTTAATGGAAAAATGTCGCCATAACCACAGACTATTGCAAGTTTCCGGCTGACGGATACTGAAAAAAATATGTTATCTGTATTCTACATAATCGAATATACTGTTTAGCAGGGTTTTCTGGAATTGTTTTTTTCTTCGTGCAAGCAGCTAAAAGGTAGCAGAGTAAAATTATATCCCGCAAAACACCAACCAATCCTTTTAATAAGAACCTTCACCCATTCCTACGATATTGTACCGCCTCAGCCACATGAGATAATGCAAGATTTTCCTTATTATCCATATCAGCAATGGTTCTGGCAATCTTTAATATACGGTGGTAGGCCCGTGCAGAAAGCCCAAGTTTCTCCACAGATTTTTCAAGAAGTCTTAACGATGCAGGATCAAGGGCGCAATAAGTATCAATTTCTGCGGTGGTCATCTGGGCATTGCAAAATATCCTCTTACTCATTTTATACCTGTTCTCCTGAATTTTCCGGCTCTTGTCCACACGATTTTTAATTACCTTCGATGACTCCCCTTTTCGTCCATCGTTCATATCTTTAAATGCTACTGCACCCACCTCAAGGTGGAGATCGATGCGATCAAGGAGTGGACCGGAAACTTTACTGGAATAGCGTTGAATCTGTGCTGGTGTACAGTTGCACTCTCTTACCTTATCGCCATAATATCCGCAGGGACAGGGGTTGGAAGCAACAACAAGAATAAACCGGGAAGGGAAATTCATACTTTGGTTAGCCCGTGTTATTGTAACATCGCCAGCCTCAAGGGGCTGACGTAATACTTCCAACACATGCTTTTTAAATTCAGGGAGTTCATCCAGAAAAAGAACACCGTTATGGGCCATGGATACTTCACCGGGCCGTGGAATGGTTCCGCCACCAATCAAACCGGCATCGGTGATTGTATGATGGGGAGCACGAAATGGACGACTGGAGATAAGTGGAGTTTTTGCTGGAAGTTTTCCAACAATTGAATAGATTTTACTTGTTTCAAGGGCCTCATCAAAACTCATATCAGGTAAAATGGTGGCAACTATTCTGATCTAATGAAGGAAACTTTCCACTATCGACAAAGTACTGAAATATCTGCCTATTCCATACCATACTGAAGAGCACCGTATCCCTGCTCAATCTTTTTGAGTCAGTATCGAAGTCTATTCCATCCGGCACAAGAGATTCTAATAATATTTTTTTATCTGTAGCAGAGAAATCCTGCAAATCTGACCAGATTGAAAAAAGTAAATCTTTGTTGGCAATGTAGTGCTGCTTATCAGATAGTACTTCTCTTAATTCCATAATCTCATCACTAGCCTTCTCAACCTTTTCATTAATTAGGTCAATCTCCTGCTCATTCTCTTTCAGCTTTGAAAAAATTGATTTTAATTCTACATCACTATTTTCTAGCTCCTCCAACATGCGCTTATTGGCTAACCTCTTGCCTTGAATTTCTTTTTGAAGTCGCTCAACAATTCCTTCACGATCCAGAATTTTCTCCTCAATATTTGAGCCTGTAAAAAATGAAAATCTATCCTCAGCCGCCTCCTGCAAGGCATTTTCAACATCTTTATCATTGTGAGAGCCAGTGAGAGCAAAACAGATAGCATCCCATACGTATTGCTCGATATCTCGTGCTAGAAAGTGCGTTTTTACACATTTAGTACGATTGCTCAGTATCAAATCTTTTCCAGAACAGTCACCCCACCAGCACACATAGTATTTTGGAAATGATCCGTCCTTACGATTAACGCCTTTTTTAGCCTTTATCTTCCCGCCACAATTCATGCAATGCAATGAGTCACGCAGCCAGAATTCCTGTTGCCATGTAGTACGCTTTTGCTTCCTGACATTGAAGTGGCGTTTTTTCTCAACCTGCTCCCAAAGTGACTTTGAAACGATTCTTGGCAGATCGTAAATAATCCATTCAGATTCGTCTTTTTTCTGCTTGGTACGTTTACCGTCAACGTATACATGCGCATTAGTTACGAGCTTACAGGTGTTGTAGCATGGATTTTTCAAGATGCCTGATAGAGTACCAGTACTCCATTTTGCCCGCCTACTTTTATAGCCATCTTCATTAAGCTGAATAACTAAATCCTTCATGCTCATTCCCAGTTTAACGTACATATTCAAGATTTTATTTAGTACCGTCTCTTCACGTTTACGAATCTTGAACTCACATTTTTTTTTATCCCAGACATAACCATAAGGAGCATGTCCGGTGAAAATACGTTTTTCACGCCATCTCACCATTTTGTTTTCAAACATCTGTTCCTTAATCATTTCACGTTCCCAATCTGCCAGAAGCGCAAAAATACCTGCCATTAACCTCCCATTATGGCTAGTAGGATCTATCTGCTCTTTAATAGACACAAGCTCTACACCATGCTGCTCCAACTCATGCTGATAGTTGTAATAGTCCCTAGCGTTACGAGCAAAACGTGATAACTTAGTAAAAACGATCAATGAGAAATCACCTTTAACAGAACCTTGTATCATCTCCATAAATGAATGACGTTTCTTAGCCTTCGAGCCAGAAATACCAGCATCCTCATAGATGTGAAGTAACTCCCATTTTTTAAAATTGCAATAGTCCCGAATCTGCTGTTTCTGTGTATTTAAACTTTCACCTGATTCTTTTTGGATGACTGTTGATACTCTGACATATCCAACAACCTTGACTTTTTTACTCACGATAACCCCTTATGCAGTCTTCAAAAGACGATAATAACTCGCTCGACTAACCCCTAATTCTTTGCAAACTTGGCTGACAGGTTTAGTCTTAGAAAGTTCTGTGATGTTGTCAATCTGACCGGAAGAAATCGTTTTAGGTCTGCCACCAATACGTCCTTTCGCTCTTGCCGATGCAAGTCCAGCCTTAGTCCTTTCAATCAACAAATTCCTTTCAAACTCTGCCAACGCCCCAAATATAGTAAACACCAACCTACCCCCTGTTGTCGAAGTATCAAAGCCCTCCGTTAAACTACACAGTCCGATACCTTCATTTTCTAAATTCTCCGCAACAGTCAACAGATGTTTCATTGATCTACCCAGACGGTCAAGACGCCAAATCACCAGAGTATCATCAACTCTGAGGTGCTTCATCATTTTGTCTAGCTCTGGTCTTTCAGTAGTAGTGCCTGAAATTTTATCAGAATATATTTTTCGGCACCCTGCTATAGTTAGAGCGTCAACCTGTAAATCAATATTTTGATCTTCACGGCTAACTCTTGCATATCCTATTTTCATTATCTTCTCCATGTGTTGAATTAGTATGTCTCGCAAATGTTGCTAACTTCATTATAACACAATCACATTATAAGACAAGTTTTAAGACACCTATAGTAGGATAGGCGATGGTTTTTTCGCTTATTCTCTAATGTCTCGCAATTGAACGATTGAAAGACAACCTCTATCCTCCCCGCACATCCAGTAACACTATTTTAGATTTCGTGTTATTTAATGCTTGACATATATCTGAATTAATGCGATTAG
>JAFLJS010000043.1 GCA_022712895.1 Desulfocapsa sp.
AACAGTGTTAAGGGCAGTAAATTGCAAGAGGCTGATGCACGGGAAAGACTTTTGGGGAAAGTTTTATCTGTTTCAGATCTCCTTAATCTGTTGCAATAATTTTGTTATGTGGTAAATGGTATCTTGAGAAAATGGTTTTCAATTGTCCCCGCCACCGGGACCTGTAAATATACTGATAGATAAAAACAGAGATAAATAAAAAAGGAAAAGCCCTTTAATTTGGGTTTTTTATATGCAGACCACAGGAGGTTTGTCTTGGCACAATCAGCACTTAGAAAAAATGAAATAATTGAGAAGTTTAAAATCCATGCAAGTGATACCGGTTCTCCAGAAGTACAGGTAGCACTTATCACTGATAGAATCACTTATCTTACCGATCACTTCAAAACCCACAAGAAAGATCATCATTCTCGTCAGGGTTTACTGAAGCTTGTTGGGCAGCGAAGAAGCCTTCTTGACTATCTGAAGGGAAAAGATGTAAACAAGTATCATGATTTGATCAAGGCACTTGGTTTAAGAAAGTAAATAGAGTTTTTTTGAAGAAATGTATTTCGCATTTCTCTTGTAATATGGCGCCAAATAGCGTGCCGGTTGATCATCCAGGTGTATTAGTGCAGACTTGTCTGCGGTAATACGCCTGTTTTTTTTGATCAATCAACCATGCTGCAATAAGGCAGCTGGAGAATTTATGTTTAAAAAAGTCGAAGTAGAAGTTGGTGGGAAAACCATTTCCCTAGAAACCGGAAAAGTTGCTAAACAAGCCGATGGTGCAGTTATCATGCGGTATGGCGATACCGTTGTACTTGTGACTGCCGTTGCAGGTAAAGAAAATAAACCGGAGCTTGGTTTTCTACCTCTCACCATTGAATATCAGGAACGCTCAGCTGCAGTAGGACGTGTCCCTGGTAACTATTTCCGCCGTGAAATCGGACGTCCAAGTGATCAGGAAGTATTGACTTGTCGTATCATCGACCGTCCTCTTCGTCCACTGTTTGCTGATGGATATTTTTCTGAAACTCAGGTCATTGCTTCGGTTTTGTCTGCTGATCAGCAGAACATTCCAGATATTCTTGCTTTAAACGGTGCCTCCTGTGCACTTTCCATATCTAACATTCCTTTTGAAGGACCGATCGCAGGTGGTCGTGTTGGATATATTGATGGCGAATACGTCCTCAATCCAACCATTGATGAACTCAAAGAATCCCGTATGGATGTAATTGTCGCCTGTACCCGTAATGCCGTTACAATGGTTGAAGGGCAGGTGGATGCCATGAGCGAAGAAGAAGTGCTGGATGGCATCTTCTTTGTCCATGAGCAGGTACAGCCACTTATTGATATGCAACTTGACCTTATGGGTGAAGTTGGCAAAGAGAAACGTGTAGTCGTTCCAATAGAAGTTGATGAGGAGCTAAAGGCTCAAGTAGAGAAGATTGCAGCTAAGGGTATGGAAAAGGTTATTGCCACCGCTGACAAGATGGAGCGCGGTCGTGAATATGATAGCCTGAAGAAATCAGTTCTTGCTGAAATGGACCCTGATGGCGAAAACGGAAAAGAGATTGGAAATCTTCTTTCAGGCTACAAGAAAACCACCATGCGTGCCCAAATTGTAGACGATGCAACTCGCCTTGATGGTCGTAAATTTGATGAGGTTCGTCCAATCAGTTCTGAAGTAACCTATCTTCCAAGAACCCATGGCTCTTCACTCTTTACCCGTGGTGAGACCCAGGCAATTGTTACTGCAACCCTTGGTTCTGAACGCGATGCACAGCGTGTGGAAACACTTCAGGGTGATGAACAGCGACGTTTTCTCGTTCATTACAACTTTCCTCCATTCTGTGTTGGTGAAGCTCGTTTTCTTCGAGGACCATCCCGTCGTGATATCGGACATGGTACCCTGGCAATGCGCGGACTTTCCGCAGTTATGCCATCCCAGGAAGACTTCCCCTACACTGTACGTGTAGTTGCAGATATTATGGAATCTAACGGGTCTTCATCCATGGCAACTGTTTGTGGTGGAAGTATGGCTATGATGGATGCTGGCGTACCATTGAAGGCTCCTGTTTCAGGAATCGCCATGGGACTTATTAAAGAAGACGACAAGGTCGTTATTCTTTCTGATATCCTTGGTGATGAAGATCATCTCGGTGACATGGATTTCAAAATTGTCGGAACCGAAGATGGAATTACTGCTCTACAGATGGACATCAAGATCGATGGTGTTGATCGTGAGATCATGGGCAATGCACTTGCACAGGCACAAGAAGGCCGTATGCATATCCTTGGCGAAATGGCCAAAGGAATTGCCGCATCACGTACTGAAGTTGCTGAGCATGCTCCTAAATATTTCAGTCATAAAATCAGTACCGATAAAATTCGCGATATAATCGGACCTGGTGGCAAAATCATCAAAGAGATGTCAGCAGAGTATGATGCTACCATCGAAGTTGACGACTCCGGCCTTGTGAAGATGTTTACCAAAGACGGAAGCAAAGCAGCTGCACTCTTGTTAAAGATTAAAGAGATGACTGCTGAGGCGGAAGTTGGAAAAATTTACAAAGGAATCGTGAAAACCATTAAAGATTTTGGCGCATTTGTCGAAATCCTGCCCGGCACTGACGGACTGGTTCACATTTCAGAGCTTGCCAATGAGCGCGTAGCGAAAGTTACCGACGTCGTGAAAGAAGGTGAAGAGATCGAAGTGAAGGTTCTTGAAGTTGATGGCCGTGGTCGTATTCGTTTGAGTCGTAAAGCATTGTTGTAAGACTTTTTCGATAAAGAAGGTAAGAAAGGGCTGCCCTGTATAGTGGGACAGCCCTTTTTTTTGTGCTCTACTTGAGCTTATGGTTTGTTGTGCCGATCAACAATATTTTACATTTCTATTATTTGTTAAGATTTTTACCTATTCCTCTTTTCGTATACGCTGTAAAAAATGCAGCCACAACCTCGGTTGACCACTGTCTGCCACCACATTTCTTGATTTTCTCTATTGTCAAAAAGGAGCCCAATAGCAATGAGGTCTCAGCTCAAAGGCAAGCAGGGTTGCTGTCGGATTTTCATTTTACTCAACTTCTGACACTTCAAGAGGAGGTGATATCCAATGCTTTTCAGCAATCTTCTGGAATATTCCCTTTTCTTTTAGTTGCTGTAATGAAAATTCTAGTACGGGAATTAGTCCCACGTGTTTTTTGTGAAAATATGGATACTGATTATAGGCCATAATCGGTTTTTCATGAATAATAAGATGCATTTTTAAGGCAGGGTTCTTGTGAAGTAATGATTTCGCAACTGAAGCAAACATAACTGCGGAATCAATTCTTCCTAGTGCCACCATTTTCAGTGCCTGTAAATTGAGAGTGACAGGAATACGGTTCTTTTCATCGATATGTTTTCCTATTCTTTTAGACCCTCTTAGGAAACCAACATTTCCTCGATTGATTGTGTCCCAACTGGGGTTTTCGACCTTTTTCTCTTTTCGTGTGATCATAACTATTTTCGTCAAAACTATTGGTTCTTTCACTTTGACATAATTGGACGCATCGTCATCGGAAATTTGCTTGAAATTGCCAACACGGCAAGGGTCACCGTCAGCCTGACCACTGTTTACTTGTTGAATAACCCTTCTACCTGGCATTTCAATAAGTAGTACTATTTTTCCATATGGTTTTAATGCTTCTTGAAGAATTTCTTTCAAAAAAATGCTCAAAGGCGGATTTGTGTGGGTTGCAAAAGTCAAAGTATCAGCGCTGGAAACCGTAGTTGCTGTCAAAAAAAGTAAAACAGCAATTAAAACTCTCATAGTTTTCTCTCTTTTTTCTGTGATCTTATCCGTTCGGTTCAGATTGTAGGTATAACGATCCAATTCATTGGATTTAGGAAGCCGTAGCGTAACAACATTCAGAAATAGCGAATGATTATATGATTGAATGCAGTTGCAACCATAATATTTAGGTGTTTCATCTCAAGTGAGAGCGACAGTCAGAATCTGACCAGTATCTTCACCCACTTTCCGGCTGGTAAGTAGATTAAGTTTAAAACGTCCATCATAGATGCTTCGAATAGAACCACATTTTTTTAGGTTTGCCTGAATCCCTGGTTAGTTAGTACATCTGATTTTTCTCTGTCTGCTAAAAGCTTACCACCTTTACAAAAGAAATTTCTATTAATATAAGCAAACAAATTGAAGTTATACAAAGCACCGAATGGGGATGATTTTTTAAATTTTCCTGCTTCGTAATTGTTCTTGCAACATCAAATCTGCCAGTACAATGGCAGTTGCACATTCAATAACCACAGGAATCCTTAGCGCAATACACACGTCATGCCTCCCTTCAATCTGGAGAGTTGATACAGACTCTTCTTTAAAGTTGTATGTTTCCTGAGGAAGGCTGATGCTGGAGGTGGGTTTGATGGGAACACGGAAGACAATATCATTGCCGTTGGTTATTCCCCCATTTATACCACTGGCGAAGTTGGTGGCCGTCCCACCGTTTCTATTTAGAATATTGTCGTTATGCTCACTGCCTTTCATCGCTGCTGACTTAAAGCCAGAACCAAATTCGATGCCACGGGTGGCAGGAATTGCAAATATCATATGGGCAATTAGCGCTTCTGCTGAATCAAAGAAGGGCTCGCCAAGACCTACGGGCATATGTGTGCAACGGCATTCGATGATACCGCCAATGGAGTCTTTGGCTGCAATAGCTTTTTCAACAGCATCTTCAATATCTTTGCTGCCACCAGCTTCAACCAGGGTAGTCACCACAGTTGTTGGAGCAATAATTTTTTTTGCAATAACTCCAGCAGCAACAATTCCAAGGGTGATTCGTCCGGAAAAGTGACCACCACCACGGGGATCGTTATAACCACCATATTTTTGCTGTGATGTGTAGTCTGCATGTCCTGGGCGTGGTTGATCCCACAGGTTGCCATAATCTTCAGATTTGATGTTGGTATTTTCAAAGACGATGGTCAATGGCGCACCCGTCGTTTTTCCTCTAAAGACACCAGAGACAATGCGGGGAAGGTCAGGCTCCACCCGTGGAGTTGTCCCACGTCCGCCAGCACGTCTACGAGCAAAATCATCCATAAGATCATCTTCTGATAAGACAATACCTGCCGGACAACCATCAATAACAATACCAATTTGTATGCCATGGCTTTCTCCAAAGATGGAGATCCGAAACATTTTTCCAAAACTATTCATTATTCCCTCGTGATTTACTTTGTAAAAGGTTCTGCTTTGACTGTAGCGGATAAATGATAAAATATCCCGTATCCAGCCATAAAAAAATAAAGTATGGTGTGATGATGAAAAAAATAAGCCTTAAACTGAAGTGGTTGTATCCTGAAAACAGCCATGATTTAACCTTACCAGAATACCAGTCGGAGTTGGCGGCGGGAATGGATGTCGCAGCGGCTATCGATACTTCCTACAGCCTGAAACCCGGTGAAATATATCTGTTCCCTACAGGGTTTTCTCTTTCGATTCCAGATGGATATGAAGTACAGATGAGGCCACGTAGCGGGCTTGCTGTCAAACACGGCATAACGCTTATCAATAGTCCAGGGACAATTGATGCGGATTATAGAGGGGAAATAAAAGTTGCTCTTATTAACCACAGTGATTCTGTTTTTACTATCAACCGTGGAGACCGAATAGCACAAATGATTGTGGCACCGGTGGTGCAGGCAGAATTGGAACTTGTAGTCGAACTTGATGAGACTGTACGTGGTTCTGGTGGCTTTGGGCATACGGGACTAAAGGGATAGATCAGATGCGTTATTCAGTCCTTGGGTCGGGCAGTAAAGGCAATGCCCTCTACGTTGAATCGGGGAAAACTTCAATTCTTATTGATGCCGGATTTTCAGGAAAAGAAATAGAGAAGCGTCTGTCTGTTTTTGGCGTTGAGCTGGCGACGGTAAACGGACTTTTTCTCACCCATGAACATGGCGATCATATACAGGGCGCAGGAGTTATTTCCAGAAGATGCTCGCTGCCGGTATATGCCAATCATGGTACTTTTAAAGGAAGTGAGAAAACAGTTAAAAAGCTACATAAGCAGGTTGAGTTTGAAACGAGCAACACTTGTGAACTACAGGATTTAGAAATCAGATCATTTCGCATCTCGCATGATACTTTGGATCCTGTCGGATATCTTATAAGTGATGGGAAACATTGCGTTGCCTGCTGTACGGATACGGGCAGTGTAACCAAGCTTCTTGCTACCAGGCTCAGCAATTGTGATGCTCTTATTTTAGAATTTAATCATGATCTGGCAATGTTGAAGAACGGGCCATATCCTTTTGCGCTGCAGCAGCGGGTTCGGTCAAACCAGGGACATCTGGCTAATAATGATGCGGCCGAGTTTTTGAAAAATCTGGTACATGACAAGTTGCAGCAAGTGATTCTGGCACATCTTTCAGAAACGAACAATCGGGCTGATATTGCTTTGCAAAGCGCAGCCGCAGTCCTTCCCGCAGAGTTCCACTCTCTACTCTCAGTTGCCCCTCAGGATTGTCCAACCAAAATGTTTACACTGGTATAGGGAAAAGCTACTTTTTCTGCCAACCGGATCCGATGTTTATATATTGTCCGGAAGGAGTCTTAGCCATGGCCTTTTTTCCTGCCAGCTGCTCAACTGTCTGCAGGGGTGTTTTATTGTTTTTGGCAATGCCCTGGTAGTGGGCTTTTCGTCGAGTGTTGATATCACTTACAAGGCCTAACACTGTCTGCTCCTTACTGTTTACAGCTGCCAGGTAGCCGGATGCTGTTTCTCCAACCAGTCCTTGTGTCTTAGCATCGCGCAGTTCAAGAGCATGGACAGATCCTGCGAGAAGAGTGAGGGTGAAGATAAGTGAATAGATGATATTTTTCATGAAGTTCTCCTTACAATCTCTTTGTCAAAATAGACCGCTTTCTTTGCTTAAAACATCATCAAGATCTTTTTCAACCTGCACTTTTATATGATGTTCAATTTTTACATTTAGGTTAATGGTGATAGGCTTGTCGGGTGCGGCCACTCTTACAGTGGGGGCACATCCAAAAAAAAAGAATATGCAGAGTACAATGATAAAGTAGTTCATGCGCATTATTGAGACCTCATCCTTAAAGTGATTCGTTCGACCGAGGTTGTTTCTGTAGCTGTTGTTCAAGTTCGTCTGTTGTTTTTTTACTATAGCGAAGGCTTTTCAGAAGGGAAAGAATATTTTGTTCTGTATTCAAGTTCAGGTGGACAGGCCTTTTAGTATTGAGTTGTGGGCTGTGTCCTTCCATATGAATTTCAATAATGAGCGTACCGTCTTCGTAATATGTCGGCGTTGCGGTGAGCAGGCCGTAATCGAAGTTTTCCAGCGCTTTCAGGGCATAGGTTGGAAGGGTGGAATAATTTTCTATACCTCCGGGCGGAAAATAGCTGATAGTACCACCTGGCGCCCTGCTGTGTAGTTCTCCGGTCGGAATAGATACAATCCTATCTTTCACATGTAGTGTTATTGACCCATCCAGAACGCCGCTCACGTTAAGCCCATTTATTTTGCTTAATCGTATAATCTCATTGAGATCGATTCTGTTCAGCTGAATCGTACTGACAATGTTGAGTTGCTGCGTGTCCAGGAGAATATGCTTACTACTGATGATTCCCCCAAAGAGTTCCACTTGGATTGAATCGATCAGTAGTTGTGGCGTTTGTATGTCTTGCCTGGCAATAAGCTGATTTTGCAAAGAGAATTTTCTCAATGTGATGCCGTTTTCTATTTCAGAGGCAGAGACATAGCCACTGGAACGTGTTTCGATTGTTGGGAACAGTTGGAGGTCTTGATTAACAATCAGGCCTTTAAACGTAGTTTTGCCATAGCTTCCTGCACCATTTCGCAGGTTAAAAGAGGCTATGATTTGCTGAAGTTGCTTGTCTTTCCATTCTATCTTGCCTTGGCAATTTATGATCCCTCCAGTTATCTGCAGTGGCAGGTTAAGGTTTTGTAAGATTGCCTGAAATGAGTCGCTTGAGTTCTTGAGATTGAGTGGTTGCGTAGTTGAAAAATGCGCTGTGCCCTTGTTTTCTGTTAAATTGTGATTGATGTTTGCTTTAATACGACCGGGTACCATTTCGGGAGTAAATTGGAATTTCAGATCAATGTATGTATCAGTCGCAAGCAGTGTTGCCTGAAGATTTTGCAAGGTGACATTTTTATCTTTTTGCTGCAATATTAGCTTTTCATCACGGAGTGTGACACGTGCCTGAAGTGGCAGGGTTTGTACCTGCGCCTCAAGGCTGACTACGGTCGGCTGCAAGGAAATTCCTTGGTGCTGAGCGCCTTGGGTTGTCACATGAATTTTCGAATGAGGGAGGTGCCAATTATTCGTTGTCGGATCTCTTTTTAATAGAGCGGAAAAGGAAATGTAACTGTCTGCAATGGATGTTGATTGCCCTGTCAGGCTATCGAATTGAAATGTTGAGTTTTTCTCTATTACTAGCTTCTCACCATCTTCAGTTGTGATGGAAATATTGCCTTTAGCGTTTGTAATCAGCCATTTTTGTAGGACAATTTCTTCAGCATGGAGAATAATATTCAGTTTAAAAGGATTCTGTGCAATGTTACTGGCGGAGAGCCGTATCTGGATATCCTGAGTGAAGTCTGGTGTTGTAACGGTAAAACTCTTCACCGAGACATCCTGAGGGATATATTTTCGCAGTTTTGCAAAGGGAAGTGATGATTTTTTCGAGCTGGATGAATCTTGAGGAGTTACTTGCAGGTGAAGTGATTCAATAGCCAGTTTTTGCAGCGATCCCTTGAGAAGTTCCTTGGGGGTAAAGTGCAGAACAAGGTTTGAAAGGCTCAGCTTTTGTATTGGCCCATCAGGCAATAAAGCGCGAAAGGAAGATATAGATACAGTATCTGAACTGATATCAGTAATCACCAGTTCAGTGGTTAACCATCCTATTGATTCGAGTCTGTCACGAAGTAGAAGCTCAGTAAGCAGCAAACGCTGACTGAATAGTGCCCATAAACCAAGGCCGATAAGACAGAAAAAAAGCGCAATGAATCGTACGATTCTCAAAGTATCAAGGAATTTTGATCTGTTTGTCCTTGTCGAGTTTCGGGTTCTTTTTGTACAGCAGGATTGTCTTGCCAATTATCTGTACAAGGCTGCCACCACTTTTTTCCGACAAATAGTCGGCAGTTTCTTGCTTGGAAGCAGAGCTGCTCTTGCCAATTTTGATTTTGATTAGCTCATGACGAGCCAGTTCAAGATTGGTCGCAGTGGCTATCTTTTTTTCTAACCCATCTTTACCAACAGAGACGACTGGTGAAAGAGAGTGGCCTAGGCCTTTGAGAAATTTCTTTTGCTTGGAGTTCAGAATAGGGCCGGCTTTTGGGGCTGTTGTTTCTTTAGTCATTTTGTGTTCCACGTAGGTTTAGCTGAAAAGGTTTGTGATAATCTCGTAACCACCAATATAGGTGCCAACGGAAGAGCCAAGACCTGTAAAAAGAAAGACAAGAAAGAGGCGGAGAAGTTTGTTTTTCCACCAGCCTGTGAGGCTTCCCATGTCGTCTCCAACTGTTTCAAATTCTTTTACCACTGGCGGGGTGCGCATCACCTGTATAAATGCTGCGACATAGCCAGCGCCAATAACGGGGGTGAGGCTGGTAATGGGAGCTGCCACAAAGGCACCAACTACTGTAAGTGGGTTGGCAAAAGCAAGTATACCGCCTATGGCAGAGGGGATGCCGTTTGCAAGTATCCAATAGAGGAGGTTCGCTCCAGCATCAGCAGCACCTTTTTGGATGCCGATGGTGATAAGTGAACCAATAATGAGCAATGGAATAGACCAGCCAACGGCTTTCCATATGCCGGAAACCGGAGGAATTGTGGTTATTTCTTCGAGTTCATTACTGCGATCATGCTTGAATACTTCCTTGATGCCTGCGACATGACCTGCGCCAACAACGGCAACAAGGTGTTGCCCTTCGGTAGTTTTGATTTTCTCACAAAGATAGATGTCACGTTCATCAATTAAAACTCTTTTCACATCGGGAAGGGCAGATCCCATTTCTTCCATGAGCTCAGAGAGCACATCTTTTTGTTTCATCTCGGCCAGTTTCTCTTCGCTGATTTCTGTTGAATCGAAGAGAGAGGCAAAGATGGTGGTCAGAAGATACCCTTTCTTGAAAAAGGATGTGGATTTCCAGGCACGACGTAGTGTAACACGAACGTCTCGGTCTATTAAGGCAATGGGGATATCACTTTTTTCAGCTGTTTTTGCAGCATGCAAAAGCTCTGCTCCAGGCTGAACACCCAACTGGCCGCCCAGCTTTTTCTGGTAAGAGGCCATCAGCAGGTTGATCATCAGGGTAGAGAGTTGTTTCTTCTTGATGATCTGTTTCAGATCAAGAGATTGCCACTGTTTTTTCTGGGTCAGGGCCTGGAAACGTTTGTCATCGAGTTCCAGGCACACACAGTCAGGTTGTTCATTGCTGATAACTTCTTCAACAAGCTCTACAGATTCCTGAGAAATATGGGCAGTACCGATGAGGAGAATGGTCTTGTCTTCGAATTGTATGGTATGGACATCCGATGGATAATCGGTTGATGGAAAGTTTTTATCTGGCATGTTTTTCTATAAAAAAAAGAAGGAGGACGGGTTCACCCATCCTCCTGGTAATGTACCTATATTCGGTCGTAGGGAGTTGTCCCTAGACGTTGTTAAGTTTTAATTTGATCCCGGGATGAATACGATTGGATTTTAAATTATTCCAGGATTTCAACTGTCTGGTGGACAGGTTGAATTTTTTGGCAATACTCCAGAGGGAATCACCCTGGCGGACACGATACCAACTTACCTTGGTTCCGTTCTCAGGTACCGCTTCCTCACTCCGAGATTTCTTTTGCTGAGCAAGCACAATTAACGTATTTCTGTTTTTGCCTTTTCCTGCTACCTGTGGTTTTGCTTTTCTCTGAATTCGGACGCTTGTTTTTGTAGAAACGGCAACACTTTCACCAGCCTCTTCAATATAGAGCGCAAGCTGCTGGCCAGCACGTATCTTATGTACACTTTTCAAACCATTCCAGGTTACAATCAGATCCGCAGGTACGTTGTATTTATCGGCAATCTTAGAAATTGTTTCGCCGGGCTTGATTTTGTGCAGAATCAGTTCACTGCTGGCAAGACGGGCTTCTTCACCTTCACCTAGTAGACGATATCGTATTTTACCCTGTGGAATACGCAGATGCTTGCCCGCAATCAGCTTGCTGCTTCTTAAATTGTTAATTTTAAGAAGGGTGGTTTTGTTGATATTGTAGCGTCTACAGATGGCGGAGATGGTATCTCCTTTTTGAATAACATGGGTACCATATCCCGTGGTGGCAACCCTATGCAGACGGGGAAGATTTGCCGCTGCTATTGTTTTTGTGCCCACAGGAATCTGTACATCATAATGTTTTTTGTTTAAAGGGGTACGTCCGGTGGTAAGCTCCCTGTTCAGACCTTTAATCTCCTTTGAACTGGAGCCGCTGAGAAGTGCAACGGCATCAAGGCTTAATCCGGGGCCGACACGGAGCGTTTCATACGCCATAGGGGATTCGTACACAATATTATCAAAACCATAGTGCTCAGGATTTTTGGCAATGATGATTGCTGCAATCAGCTTGGGAACGTAGCGTTTGGTTTCCAGTTGCAGATATTTGTGTTCTGCAAGACTCCAGAAATTATTTACTTTATAGCGCTTGAGACCTCTGCCTATCTTACCACCACCTGCGTTGTATGCGGCAACAGCAAGATGCCAGTCACCAAAATCCGCATAAAGATCTGAGAGAAAAGCAATAGCTGCTTTTGTGGATTTTTCAGCATGACGGCGCTCGTCCACATAACGGTCAATACGTAGGTTGTAGTCCTTTCCAGTTCCCTTCATGAACTGCCAGAGTCCAACGGCACGGGCACGGGAAAAAGCACGTTGATTAAAACCGGATTCAATCATGGCCAGATATGCCAGATCTTCAGGAAGCCCAGCTTCGCGCAGCTCTTTTTGAAATAGAGGTACATATTTACCGGATCGTTCGAGCCAGCGGCCAAAAGTCTTTTTTTGGCGATATTGAAAAATATTCAGATAGGCCTGTACCTGTTTGTTGATGACGATGGGAAAATCATATTCTACTTGATGAGCACTACCGTGAATAGCAGACATGTCTGCGCCAAGCCATGTACCCGTCTGCCGAAGGGCTTCCAGCTCTTCAGTCAAGCACTGTTCCGGCTCCGCCTCAACAAGCAGTAATTCAGGGTCAGTGGATACAGAACTCACAGGGGAGGCTATTTCACCGTCGGGTAAAGGATACAAAAAAGCCGTGTCGTTTTGGGCGCAGGATGATAACAGCAGAGCAAAGCTGAAACAGCAGATGGTTGCGCGGCAAAATCGAGAGAGTCGAGGCATAGTGGCTGGGGTCACAGAAAACATAGTCTAGATCTTTCCTTGTGTGCTGTTATTTATACAGATTAAGAAAAGCGTCCTTGAGATATACTTTTGAAAGCAGTACAATTACATAAATTTTTATACTTAGACTCCATGAAGAGTTTAATTGCAAGGGAAAACTAGGGATTTAGAGAGCAATAGTAGTTCGTTTTACCCCCCTTAAGTGCTGTCCTTTTTTGTGTTTCCCCAAAGACATATTTTCTACTGTTGTTTTATGATAAAAAAGATACTAAAAATCCTTATAGTTACCTTTCTGACGCTGGCAATACTGATCTGTCTTGCGGTCTTGGGGGTGCTATATTATTTTGTCGTTCTTCATCCCGGTGAAGAAATTACACTTTCCAATATTCAGTCGATTCTTGGAAAAGAAAGTCCTGTCCTCTACAGTGATGGGGTAACCCCTCTAGGGGTGTTTTTTGATGATGCCCATCGGCAATACGTTAGTTATGAGCAGATCCCTCAAAGTTTTGTAAATGCTCTGGTTGCCTCCGAGGATAATCGGTTTTTTGAGCATCACGGTTTTGATCCGGTCTCCATCACTCGTGCCGCTATAAAAAATTACAAAGCTGGTAGAGTAGTTCAGGGAGGGAGTACGCTCACCCAGCAAACTGCAAAAAACCTCTTTAAACGCTCGGGAAGATCCTATGAAGCTAAACTGAAAGAGCTTCTCTATGCTCTGCGGCTTGAGCACCATTATTCCAAAGAAAAGATTTTCGAATTTTATTCGAATCAGTTCTACGTTCGTGGGAATGGCCATGGTCTCGGCGTGGCAGCAAGGTACTATTTTGATAAGAATGTCGAAGAGCTGACTCTTATAGAAAGTGCATTTATTGCAGGCAGTGTGAAAAGACCGAATTATTACAACCCCTTTATCCGAAAGTCTAAAATTTCGAAGGCAGATGTGCGCCATCGGGTGAATATCCGAGTGAAATATGTGCTGGGCCAGATGAAAGAACTCGGTATGATTTCAGCTCAAAAATATGAGGATAGCATTCATGCAGATGTTGTCTTCAATGAAGGGCAGGTTGGTTACGATCTTGACTATGTGATGGAGATGGTGAAAGACGCTGTGGCCACCGACACCGTACGAGAAGCCCTGGAGGAAAACGGTATCTCCAATCTTGCAACTGCTGGTCTTCGGGTTATTACAACGGTGGATAAAGATTTGCAAAAAGAGACTCTCTACTGGCTGCGTCGAGAATTGTCACGCCTGGATATCAGACTTCGGGGTTATGACCGGGAAGAGGTGCAAAAGGAGCTGGCTAATACTAACTATCGTGGAGACAGGGAGCTTATAGAACGAGCATTTCTCTTTGGTACCATCGCCAAAAAAGAGCCTGAAGGATTGTTGATCACCTTTGGCGGTGATTTAAGTGATGGCCTGATAGATCGTCTGGGCTTTACCAGACCACTTGAGGCTCTGGTGAAATGGACAAAAAATCGTTGGAGTGAAGTAAAAAAATCCGACTTGCCTTTGCTGATGGATCAACTGGCAGAAGGCGATCGAGTGTGGATCAGTGTGAGGGAAGTTAGTGTCGATGGTGATGTACTCCTTGATCTGGAGCGTTTTCCACAGATGCAGGGTGGTGCGCTGATCATGCAGAGAGGAATGATTAAGGCCATGGCTGGTGGGGTGGAAAATCGTTTTTACAATCGTGCTATATCTGCCAAAAGAACTATGGGGTCTGCATTTAAACCGTATTTGTATGCTGCGGCACTGCAACTGGGGTGGAATACCGCAGATCTTTTGCAAAATACAAGGGAGGTTTTTGTTTATCAGAACCAACCGTATTTTCCACGACCGGATCATACAAATACTGCTGATCATGTAACCATGAACTGGGCTGGCGTGCGTTCTGAAAATCTTGCCTCTATCTGGTTACTTTACCATCTCTGTGATCGACTTTCTGTCGAAGATTTTAAAGATCTCACAGACCGTCTTGGACTGGCTCCCAGAATTAATAAAGATGGTAAACAGGAGCCTTACACTCTCTATCGGTCTCGAATTCGAGATAAACACGGCATCGTTTTAAATCGTCCAACTCTTAGGGCTGCAGCCTTTACCATTGCAGTGCAGAATCTTGAGACAGATTTTCTCTTTGAAAATCGGATTGAAGAGTATACAAAATTACAAAATATGCCCTATGGCCTTAACTTTGATGATTATGTTCAAGAGATAAATACTATTCTGGACGAGAATGAACTCTCTTCATCGCAGCGTAAAGAACAACTGTTACGAAAGCGTCTTCTGCAAGTTCATTATCTAAGTCTCGTCCAGCGTCAACAGCAGTTGGCTGAGTACCGTAACACCCTTGAGCAGCAGGCTGAAAATCCTTTTGGCTTACCTGTCGGGAGTGATGAGGCCAATCTCTACTTTGATCGTGTAGCAAAGAAATATGTGTTTACCAACAAAGATGGGATGAATGAAAATTTGTCCTATCTCGATAGTGACAGGCTCTATTCTTTCTTGAGTAAGGCTGAAAATGCTGTGGTAGAAAAATTTTGGAATGATGTACTGCTGGATTCCTACCTGAGTTCTGCGGCGTTGAACCTTGTGGAAAAACAGGTGACGCGTGAGTATCAGCGTATGGTCTCAGTTGCTCCTTACAGTCTTGAGGTGTTGGCAGGGGTGCATGATTTTCGTGTGTTGGTTGGCCTGCAATATCTGATAGCATTGGGGCATGAAATGGGGATCTCCAGTCAGCTGGATCCGGTACTCTCTTTTCCTCTGGGGTCAAATGTGGTGACACTTCTGGAAACGGTGAGGATGTATGAGAGCCTGATTCGTGGTGCTGTCTCTTTAGTCTCTGGCGAGACGGTTGATCAGCAGAATCTGTTGACTGTTCTTGATCGTATTGAGACACTGGAAGGTGAAGTTGTTTATCAGAGTAGGATAGAGCAGAAAAAAATACTGGAAGCAGAGCCACGTCTCGCACTGAATCACATCCTTGAAAATACTGTGAAATTTGGAACGGGAAGGTATGCACATAAAAATGCACGTTTGCCTTTGAAAGAGGGTGAGGAGATGGAATCGCTGGCGGCCATGGATCTGGTTATTCCACTCCTTGGGAAAACTGGAACAGCAAATAATTATACCAATGCTTCATTCTTTGGCTATTTACCGGGTATCTCCAAGGGAGGAACAGGAATGATCCTTGAGGGAGGCTATGCAATGGGTGTATACGTCGGCTTTGATAATAACAAACCAATGCGTAGAAAAAGTACCAGAATTACAGGGTCGGGCGGTGCGTTACCAACCTGGACAGGTCTTGTGAACACCTTGTTACGAGAGAAAGGATATGCCTCTGAGCTTGATCCTGTGGACTTATCATTTTATGGCCTTACTCTTTTACAGGAAGAGCTTGGGCAGGTAAATCTGGCGGTAAATGGAGAAGATGGTGGGCGTTTCCTAAAGCCTTTGAGGGAAGTTGACGAAAAGAATAGAATGCAACCATCCATTACCACCTTTGGCCAGATAAATGAGTCAGGAAGATTTAAGGCTGCACGAAAATATGCACCATTCTGGGGTGATAAGAAGCAGGTTGTTGAGACAGATTTATAAAGAAGACTGCGTTTTCTTGATATCTGCATGTCTTCGTGCTACAACATGTTTACTTTAAGCGTTAGTAAAATTTGATGGCGTCGTATTTATGCCCGTAGTTAGGGTGAAAACTCTCCATCTCCTTCGTTGCTGCACATTTTCTATCATTACGACGTACCTTCGTACGCCGAAATAATAGAAAATATTTGCGCCTCGGATATGAAGTTTTTCACCCGAAAAAAGGGCATAAATACTTAACCATCTAAATTCTGGGTTTTTACGAGTTTATCAAATTTGCCGGGTTTGTGCTTTCTTTCTCCATTACTTAAATATAAATAAAAAAAATGAACATTCGATACCGTACCCTCAGCACTGCAGTTTGCTGCACACTTCTTTTTACTGCCTGTTCGTATGATAAAAAACGAATTGTTACACCGAATAATTCGACTATGACCCAGTCACAGGGGCTCGAAACAAGTGAGAGTGTGCCAAGTAAAGTCATTGTCCAACCTGCACCGTTAGGTGTTTCTTCAGAACAGCATTATGTCACTGATGAAGATGGGTATCCTGGAGTGATCAATGGACCGCAGGTATTGCCGGATATGCAATATATCAAAGATCGTATTTTTGAATATGGTAGAAAACTGAATCGTTGGAAAGAACTTGATGAGCAGGCGGTGATTGCAGAGCTTGATGAAGCTGCATCTGAGGAAATGGTTCGCTGTTTTAGAGATTTACAGAAGGTACTCAATGGATACAATCGTATTCAGGACGCGTTGCTTCGTCAGGATTTTATGGATTCTACACAAATGATTACAGGCTCTGAGGTCATGGATCTTGAACAGCGTGATATCAGTTTCCTTGAGTCTGGTTGTGGACAGTTGTTAAAAGGGGGGGCCGATGAGGGTGCTGGTTGGGCACAGCGTGAGAAGAAGGCTGACCTTCCCCAGATTGAAACGCTGATTGAAAGGTATGCTGGTAGTGAAGAGTATGAAGAAGTTGTGCAGGTCTGGCAGCAGATTCCCGATAATCAATTGGATAGGGTGCACCTTAATACCAGAATATCGTATGGAAACGCTCTGATGGCACTCCATCAGGAAGCGGAAGCTGCAAAAGTATATCAGACAATTGTAGATTTGATGTCTGCTTCTGATGATCAGCGAACGGATATTCTCTCCCTGAGAAGAGTACTTGCTGATTTGTATGCGGCTTCTGGCGATTATGATAGGGCTGAAAAACAGTATAATGAAATCTCGGCTGATTATAAGAGTCTGGCGAGTATTGAAAGCTGGGGGATTTTGCAGCTCTCTATTCTTGAGCGTAGTGAGCCGGGGAGCCCAGAACTCGAAGAGTATTCTTCACTTTTGAGAAATTACTTGGGTTTTACACCGCAGCGTGATGGGTATAAACTTGTTTGGCAGACGGATCAGTTTCTTGCAGATTACCCTTATTCAGCGGTTGCATCCAATATTGATATTATTCGTGAATCGGCAAAAAACAAGGCAGATAGCTGGCTCGCCTCATTTCTTGCTGAAGTCGATGTGTTGGCAGCTGAAGAACGTTTTCAAGACGCACTGCTAAAAATGGAAACCTTGCAGGAAGATATCTTAAGTGGCGAGAAGCTTATTGAAATCCGCAAAAAAAGTGATGACCTGACTTTGGCTGAGGCGGTGAATCGTGAAACAAAGAAAATTGAAAAAATGCAGGCATTGCAGCGACAGTGGAATGATGCACTCCTGCTCATTGACAAAAATGAGTATGATGAGGCCATTGAACTGTTAACCACCATGCTCGATTCTGAGTATGGTCTCAAAGCCGATGGGAAGATTGCCGAGGCTTCACTTCTTTCAGCTCGAGCAGAGAGAAGAAAAGCGGCTGATCTTTTTATTCGTTTCACAAAAACGACGGATTTAGAATCGCAGAAGAAACTGCTTATAGATTCCAGAAGGCATCTAGTGGATATTTTAGTTAAATATCCAGATGTGGGTATAACTGATAAAGTTATGGGAAATATTGAGCGGGTGGAGAAGGAGATGAATGCGCTTGATCCAAATCTTCTGGCCCAGGCTGAACTGGTAGGTAGTGAAGAACAGATGGAAGAGTCAAGACCAGAAATAGACGCTTTTGATATGCCCGTATACACAAAACCTCAGATTCCTGGGCAGCAGCAACAAGAGGTGCCGCAGATTCAGGAACAGAATCTGGAGTAGGTATAAATTGTTCTTTTTTATGCATCATGTAGGCGAATGGAGCTTCTCGGTTTTCAGCTTGAGGAGCTTTGTTTCGTTTCTTCCACGGCACTGTTGTCTGGGGCGAATAGCCATTGACTGAAATCGCTGTGATATTGTTTTGCAGGTTCGAAAATGTTTGCCTGATACAAAGTTAAACCCCGCATTTAACGTCGTTCACAATTCATTTACTCCAGACACCTTCCGCTATTCCATTTCAAACAATGCTGTGATCAAGTCTGCGACTTTACATTTCTTATAGCATCTGTTCGCGAGGAGAGTTTTAGCCATTTGACATTAGATACTCTAGTCTGTAGTACTAATTCAAACCCTTGGTATTGTACCTCTTATTACGCCACCCTTTGTTGGTGCGGTTGCCATGCAATTGTTATTTGGTACTAATGGCTCTGTGAACCTTCTGCTGGATGACTTGTTCGGTTTTACCATACCCTTCATGAAGGGGCTTAATGGTGTTATTCTCGTTGAAGGGATTCATTATTCTCAGTTTATTCGTATTAATCTTTCGGCAGCACTCACCAATATTGATCGCTCCGTTGAAGAAGCGGCACAAAACCTCGGTTCCAGTGGGGTCAGATTGTTCCGTCGCATTGTTTTCCACTTGCCATGCCAGTTATCCTGCGGGTGCTTCTCTTGTGTTTCTTAAAGCTTTTGACGATCTTGGTACGCCGCTACTCCTCAATGTGAATAATATGCTGGCCCCGCAAGCATATCTGCGAATATCATCTATCGGTATCTCTGATCCTATGGGGGATGTCATTTCGGTTATCCTGGTGGCTTTTTCACTCCTTGCATTGTGGGCAGCAGCACTTGCGACCGCATCATTACCGCCATGGAAAAGGGATGTTGGCATGGTTTCCCAAAATTATGCACTTTGGCCTCATATGAGTGTGCAAAAAAATGTTGCTTTTGGTCTTGAGGAACGAAAAACCCAAAAAAGAGAAATAGCGGAAAGGGTGGAAGAAGCACTTAATATGGTAGGCCTGGAGCATCTCGCAGACCGTCATCCTGCACAGCTCTCGGGTGGTTAGCAACAACGAGTGGCTTTTATTGTTATAAGGCCAAGAGTTCTACTCCTTGATGAGCCATTATCAAACCTGGATGCTAATCTTCGGGTTCAGATGCGGAATGATATTCTTAAATTGCAACGTAAGCTTGGCCTCACCACAATTTTTGTTACCCATGATCAGGAGGAAGCAAATACCATATCTGATCGAATGGCAGTTCTCGACAAGGGTGTTATTCAACAGATTGGCTCACCTATGGATCTTTATGATTATCCGGTCAATCAATTTGTGGCACACTTTTTAGGTACAACCAATTTAATCGAAGGTGAAGTCAGCCAGAAGGATGGTCAGGCTTTTTTACAGGCGGGGTCGGATTTACTAATCCCGATTAACACTAGCATGACAGCAGGGCAGGGTTCAGTGGTTTTTCGCCCCCAGAGTGTCTTAATAAATCCAGAGACACAACTTAGAGACATCGTTGCGTTCAATGGTAGAGTTGGAACAAAAGAATTTATTGGAGCAACAATCCGCTATTCTATCGAGGTCGGGAAAAATAAACTATTGGTAGAACAAGATCATCAGCGTGGCAAACCTGTACTTGCAGAAAATTCGAAAGTCCGGTTAGTAATTCCAAAAAAGCAGATCCTGTTTATTGAGAATTAAAGTACAGATCACAATTTTGTTTTTAAGGTGTCATGTCTGTGGCATATCAAAGACAATACATGTCTAGTGACAAAGAAAATCATCGCTCTGTTATTCTTTCAATAAACTCTTCAGTTATCTATTACATAGTTCAAAGATTCAAGTCCCCAGGCAACAAATCAGTCTACCACCTCAAATCCAGAAAGAAAGATAAAACGAAAAGCAGGGGAGGGGAGTCGATGCTGGTTTGATGGTTCTTTACCAGGTGATGAAGTTTAGTTGTTTAAAGAAAAAGCAAAAAAGAAAAGGCTCCAACCAGAAAGAACTGATTGGAGCCTTTAAAAGAAATCGGCGGTGACCTACTCTCCCACATAGTCACCCATGCAGTACCATCGGCGCAAAAGAGCTTAACTTCCGTGTTCGGAATGGGAACGG